>DASRQU010000001.1:0-21469 GCA_035696345.1 Candidatus Acidiferrales bacterium
GGTCCGATTCGAGCAGGAGCGCGGAATCGTTTCGAATGTAGGACCTAGAAAGTTGATCGCGGTTATGGGCGCGAAGGGTGGAGTGGGAGCGACAACGGTTGCGGTCAATCTGAGCGTGCAACTCGCGCAAATCAGCCGCAAGCGCGTAACGCTGCTTGATTTTTCGCGGCCGCTCGGATTTGTGGACATGATGCTGGACATTCATCCGAAGTTTTCAGTGCGCGATGCGGCTCAGAATGCGGCGCGGATGGATACGCATCTATTTGACGGCCTACTGACCCCGCACAAAAGCGGGCTTGCAGTCTTGGGCGGAATTTCTGATCCGAACGAGTGGGCGAACATTCCCATGTCCGCGATTCCACGAATTTCTGAAATCGCGCAAAGCCACAGCGACTACGTGGTGATGGATGTTGGCGTAAGCTGCCCCGCTGAGTGGGCGGAAATGCTGAGCGGAGCCCGCTATGTGCTCATGGTTTCCGAAGCTCATGTCACATCGCTGTGGGCGGTCGAACGACAAGTCTCCGCCTTGGTCGCACGGAACGTGGACGCGAGTCTGCTTCGCCTGGTGATCAATCGCTGGCACCGGCGCGACGATATGGTCCTGAAAAGCATCGAGCAGAGAACCAAACGAAACGTCTTCATGCGGCTGCCAAACAATTTCGCCAAGGTCAACGATGCCGTCAACACCGGCACACCGCTGGCAGACAATCATGACAACGCAATTGTTTCCAGGCTGCGGGATTTTGCTACGGAATTGACCGGCGCTACGGTTCAGCCTCGCAGAACGGGGCTGGGGAATCTGTTTTCGTCGAACTCATCCAGGTAGGAGAACAAATGTCCGTTTCTTCGTCACCATCTCGGTCCGACATGAATGCGTTGAAGGTGACCATTCATCGAAACCTGATTCAAAAGATCAACCTCGACCGAATGCAGAACATGGATCGGGAAATGGTCCGGCGCGACCTGACTCGTACGATTGAGTCCCTGGTGAGCGGCGAGACCATGCCAATGTCCATGATCGAAAGAGAGCAGCTGACGCAAGAGCTGCTGGACGAGGTGTTCGGCTTGGGTCCGCTGGAGCCGCTGCTCAAGGACTCGTCGATCTCCGATATTTTGGTGAATTCATACCGCGACGTATTTGTAGAGCGGCACGGCAAACTGGAACGCACGAACGCTCAATTCAGGGATGAAGCGCATCTTCGCCTGATCATTGACCGTATCGTCTCCGCCGTCGGTCGCCGTGTGGATGACTCCTCGCCCATGGTTGATGCGCGCCTTGCCGACGGATCGCGCGTCAACGCCATCGTGGCGCCTTTGACTTTAGACGGCTCATGCCTCTCGATTCGGCGATTCGGGCGGGACCGCTTGACCGCGGAAAATCTGATCACGAATAAATCGCTGACGCCAAATATGCTGCAATTTCTGGAAGGCTGCGTTCGCGCGCGACTCAACATCCTGATCTCCGGTGGCACGGGCTCCGGTAAGACGACCATGTTGAACGTACTGTCGTCCTACATTTCCAATCGCGAACGCATTATCACGATTGAGGACGCGGCGGAATTACAGCTGCGGCAAGAGCATGTGGTGCGGCTGGAAACGCGCCCGCCCAACATTGAAGGCCAGGGCGCGGTACGCCAACGGCAATTGGTAATCAACTCTTTGCGTATGCGTCCGGATCGAATCGTGCTTGGCGAGGTACGCGGCGAAGAAGCGATCGACATGCTGCAGGCTATGAATACGGGTCACGACGGATCGCTGACCACGATCCACGCGAATACGGCGAGAGATGCTCTGGCCCGGTTGGAAACCATGGCGGCCATGTCCGGGTTGAATCTGCCGGAAAAAGCGATTCGTCAGCAATCGGCGTCGGCCATCAACATCATCGTGCAGATCTCGCGACTCAGCGACGGCACGCGTAAGGTGATGTCCATTTCAGAAATCACAGGGATGGAAGGCGACGTCGTGACGATCCAGGAAGTTTTCGCATTCAAGAAATCTGGAATTGGAGAAAACGGAAACGTGCTTGGCGAATTCCTGCCGTCCGGAATTCGGCCACGGTGCACGGAACAGCTTATGACTGCGGGCATTCAAGTGCCCACCAGTATGTTCCGGCCTGAAATGAAATTCTGAGGAAATAACTATGGCAATATTTGCATCCATCGTAATCTGCGCCGCGGTCATTGCCGGGATCCTGGGGTTTGTGCTGATTGGCAACCAGGATAAATCCCAGCAAATTGTGCGGCGGCTCGCGGGCAGCGTCCCGATTGAAGAGTCGATTGAAGCGTCGGCTAGTGCGCAGCTGATTCGGGACGAGGGGTTGAGCACACTTCCGTGGCTGAATCGAATGTTGGCGAGCTGGTCGCGGATCGATTACGTACGCAGCCTGCTTGCGCAAGCGGGAATGGATACCAAGCCGGGGCAAATCGTGTTGAGGGCGGGAGTTATATTCCTCGGTTCTTTCATGGTGATCCACTTGTTTTTTGGAGGCTTCCTTTTGTCGCTCCTGGGGGCCATCTTCTTTGGATTCATACCCATCGGAATTGTCTACGTGACGCGCATGAAAAGGCTCAGCGCATTTGAAAGCAATTTTCCGGAAGCGATTGATTTGCTGGCACGCGCCGTAAAAGCTGGACATGGTCTGAACATAGGCATGGAAATTATTGGCGAGGAAATGTCGGATCCGATCGCGGGCGAATTCCGAAAAACCTACGAGGAGCAACGTCTCGGTTTGCATTTCCGGGAAGCGTTGCTCAATTTGACCCAACGAGTTCCGTTGCAGGACGTACGATTTTTCGCAGCGGCGCTGATCATTCAGGATGAAACGGGCGGCAACCTGGCTGAGATTCTCGGAAATTTGTCTGCTACGGTGCGCGATCGTTTCAAAATTCGGGGAGAGGTCAGGGTCCGCACTGCGCAGGGAAAATTGACGGCGGCCATCCTGATATCGCTGCCGCTCGCGATGTTGGTTCTGATGAACTATTTGAATCCGGAGTACAGTAGCGTTCTGTACACCGATCCATTGGGACTTCTCCTTCTGGCCGTGGCGGCGACCATGCAGGTTATCGGCGGATTCATTTTGTGGAGCATTGTAAACATCGAAGTGTAGCTTCTGACGAAAGGAGCCTTACATGATTTTGGCAACGATTGCGGTAGTTTTTCTGGCGGCTCTGATCGTGGGCATGACGTTTGTTTTATTGGTGATTCCTCCCGACGATCCTGCTCGGGAACGTCTGGCCCGGTTGTGGCAGGACGCGAAATCGGCGGTGCCGGCGATTTCGTTCCGGCAGAAGCAAAAGGATCGCGCGCAACGCGTGTTAGAGGATGTGGGCAAAATCGTGCCGTCCTCCTCGAAAGAAGTTTCACGCACGAATTTTCTGATGATCCGAGCGGGATATAGAAAATCGGAATACATTCTTGCGTTCCAGGGAGCGAAGATCGTGCTTCCGCTGGTGCTGTTGTCCGTGGTTTATTTTTCGGGTTTCTATCAGTTTAACCCGATATTGATGCTCGCCCTGGCGGGAATGGTCGGCTATATGCTGCCTGATTTTTGGCTGACGTCCCGCATTCGCAGTAGACAAGCCAAGATTATCAAAGGTATGCCAGATGCTCTCGATCTGCTCACGGTGTGCGTGGAAGCAGGATTGGGCCTTGACCAGAGCATATTTCGCGTAAGCCAGGAAATTCAGCTTACCTGCCCGGAATTGAGCGAAGAGTTGAAGCTGATGAATATGGAAGCCAGGTTCGGAAAGGGCCGTGCCGAAGCCATGCGCGACCTCGGCGCGCGAACCGGAGTGGACGACATTAAGACCGCCGTTGCCATGCTCATCCAAACGGACAGATTCGGTACCGACCTGGCCAAATCCTTGCGCGTGCATTCGGAAACGATGCGCATGAAACGCAGGCAGCGAGCCGAGGAAAAGGCCAATAAGGCATCGGTCAAGATGGTGCCGGTCCTGGTATTTTTCATCTTTCCGGCAATGTTCGTGGTGATTCTCGGGCCAGCTGTGATTCAGGCCATCAGGACTTTTAATCTTTAGTTGAAGCTTAGTACGTCAATCTAAAAGGAGGAAGGGCAAATGGATGAAGGAACAGCAATTCGGATACTGTGTGGTGTGATCGCGGTTTTGATTGTGGGAATTATTATCTGGCGGCGTAAACGCGAAGCGATGCGATAGACGTTTCGAAACCTCGGGCCAATTCTAGAATGAGAGTGAACTGATGATTTACCAGGAACGGGTATGTGTATTAAATCGGACGCGCGAACGCTTCGTCGCCACCAATGTGGCGGTGGCGGACTCATATCTTCGACGCCTCATTGGCCTGTTAGGTAAGACCAAGAAGTGGGCGCGCGCCGGACAGGGATTATGGATTGTTCCCTCCCACGGGGTGCACACGATCGGGATGCTCTTTCCCATAGACCTCATTTTCCTTGATCGGGAGATGAACGTGGTGCATCTCGAGGAGCACGTTATGCCGTTCCGTATTTCAAGAGTTTCGTTGCGGTCGCACAGTGTGCTCGAATTACCCGCGCACACTGTATTTCGCACCGGCACGTGCATCGGGGACCAATTGGAATTTTTAAAAACAGAAAACAGCACGGCATCGAAAGCCCAAGTGGCGGCCGCGTCGAATAACTAGCAGCATTCGAATCGATTATGCGCAGCGAACTACGCAAGGCTGCAAGAAAATTTTAGGCGGGTTTGAGGATGTCTCAAACCCGCTTTTTTGTGTCCTCGACCCGGCCCGCCGACGTAAACCGCTGAAAATGCCATAAAAACCACCGTTTTTGGTGTCTCTAAATGGGCACATGCCATCCTGCTGTAAGTCAGAAGGAAGTGACAGTGGATCGGGTGGGCGGCGCTATGTCAATGAAAACACATGGGTAAGTCTGGCTTCCGAATTGCTACTTGGAGGAGGTCAGACCATGTCGACTGTCACGGGCGTGCACAACTGGTCAGGAGCCCAACTCTTATGAATACGAAGCCTCCGAACATTGAACCGGGACTCAAACGGTGGGCAAAACGGCTGGCCGTTGTTTGCCCGATGGCCAACGAAGGTGATAACGCAGCCGCCTTTGCGTTGGCCACACTGAACCAATGCGTGGGATTTCAAGCGCTGACGTTCCTGGCAGTTATAGACAAGGCCAGCACGGATAACACGAGAGACGTCCTCGAGGACCTTGCGCGAACCAATCCTCAGGTCTCGGTGGTATGGGCGCCAGAAAACCGCTGCGCCGTGGATGCTTACATCCGCGGCTACAAGGAAGCCATGGCCCTCGAAGCCGACTGGATACTGGAGATCGACGCGGGATTTAGCCATCAGCCCGAAGATATTCCGCAATTTTTTGACGCGATGGAAAAAGGATACGACTGCGTTTTCGGCAGCCGCTTCATGAGCGGCGGGCAAATCACAGAGGGGAGTTCGAAGCGTTATTTCGTGAGCCGCATGGGAACTGTGCTTTCTAATTTTCTGCTCGGGACGCGGCTCGCGGACATGACGAGCGGGTTTGAAATGTTTTCGCGAACAGCCATGAAGCTCATTCTGGACCGCGGAATTCAATCGCGGGCCCACTTTTTCCAAACAGAAATTAAGGTGTATTGCAGAAATCTGAAAATAGTCGAGGTCCCCATTCACTACAAGTCGCCCAGCCCGCGGATGAAATCTAGCGCCATTACCGATGCGTTTCGCCAGCTGGGACGTTTGTTCGCGATGCGGATTTCCGACCAACTGAGAGGACATAGTGAAGACCAGCCTGGTTATAACGACGATCTCAGCACCTACGCGGCCCATGCACGAGTTCGCGGAGGGAAGTAAACAACGAGGAATCGACTTCACCGTTATCGGGGACTCCATCACGCCTGCGGATTTCGCGTTGGATGGGTGCGATTACTATTCCGTTGAGCGTCAGCTTAAAACGGATTTTCAGTTTGCCGCGGTGGCTCCGCTGCGGCACTACGCGCGCAAAAATATTGGCTATCTGGCATCCATCGCGAAGGGCGCGGAGATCATTATCGAAAGCGATGATGACAATTATCCGCTGGCGGGCTTCTGGGACGAGCGTCAGCGCACGCAGCGCGTGCAGGTGCTGAAGAACGCCGGTTGGGTGAATGTTTATTCGTATTATTCCAGCGAGAATATCTGGCCCCGGGGGATTCCGCTCGACTCCGTGCGGCAGGCGTCGCCTTCTCTGGCAAATTTGCCTTTGGAAGACGCCGATTGCCCGATTCAGCAGGGGCTTTGCAACGGTGATCCGGATGTGGACGCGATTTACAGGCTGATCAATCCGCTGCCCATCGATTTCGACGAGCGGCAGAGCCTGGCGCTGGCCGCGAATTCGTGGTGCCCGTTCAACAGTCAAAATACAACATGGTGGCGCGACGCGTTTCCGCTTTTGTATCTGCCCGGAACATGCTCCATTCGCATGACCGATATCTGGCGCGGGTTTGTGGCGCAAAGAATTGCCTGGGCCGCGGGCTGGAATCTGCTGTTCCACTCGTCTACCGTGTACCAGGAGCGAAATGCGCATAACCTCATGCGCGATTTCAAGGATGAGATTTCCGGATACTTGAACAACCGCACGATCGCGGAGCGCTTTGAAAAACTTCCTCTGAAGTCCGCGGTGGAGGATATTCCGGAGAATCTTCTGTTGTGCTACGAAGAACTAGCAAAGTTGGAACTTGTGGATGCTCGTGAACTGATATGGCTTCAGGCCTGGCTGGCGGATATGGCGGAATTTTCCGCGGTGCAGGTGGTGGAGGACGGGTCCCCTAGTGCTAAACAAAAATATTAAACAGATTTTGAACGCGGAGATTAACCCAGAAGAATTTTTCGCGTCTCGCAGCGCGGCCCCGTGGCACAAACAGATTGCCGGAGTTTGTATCTGGTTCTGCGCCGCGGCTCTGTTACTGTTGCTTTCCTATCAAGCCCCCGCCAGTTTTAACTTCGGATCCCAGCACGAGTTGACGGATTATGGATCGTTGTACGGATCGGCGCTCCTCGCAAACTTACACGTCAATCCGTATCGTGACAATGCACTCGTCTATCACACGAAAGACATTGACCGGCACGGACTCGGCACTCCTTTGCAGGGGGCCACGGTCAAGGCAATTAACCTAAATCCCCCTGTTGTGCTATACCCGTTCCGCGTGCTCGCGCGCCTCACTCCGGATCGGAGTTACATCGTTTGGGTTGCCATTTCCGTGGCGCTTTTTATCGCATCCGTTTTACTGATTTTAAAAATGTATCCTGCGGAGAAACTGCGAATCCGAATCCTGTGGATTCTCGCTCTGGGATCTGTCTGGTACACCTTTCATCTCGGGCAAATTTATATGGTTCTGCTGCTTTGCACCTCGGTGGCCTGGATGGCACTGCGCAGCCAAAACTGGCTGATTGCGGGAATATCGATCGGAATCATTTGTGCGATTAAGCCAAATTTTATGGTTTGGCCAGGACTCCTGGTCGTCGGCAGGTCAAAAAAGATTGGCTTCACCGCATTTGCGACGACGGCATTGCTCTCCGCCATTCCATTATTTCTACAGGGGTGGGGGATTTACCGCGAATGGATTATCGCCTGCCGCGGATTCAACGGGTATGAATTGCCGGGAAACGCGTCATTGCTCGCGTTCAGTTCGCGGGCCGGAATTCCGCAGGTCGGGTTCGTACTGACGATTATCTTGTTGGCGGCAGCGACGCTGTGGATCTTCATCACCAAACCGGATGCCCTCTACACCTCGGAAATCGGAATACTGGCGGCGCTCATTGCAGGCCCGATCAGCTGGCTGGGATATACGATTCTTCTGGTCCCTGTGATGTACGGCAAGAAAATGGACTCTTTGATGCGGATCGGGTGCGTATTACTTTGTATTCCGGTGTGGGTGGCCGTCGCCAATGCGGATACTTCGCGGCTGACGTATATTCTGCTTTGGTCGCCTAACCTGTATGCGGTAAGTTTGCTGGCGTACAGCGCCGTGCGTGCGGGTGCGTATAGAGAAGCGTGTGCGGGCAGCCCGGCCGCCGCACAGAAATTACCGCGCGCGGGAAAAAATTTCAGTCGAATTCCCCTCGAAACCCAATGGAAAGTTCAATCGTTCGTTCCATCTAAAAATTAAATTTAATTCGGTTTATGTTGGCTTGGGCTTCAGCCTGGATGGAAGGTCCTTGCAAGGACTAAATTCCACAGGCTGAAGCCCAGGCCGCATAACGAATAAATATTTATTCTTGTACGGCGCGCGCGGGCGCGGCGGAAAGCTCGACGTCGGCGCTTTTGGCTTGGGCATCGCGTGTCATTACGATGATCGAGGGGAGAACAAGTACTAACGGAATCACGATAAACGAAGTGGCGGCGTTAGCCAGCACCAGGGTATTGAACTGCAAATGATACGTCTCGAGAAGCTTGGAGCCTGCCCAGTCGCTGCCAAATAGCGTGAAATTCCGAACGCTCATCATGAGCGAAAAGCCCAGGCCTTCGCTTCCCGAAGGTGTGGACCTCACGGCAAGATCCATCATCGCAACTTCGGCCATCGTGTATCCAAAGCCATTGAAGCTTTCGATGAGCCGGGCGTGCCACACCGAGGTGTAAAACAAATATCCGAAATTCGCGAGCGTGCCGAGCGCGACACTCCACAACAGCAGCGTTCGCAGCGTGTACCGCCGGCTTCCGTAGATGCCGTACAGCGCGGCGGCCAGCACGCCGCACAACCCGCTCAGGAATTGCAACAATCCCTGCGCCTGCGTGGCCATATGCAAATCGTTCTGTTGCTTGTAGAAAATTGCGGTGCTTAAACCCGGCGCACAGTAAAACAGCGCCATGAAGCCGGCCGCAATCCACATATTTTTGGCATTTCCGATTTTTACTAATTGCCTGCCGGCCTGATCAAAAAGTTCCTTGGCGGGGAAACTTTTGCGCTGCTCATGAAGAAACCAGACGGCGCCCGGAACAATCAGAAATAATATTGCGCCGCAGGACATCGTCGTAAAGCCGAACGCGACACTTCCGAGAAATCCGGCCGCGGGACCTGCAAAAAGGACGCTAAATTGTTCGACGGCATTACGCACGGAAGTCAGGCGCCCCGAACCCGAACTAGCTTGCGCGGCTTCTACCATGTAGCCGCCTACTACCGTACTCGTCGCCATCATGAAAAGATTGATCAGAACGCAAGCCCAAAGTAGCTTGCTGTATTGATGCGGGGTGAAGTAAAGCATGGCCCAGGAGATCGTGCCCAGCGTTGCGCCGATGATCATGTAGCTTTTCCGGCGACTGCCAAACAGCGGGAATGCATCGGTGATGATTCCGAAAAACGGCTTGAAATACCACGGCATGCCCATCCAAAAGAAAAATGCAGCGTTGGCTGCGCGGTCCACGTGCAGTTCGTTCTTCAATAAATTTTGAATCGGGATGCGACCAAGAACCTGGGGCTGCGCCAGCGTGGTGGCCAAAAATCCGATAACGATTATGATTGCAGCGTAAAGGAGAGATTTGTCCTTCGCTTGCTGGTCTGGGATGGCCGTCGCAGACGCCATAGGTTCTAGGATACCTCGCTTGCATCATATTCAATTTTGCGTACGGACCGCATGCTTTATTTCGTACGGTGATTGCAATCGGGTACGGACCGCGACGGAACGTGCCCATTGTTAGACGCGGCCCGGCGTTAATCGGCTCAGGCGACTTGCGTGGGCTATTTGGCATCGATACAGTGAATAGCGTTCGCGGTGTTGTAGCATCCGCCTTGAGGCGAGCATTGGGGGAAGATGGCCGGCTAAAGGCGGCCGCTACAGAAGATTGCGTTGAGCGCGTGCCTTTGTTGAACGAAGGGAGTCTCGAACAAAGTTGATGGCTAAATCCAGGTGGTTCCAGTGGAAGTATTCCGGCGTTGCGTTTTTCCTTGCTTTCGCGAGCGCGGCTTCCGCGCTAGCACAAGATCAGGGCACGATTCGCGTGGACGTAAATCTCGTGGTAGTGGACGCGACGGTGAAAACGAAGGACGGACAGATTATGTCCACGCTGAAGAAAGACGACTTTGAAGTGCGCGAGGACGGCGCGTTGCAAAAGCTCGATGTCTTCAGCCGCGACGAATTGCCTGTGAATGTGGCGCTCGTGTTGGACTTGAGCGACTCAATTGAACCGTTCCTCGCGCCGTTGCGGGACGCCGCAAAGATCGCTCTCGGCGCGCTTAAGCCCGAAGACGAGGTGGCGCTCTTCACGTTTTCCACGGAAGCGCAGATGCGCCGCGCGCTCACGAAAGATAAAAATTCGATTGCGGAACAGATCAACACGTTCGAGGCGCGCGGCGCGACCAACATCAACGACGGAATATTTTCTGCGGCCGAGTATCTTCTCAAGCAGCCCCCGAATGGCCGCCGCGTGATTATTCTGATTAGCGACGATGTGGGCACGGATGCGGGCGGGCAGGGAACCCGGGACATCGTGACCGAAGCGATCGCCTCCGACGCCGTTTTATATAATTTGAAAATTCCCGGATACAATCCTCCCGCGACGATGATGGCCGCCAGTATGATCCCCGGCCTCGTAAACATACGCAAGGTGATGGACGCCACGGGCGGCGAAGAATTCGACGTGAAAGACGTGGCGAATCTCGACGCTGTTTTCAGCGCGCTGATTCAGCGTATTAAAACGCGCTACACGCTGGGGTATTACACATCGGCGAATGGAGCGGGTGGAAAGCCGCACAAACTCGATGTTCGCCTGGCTTCTTCGTTTGGGAAAAAAGGACGTGATTACACGATTCTGTCGAAAAATGGTTATTACGTCCATTAACAGAGTTCCGCGGTCATCGGGAATCTTGGTATTTGCAAAGCTAGCGGAAAGCTTTAGGATTTCCAGGAACACGAAAGTCGAGATTCGTTGACCAGTTCTTCTAATCCATTACCATCCGGCGGCCAAGCGATTCCATCCACATTAATGCGGCCTGGCGCCTTGCATTTTTGGCTGGCGGTTGTGCTTACAGGCATAGGCACGGGGGCAGGTGCGGCGGCGCTCACGAGGTTGCTGGAGGCGGTTCAGCGCCTCGCCTGGCACGGTTCCGGCACAGATCTTTTGCAAGCTGTCGAGCATTCGAGTACGTCGCGCCATGTTCTTATCTTGCTGGGAGCAGGCCTGCTTACCGGAGTCGGTCAAATTATTCTGCGGCAGCTATCCAGTGGAAACGGAATCGACACGGCGGCTGCGATATGGTTCCACGCGGGTCGCATGCCGGCGTTGCGCACCTTGGGCAGCGCCGTGCTTTCCGTAATCATTGTGGGTATGGGCGTGTCTCTGGGGCGGGAGGGCGCGCCCAAACAAGCGGGCGCAGTGTTCGCCAATTTTTTTTCGGACAAAGAGCGTTTGTCGGACGAGCAGCGGCGTTTGCTCGTGGCATGCGGCGCGGGCGCGGGCATGGCCTCAGCGTACGGTGTGCCGCTTGGCGGGGCACTATTCGCGCTGGAAGTGATGCGCGGAAAGCTGGCGCTGCGATATGTGCTGCCGGCACTTTTCACCGCGCTGATTGCATCGGCGGTGGCATGGCTGGCGCTGCCGGACGCAGTAACTTATGTTATTCCGGCCTATGCGAGTTCCGCGTCGGTCGTGCTATGGGCGCTGCTGATGGGGCCGATCGCGGGCGTGGTTTCTGTCGGGTATGTCCGCGCGGTGAGTTGGGCGGATCGCAGCAAGCCGCGAGGCTGGCAACGCGTGCTCGCTCCAGTTGTGGTGCTTACCCTGCTCGGAGCCGTTTCGATCTGGTTTCCGCAGGTACTTGGCAACGGGAGAGATATTTCGCAGCTCGCGTTTACGAATCAAGCTGCGCCGGTTTTGTTGCTGGCGATTCTGGCGCTCAAGCCTCTCGCGATTGTGATGTGCACGCGAAGCGGGTCGCCGGGCGGATTGTTTACGCCTACATTGACCGTGGGAGCCATGCTCGGGGGAGTTTTGGGATATGCGTGGTCCTTTGTTTGGCCGGGTGTACCGCCTGGATTATTTGCCGTCATTGGAGCGGGTGCGATTCTCGCGGCAACAACTCAAGGCCCCATTTCGACGATCGTTCTGCTGATGGAACTGACGGGGCAATACCGGTCGTTTGTTTTGCCATTGATAGTTGCGGTGGGGACGGCCACGCTGATTGCGCGAACGATCGAACCCCGGTCCATTTATGACGCGCGGCTGACGGATGAAGAGGTAAAGACGCGGCGCGAATTGTTTGAAATGCCGTCGGTCTGACTCTGTAAAAAGTTGAATTATGAGGCGCGCTTCAGATCGTGATTTTCGGACACAGAAACCAAAGACTTTCGCTCAGAACAGAAGTGAGGCGATGCTAAAACTTTCGGTGCTTGACCAATCTCCCGTGTCGGACGGCTACACGCCCGCGGACGCGCTGCGCAACACGGTCGAGCTCGCGCGTCTCACGGATCGCCTGGGCTATGAGCGCTACTGGATCGCGGAACATCACGCCATCGTGACACTGGCGAGCCCCGCGCCTGAGATTTTAATTGCCAGAATCGGCGCGGAGACTTCCGGGATCCGGATCGGCTCCGGCGGCATTCTGCTACCACATTACAGCCCATTAAAAGTTGCCGAAACCTTTCGCATGCTGCATGCGATGTATCCGGGACGCATCGACCTGGGAATTGGGCGCGCTCCCGGAGGAAGCGGCTTGGAAGCTTTCGCGTTGCGGCGCGATCGCAGCGACCGCGCGCAGAACGATGATTTTGGCGAGCAGTTGCTGGAGTTGCTGGCATTTTTGCACCACACTTTTCCGTCCGATCATCCTTTTGCGCGCATAAAAGTTTCGCCGGACATGCCCGGCGCGCCGGAAGTGTGGCTGCTTGGTTCGAGCCAATGGAGTTCGTCCGCTGCGGCGAAGCTGGGATTGCCATATGCATTCGCGCATTTCATCACGCCCGAAGAAACGCCCGGCGCGCTGGAAAACTACCGCTCCCATTTCCAGGCGTCGAAGGAGTTAGCAGAGCCGCGTGCTGTGATCGCACTCGGAGTGATTTGCGCGGACACGGAAGCCGAAGCGAAGCGACTGTACACCAGCACGCAATTGCACATTCGCCGGATACGGCTGCAGGGGAAGCGGCTTCCGGTGCCAACGCCCGAGCAGGCCATCGGGGAACTTGGATCCGTGGCGATGGAAACGGATCCCGTCGTACGCGGAGGCGGCGAATGGCCGCGCTATGTGGTTGGCGCGCCCGAACAAGTGCGCGACGAACTTTCGCGGCTTGCTAGTGCCGTGAAGATTTCGGAACTCATGGTGATTGCTGTGATGCACGATTACGAGGCGCGGCAGAGGTCGTATCAGTTGCTGGCCGAGGCATTTAACTTGACGGCGCGCGTAACCAAAGCCGCCAGAGCATAAGTCGCCGGCTATGAATTGCGCGAGTGATGTGGAGCTTTCGTGGCGCCGGCACCTTGCCGGACGATTTTTGCGCGCCTACGATGATAAAACCCACCGGCGGGACGTTAGCGCCATGAAAGCCGCCGCTATTTTAGATTGTTCTTCATGATTTGCGGAGCGGCTTGATCATCAGCTCGACGAAAAGTTTTTTAAAGCGATCGTGGTCGATTTCCTGCAACACGTTTACCACGCCTGCTGAGGGCGGCGGGCCCAGATAAAACTGGCTCGGATCAACAAACACGCGCCTGTCCGCGGCGCTCACATTTCGTCCGGCTTCGGGAACTTCCTGCCAATTTTTTGGCCAAAACATAGCATCGCCATAGCGCGGGCCGGGCGTCGTGCAGATATCGACGTACATTTGTTCTGATTTCGTGAAGAGACTGGGATCGAGAATTTGCGCGGCCGCCATTTCATCCGCCATGCGAAAAAGTGGTTTGGTCGGATTTGCTCTCAACGGTTCTAACGCGTGGATGCGGAAAAGATCGGAAACGGGGCTCGATGCGCGAGCGACAATTTCTTCGATCATTTTGCGTCCGGGCGCGAATTCATCGCTCTCGTGAATCTCCTCGGCAATGTCTACGCTTACGAGGCTGCATTTCGACGACGCGGCGCGCAAAACTTTTCGCGCGGATTCCGGGTCGAAAAACATGTTGAACGAATTGGTGAACTCGTGAAAGCCCGCGCCCATTACCACAATTTCCTTCACCAGAGGAACAATGTCCGGCGCGAGTGCAATGGCGAGGGCAATATTGGTTAACGGGCCGCCCGCATAGATCGTCACCGCGCCCGGATTGCCGCGCACCGTTTTCACAATGAAACGCGCGGCATGCTCTTGTTGCGGCTGCACATTTGCGAAGCGACCGTAGGGTGCTGGCAGGGCCGTAACTTCATCCGGTCCGCCGCTCGCGCGATTGAATGCGCCCATCCACGGATCCATGCGGTGGCCGCCGTAGAGTTGCTGGCGCAGTTGCCATTCTTCTTTCGTATTGAGCATCGGGAATTCCGCCCCCGGATACACTGGAATTTCCGGGCGACCCATCATCTCCAGCAGGCGCAGCGTGTAGGCCATTTCCTGCTTCATCCACGCGTCGCCTGTCACCATTGTGATTCCCAGCAAGTCGATGTGGTCAGCTTGCAGCATCATCAGCGTGCCTAGAATATCGGTGCCGAACGGGCCGTAGTTATCCTGATCGTAGATGACTTTGCGCTTTTCTGCGGGAGGCTTGGCATCCGCGATACTCGGCGCAATTTGCGTCGTGGCGATCGCGGCTCCGACTGTTTTAATAAAGTCGCGTCGTGTTGTGCTCATGGAAGCTCGCTTTTCGTAGGACAGGCTTAAGCCTGTCTTCTTTTGAATTTTGCTGAAGCTGCGACAATCCAGTCCTCGCGAAATCTAAACCTGACAGGCTGAAGCCTGTCCTACTTAAACCGGATCGGCTTGGTCATTAAATCTATGAACAATTCGCGAAAGCGTTTTTTGTCGATGCCCTTCAGGACTTGCACTCGTCCCGCTTTGAGCGAAGGCGCATTCTGACCTGCGAGTTCACCATTTTCACTTTTCCAGTTGGCGCTCCAGAACGACGTGTCTCCGTAGTGGCCGTCGTTGTGCGTCACAATGTCAATAAACATGTCGTCATAGTCCGTAAAAATGCTCGGATCGATCACGTGCGCGGCCATCATCTCATCGGGCATGCGGAAAGAGCGGCGCTGTGGATTGGCGCGCTGCGGTTTCTGCTCGTACTCGCGAAATAGATCCGCGATGGGTGATTGCGCACGCTCGACAATCGCGTCGACCTTGCCGTCATCCTGCATGTGCACCTGCTCGGCGAGATCCGTGGTGACCAAAGTGAATTTCGGCCAGCCGGCGCGAAATCCGATCTTGGCTGCTTCCGCGTCAAAATAAACATTTACGGAACTGGTGGAATGATGGAGGCCGCCGCCCATGAAGATGACCTCCTTGGTAATCGGCACGATATCCGGCGCAAGCATCACGGCCAGCGCGAGATTCGTCATGGGGCCACCGCAATAAATCGTGACTTCATTCGGGTTTGCGCGAATCGTGCGAATGATGAAGTCAGCGGCAGGTTCGGGCTGCGCTTTGATCTGCGCGAAGCGATTGTAGGGAAGTGGAAGAGGAGCAAGTTCATCGCGGCCCGCGGCATCTTTCGCGAAGGCGCCCAGGTAGCCTTCGTTCCCGAGCGAGCGGGAGCCAAACATCTGGTAGCGCAGTTGCGCTTCCGCTTTCGTGTTCAGCAGAGGTTCTTGCGCGCCCATGAAAACCGGAATTTCGGTGCGGCCCATAAGTTCAAGCAGACGAAGCGCGTAGGCCGTTTCCTGCTTGGCCCACATATCGCAGCTCACGGTGCAGATTCCGAGCAGTTCAATGTTGTCCGCTTGCAGCAGCATCAGCGTTGCGACTGTGTCAGTGGAAAGCGGCCCGCGGTGATCCTGATCGTAAATTACTTTTTTCTTTCCGCCGGATGGAAGAACATTTTGCGGCGCGGGAGAAAACATGGAACTATGCGCAAGGAAATTATGGGAGGTAGGCATTGTTTCCCTCGTTGGGGTGGAGACTAAAAAACTGTCACTCTTAAATGCTAATGAGTCCAGGTTGATTACTACGTGATTCTACATGGCAGGAGTCGAGCGACAGATGAATGATTTAAATTCAATCGATCTGCAATAATAAAATACCGCGCCCTTGCGGAGAGCGCACGAGTGCGGCACCCGAGCCGACTTCATCAAGCAGCGTTGTGGGATTTAGAACTTGCGGCTGTGTTGGTCGCCCCAGCGCTCGATTACTACTTTTTTGTCGGTATAGAATTCGATGGCATCGCGACCTTGTGCGTGCATGTCACCGAAGAAGCTGCCTTTCCACCCGGTGAACGGGAAATAGGCCATAGGGGCGGCTACGCCGATGTTGATGCCGATGTTGCCTGCTGGGGCTTCATAGCGGAAGCGGCGCGCGGCCGAGCCGCTGGAGGTGAACAGTGAAGCCTGATTGCCGAACGGGCTGCGCTCGAGGAACGCGATCGCTTCGTCCATATCCCGGGCATGGACCAAGCTCAAGACGGGGCCGAAGATTTCCGTGTCCGTGAGTTCGCTGGTGGCGGGAACGCCGTCGAGGATCGTGGGCTTCAGAAAATTTCCGCCTTCGTGTTTTGGAATTTTTGCGTTGCGCCCGTCGAGGATTACTTTTGCTCCCTCTTTTTCGCCGACGCCGATGAGCGATTCGATCCGCGACTTGCTCTGCGAGGTAATGACCGGGCCCATTTGTACGCCGTCATCCAATCCGTCTCCCACTTTCAGGGCGGCGGCTGCTTCTGTGATCGAATCGCGGAATGTTTTCTGCGCGTCGCCGATGGTAACGGCAACGGAGACAGCGAGGCAGCGCTGGCCGGCGCAACCGAATGCACTGTCATTGATGATCTGCGTGGCCATTTTCATTTCAGCGTCGGGCAACACGATCACGTGATTTTTCGCGCCGCCCTGGCACTGCGCGCGTTTGCCGTTGGCAGCGGCACGCGAATATACATATTTTGCAATTGGCGTAGAGCCGACGAAGCTGATCGCGCGAACTTTCGGGTGGTCGATTAACGCGTCGACCACGGTTTTGCCGCCGTTGATCAGCGTAACAACGCCTTTGGGCAGTCCCGTTTTTTCGAGCAGTTCAAACACGCGGACCATCGTAAGCGGTACGCGCTCGGACGGTTTTAGAATAAACGTGTTCCCGGTGGCAATCGCGTAGGGCATAAACCAGAAGGGAATCATGCCCGGGAAATTAAACGGCGTGATGGCCGCAACGACTCCGAGTGGCTGGCGGATCATCATTTCGTCAATGCCGCGCGCTACATCCTCGAGGTTGTAACCCTGCATCATCGTAGGGATGCCGCAAGCGACTTCCACATTTTCGATTGCCCGGCGCAATTCGGCTTTGCCCTCGGTAAACGTTTTTCCGTTTTCGCGTGCGATGATGCGGCCCAGTTCATCGAGATGATCTTCCAGTAACATTTTCAGCTTAAAGAGAGGCTGAATGCGGTCTTCCGCGGGCGTGCGGCGCCATTCGCGGAACGCGATGGCTGCCGACTCTACCGCCGCATTTACTTCGGAAGCGGTGGAGAGCGGCGTCGAGGCGATGGCTTCGCCGGTCGCGGGATTAATTACATCTTTCCATTCCTGGGACTTTGACTCCGTCCAGCTGCCGCTAATAAAATTCAAAATCTTTGTACTAGTTGCCGTGGTTCCGTCCATTCTCTATCCTCAATTCAGGTGTTCCAGCAGTTCAGAAATGATCGACGCACCTGGAAATTTAATTTCAATCTGTATAATTGCTTTCAGCAAAGATTTTATAAGTTAGCTCTATTTGCAATTACAATAAGGGGAGTCCAGCTCAGCGCGATCTGGGAGCGGTGTGCCGAAAATCCCAAAACGTTGCGCCTCGCGAGAAACAAAATCCCTTAGCCGAATTATTGTACCCGCGCGGATTCTAAAATAAAACCTGCATCCTACGTGCTGGCCTTGCTTGCGGAGTGCATGAATTGTTCAATGCGATCGAGCACTTGCATCGCGGTGTAGCACTGCGCAACGCTGGCGTTCGGTTCGCGTTTTTCCTTGATCGCCGCGAAAAATTCGCGATCCTGTAACTCGATGCCGTTCATCGAAACGTCCACTTTCGATACATCAATCTTGTTCTCGTCGCCGTCCAGCAGGTCGTCATATCGGGCGATGTACGTTCCGTTATCGCAGATGTACCGGAATAATGTCCCCAGCGGACCTTTGTTATTAAAGGAGAGGGATAACGTGCAGATCGCTCCGCAAGGCGTTTTCATCACGATACCCATGTCCATGGCTATTTTAAGTTCCGGGTGCGTTGGTCCCTGCACCCCATAGCACTCGGAAACGAGTTCGCCCGTCTGATATTGAAAAAGGTCGACCGTGTGGCAGGCGTGATGCCACAGGAGGTGGTCCGTCCAACTGCGCGGTTTTCCGGCCGCATTCATATTGGTGCGGCGGAAAAAATAGGTCTGCACATTCATCTGCTGAATTTTTAGTTCGCCCGCATTGATTTTTTTATGGACATATTGGTGGCTGGGATTGAAGCGGCGCGTGTGCCCGCCCATGCAGATGACGCCGGTTTCTTTTTGCACTTTTACCAGGCGCTCGGAGTCCGCAAGCGTATCGGCGATGGGAATTTCGATCTGCACATGTTTTCCCGCGCGCATGCACTGTTCGCCTTGCTTGGCGTGCATTTGCGTGGGCGTCGCGAGAATCATCGCTTCGAGCCCGGGTTGCTTGAGACTCTCTGCGAGGTCGTTTGTCCAGTGGGAAATATTGAATTTCTTCGCAACCTCTTCCGTGGAGGCCTGGTTTCCGCCCGTCAACGTGATGACTTCGATTCCTGGAATTTTGGCGATGCCTTCGAGGTGCTTTTGTCCGAACGCGCCTTGTCCCGCGACGCCAACTTTCATCTCGGTGTCTCCTGAGGATAAGTTTTTGTGGGACTACCTTATCATAATCCGGGCAGAGTGGATGCTTCGGGCGGCTAGGTGACGCGGCGGGCTGCGATGGAAAAGGGCCACTCCTGTGCCGAAGGACGCGTTAAACGAAAACGTTCACGTCGGACGGTGCAGAGCGCGCGCTACAGTCCAGATCCCCTGAATTGTAAGCAAAATGCTCTTAGTCCTTAGCGGCGGGTGGGACGCAGACTTTCTCCTGGTGCAGGAAATCGACGTCGTGAATTTCGCTCGTCACTTTCACGGATTGCAGTCCGCCTTTTTTCTCCGGCTTGGGTACGAACGAAAGCAAAAATTGATCGGTCAACTGCTCATTTAGTTTTGTGAGATACGGCAAAAAGGAAATCGGAGCCTGGGGTCCCATCAAATAGTAGCTTTCGCCTCCCGTCATCTCGGAAAGCTCGGAAAGGTAATTCTGACCCCAGTTCGTTCTGTAATAGCTGTGACCCATGTGGCCAGCGCTCGGCGTGTAGATCGAAAAAACCACAACTCCGGCACACTGGGCATCCTGAATGGCTGCGTCCACGTAAGGGTTATCGATCGTGCCCATATAGACATTGTCGATCCCTGAGGTGATCATCAGGACTTCGCGTCGTATCATGGGCGAATTCGTGCGCCATCCCTTAATAAAGGTGGATAGCGAAAGGTAGGGACTGCCTTCTGCGCCAAAATATCCTTGCGTAAGGCGAATAGCTTTCGCCGCAGCCGCGTGATCCTTGGTGAAATCAGCTGCGACGTTTACTGTTCCGTTTTGCATATAACCTACAGCGATCAGCGTAGAAGGCGGCTGCTCGTTAATGAACCGCCGAAGATCGTTTAACTGGGGACCCAAGCTGAAACCTGCGCCTTCGTCGATCAGGATCGCGAGCGATAGTCCTGCACTATCGCCCGTGGCACGAGTCCAGCCGATTACGGAAAGTCGATCATGGCCCTGATTGACCATCATGTCGTCCTTCGAGATCGTGGGGATCTGGGTTCCGTGCTTAGGTTCCACGGTGACCACCATGTGAACCGCTCCATCGACGGAGGGAGCGGATTCCTGGGTCCGCGCCGGCCGCGCGGCAAGGAACGCCATCACGCCGAAAGTAAGTAGGGCAAGAAAAAATGATCGGGAAAGCCGAAGGGGCGTAAAGGACAAAATCGTTTTGTCTTCTACTCCTATTTCCAATTTTGGCAATTTTGACGAGCGCATGAGTGTGGGGCGTGGCATATCGATTCCTCCCTGACTGAACTGAGCAAATCACGGGGTGAGTTTTCCGGTCTGGCAACGCGATTGGAAGAACATAATCCTCGTGCACATCTCGCAATGCTCAGGGCCAGTGCGCGGTAACTGAGTGCGGACAGTCCTATTCAGTTGGTTGTCGAAATCTGCCAATTGGTTGGCTGATATTTTCCTGTATGGGATCCTTGGGGGAGCTTGTTGTGCCGACACGCGTTTAATGTAACAATTCCCGCCAACCACTGGCGCGCTCCGCCAGAATTGGACACCAAGCTAAGAATCGGAGAGTTCGAGACATGAGACGAATCCTTCTGCCTTTCGCCGCCGTTGTAATCCTGTTGAGCGTTTCCCTGTCCGTGTTTGCGCAAACGGAAGTTACGCTGATTGCGCCGGGGGGGATTCGCGCTCCCATCGAGAAAATTATCCCTGCATTCGAGAAAAAGACGGGATACAAGGTGAATCCCACGTTCGGCTCAGGCGGCGGATCGAAGAAGCAAGTGATCAGCGGCGATGTGTTTGATGTACCGATCGTGCAGCCGCCGCTGGCGGAAGTCATCGCGTCCGGCAATGTAGTGGAAAGTACCGCAACGCCGCTTGCTTCCGTTGCCGTGGGAGTGGCCGTAAAAAAAGGGGCGCCCAAGCCCGACATTTCATCCGCCGCAGCGGTAAAAACGATGTTGCTTTCAGCTAAATCCATCGTCTGCCCGGACGCGGCGACCGGTGCGGCCGCGGGAGTGACGCTGAATGAGATGTTTAAAAAACTTGGCATTGACGACCAGATTGAGCCGAAGCTGAGGCGCATTCGAGGAGCAGGACCTGGAGGAGCAGGCGGCGGGAACATGGTTTCGTCCATGGTGGCAAATGGCGAGGCGGAAATCGCCATGACGTTCGTGAGTGAAATGTCCGATCCCGGAATCGACATCGTGGGCGTGTTGCCCAATGAGGTTGCGCCATGGACACCGCTGGTCGGTTACATCTCCACGCATTCGAAAAATCCGGAAGCCGCCAAAGCGCTGCTGAAATTTTTAGCATCGCCCGAGGCGGTAGCGGCTTACAAATCGGCGGGGATGCAGGCTGCGAAGTGAAATGGAGGGATCTGCCGGAAATCCAGCCTAGTCCTGCACGTCTGAATTCAAAAACGCACCTGGATTGTTAGTTGCATACGCGTGGCAAATAAGCAGGAACGTCGCGGCAGCCGCATAGCTCGAGGTGATTCTCTATGCCTTGGGGGGTTATACGGTACGCGTGAATCACGCCGAAGCAAGACAATACGGCGCCTGCGAACATCCAAGCGGAAGCTTTTACGAATTGGCGGTCGACGATCCACACTAAGGCCGCCGCCCAAA
>DASRQU010000002.1:0-11745 GCA_035696345.1 Candidatus Acidiferrales bacterium
CTTTACCGGTTTGCCGGACCACTCGGCGTAAAACTGTTCGTAGGTGCGGGTAATACAGAAGCCCCAAGAAAACTGGCGATAATTTTTGAATTTATCGGGGACCACGTAGCGCTCGGCAGCATCTTCGACGGGGACGCCGGCTTTGTAGGATTTTTGAGCTTGTTCGGCGAGGTCGTCGAAGCAGGAGCGGATTTCGGCGACGCCTTCCTGGCCCATGACGGGGCCATGGCCGGGGACAAACAAAGTGCTCTTGTCGAAGGCGGCAAATTTTGCGAGGGTTTCGCGCCACTTCGAAGGATAGCCATTGATGTTCACGGGGTACTGGCCGCCGGTCAGCAAATCTCCCGTGTAAATAATGTTTTGATCGGGCACGCGGAAAATCAGGTCCGTATCCGTGTGTCCGATGTAGTGCTCGACGACGACGGTCAGGCCGCCGAGATCAATTTCCATGGGCATTTTTGCTGGGTCCAGCAAATGGTTCGGCAGAGCCAGAACCGTCTGGCTCACCGGCACAAACATTCCCGACACGCCTTCGATGTCGCTCTTCGCGTGCTCGCGCTGGCTGTCGGTTTTTGCATCGGCCACGCGCTTTTGCCACGGCACTAGATACGTATTCAAATCCTGCGCCTGCCACTTCGGATAATACGCAGTGACGCGCGCGGGGACATCGGCATGCGCCCAGATGGGAATTCCTGCAGCGCCGTAAACGGAGTTGCCCAGCGTGTGGTCGAAATGCCAGTGCGTGTTGATCGTCGCGCGAATGGGCAACTGTGTGACAGACCGCAGCGTTTCCAGTTGAAAGGCTGAGCCCAGCGTGGTCTGAAATCCTTCCAGCATGATCGCGGCGTCGCGTCCGATGAGGAAACCGCCGTTGCAGCGAGCCTGCAAACCTTTGGAGCGGTCCGCGAGCGTGGCATATAAACCATTCCCAATTTTGCGAACGGAGGCGAAACCTTTATCGGCGATGGGCTGCGGCGCGATGCGCGGATCGTCAATCGGGGATGCGGCCAGAGCGGGCAGAGGCTGCGCAAATTTTGAGGCCGCGTATAGCGCGCCCAATGTGGATGCTCCTGCCAGAAAATTTCGCCGTGAAAAGGCACCAGAAAAGTTGTTCATGGGAAGTCTCCAGAAATCCTCGAAGAGAATACTGGTTTCATGCGCGGCGGGCAAGTTCCGGGTTTATGTGGCATAGGCTTCAGCCTGTGCGGGTTAGGTATTTGCAAGGTCTAAACCCGCACAGGCTGAAGCCTTGCCACATAAAGAAAAAATCCAAATTACGCGCGGACTGGTTTCCTGATTCCGTCATAGACGAGGATCGACGCAACCACCAGCACCCACACTGGAAAAACTCCCATCCCGGGGATGGCTTCTGCCGCGAGGCCGGGCAAGAGCGCCAAGCGCCTGCCGAGAATCATGAAAAGAGCAAGCGCCGTAACCGCATCAAGCACCCAATCGAAAGGAGGTAGCAAGGCCACCCAAGAGAGCACATCGGAAACGGCGGCCACTCCGAAGGCGAGCGCGATCTGTGTGCGCGAGTGACGCTTGTAAGGCGCAGCTGGCGCGGCTGAATGCACATCTGCAGGCGTGAGGGTAATCGTCTTTTCGATCGCCACTGTGTCCTCCTCAGATTTGTTCCTGGCTACGGTTTCCGGTTCTGGTCGGCGGAAGCAACCCCATATTGGATGCTAGAGACGGCCCTAGCGTGCCATTTGTTTTAGCGGCACGCAAGGCAGCTTGGGCGATTTCCTGTGAGACGTTGGACACAGTCCGGTAAAAATCAGGTGTCGGTCGGGAGAGCCACTCGGTACCATGGGTTCAACCACCCAAGCCAAAAAGGAGCTTTGCATATGAGGCATAAGGCCTTAGGTCGTTATATCGCACTGATAAGTCTTTTGTTCGTGGTGAGTTGCAATAAGTCTGCCACCTCCACGGATTCAAATTCCGCTGCCGCTACTGCACCTTCGGGCAGTGCACCTTCGGGCAGTGCGCAGTCGGCCTCATACTCGGGCGCTAACTCCGGCGGCGAAGCTACGTCGAATGGCCAGAAAGATTCCGAGTCGCCGCTGTCCCATGCGTTCGCCCCTAAGCCTATCGTAATCAGAGCCGGCACCGGGGTCGAAGTCACCGTGGATCAGTCGATCAGCTCCAAGGACAGCAGCACCGGGGACCATTTTGAAGCCTCGCTCGCTGAACCGGTAGTCTCGGGCGACCGGGTGGTAATTCCGAAAGGGGCGCGAGCGGTTGGAAAGGTCACCAGCGCCAAATCCGCAGGCCGGTTCAAAGGGAATGCGGAGATCAGCGTCACTCTGACGTCCGTTACTGTGGACGGCAAGAAGTACGAGGTAAACGCGTCTGAAGTCACGGAGAGCGGCAAAGGGCGGGGCAAGCGCACGGCGGTAGGTGCTGGCGGCGGCGCGGTCGTGGGAGGCTTGATTGGTGCACTGGCGGGTGGCGGCAAGGGCGCGGCCATTGGAGCGGGAGCCGGGGCTGGCGCTGGAACGGCCGGAACCGCACTGACGGGAGCCCGCGACATCACGATTGCTCCCGAAACCAAGCTGCGCTTCAAGTTGTTGGCGCCGCTGGAATTGCGAAAAAGCTAATGAAATCTTGTTTTTGACACGAATGATGCGGCGGGAAACCGGAAAAATTCCCGCTGCATCATTATTTCCAACACTTTGGATGAAGATGTGGTATAGTGCCCCTGCGCTTAATACATCGGTTGTTTGGTGTGGTTCCTCTGGCAGAGAAAGATTTCGAGATAACCCCGCCTCTTATTTCATCCGTACGTTTTCAGCGTAATTAAAACTAGGACTGGCCATGCCAGTTGTGTGCCCGCACGGGTGCAGGCTCGTTTCAGAGCCCACTGACTTAGCGTGCGAGTGTATGGCAACAGCTTCTGCCAGCAGAAAAGACAAAATAGAAACATGCAGAATTTCACAGAATTACAGATTTCCAATTCGATAAAGGAGCGTCTGGCTTTCGCAAAATTTGCGACGCCGACGCCGGTTCAGGCTGCGGCCATTCCGGTCGCGCTCGAAGGCAAGGACGTT
The DNA here is from genome assembly GCA_035696345.1 of Candidatus Acidiferrales bacterium. Taxonomy (GTDB): domain Bacteria; phylum Acidobacteriota; class Terriglobia; order Acidiferrales; family UBA7541; genus Palsa-360. The sequence continues at coordinate 3,051 of DASRQU010000002.1, forward strand.
CTTGCCACCGCGCAGACTGGCACAGGCAAGACGCTGGCCTTCCTGATTCCGATCCTTGAGCGTTTGACGACGCAGAAGACGAAGGGCATCGAAGCCCTCGTGCTGGTTCCTACGCGCGAACTGGCGATGCAGGTGGTGGATCAATACAACGCATTGCGCGGGAAGCAATTGCCGCCGGCGGCACTGGTCGTGGGCGGGCTGCCCGAGGCCAAGCAACTCGCAGCGATTCGGGCTGGAGCACGCGTGATCGTCGCCACTCCCGGACGCCTGGAAGATTACCTGGGCCGCAACCTTTTCAACTTCAAAACGCTGCACATTCTGGTGCTGGACGAAGCGGATCGCATGCTGGACATGGGTTTTCTTCCCGCCATTCGCAGGATCGCAGCCGTGTTGCCGAAGGAACGCCAGACGCTTTGCTTCTCGGCGACCCTCGAAGCTTCCGTCGCGAACCTGGTGAAGGATTACATGCGCAGCCCGGTGCGTCTCGCGTTCGGAAACATTCTCAAGCCGGCGGAAAATGTCCGCGTTCAGGCCTTTGAAGTTTCCGGCGACCGCAAACACGAAGTGCTGCAACATTTACTTGGAAAAGAAACCGGCCGTTGCCTGATTTTCGCGCGCACCAAGCGCGGAACAGACAAGCTGGCCCGCAACCTCATCCGCGATGGTTACGCCGCCGCCGTGATTCACGGTGATCGGTCGCAATCGCAGCGGACTGCGGCTCTTACCGGCTTTCAACAGGGACGCTATCGCATTCTTGTTGCTACGGATGTAGCTGCCCGCGGCATTCACGTGCAGGATATCGCACACGTCATCAATTACGACCTGCCGGATATCGCGGAAAACTTCATCCACCGTGTTGGCCGTACGGGCCGCGCGGGCAAGAGCGGCGTCGCCTCCACGCTGTATGGGCGCGAGCAACGGTCCGAGATGCTTCACCTCGAGCGCACGCTGGGCATTCGCATGGAGCGCATGCAAGCGGACGGCTCCAGCATTCCGGAAAGCAAGGGCCGAACCAAAGTCGAAACGCCGCGCTTTAACAGCACGCCGGTTTCGGGCATGGTTCGCCTTCCGGGCGAAGTGCTGCAATCGCATCTCGAAAACTAACTGAAGCTAACGAACGCCGGAAGCCCGCAACTTATTGCAGGCTTCCGGCGTTTTTTCTATTTTGTGGGAGCAGGATTAATTTTTGCTTGGATGCGTAAGCCTTGTCACCGCAGGGGCACGGCATGCTGTGCCCCTACACTTGGGCGCTATTCCCGCCGCCGACCGAAGGTGTAGATCAGGTTGACTGTGGTCCGAATGTCCGTCTGGCCCTGAAACGCCACGTTTGAATTGAAGAAGGAAGTGCGCACGTACTCAACTTCCGGCCGTATGGCCATTGCCGGAGAGATCCGGACCTGAAATCCCGCACCTCCCGTCCAGCCGAGGTGGTTCACGTATCCCCGCACCAGCGTTCCATCGTTTTCGAAGGTCACTCCGGTTACTCTCGCTCCGCCCACCAACGCATGCACGTGGATATCGTATCTACTGCGACGAATGGGGTAGAAAGCAGGTCCGGCCATGTAGGTCAAAGTATCCGCGACGCGGCCAGTCTGAAACGCATCGGAGGACCGCGAATAGCCTATTTCGACTTTCACTCCAAAATGCGGATTCAAATCTCCGCTTGCGGAGAGGAGAATTCCTTTCATCGACAGATTGCCTTGCGACGGGATCCGGGCTTGAACATACGAGTAACCGATACCGCCGTCGAGCACCGGGGCCACCCCGGTAATTACAGTGCCCTGCGCGCGCGCCTCAGACGCACAGCCTGACATCGCAAACAGAAGCATCAGTTTGAGCGTTGTTCTCATGATTCGTTGTCGACTCCTCGCTTCCGCTTTCGTCGCTACGCGTTTGCAACCAGTCTCGATACTCCTGTAGCACAGGCCTCAGACTGTGGAATTTCGATTTAGCAGGACAAAAACCCACAGGCTGAAGGCTGCGAAAAAACCCGCAGTTTTGTCATTCTGAGCGAAGCGAAGAATCTCTCTTTCTTTTGTTTCGTTGTACTTACGATCGAAGAGAGGTTCTTCGCTTCGCTCCGAATGACAAAATAAATACTTTTTCCGCAGCCTGTTCGGCCTATCTGGTTTCGATCTCAGTGCACAAAAAAAGCGACAGGCTGAAGCCTACCCTACTGAAGCAAATCGCGGGCGATGATCATGCGTTGGATTTCGCTCGTGCCCTCGTAAATCGTGATGACTCGGGCGTCGCGGTACATACGTTCAACGTCGGATTCGCGCGAATAGCCCAGGCTGCCGTGTATCTGCACGGCTTTGTACACCACGCGATTGGCCATTTCACCAGCAAACAATTTGGCGCGGGAGGCGTATGCGCCGAGACGCGCCGCGCCCGTATCACGCATCCACGCGGCGTGATGCACCAGCGCTCGCGCGGCTTCGATCTCGGTTTGCATGTCGGCGAGCATCCATTGTATCGCCTGGAAGCCTCCGATGGTCGTGCCGAATGCGCGGCGCCCTTTCGCATACGTGACAGAAGCCTCGAACGCACCCTGCGCAATGCCCACAGCTTGAGCCGCGATGCCTACGCGGCCGCCATCCAACAGCTCCAGCGCGATCTTCAGTCCGTGGCCCTCTCCGCCCAGGCGATTCTCTAGCGGCACCTCGCAATCGGTGAAGGTGATTTCGGCCGAGCGCGAAGTGCGCAGACCCATCTTATCCTCGTAACGCGCCACACGAAAACCGGGAAATGACGGTTCGACGAGAAACGCGCTAACGCCTTTCGTGCCCGCGGCCGGATTTGTTTTTGCGAAAACAATGTACAAGCCCGCTTCTCCGCCATTCGTGACCCACGATTTCGTTCCGTTCAAGATATATTTATCTTCCTGGTGAATCGCCGTCACGCCGATGGCGGCGGCGTCCGAGCCCGCTTGCGGTTCCGTGAGGCAAAACGAACCCAAAACTTCTCCGTGCGCCAGGCCTGATAAATATTTTTGTTTCTGCTCTTCGGTTCCGTATTTGTATACGGGCAATACGGCCAGAGAATTCGTGACACTCAGTGCCACGGCCATCGCGGCGTCAACCCGTGCGACTTCTTCGAGCATCAATACGTAGGAAATGGTGTCTGCGCCGAGACCGCCCCAGGATTCGGGAATCAACATGCAACAGCAGCCGAGTTCGCCGAGCTTACGCAATTCGTCGGCGGCAAATTTTTCTTCGCGGTCTCGCTCGCGAATTGTCGGGCGCACTTCGGCTTCCATGAATTGACGGATCGTATCTCGAATCAGGCGTTGGTCGTCATTGAGGGAAAAGTCCATCGTGTCGTGAGCAGACGGGATGCTAGCACATTAGACGGGACTTAAGTAGGACAGGCTTCAGCCTGTCTGGTTTTGAATTAACGAAGAAAAATGAAAAGTCAAAAGCAGACAGGCTGAAGCCTGTCCTACGTGACCCTACATCTTCAGTAATTCGCGCAGGTGCCTGGTTTGCGCTCGGCTTACGGGAACTTCTGAGGCACGCTTATCATCCATTTTCAGCATGTAGCTGGATTTAAACCACGGCACGACTTCCTTGATGTGGTTGATGTTGACGAGGTAGGAGCGGTGCGCGCGCCAGAAAACGTCGGATTCGAGCGTGGATTGCAATTCCTCGATAGTGCGGTAATTGGAGGTGCCTTCCACTTCCTTCGCCACGACGGTGATCGTTCCGTCTTCAATCGAAGCGAAAATCACGTCTTCCGCATCGACCAGAAACAGACGCTGCTGAGTCTTAACGAGTAATTTTACAGGCGGAGCCTTTGCCGAACCAATCTGGCTGACCAGCGTTTCGAGGCGTTCGCTCGGCGAGGCTTCGGCTTCGAGCGCTTTTTTGGCGCGCTGGATGGCGCGGGCCAGGCGACTTTTCTCGATTGGTTTTAAGACGTAGTCGATGGCATTCACTTCAAACGCCTGCACGGCGTAATTGTCAAACGCCGTCGCGAAAACGATTTGCGGAAGCTTGCCCTTGCGGTCCATCAGCTTTTTAATTACACCGAAGCCGTTAAGCCCAGGCATCTGCACGTCAAGAAAAACGAGGTCCGGCGAAAATTCACGGATGAGCGAGAGCGCTTCCACACCATTTTTCCCTTGGCCGACGAGATGAACATCGGGGAAACTTTTGAGAAGGAATGCCAATTCGTCGCGTGCCGGTTTTTCGTCGTCGACGATCAGTGTATTGATGGGCATGGTCGGAGTTAGTCATGCCAGTATATGGGACCGGGATGGCTCGTTCAACCAGTGTGATTTGCGGTAGGCGGCTGGCAGGCAGTTGCGTTTAAAGCAAGTCGCCGGCTCACAAAAACGAGCCTCTACGAAAACTGAGGCATTTGCAGCGGTCGTTTCGTCACCTTTTTTTGGGGATGGAACGGGCGACGGCCCGAACCTGTGAATGCAGACTGAAATTCCCTGCTAGAATCTGGATCACTGCGACCTTGTGCGTGCTTGCGACGATGGCGCAAGACGAACATCACGCGAGCGATGAAATGCGGGAGGCTGAATTGGCAAAGATGCCGGCAAAACTTCTGAAGAGTGAAACCCTTTACACAGGAAAAGTATTTCAGCTGCAGCGCGACACGGTCGTGGAGCCGGGCGGGGTGCAGGTAGAGCGCGACATCATCGTGCATCCGGGCTCCGTGGTGGTGATGCCAGTGTTCGGCGACGGGCGCATCCTGCTCATCCGGCAATACCGGCACTCCATCGGAGAATTTTTGTGGGAGTTGGTGGCGGGGCGGAAGGAGCCGAAAGAGACGCCAGCGGCGGCCGCGCGGCGCGAACTGATTGAAGAAACCGGCTACCGGGCGAAACGCCTGCGGAAATTGATGCGCGTCGTGCCCACTCCGGGATTTGTGAACGAGTGGATGTGGATCTTCGCCGCGGAGGGCTTGACCGAGGGCGAAGCGCAGCCGGAGGAAGACGAAAAAATCACGCCGCGGATTTTCACCATGAAAGAAGCCGAAAAAATGATTGAGCGTGGAACCTTGCGGGACGCGAAATCGATCTGCGGAATTCTTTACTACAGCCGGTTCATTAAGAATAAACGTTGAACCGCGCTTATCTTCATTTTAATCACTTCCTCTCTTTAATTTTTCGGGCGTTCAAATCGTTTTTGAAAAATATTTATTTTTCGCAGCGCAAAAATATTTTTGAAAATTAACGATCTCTGCTTGTAACATGAACGCGCGTAGCATAGGATTTGCGACAAGTAAGTGTGTGTTCTCCGCATAAAATTTCGGAGAGGAAGGCGGACATGAGCGTAAAGGAATTTCTCAAGCACCATTACCGGCATTTTAACGCGGCCGTTGTTGTCGATGCCGCGGAGGCCTACAACGCGCACCTTGCGCGGGGCGGAAAAATGTTTGTGACCATGGCGGGAGCGATGAGCACCGCGGAACTCGGGCTTTCCCTCGCAGAAATGATTCGGCAGGACAAGGTGCACGGCATTTGCACCACGGGCGCAAACCTGGAAGAAGATATTTTTAATCTGGTGGCGCACGATCATTACAAGCGCGTGCCGAATTACCGCAACTTGAGCGACGCGGAAGAAGTGGAATTGCGCGATCATGGCATGAACCGCGTCACCGATACCTGCATTCCCGAAGAAGAGGCCATGCGCAGGATCGAGCGGCAGGTTTTAAAGCTGTGGCAAAAGGCCGACAAGGAAAAGCAACGCTACTTCCCTTACGAATACATGTATCAATTAATTCGAGGCGGACTGATTAAAGAGTCCTACCAGATCAACCCGAAAGATTCCTGGGTGATCGCGGCATGCGAAAAAAATCTGCCAATTTTTACACCGGGATGGGAAGACTCTACCCTGGGAAATATTTTCGTGGCCAACGTGGTTCGTGGTGATGTTTCCACATTTCAGGTGGTCAAGGCCGGCGTGGAGCAGATGGCTTGCCTGATCGACTGGTACCGGCAAAACACGGCGAATGAATCGATTGGATTTTTCCAGATTGGCGGGGGCATCGCCGGTGATTTTCCGATTTGCGTTGTGCCGCTCATCACTCAAGATTTGCGCGAAAACTGCCGCTTGTGGGGATACTTCTGCCAGATTTCGGACAGCACGACGTCCTACGGATCCTACAGCGGTGCGGTGCCCAACGAAAAAATTACTTGGGGAAAGTTGGAAGCGGCTACACCGCGGTTTGTAATTGAGTCGGACGCGTCGATCGTAGCGCCGCTGATGTTTGCCTTCATACTTGGGCAGTAATCAGCACGTTGTTGCGCCCGCCTTCTGGCGGGCATCCTGAGTTTTGTGGCGCCAACGCCACGAAACCCTCGTTCTTCACAGTACACGGTATACGCAGATGGAAAATCGTGAAGTGGCCCGACTTCTCCGGGAAACAGCGCAACTCCTTGAAATCGATGGAGCAATGATTGGCCGCTACCGCAGCTATGAGCGGGTTGCAGAGCTTTTGGGCGGCCTGCACGAATCCGTTCAAGACCTGGCGCGCGACCGCGAGAAGCTTATGGAATTGCCCGGAATCGGCGATGGAATGGCCGACCACATCGAAGAGATACTCAGAACCGGCGACTATTCCCTGCGCGCCAAACTGCTGCAAAAATATCCGCCCACGATTCTCAATCTGCTCGAACTGCAATCGCTCGGCCCAAAAAAAATCGCATTTCTCTGGAAAGCATTTAAGGCCGGAACCGTAGAAGAGGTGGAGAAGCTCGCGCGCGACGAGAGATTACGTGATCTTCCGGGCTTTGGCGAAAAAACCGAAGCGAATATTTTGAAGGCGATTGAAGTTTACAAAAAATCCGCCGGACGGTTTCACATCGATGAAGCGGAACAGACTGCGGCCGTTTTGGTTTCGCATATTCGCACGTTTGGCAAGCCCATCGAGGAAATCACGCCGGCCGGTTCCCTGCGCAGGTGCAAGGAAACGGTCGGCGATCTGGATCTACTCGTCACGCTTACCCACGAAAAAAACACTCCCGAAACAGTCGACGCAATTTCGCAGCATATTCTGGCTTTCCCAGGAATCGACCAGACGCTGGCGCGCGGCGAAAATAAAGTTAGTTTTCTTCTGAAAAATGGGCTGCAGGTCGACGTGCGCCTTCTGGACAAGGAAAGCTACGGCGCTGCCCTGCTCTACTTTACGGGATCGAAAGAGCACAACGTGGCGCTGCGCGGGCGCGCCAACAAGATGGGCTTTACGTTGAATGAGTACGCGCTGGCCACGCTGGAAGGCGAGCGCCCAGTGGCACGTGCAACGGAAGAAGAAATTTATGCAAAGCTAAAGCTCGATTACGTCCCGCCGGAATTGCGCGAAAACACCGGAGAGATTGACGCCGCTGCTGAACACCGCCTGCCTAAACTAATTGAGCTGCGCCACATTCTCGGCGACATGCAGATGCACACGACGGCGAGCGACGGCAAAAATTCCATTGAAGAAATGGCGCTCGCCGCAAAGGATCTTGGTTACCAATATATTGCGCTCACCGATCACAGCAAGGCGGTCACGGTGGCCAATGGCCTCGATGAAATGCGGACGCTCGAGCAAGTTAAAAGAATTCAGGCGGCGAATACCAAAGGTCTGGGCATAAAAGTTCTTTCGAGCAGCGAAGTGGACGTTCTGAAAAACGGAAAACTGGATCTGGACAACGAAGTCTTGGCGCAACTCGATGTCGTACTCGTCTCCATTCACTCTTACATGACGTTGGAGCGCGCCGAGATGACCGACAGAATTCTGGCGGCCATCGAAAATCCGTACACGCAGATAATCGGGCATCCGACAGGCCGCCTTGTTCTGCGGCGCGATGCGTACGCGTACGATATGGAGCGCATCATGGATGCGGCGAAGAAATACGGCGTGGTGATGGAGTGCAACGCGTCGCCAGAGCGCCTCGATTTAAAAGATTTACATCTACGAATGGCTAAAGAGCGGGGCGTGAAGATTGTGATATCCACTGATGCGCATTCCACGGGAGGCTTGCGGACGATGCGCTACGGCGTGCAGATGGCGCGGCGCGGCTGGATTGAAATGAAGGACGTAATCAACGCTTTGGGACCGGAAGAGATGCTCGCAGGGCTGCGAGCAAGGCCAGGCGCAGCGCCCGCACAGACGGCCCGAAGCGCATCAGCGACGAAACCTTTGCCGGCCAAATCCCGCAAAGCAACCGGAAAGAAGTAAGGTTCCGCGTTGCAAATCTTGACGCATTCGAGCATGATACTTGGTTTGCGATAAAGAAATTGCGCCTATTGTGCGTGAATTTAAAAACGCCGCGCGCCGCTACAGGTCCGTACACATTGAAAACGACAGGAGAAATCAGAATGAGCAAGTCCGCGGGCATTGCCTTGCCGAAGGGAAAGTTGGGAGTCCTCACCGTCGGCATGGGTGCGGTGGCCACCACGTTTATGGCAGGAGTGGATTTGATCCGGCGAAAGAAATCGGAGCCCATCGGTTCCCTGACGCAAATGGGGACGATCCGGCTGGGTAAGCGGACGGAAGGGCGCGCGCCGGCGATCAAGGATTTTGTGCCACTGGCCAGCATTAATGACATCGTGTTCGGCGGCTGGGATATTTTTCCGGACAGCGCATATGAAGCCGCGAAAAATGCCGCAGTGCTCAGTAACGAACATCTAGCCGAATCCAAGAAGTTCCTGAGCAAAATCAAGCCGATGAAGGCCGCGTTCGACCAGAACTACGT
>DASRQU010000003.1:0-78522 GCA_035696345.1 Candidatus Acidiferrales bacterium
AAGATGGCTGCCAACGAAGCGTCCGCTGTCGCCTCGCTGCGCACATATAATACCGCCATCGTTTCCTACTCGACCACGTACGGAACGGACCCGGCCACGAGCTTGTCGCAGCTCGGCCCGGCGACCACGCCGTCTTCGACCGGAGCGGACTTGGTTGACAGCCTGCTAGGTACTGCTACCCCGACCAAGAGCGGATATGCGTTTAGCTATGGCGCCGTAACCGGGACCAACGGCATCATCTCTCAATATACGCTCACGGCCAAACCCCAATCGTCCTCCACTGGTCAGCGCTATTTCTTCACCGACCAGAGCGGTGTAATTCGTCAGACCACTGATGGCTCGGCGGCAACCGCGTCCAGCACCCCGATCGGAGGTTAGTCAACCGGATAGACTCAAGAAGAGGGAGACGAGCGAAAGCTCATCTCCCTCTTTTTGTTTTTCGGCATCGAGTTTCTCTGGTAGTGACCTCGCCGCGGTTTGGCTCTCCGCGCCGGCGCCACGAGGCGCGCCTCCATCGTTCCTATTCTTTCTCTCACAAAACGAATCCAATCCGGCCGGCCTTCGGATCCATTTCCCGCCTGCGGCCACTTGTGGCACACTGAGTTGTTACGACGCGGTTCGACATTCCATTCCGCCAGCGACCTGTTAAACTTGCGTCCGCAGAACACATTCAATAGGAGAATTTTACCGGTGCAGCAAGTGGCGCGCCGGCAGGCTAACTGATGGACCCACGCTTCGTCCGCAATTTTTGTATCATCGCGCATATTGATCATGGCAAGTCCACGCTGGCCGATCGCTTGCTTGAGTTGACCGGCGCGCTCAGCCGCCGTGAGATGAGCGCGCAAGTGCTTGACTCCATGGACCTGGAGCGGGAGCGCGGCATCACGATCAAGGCGAAGAGCATTCGCCTGCATTACCTGGCGAAAGACGGCACCGAATACCAGCTCAACTTAATTGACACACCGGGGCACGTGGATTTTTCTTACGAGGTTTCGCGCGCGCTGTCCGCGTGCGAAGGCGCGCTGCTCGTGGTGGATGCGAGCCAAGGGGTAGAAGCGCAGACCGTAGCCAACACGTTTCTCGCGGCGCAGCACAATCTGACAATTATTCCCGTCATTAACAAGATCGATTTACCCGCCGCGCAGCCGGATAATGCCAAGGAGCAGATCGAAAATGTGCTGGCGATTCCCGCTTCCGACGCGCTGCTAATCAGCGCGAAGAGCGGCTTAGGCGTGGACTCCGTGCTGGAAGCGGTGGTCGCGCGCATTCCGCCTCCCACAGGGAGCGTGGATGCACCGTTGCAAGCTTTGATCTTCGATTCCTGGTTCGATCCGTTTCGGGGCGCGGTCGTGCTCGTGCGTGTGATGAATGGTCGTATGACGAAACACATGAAAATTCGCCTGTGCTTCAACGATCAGCTGTATGAAGTGGAAGCGCTCGGCGCACTGACGCCGAAGCCGGTCGTGCTAGAGGAACTCGTCGCGGGCGACGTGGGCTTCGTGATCGCCAACATCAAGCAGGTAGCCGACGCGCGCATGGGCGATACAGTCACAGATGCCTCGCGGCCCGCTCCACCGCTGCCCGGATTTGAAGCCACAAAGCCGATGGTCTTTGCCGGGCTGTTTCCTGTGCTGGCTACTGATTACGAAAATTTGCGCGACGCGCTGGGCAAACTGCAGCTCAACGACGCGGCGTTTTTTTACGAACCGGAAAACTCCGTGGCGCTGGGGTTCGGTTTCCGCTGCGGCTTTTTAGGTTTGCTGCACATGGAGATTGCGCAGGAACGCCTCGAACGCGAATTCAACATCAACCTGATAACCACCGCGCCGAGCGTGCGTTATCGTATTACGACCACGGCCGGAGACGTCGTGGAAGTCGACAGCCCCACAAAATTTCCTCCGCCGAATGACATGGCGAAGATCGAAGAGCCGGTGATTACGGCGATGATCATAACGGCGGAAGATTCGGTGGGCCCGATTCTGCAGCTGTGCGAAGAAAAGCGCGGTGTGCAGAAAAATTTTGAGTACCTCTCGCCGCAGCGCGTGATGCTCACGTATGAGCTGCCGCTGAATGAAATCGTGCTCGATTTTTACGACCGGCTGAAGAGCGCTTCGCGCGGCTATGCGTCGCTCGATTATCACCTGGCGGGTTATAAGGAAGCCGATCTCGTGAAACTTGACGTGCTGATTGGCGGCGAGCCTGTCGACGCGCTCGCGCTCGTATGCCATCGTGAATTTTCTTATGATCGCGGCCGCGACCTCGTGTCGCGCCTGCGCAAGTTAATTCCGCGGCAGATGTTTGAAGTGCCCATTCAGGCTGCGATCGGCAGCCGAGTGATTGCGCGCGAAACTGTTTCGGCGATTCGCAAAAACGTGATCGCCAAGTGCTATGGCGGAGACATTTCGCGAAAACGCAAGTTGCTGGAGAAACAAAAAGAAGGCAAGAAGCGTATGAAGCGGGTTGGCCGCGTGGACATTCCGCAGGAAGCGTTTTTAGCCGTGCTGAAGGTTGCCAGCACGTCAGATGAATAGAGCCTAAGTAGGACAGGCTTCAGCCTGTCTTCTTTTGTATTTCGCGATACCGTGGCTAAGGTCAAAAGAAAACAGGCTGAAGCCTGTTCTACTTAAGGCTTAGGAATGTCGCGGGTGCGCACTTCTGCGCCGATTCGGCCGAAGGCCAGCTGGACTTTTACTTCCCCACCCACGGCCACCTGTTCCGCAGAACTCACCACATTCCCTGACGCGTCCGTGCAAATCGCGTAGCCGCGCTGCAACACGCGCAGCGGGCTGCGCTCATCAAGCTGCACCCGCAACCGCTCCAGCGACTGAATTTTCGCGCCCAGCAAACGCTCGAGGCGCACGCCAAGTTCCGCCGAGCGCTGCATGAGCCGCATCCCGAGGGAGCGAATTCGCCCGCGCAGATCGAAGGACGCGACACGCGTGGCGGCAATCGTGTGCCGGTGGCGCAGCACTTCCAGGCGGCCTTGCAGAGCATCTCCGAGGCGCATGGAGAGTTCGTCGGTCTGCTGACGGTGCTGCCGCAGCAAATCTTCCAAGCGGCGAAAACCCATGTGCGTCGTCAACTCTTTGAGGTGATGACGGTATTCAAGCAGCGTGTAGCGCATGCGCTGAGAAATTTTGTGTTCCAGTTCACCAAGATGCCGCTGAAATTCCTGCCGCGACTTCACCACAATTTCCGCTGCAGCGGAGGGCGTGGAAGCGCGCACGTCGGCCACAAAGTCCGCAATCGTCGTATCCGTCTCATGGCCCACACCGCTGATGATGGGTATCGTGCAGGCGGCGATGGCGCGCGCCACTACTTCCTCGTTAAAGGCCCAGAGATCTTCGATCGAACCGCCGCCGCGCCCGAGCAGAATCACGTCCACCGATTGTTTGCGGTTGAAATATCTCAGCGCGCTGGCGATTTCTTCCGCCGCGCCGTCGCCCTGCACGCGAACGGGATGCAGGATCAAGTGCAAGTTCGGGAAGCGCCGACGCAGGATGCGAATAATGTCACGCACGGCTGCTCCCGTCGGCGATGTAATGACGCCGACGCGCGCGGGCAGTAATGGAAGCGGTTTCTTGCGCGCAGCATCGAAAAGTCCTTCCGCGGCGAGGCGTTTCTTCAGTTGCTCAAATGCCAGTTGCAGCGCGCCTAGTCCCGACGGCTCGATGTGCTCCACGTATATTTGATATTCGCCGCGCGGTTCGTAGACGCTAATCGATCCGCGCACAATTAGCTTCAAACCATCTTCCGGCTTGCACTTCAGGCGCAAGGCCTGGGTGCGAAAGCAGACGCACTTCACCTGAGCCTTGGCGTCCTTAAGCGTGAAATAAACATGCCCGGATTGCGCCGGGCGGCAATTGGAAACTTCGCCCTCCACCCACAAATTTGTGAATTGCGTAGACAGCACGCCGCTGATGCGCGAAGTCAACTCGCCCACGCCCCAGATCTTGCGCTCCGGCGCGAGATTTAGTTCGAATTGTTTTATTTTTTCAGCCATTGAACCAGCCACAGGACCAGCGTGACAACCAAGCTAAGCAGGATACACGTCACCACGGGAAAATAAAACGATCCATGTTTCCCCTGGTACGCGATATCCCCAGGAAGCCGCCCCAGACGCAGCGGGAGCCCTCCAGAACGCGCGAAAAGCCACACCAGTGCGCCAACCATAGCCAAAGCAGCCCCGGCAAAGACCATCATCCTTCCGAGTTCGCGCATGGAGTCCATCTGAGTCGATTCTACCCAAATTTTGGGTAAATCTACTAAACGCGGACGCACGCGAGGGCACTCAAATATGGACTCAAAAATGCACCTTAAAATGCGACGGTCCAGTTTAATTTAAGTTTCGGACGGTTCGGGCCGATACTGGACGAGAGGTCCCAGCCTTGAAATCTCGCCTCTTTGACAAGTCGATGTTGTCTACTGCCGACGAGGCGGTGGAATTCATCAGTAGTATCCTCGAATCTTCCACCGAATATTCAATTATTGCGAAATCTCTGGACGGAACCATCCTACTTTGGAACGAAGGCGCACGCCGTCTGTACGGATATGAAGCCAAAGAAGTGTTGGGAATCATGAACGGCTCTTCCCTAAATGCACCGCAAGAAGTCCAAAATGGGAAGCCTGCCGAAATCCTTGAAGCTGCCCTAAAAAATGGCAAATGGGAAGGAATGCTGCGCCGAATTCGCAAAAACGGCCAGGAATTTTTGGCGAGGGTTGTGGTAACGCCTCGCATGGATTCATCGGGAAAACCTATCGGCATTTTGCTGATCTCCAAGGATATTTCCGAGGAAATCAGGATGACGATTGAACTCGAATCCAGCAACAACGACCTGCGGGAACAGATCCTGCAGCGCGAGATCGCGGAAACCGCGCTGGTTCAATCCAATCAGGAACTGATCGTCCGCTCCGCCGAAATGGAGCAAACCGCGACTCAGATGCGCAGACTGGCGGAGTTGAGCGACCTATTGCAATCCTGCGCCAGCTCGGAGGAAGCGCGGCAGGTGGCGGAAAAAGCGTTGATGAAATTTTTCCCGGCCGAAGCTGGAACTATTTATTTGGCGCGCCAGCTGGGTGGCACGCTGGAAACTTTCGCAAGCTGGAACAATGCGAATCTGTCGTTAGACGAAAGTTTTGAACCGCACGAATGCTGGGCTCTGCGGCGGGGACGTCCTCACATTTTCACCAGAGATGGAGCGTCCATCCGCTGCACGCATGTAAGGGACGCAAAAGCGGAGGTATCGATTTGCGCTCCGATGTCTGGGCAAGGGCAGTCGCTGGGAGTTTTTCATTTGGAGTGGCGCGAGATCGATACCGGAGTGTCGGCGGCGCGCACCGAAAATCGGCAAAGCCTCGCGACGGGCGTCGCGGACATTATTGCGCTGGCAATTTCCAACGTGAGGCTCCGCGAGGCGCTCAAGGATCAAACGATACACGATCCGCTAACCGGCCTCTATAACCGCCGCTATCTCGAAGATTCATTGCATCGCGAAATTTCGCGCGCCCGTCGCTCCGGAGCGTCCGTTGGATTTATCATGTTCGATATCGACAACTTTAAAAATTTTAATGATACCTACGGCCACCAGCTTGGCGATCAGCTATTGCGCGCCCTCGGCAATTATTTGAAATCGCTAGTGCGGCCGGAGGACATTCCCTGTCGATACGGTGGCGAAGAATTTACGCTGGTCATGCCGGGAGCTTCGCGAGAGATCGCCCGGGAACGGGCGGAAAAAGCGAGGCGAGGTTTTCAGAACCTGAGGTTGAACGACACGCTTGGACTCGGCAACGCCGTGGGGGCAGTGACGATTTCCGCGGGCGTCGCCGTTTTTCCCGAGAACGGCGAGGGAACGAATGATGTTTTAAAAGCTGCCGATCAGGCGTTATACGCGGCCAAGCGAGGCGGAAAAGATCGCGTGGAGCTGGCGCCAGGAAGCGTAAAAGCGGGAACGCCGGAATATGTGACGGCGAGCTGAGTGCGGAGCCGCTCTGCATTTTTTCGACGATGATTTGCGGGATTATGTGCTCTGAAAAGAAAAGCCCCGCTTCTGAAGACGCGCGCCAGAGCGTAGCGCGGTGTCCGGGCGGGGCTTTTCGTTCAGTGCTGCAAGCCTGTTATCGGCTCCGAAAAAACTAAATCAGTTCATGTCCGGCAAAAAAGTAGCCTAATTCAAACGCGGCCGTCTCCGGAGCATCGGAACCGTGCGTGCAATTGTTTCCGATGCTCGTGCCGAGATCGCGTCGAATCGTGCCCGGTGCCGCCTTGGCGGGGTCGGTGGCGCCCATCGTATCGCGCCATTTCAAAATCGCGCCTTCCGCTTCGAGTGCCAGCACCACAACTTTGCCGGAACTCATGAATTCCGTAAGCTCGCCAAAAAACGGGCGCGCGGAATGAACCGCATAAAAGCCCTCGGCCTCTTTTTTAGTCAGCCGCATCGATTTGATCGCCACGATTTGAAATCCGGCTTTGTTAATGCGTCCAACAATTTCGCCACTCAGGCCGCGCCCGAAAGCATCCGGCTTGATGATTGCTAAAGTTCGTTCGCTCGCCATTCACCATTTCTCCATGATCGAATTTTGTAGCACAGGCTTCAGCCTGTAGGTTTAAATTTTGCAAGATTCAAAAGCCACAGGCTGAAGCCTGTGCTACAGGAATCACACCGTTACTTTTTAATTGCTTTCGCCAGCGTAACGCCAATGTCCGCCGGGCTTTGAATCGTGAGGATGCCCGCTGCGGCCATGGCTTTGTATTTTTCCGCGGCCGTGCCTGCGCCGCCGCTGATGATGGCTCCTGCGTGGCCCATGCGACGGCCTGGAGGAGCGGTTTGCCCCGCGATCAAACCGACGACCGGCTTTTTCACGTTGTCCTTGATGTAGGCCGCGGCTTTTTCTTCCGCATCGCCGCCGATTTCGCCGATCATTACGATGGCGTGGGTGTCGGGGTCTTCGTTAAAAAGCTTGATCGCGTCGATGTGCGTCGTGCCAATAATCGGATCGCCGCCGATGCCGATGCAAGTGGACTGTCCGATGCCCAGTTGCGTCAACTGATGCACCGCTTCGTAAGTCAGGGTTCCGCTGCGGCTTACCACGCCGATGTTCCCCTGCTTGTGAATGCGTCCCGGCATGATACCCATCTTGCATTTTCCCGGCGAAATAATTCCCGGACAGTTTGGTCCGATGAGCCGCGTCTTGGAACTTTTCAGCGCAGCCGCCACGCGCACCATGTCCAGCGTGGGAATTCCTTCCGTGATGCAAACGACGAGCGGAATACCGGCATCAATGGCTTCTAAGACCGCATCGGCCGCATACGGCGGCGGAACAAAAATGATGGATGCATCCGCGCCCGTTTCACGCACCGCATCCGAAACGGTATTGAACACGTGCACGTTCTCATGCTTCGTGCCGCCCTTGCCGGGCGTAACGCCTCCGACCAGTTTGCTCCCGTACTCGATCATTTGCCCGGCGTGAAAGCTGCCTTCGCGTCCGGTCAGGCCCTGCACAATGACTTTTGTGTTTTCATTAATTAAAACGCTCATCGCGCACCCCCGGCCAGCGCGACGATTTTATCCGCTCCATCTTTCATGTCTTTGGCGATCGTAAAATTGCAACCGGAGTCGCGCAAAATTTCCTGGCCTTTTTCCACGTTGGTTCCTTCCATTCGGATAACCACAGGCAGCTTAAGATTCAATTCCTTGGCCGCGGCCACGACGCCATTCGCCAGCACGTCGCACCGCAGGATTCCGCCGAAAATATTAATGAAGACGCCCTTCACGCTCTTGTCGCTGATCAGAATTTTGAAAGCGTTCTTCACCTGCTCCGCCGAAGCGCCTCCGCCGACGTCTAAAAAATTTGCGGGCGACCCGCCGGAAAGCTTGATGATGTCCATGGTGCTCATGGCCAGGCCTGCGCCGTTAACCATGCAGCCAACGTTGCCGTCGAGCTTGATGTAATTCAGTTTGTAGGTGGAGGCTTCGACTTCGAGCGGATCTTCTTCGTTCAAATCGCGCAGTTCGGCGAGGTCCTTGTGGCGGTAAAGCGCGTTGTCATCGAACGCCATCTTCGCGTCGAGCGCGACAAGCTTGCCGTCGCCGGTGACAATTAGCGGATTAATTTCCACGAGCGATGCGTCCGTTTCCAGAAAAGTTTTGTAGAGCGCCTGCAAAAACGGACCAACGGCTGCGGCGGCATCGCCAGAAAGGCCCAATCCGTAGGCGATTTTTCGTGTGTGGTAGGGCTGCAAACCGGTGGCAGGCAGAATCGCTTCACGGAGAATCAGTTCAGGATTCGTGTGCGCCACTTCTTCAATTTCCATGCCGCCCGCCGTGCTCGCCATAATTACAGGCGCTGCGCTGGCGCGGTCAACCAGAATGCTCAGGTAAAGCTCGCGCTTGATGTCGAGACCTTCTTCCACAAGCAAGCGCTGCACAACACGCCCCGCGGGGCCCGTCTGCGGCGTAACGAGAGTCATGCCCATGATCGACTTCGCGAGGTCAGTGGCTTCCGCAGGGGATTTCGCCAGCTTCACGCCACCCGCTTTTCCGCGGCCACCGGCATGAATTTGCGCCTTCACCACAACAATTTTTGTGCCCAGACGTTCGGCTACCGCGCGCGCCTGATCCGGCGTTGTAACCATTTCTCCGCGAGGAGTGGGCACGCCAAACCTTCTGAAAATTTCTTTTGCCTGATATTCGTGGATCTTCATCGTCCGTCCATCAGTGCTAGAATTTAGTTACATGGGAGCCTAAGAGTTTAACGGGAACGCCCGAAGCGGGCAAGACGAAAGGGACGGTGTGAGTTCGCTAAATATGCCAAATCGAAACAGCGCTGCGAAAAATTATGCGATTCCAGTAGGACAGGCTTCAGCCTGTCTGCTTTTGAATTTGGTTTTCGTCTTAGCAAAACAATTCAAAAGAAAACAGGCTGAAGCCTGTTCTACCGGGCCGGAATTCCGACTGTGATGATGCAATCGCTCATCAAAAAAGTGGAAGCAGGCGCCGACCTCTCCCGCCACGAAGCGGAAAGCGCGATGGAAGAAATTCTTTCCGGACGCGCGAACGAAGAAACCATCGTTGCGCTTCTGTCCCATCTGCGCGCAAAGGGCGAAACGGTGGCCGAGCTTGTGGGATTTGCGCGTGCCATGCGGCGGCAGGGCACGCCTATTTTTACCGACGAAACGCGGCCGGACGAAATGCTGGTGGACACGTGCGGCACAGGCGGCGACTCTTCGGGAACATTTAATATTTCAACCGCTGCTGCATTCGTGGCGGCCGGAGCGGGCGTGCACGTCGCGAAGCACGGCAATCGTTCCATCTCCTCAAAATGCGGTTCGGCGGACGTGCTGGAAGCGCTCGGCGTCTTGCTTGATATTGCGCCGCCGCGCGTCGGCGCCGCGATCCGCGAAATCGGGATTGGATTTCTTTACGCGCCTGCGCTGCATACAGCCATGAAACATGCCATGCCAGCGCGGCGCAAACTGGGCCGCACCGCATTCAATTTGCTCGGACCATTGACGAATCCGGCGGGCGCGCGATCGCAAGTGGTCGGCGTTTTTTCGGATCGAGTGGTGGAAAAAGTGGCTGCGGCGCTCAGCGAGCTTGATGTCGAACGCGCGTTCGTGGTTCACGGCGAGGGCGGGCTGGATGAAATTTCATTGGCGGGTGAAACGGCGGTCGGCGATGTTCAGCGGAGTGTCGTGAGCCTGTACCGGATCACACCGGAAAATTTCGGCCTTGAGCGCGCGGCGATGGAAACGATTTCCGGAGGAGACGCCGCGCAAAACGCGGAAATCATTCGCGCTATTTTTTCGGGGGAGCGCGGCCCGCGCCGCGACGTTGTGGTCGCGAATGCCGCCGCCGCGATTGTAGCTGCCGGATGCGCCACTGATTTTCTAGAAGGCGCGCAACTCGCCGCCGCGTCGATCGATTCGGGAGCCGCTCAGGAAAAGCTTGCAGCGCTCGTCGCGTTCACGCATAACCAGTAGGACAGGCTTCAGCCTGTCTGCTTTTGATTCTTTTCTGTTGCTGGGGAAAGTCAAAAGAAAACAGGCTGAAGCCTGTTCTACTTAAGGCTAAGCGAAAGAAAATTCTTCAGGAGCTGCATTCCTACTTCAGTGAGCACGGATTCGGGGTGGAACTGCACGCCTTCCACGCTTAATTTTTTGTGGCGCAGGCCCATGATCATTCCATCCGATGTGGCGGAAATTTCCAGATCCGCGGGCAGCGATTTTTCCTCGACGATCAGCGAGTGGTAGCGCGTGGCCACGAAGTCCTGCGGCAAATCCGTAAAAATAGTTCTGTTATCGTGATGCATGCGGCTGGTCTTGCCGTGCATAAGTTCCGGGGCGCGAATTACTTTTCCACCGAACGCGTGGCCGATGGCCTGATGCCCCAGGCACACGCCAAGGATGGGAATTTCTCCCGCGAAGCGTTTGATCAGATCGATGCAGATACCAGCGTCTTGAGGAGTGCCGGGGCCGGGAGAAATCACAATTTTCTGCGGTTTTTTCGCGGCGATTTCGTCCAGCGCGATTTTGTCGTTGCGATGCACTTCCAGCTTCTCGCCGAGCTGGCCGAGGAATTGGGCGAGGTTGTAGGTGAATGAATCGTAGTTGTCCAGAAGCAGGATCATCGTATAAGGCTCGTCTCAGTCTTCGCCGCGCGTGGCAAATTTCTTATAATTCGGATTGAAGTGGTTTTGCAGCCCGAGTCTTCAGACGCGGGGGTTTTTGCCGCATCCGGGCGTCTAAACCCACGCTTCTGATCCGTCGTTTACACTCGGGACAAGAGAGGCGGGCTACAGAAGAAATGCGAGCCACATCACAGAAACTTATCGCGCCGCGCGAATCGTATCAGGGTCGGGCTCTTCTTCTTGCTGCGCGCATTTGCGGCGCGTGTCCGACACAAAATCATCCAACTTGCCCTGATCGCGCATCATCACAATTTTGTCGATGTACGGCCAGCGCGAATCGGGCTCCTGCTTCAAAATCGCCTGGTACGATTTCAGAGATCCGAGCAAGCCCGCCGTTGCGATCGCCTGTTCATCTTTCACTTTGTCCGGATGCTCAATCATGAAAGCGGCGCTGGAAATCACCATTTGATTGATGACCTCCCGCGCGTGCCCTTTTGTCGTTTTTGAGACTGTCCCAAAATATTCGTCGCATACCGTTACCGTGATGTCCGGAATATCCACAATCCACTGGATCACCCATTCGCGATTCTCTTTCGCATCTTTCGCGAGCGGATCCGCTTCGAGGGCACGCGCAATTTTCACGGCTCGCGTGCGTTCCTCGGCCGTGGATGGTCCACGCTGGTGGGGCTGCTGCTCCTGCTGATCCGGCGACTGCTGTTGCTGAGCCTGCGCCGTCTGCACGCAGGATAACCCAAGAATTAAACTTGCAACCGCCATCCCACGAATCGTATGCGCCCTCATGATCGTGAACTCCCGGAAGCGATGGCCGCCCGACAGGCCATTATCCTCTGAAACCTAATAGTACACGAATTTCGTAGGACAGGCTTCAGCCTGTCTTCATTTGACTTTTGGTTTTTGGGTTGAAGAAATTCAAAAGCAGACAGGCTGAAGCCTGTCCTACTGAACCCAACGCGCGTGTACAATGGTCAGTCAGAATCCGCTCCGCGCACTCCAAAAGGAACACATGGCCAAGTTTGAAAAACATATTTTCATCTGCACCAATCAACGCCCGGATGGCAATCCTCGCGGCTGCTGCGATCCTTCGGGAAACGCTGAGCTGCACCGCATGTTTAAAGAAAAGCTGAAGCAGCGCGGCATTCCTAACAGCAAAGTGCGCGCGAACAAAGCCGGCTGCCTCGATCAGTGCGAGGTCGGCCCCACCGTAGTCGTCTATCCGGACAATGTTTGGTACGGCGGCGTCACGCTCGCAGACGTAGATGAAATTATCGACGCGCACATCCTTGGCGACAATCCGGTCGAGCGCCTCGTCGTCCCCGACGCCGTCCTCAACAACACGCAGAAAAAATCCTGAGGGTTTTACGTGGCATAGGCTTTAGCCTGTGGGGGTTAATCCTTGCAAGGAATAAATTCAACAGGCTGAAGCCTATGCCACGAAAACCAACCCGCGTCGCCATCCCGAGCGTGACGACTACAACATTTGACACTCGTCCCCGCCCGGCGTAAATTCGCGCCATCTTTAAAGAAATCAAATCATTCCCGCCAGGAGTGGGCCGATGAAACTCAAAGTTTGCCTCTTGCTGCTGTGCGTACTGCTTGCGTCGCCGTTATTCGCACAAAAGAATCCGCCTGAACTGGCCTTCGATTCCGTTCCCGATTTTTTCAAGCTTCCTGCGGGAGTAAATTTCGGCGAAGTTCCCGGGGTCGCCGTCAATTCCAAGGGACACGTTTTCGTTTTCACGCGCTCCAACAGCGCGAACGGCCCCGCCTACGCGCCTGCTGCAGCGCAGCTTTTTGAATTTAGCGCCAACGGAGATTTTCTGCGCGAAATCGGCAAAGGGTTGTATGCGTGGTCGGAAGCCCACAGCGTGCGCATCGACAAGGATGACAACATCTGGGCCATCGATAAAGGCTCGGACATGGTCATCAAGTTCAATCCCGCGGGCCGCGTCGTCTGGGTTTTCGGCCGCCGCGCGGAGGGCGCCGACGAAGATTCCAAGCCCTGGACGCATCCGAATCCGCCGCTCCCTGCAGTCGACGGGCTTTTCCGCCAGCCCACCGACGTTGCGTGGGACTCGGATGGCAACTTTTACATCACGGATGGTTATGTGAATTCGCGCGTGGCGAAATATGACAAGAACGGCGACTGGGTGAAATCGTGGGGCGATAAAGGAACCGCGCCCGGACAATTTCGTTTGCCGCACGCGATCGTTATCGATCGCAGCAACAATATTTACGTGGGCGACCGCACCAATCGCCGAGTGCAGGTGTTCGACACCGAAGGAAAATTTCTGCGCATGTTCACGATTGACGTGCCGCCAGTTCCCGGCACGCACGCAGTGAACGGCAACACGCCGACGGGCGATCGGCTCGCAGCGGTGCTCGGCGCGCCTAATTCCATTTGCATTACGCCCGGGCAAAACCAAGTGCTTTATATTGGAGAAACTACGTTCCCTGGCCGAATTTTTAAAGTGGCGCTCGACGGGACGGTGCTGGGAGTGATCGGCCGCTCGGGCCGCCAACTGAAAGAGTTTTCCGGCGCGCACGCACTTGCCTGTGCTTCGGATAATGTGATCTATGCCGCGGAAACGTCCAACTGGCGCGCGCAGAAATTAATCATTCATCCACAAACTTCGGCAGGAGCGAATTAGGCTGGCGCGGGCTTTAGCCCGCGGGGTTTGGTCCTTTCAGGGATAACCCCGCAGGCTAAAGCCCGCGCCACAAAATTCACTTTCGATTTTTTTTTTGTGGAAAGCCGCCGGGCGCGGGATCGAGCCCGAGGTGCGCGATTTCCAGCGCGGTAAGCAGCGCGCGCGCTTTGTTTACGGTTTCCGTAAATTCTTTTTCGGGCACAGAGTCGGCGACGAGGCCGGCGCCCGCCTGCACGTAGGCCACGCCTTTTTTCACGACCATCGTGCGGATCGCAATGCAGGAATCGAGATTGCCCGAGAAATCCAAATACAGAATCGCGCCCGCATAGATGCCGCGGCGCGTCGGCTCAAGTTCATCGATGATTTCCATGGCTCGAACCTTTGGCGCGCCGGAAAGCGTGCCTCCCGGAAAGCAAGCGGCCAGCGCATCGAAGCAATCGACGTCCTCGCGCAACTTTCCGCGCAAGCTCGAAACGAGATGCATCACGTGCGAGTAACGCTCCACAAACATCAGCTTCTCAACGCTCACAGATCCATATTCCGACACGCGCCCCAGGTCATTGCGCCCTAGATCGACGAGCATGATGTGCTCGGCCTGCTCTTTCGGGTCGGCGGCCAACTCCTTTTCGAGAGCCAAATCTTCCTGTTCATTCGCGCCGCGCGCGCGCGTTCCTGCAATAGGGCGGTAAAACGCGTCGCGGCCCTGCACTTTCACGAGCATCTCGGGTGAACTCCCTACCACGGCCAGATCGTTCAATTTCAGAAAATACATATAAGGCGAGGGATTCACGACGCGCAGCGAGCGGTAAATCTCAAACGGATCAGCATCCGTCTTTGCGGCAAAGCGCTGGCTGATGGCCACCTGAAAAATATCGCCCGCGCGAATGTATTCTTTCGACTTTTCCACCGCAGCGAGAAATTTTGCGCGTGAGAAATTGGAAGTCACTTTGAAAGGTTTGGGTTTGCGGCGCTTCGGCTGTTCCGCAGGCACAGCCGCGCCCAAACGGCGGCGCGTGGTGCTGATTTCGCGCACCGCCTGATTGTATTTCGCGCGCAAGCTTCCTTCGCCGTCCGTAAAAACGTTGCGCACAATCCACACGCGGTGGCGCACGTGATCGAATACCACGAGGCCCAGAAAAAACATCATGACGGCATCGTCCATCCCCACGTCATCCTGCGTTTCATCGGGAATGCGTTCGATGAGCCTCACCATGTCATACGCGAAATACCCAATCGCACCGGCCACGAGCGGCGGTAGGCCGGGCACGCGCACCGGGCGGTAGCGCTCCACGCGATTGCGCAAATAATCCAGCGGATTTTCCTGTACCCACGAAGTGCGGCTGTCGCTTTCCAGAACGCACGCCCCGTTCACGTAGCGAAACACTTCGCTGGGATTTGCGCCGACAAATGTATAGCGCGCGATTTTTTCCCCGCCTTCCACGCTTTCCAGCAGGCAAGCGTAACGTGCATTTTGCGCGAGTCGAAGGTAAGCGGAGACGGGAGTGAGCGTATCGGCGGTAAATGTGTCGTACACAGGGACGAGGTTTCCCTGCTGCGCGAGCTTGCAGAACGATTTAAAGTCAGGCTGAATCATAAACTCCTAAACGATGCTCCCAGATTTTCTGGCGCGGCTCGTCAGACGCGGCGTCCCCTGGAATTTTCTTCGCGATCGAGCGCCTGTTCCACCACGCGGCGCATCGCATTTTCCGGCGCACGCTTGCCCGTCCAGATTTCGTGTTGCGCAAAACCCTGGGTGAGAAACATTTCCAGCCCGGAAATAATTTGCAGCCGTTTTCGCCGCGCCAGCCTCAGCAATTCCGTTTCCCGCGGGCGGTACACCATGTCCATTACGATGCGGCAGTTAAGTTCCGAGCTCGCAAGCGGCAATCCACCGGTTGGATGCATTCCAATGGGCGTGCAATTCACAATCGCGTCGAAAGATTCCTGCGACAGATTCTCGCGCAGCACCGCATGTCCGCCAATGGCCTTTGCCAGCGCACGGGCACGCTCGGGACGCCTCGCGCACACGCATACAATCGAGCCAGCCTGCGCCAGGGCAAACGCGGCAGCCCGCGCAGCACCTCCTGCCCCGAATAGCAGGATGCGGCTCCCCGCCAAAGTCATGCGCTGCTCCAAGCTGCGCAGCACGCCAACATAATCTGTATTGTACCCGTACAATCGCCTCCCGCCACTCACTACAACAGTGTTCACCGCTCCGATCTTTTCCGCGAGCTGGTCGCAGCCATCCAGAAATCCAATTATTTTTTCCTTGTGCGGAATCGTGACAGAGAGGCCCGAGACGCCAAGCCGCTTTAACGATCCGAGAAATTCCCCCAAATTTTCCACCAGAAACGGAACAAACACCGCGTCGATTTTTCGGGCGCGAAACGCCGTATTGTGCAGAAGCGGCGAGAGCGAATGACCGATAGGATTGCCGATCACTCCGTAAACGCGCGTGCGCGCCGTAGTGCTCCCCGCGCGGTACAAATTGATCATCGAGTCCAGTGAGAGCTGTCCCGGCGCCGTCGCGTGCTCGACAGCTGCGTAGGCAAGCGCACTGCCCATGCGCAATGAGAGCACGCGCCCTGCCAGCCCAATCTCGCCCATCGGCACTGCTACCACGTTGCGCCGTCCGCGCGCCAATTCGCACATCCGGACGCTGTCCGAGATGGTATGGCAGTGCGCCGCAATCTTTATTGCTTGGCCACCCGCTTGCTCCAGCCTCCGGACAATCGTCGTAAGATTTTTCGGCGTCTTGCGGAAATCATGGTGCGAGATCATCACCCGGGCCGGAGAAAGTTTGCCTTTGAGCTCTCCGCGCGCCATGTGCTTGGCTGTCTCGATTTCCACGTCACACCAATTGACGCCGCAGTGAGCCGCCTGGCGCAACACTTCCAGTTGCTCTTCCCGCGTGCCTTTAAACAAGCCGCCGCCCTCGCCTCTCCGGCATGTAGCGATCAGGACGGCGTTCGGGCGCGCGCGTTTCAGCCAAGCCAAGAAAGCATGGCGTTCCCTTGCTGGGCGGAGGTAATCGAGGCGCAGTTCCAAAGTTCTGGTGCTTCCCAACGCCCTTCGAACCTGCAGTATCATCTCGCGCGAAGTATCCGCAGCGACGACCCCGCACACACGATCCCTCCCAAAGAGACCCTTCAATGACCCTCCATCTGGAACAGCTGAGCTTTAGGCTTCTATCACGAGGGTGACAAATGTGTAAAGCGTCCCCCGACGTTTTATTGACCACCTAGTGGCCCGATGCTAGCTTGGATAGGCAGGACGAACCGGGTGCGGGGATATCTTAAGGCGCGAACGTGAGGAGCAGTCTCCATGCACAAAATGAACAATTATCGTCTTTTAAATGTTGGACTTACGATTGGGCTGGCTCTGACGGCTTCCGGCCTTTGCAAGGCACAGGACAATACGCGGGCGACCCCGACGCGAGAGGAATTATACTGCTCCGGCGTAGTCTCCGATAAACCGGTTCCGAATAACCTTTACGTGGTTTCGGGTGAAGATTCTTCCTACAAATCGACCTTCCAACAGGGCGACACGATTTACATTAACGCTGGCGGCGAACAAGGGGTACGAATTGGCGATGAATTCGACATCGTCCGGCCAGAGAACGACCCTATGTCCCAGGCTCCATGGTTCAAATACCAAGTCTCATTGTCAAAAGCGATGGGCACGCGCTACGCCGATATCGGGCGCCTGCGTGTCGTTCACGTGGACGCCAAAACGTCGACGACGGAAATCGTTTTCGGCTGTGATTTCGTGCAGCGTGGAGATATTGTTCGCGCAACGGTGGCCCGCCCGGCGCCGCAGTTTCGCGATTCTAAATTGGACTCTTATGCAGCGCCGTCCGGCAAGAAAATGGCCATGGTCGTGTCCACGAGGGATTACGGTTCGCTCGTAGGCGCGGGAAGCGTCGTCTACGTGAACCTGGGTGAAGGCCAAGGGGTCAAAATTGGAGATTATTTCCGCGTATTCCGATACCAGGGGTCGCGAAATGAGACGATTTATTCGATGAAGGACTCTGCTTTCAAGATGTACGGGTTTGGAAGCACCCCGGTTGCGTATCAGTGGAATAATTTGCCGCGCCAGATTGTAGGCGAAGGAATCGTCCTGCGCACCGGAACTAATTCATCCACCGTCCTGCTGACCGGTTCCCGGAACCCTGTGTATGCAGGGGATTATGTGGAAGTAGAATAAGCACAACCGAATTTTCACGATACTCGGACAAAAAAACAATCAAGGATCTAATCTGCGGCCGGGTTAGGTCCTTTTTTCTTTCTGAATCGCGCAGCTCATTTGCGTTTTGGCGTGGGGACAGACGGGGAATGCGTTTTAAGTACTCGAGTCGGACCGCGTCTCTTTTTCAGAATAGACCTGCGCCGTAAACCCGAAGATTTTTGTCGCGGATTCGCGCCACGCGTCCCGCGGTAGTCCTGCCTTAATGCACGTCTCATCCAGAAACCGAATCGCCGTCCAATTTCGTTCACTAGCTACCTGCGGAAGCAGCAATCCCTTATGCGACTCGGTCGTCACCAGAAGCCCGTCGGTGCCCACGACAATCGCCTCGGGCAGAATAGGCGCAGGGACGCTCAGGACCGAAATCTCCACTTTCAGCGCGGGAATCTCCTCAGGGGCAATCGGCGAAAAACGAGAGTCGTGGAGCGCAGCGCTGATGGCGGAGCGCGCAACGACATCTGCGAGGGGCCCGGGATTTTCGACTTGTCCCATGCAACCGCGCAGTTCGCCGCGGACGTAAAGACTTACGAAGGCTCCAGCGCGTTCGGAGAGCGATGGTGGGAATGGCGGAAGATCGGGTAACGAGCCTTCGACGATGACGCTGGAAACGGCGCGGTGGGCGATCTCCGCAAGCATCTGCCAATCGTCACTGGATAGTCGGGACATCCTGAGGGTTCTTGCGCCGTTCGAGAATTCGGAGGTGACGCCGTTGCTTCACGCTGTCGTCCACGCGGCCCCAGAATTTTGAAAAATATTGAACGGCCGATACGACCGCGCTGCCGACCACCAGCCAAAGCAGCAGGACTCCCAGCGGGCGCATCACCGCGTGCTTTGCCGCCAGTATCACCGCGCACACGGCGATCACCTGCAGCACCATTTTTGTTTTGCCGAGCGCGGAAGCCGGAATCGTAAAACCTTCCGCCGATGCGATATTTCGCAATCCCAAAACCACAATTTCGCGGCCGATAATAATAACCGCCATCCATCCCTGCACCAGGTGCATTTCCACCAGGGAAATAAACGCGGCGGACATCAGCAACTTGTCGGCAATTGGATCAAGCAGAATGCCTAGCGTAGTAACTTCACTGCGGCGGCGCGCGTAAAAACCGTCCGCCCAATCCGTGGCCGCGGCGGCCAGCAGAATGAGCACACCCCACTCCGCAAAATTAATAGTGAACACGCCCAGAAAATCGATGTTCGGCTCGCGGGTCAACAGGACGACGACCAGCACAGGAATAAAGAAGATGCGTAGTAGCGTTAGGCTGTTTGGCAGGTTCATAACGCACCCGGCGGGATCCCTGCTCCTTATTAGATTATACCCGCCCAAGTCGTAAGGCGTAACCCACTATAGACGCACATTCGCGGGCAGTCAACGACTGCTCAGAAGGGGATTCCAGGAGTATTTTCCGGGTTCGAGCCAAGATTCTCAGCGTGGCGAGACCGTATATAAATCGGAAACCGTAAGCCGCAAGACTGTGCAAATCATAGCTTTACAAATATTCAATCCCGAAACGGGCCAATTGCCAAGAAAACCGCATAATACATCTGCAAACGATTGATAATAAGAAACTTACAATATGCCCCACTGTCCCTACTATTTCTACTCGAAGGAATCCCAGTGGATATCTAGAAAGCTGCTTATCGATTTCCACAGAGTTTTCCACCGAAACCTTTGCTTTCAATTCGCTTTTCGCTAAGGGAATCGCTGTATTTTCCACCTACATAAAACCCGGTATTCCCTTGATTCTTGCGGGCTTCTGTGCCGCGTCTTTTGACGTGACCCAGTCGGTTTTTTTTCCCTGTGTTGGACCGAAAAATATTACAACGCGGGGACAGGCTGCGGCCCAATTTTGAGCTGGCGTGCCACGGATTCCGGGATCTCCGCGTCAAATGCCATTTCTGAATTCTGCACTTCAGAATGCAGTACGCGGCCTAGGGCGTGGATGAGCGCAATCGCGCGGCCATCGGAAAGTGGCAGCGAAAAATGCAAATGCAGCACCGGATCGATCGGAAGTTTTTCGTCGATCCGCTTCAAAAGATCTTCCAGTCCCTGACCCGTGAGCCCGGACACTCTTGCAGAGTTACGTTTTCCATTTCCGGCGGCGGCTTCTTCTGGAGTAAGCCGGTCAATTTTGTTGAGAACATGCAGGCGAGGGCGGTCGCCTACACCCAGACCCTTTAGAATTTTTTCAACTTCTTCATCCTGCTCGGTGTGATGCGGGTTGGAGATATCTGTGACCAGCAAAATAAGTGCGGACTCCTGCACCTCTTCGAGAGTGGCGCGAAAAGCGGCGATCAATCCCGGAGGCAGGTCGCGAATAAATCCGACCGTATCCGACAGCAGCACGCGGCGATTCGACGGAAGGCGCACGGCGCGCACGGTCGGGTCGAGCGTGGCAAACATTTTGGACGAGACGAGCACGCCCGCTTTGCTCAACGCGTTAAATAGCGTGGACTTCCCTGCGTTCGTATAGCCCACGAGCGCGACGGTTCCGAGCGGCACGGCTTGGCGAGTTTCGCGGCGCAGCGAGCGCTGCTTTCGCACGGCCTCAATGGCCCTGGAAATTTTGCTGATGCGATCGCGGATCCGCCGGCGGTCGGTTTCCAGTTTCTGTTCGCCAGGACCGCGGGTTCCAATGCCGCCGGCTTGCCGGGAAAGTGCTTTTGCGCTGCCGGCGAGGCGCGGTAAGGAATAATTCAGTTGCGCGAGTTCCACCTGCAGCTGGCCTTCACGGCTGCGCGCGTGGCGCGCGAAAATATCCAGGATCAGCTGCGTGCGATCAATCACGCGGCATTCCGTGCCCTTTTCAAGGTTGCGCAGCTGCGTGGGCGAAAGATTGCGATCGAAAATAATGAGCGGCGCGTGATGCAAATCGGCCTCGATTTTTAGTTCTTCAATCTTGCCGCGGCCAATCATAGTGGCAGGATCGATCTTGTCACGCATCTGAAAAATACTGCCTGCCACTTGCGCGCCTGCGCTGCGTGCGAGTTCGGCCAGTTCTTCAAGCGATGCGCGTTCCACGTCCCCCGCATCGACGCCGGGAACGTGCGAAACTCGTTTGAGGCCGACACCCACCAGGAAAACGCGCTCGTGGTTTTCTGTCGGACGTGTGGTTTTCATTCGGCCTTAGCTGTGGAGAGTTGCGCGATTCGAGGAAGTATCGCGGTCTGGTAATGGTTCACGGAGAGATTATACACCCGAAGGCTGGGGGCGGAGGATTCATTCCGAGGAACTAAAAACAGGTCGCCATCTCTATCCGAAAAACGCCGGGACAGGGATGCTTCTACGATACCGGTTTTGTAGAGGCCGTCCTTTTTTGGACGGGCGATTTTTTTTTCTGCGCGCGCATTCAAAATCAACACATGAAGACGGTCCTCGTCTTGCGCGGCAAAACAATTTTGGCGCATACTCAAACACCACATTTTTGGAATTGTGGTTGGCGGTCGGAATCACAGGCGTATCGGGGGCATTCGATGGTCAAGCTAAAAGTAAACGGGACGGAGCGTACTTTTGACGGCGACGCGTCCATGCCGCTGCTGTGGTATTTGCGCGACGAACTGCGGCTGACGGGCACCAAATTTGGCTGCGGCATGTCGCTGTGCGGCGCCTGCACGGTGCACAAGGACGGCAAAGCAGTCCGCGCTTGCATGACACCGATGTCATCGGTTGAAGGCGTGGAAATCACTACGATTGAAGGGCTGGGCACGAACGGCTTGCACCCCGTGCAAAAGGCATGGATGCAGGTCAATGTGCCGCAATGCGGCTATTGCCAGCCAGGGCAGATGATGCAGGCTGCATCCTTTTTGAAGACCACAAAAAATCCTAGCGATGCGGATATCGACGCCGCCATGTCCGGAAATATTTGCCGCTGCGGAACCTACCAGCGCGTGCGCGCCGCCATCAAGACCGCGGCAAAGGAGCTGGTATGAGAGCTGGCATGAGCGTAATCGAAAACGTAAGCAGGCGTGGATTTTTGAAAGGCGTGGCTTCCGCCGGTGCGCTTGTATTATGCGTGCCGCTGCTCCCTGAATCGCTGCGGGCATCCGGATTGCCGGGAAACGAAAAAGTCGATCACGCGATATTTAATCCGGGCATTTATGTGGGCGTCGATACGGACGGGACGGTTCACATCATCGCGCACCGCTCTGAGATGGGAACCACGAGCCGCACATCGGTACCCATGATTCTGGCCGATGAAATGGATGCGGACTGGAAGCGCGTGAAGCTCGAGCAGGCCCTCGGCGATGAGCGCTACGGCTCGCAAAACACGGACGGCTCGCATTCGATTCGCGAGTTTTACGAGCCGATGCGCCAGGCCGGAGCCACGGCACGGATGATGCTCACGCAGGCGGCCGCCGACAGGTGGAAAGTGCCGCCTTCCGAATGCGCAGCCGATCTGCACGTCATTGTTCACACTCCGACGAAACGCAAACTGGGATACGGCGAACTCGCGACCGCTGCGGCGAAGCTGCCTGTGCCGAAGGCCGCCGATCTGAAATTTAAACCGAAGAGCGCGTGGCGCTATATCGGCAAAGGTTCTCCAAGCTATGACCTCGCGGACGTGGTCACTGGAAAAGCAATTTACGGAATGGATGCGCAGATGGACGGCATGCTTTATGCATCGATCCAGAGACCTCCGGTTGTGGGCGGCAAAGTAAAATCCGTCGATAACAAATTGACGTTAAAAGTTCCAGGCGTCGGACAAACGGTGGCTATAGAGCCGTTCGAGGGGCCATGGGGATTTCAGCCGCTGGGCGGCGTCGCCGTGATTGCGACCAATACATGGGCCGCCATGCAGGGCCGCAGAAATTTGCAGATCGAGTGGGACAACGGGCCGAACGCCGGTTACAACTCAGACTCGTATAAAAAACAATTGCAGGAAACCGCCCGCACTTCCGCAAAAGTAGTGCGCAATCAGGGAGATGTCGACAGCGCCTTCGCAAAGGGCGACAAAATTATCGAGGCGGAATATTACGTGCCGCATCTGGCGCACGCCGCGATGGAGCCGCTCGTTGCGGTGGCCGATTATCGAGACGGCGTTGTCACCACATGGGCGCCCACGCAAAATCCGCAAGCTGTGCAGGAGACGGTGGCGAAGGCGGTGGGCATTTCCAAGGAAAATGTGATTTGCCACGTCACGCTTCTCGGCGGCGGATTCGGTCGCAAATCAAAACCGGACTACGTCGCCGAAGCCGCTATCCTCTCGAAAAAAGTGGGGCGTCCCGTAAAAGTGGTATGGACGCGCGAAGACGATATCCAATTCGATTTTTATCACAGCGTCGCGGCCATGTACCTAAAAGCGGCCGTCGACGCCAAGGGAAATCCCACGGCGTGGCTGCAGCGATCCGCGTTCCCGCCGATTCTGTCCATGAACGATCCTAAGTCCACGTACGGCGCGGATTTTGAGCTGGGCATGGGATTGACCGATATTCCAT
Source organism: Candidatus Acidiferrales bacterium (assembly GCA_035696345.1). Taxonomy (GTDB): domain Bacteria; phylum Acidobacteriota; class Terriglobia; order Acidiferrales; family UBA7541; genus Palsa-360. The sequence continues at coordinate 22,977 of DASRQU010000003.1, forward strand.
TCAACGTTCCGAATTTGCGTGTGGAAAACGGACCGGCCGCCGCGCAGATTCGCATCGGGTGGCTGCGATCTGTCTGCAACATTTATCACGCGTTCGGAGTGCAAACATTTGCCGATGAACTCGCACATGCCGCGGGCCGCGATCCAGTCGACTACATGTTCGATCTGATTGGCCCCGCGCGCGTCGTGGACATGAGCAACGTGAAGAATCCGAACTACGGCGGCAATTACGAAGCGTATCCGAACGACACGGGCCGCCTGCGCAAAGTTCTGGAAATTGCAGTGGAAAAGTCAGGATACGGCAAGAAAAAATTCGGCGCAGGATCGGGCATGGGCATCGCCGTTCACCGCAGCTTTCTGACTTATGTTGCGAACGTCGTGGAAGTCGAAGTCAGCGATGACGGGAAAATTCGCATTCCGCGCGTGCAAACCGTGGTCGACGCCGGCCTCATTACCAATCCGGAAGCGGCGCGGTCGCAGTTTGAGGGTGCCGCGGTTTTTGGTACGAGCATCGCTTTGAGCGGAGAAATTACCGCCACGAACGGCGCGGTGAATCAAGCCAATTTCGATACGTATCCCGTGGCGCGAATGCGGGAAGCGCCTTTGCAAACGAGCGTGCATCTCGTGGAAAGCGATGCGCCACCCGCAGGAATCGGCGAGCCGGGCGTGCCGCCATTCATTCCGGCACTGTGCAATGCAATTTTCGCCGCCACCGGAAAACGCGTGCGCGAATTGCCGCTCAGCAAAACAAAATTGGTCTGAAGTCAGTAGGACGGGCTTCAGCCTGTCTTGTTTTGACCTCTTTAACCGTTACCCAATTCAAAAGAAGACAGGCTGAAGCCCGTTCTACTGAAAACGTATATAACCTGCTGGTTAACTCCGTCGCTGAATTTGATTTACAGCTAAGTGTGGCCCTAAATTTTGCATGAGGAAAAGTCCCCTATGACTCCGAACGACCAGCAGGAACCGTGGCTACGCGGCACACTGAGCGATTTGCCCGCCGTTCCCCGTGCGGTAATTCACGCCTTGGAACTCGCCCGCGAAGACATCGACAAATGGTGCGGCGAACTGAGTGATGTTGAATTGAACGCGCGAGTCTCGGGGATCCCTCCCCTGTCGTTCCACCTGAAACATATTGGCGGCAGCATGGACCGTCTCCTCACATATGCGGAAGGATCGCAGCTATCGTCTGAGCAAATCGCGGCTATGAAATACGAAATCGATTCGGTGAATACGGGCGAGAAGATTTTCGCGGACCTGCGGGCGTCTTTCGAGCGCGGCATACAGCGCATCCTTACATTAGCAACAGGAAATTTGGAAGAGGCGCGCACCGTCGGCCGCAAACAACTTCCCACGTCGGTCGGCGGACTGCTCGTTCACGTCGCCGATCACACGCAACGCCACACTGGCCAAGCGGTAACCACTGCAAAGATTATTCGCGCAACTCGGGGATCCTGAACCCTTCGGAATGCGTGCACGGAGTTGAAACCTCGCACCGGCAAAGTCGCCCATTCAGAAAACGAGCGGCCGCTACGAAAACGCTTGGACCCGTCAGGAATCTCTCTACCCTGCGCGCTGCTTCGTCCGACTTGAAATACCTGGTCGCGATTTCGCCTTGCGCGGCTTCACGGTGCGCACGTGAATAAACTTTCCTCGCCTTGCGCTGTATGTAGTGACCATTCCTTTGCCGATGTCATACACCCAGCCGTGAAGTTTTAGATCTCCGCGCGCCAGGCGTCCGGCTACGGCTGGATGCGTGTGCAGATTTTTGAGCTGCTCGATCACGTTTCGTTCCGTCAGCTTTAATAGAAATTCTGGGGACGTCACGTCCGCCTCTGGCGTGACCAGAGCTTCTCGCGCGGGATCCGCATGCGTCAGCCACGCGCTCACATTCGCCAGCGGCTTCAACGCGTCAGGATTCAGAATCCCTTTCATCACGCCGCAGTCTGTGTGCCCGCACACGATTACGTCGGGAACTCCCAGCACTCCGACGGCGTATTCGATCGTAGCGGAGACGCCGCCGATGGACTCCGGATAGCGCGGCACGATGTTGCCGATCACGCGGCACAGGAATAATTCGCCCGGCTTGGTTTGCGTGATCAGGCAGGGATCGATTCGGGAGTCGGCACACGTGATGAACAGGGCTGTCGGCCGCTGCTGCAAGGCCAGCTTATGAAACAGTTCGCGGTGCTTCGGATAAACTTTCTTGCGAAAACGCTTGAGGCCACGAAGAATTTTATCGACTGGCATGGATTGCCATTCTGCAACAGGACGTAGCCGGGCATCTATAAAAATCTGGAGGCCATTTCAAACAATTCTGTGCTAAGGTATCGCGCCCTCGGACGGAGGCTAGAGGTTTACGAAAGAATCTGAACGGGGTTTAGGATTGCATTCGGTAATCGAGCAACTTGTAACCGGGATCCAAGCGATTTGTGTGCACGAAACACAAAACCGTGAGACAATAGGTGTTCCAGTTCTGTCGATAGTTATTCGAGCTTTCAAAAGGGGTTCAGCGGCTGTGGCAGGCTTCTGAAAGCACACTTTTTTCGTTCTAATCCGTCGAAAGTTGTATGTTTCAAACGCGCACTGTGGATAGGTATGCCGGGGTCCCACTGCGCATTTAATCCGCGACATGCTATTGAAAAGAAATGGGATATACTGAACTTAATTCAGCCGTCCGGCTTGCGTAACCGGAAACCCTGAATTGACTCTAATGCATAGAGAATCAAATCGGCCTGTACGTGCATCAAACTGTAACGCCTGCCGATAGTACGTGTGCAGTACGACCGCGATAAGACAATGGATTTGAACTAATTCGCAAGGGGGATTACTGCATTGCCTCTGAATAACCACGAATCGGGTGATGAGGTCCGGAGCATCATCGGGATCGGTAAAGAGCGCAGGTACCTGCTTCCTGACGAGGAAGAGAGTGGTGTATTGCCTGCCGTCGAGCCTACTCCGGAACCGGAAGACGGGGAACATCATCTCTCCGGCTTTGAACAGCTTGGAGTTGCCGGCGAAGATGACGCAGTTGCGGGCGGTGCTGTGCTGGCCGTTCCAGATGCCGCTGAAGGCGATCATGGCGCAGTCGCGGAAGAGGGCGAACTTGACCTGACTCCAGGCATGCTCGACAAAAATAATGATCCTGTTCGCCTATATTTGCGCGAAATGGGAACCGTTCCGCTGTTAAAAAGGGCGGATGAAGTGGCCATCGCCAAGCGCATGGAGCGCGGGCATCTGATGGTTCTGAAAACCATATCGAGATCGCCGATTGTATTGAAGGAATTGATTGCCGTGGGCCGCGATCTGCGCGCCGGCACGCTTTCCATTAAGAAAATTATTCAGTTCGATCAGGAAGAGCTGACCGAAGAAGAAACCGAAAGCAAGACGCAGGAAATTCTGCGCATTATCGCCAAGATCGAGCAGCTGTATGCTCTCGCGCACAAACAGGCCGCGCAATTGGAAAGCACGCCGAAATCGAACAAGAAGCTTTACCTGCGCTACCGCAATCGTCTGGCGCGAACGCGCGTCGAGATGTCCCAGCATGCGCGTTCCATTGATTTCCACTCGCTCGAACGCAAGCGCCTGATCGACAAGATCCACAGCACGGTCGAGCGTCTGCAATCGCTCGAGCGCGAAATCGTGAAGCTCGAGCGCCGCGCGGATGCCTCCAAGGGTGACCACGCCGCAGAGGCCCGTCGCGAACTGCGCAACCGCCGCGCCGAGTTGAAGGAAATCGAAGCCGCGAGCGAAACCGGACTCGTGGACCTGAAGCGCATGCTGCAGGTCGTGCTGCGCGGAGAAGCGGAAGCCAGCCAAGCCAAGAAAGAAATGGTCGAAGCAAACTTGCGCCTCGTGGTTTCCATTGCCAAGAAATACACCAACCGCGGATTGCAATTTCTGGACCTGATTCAGGAAGGCAACATCGGACTGATGAAGGGTGCGGACAAGTTTGAATGGCGCCGCGGCTACAAATTTTCCACCTACGCAACGTGGTGGATTCGCCAGGCCGTAACCCGCGCCATCGCCGATCAGGCCCGCACGATTCGCGTGCCGGTGCACATGATTGAAACCATCAACAAGCAAGTGCGCACCAGCCGCCAGCTTGTACAAGAGCTCGGACGCGAGCCACGCGCCGAAGAAATTGCACATCGCCTGGGCGTGCCCGTCGAAAAGGTGCGCAAGACAAAGGAAATCGCACAGCAGCCGATTTCACTGGAAACACCCATCGGCGAAGAAGAAGATTCACACCTCGGCGAATTCATCGAGGACAAATCTTCGGTTTCTCCGTCCGACGCAGCCATCAGCATCAGCCTTCAGGAGCAGACAGAGTCGTTGCTGAAAACACTGACGCCGCGCGAAGAGCGGGTGATCAAGATGCGTTTCGGGCTGGAAGATGGTTCGGAGCACACACTTGAAGAAGTGGGCCAGTCGTTTGCCGTAACCCGTGAGCGCATTCGCCAGATCGAAGCGAAGGCGCTGCGTAAGCTACGACACCCGTCCCGGTCCAGAAACCTGCGTTCGTTCCTCGAAGACAGCATTTAAGCCAGTCTTCACAGGATAAATCTTCCCGACACACGGGATTTAAACAGCCGGAATGCCCCAAGCATCCCGGCTGTTTTTTTGCCATTTTCGGTTTCGTCGTTACTTCTTTGCGAGAGGTTTTAAGTCCGTCCACGGCACATTACGCGTGATGTGCCCTTGCCCATCCGTCCGTTTGAGATTAGCGGTCTGCATCAGGGAGTTGATGTCGGCAACTTCAAACACACCATCCTGCTGCGCGATTGCTACATGGTCGCCACGCTTCGGAGCACTCACTTGGGTTCCGGGATTCATTTGGTCCTCCTAAAATACTGGTCTTTCCGGCAAAACAGGGCCTTGGGGGAGGGGGATCTACTGAAGATAGTCTTACGCCTACTTGAGGAGAATTACCAGAGCTTTGATTTCAGATTTCTCTAGCGGCTACCTGCGGATTCTCATCCCTGCGATTGCGGTCAAGTGAAGCGAGTTAGCATTGCTGCCGAGAGAGTTTCAGTGAATTGGAATTCGCCGTGGATTCCGATAGAATCATCGAGGATAATTCATTGTCAGACTCTTCCACAAAACCGCGCATGGTGGTTGGCTCCGATCACGCCGGATTTCGCGCCAAGGAAAATATTAAAAAATATCTGCAGGACGCTGGGTACTCGGTGGAAGATATGGGCACGCATTCTGAGGAGTCCGTAGACTACCCTGACTTCGCGAAAGCGGTCGGCGACCGCGTTGCTGCGGCGAATGGCGCGCTTGGCGTGCTCGTGTGCGGCACGGGAATCGGCGTTTCCATCGCCGCAAATAAAGTGGAAGGCATTCGCGCGGCGCTGGCGCACGATTCGCTGACGGCGCGGCGCGCGCGCGAACACAATGACGCGAACGTGATTGCCCTGGGCGGCAAGGTGGTGGGCGACGATGAAGCGATCGCTATCGTTCAGGAATTTCTGAGCGCGGAATTCGCCGGCGGGCGGCATCAGCGCCGCATCGACAAGATTGCGGAAATGGACCAGATGCGCGAGCGCCAGTCATAGCACATACGTAAAATTCGCCCGATTACCGTAGCCCGTCTCTTCGGGAGCGGGGATTTAGACGACGGGGTACATAAATCCGCTCCTCTGAAGAGGCGACCTACAGCAGAGGGTTTCATATCTACGAACCTAGAAATTTGATCTTCGAGGCTGAAATAAAATGGACACCAAAGCATCCCAGCACATGAACCGATCTTTGCAGGAAGTTGATCCTGACATCGCGGAAGTGCTGCGCGAAGAAGGCCGCCGCCAGGGCACTGGCCTTGAACTGATCCCCTCAGAAAACTTTGTTTCCGAAGCCGTAATCGAAGCCATGGGATCGGTGCTCACCAATAAGTATGCGGAGGGCTACCCCGGCAAGCGCTACTACGGCGGCTGCGAATTTGTCGACCGAGCGGAGCAACTTGCGATTGACCGGGCGAAAGCTCTATTTGGAGCAGAGCACGCCAACGTGCAATCGCACTCTGGCACGCAGGCCAACGTTTCCGTTTACATGTCTGTGCTGCAACCCGGCGACACCGTCCTGGGCATGAATCTCGCGCATGGCGGACACCTGACGCACGGGCACCCGCTGAATTTTTCCGGGAAAATGTACAAATTTATTCCTTACGGCGTGAACAAGGAAACCGAGACTATCGATTACGAGGAACTTGGCCGCCTCGCGCACGACCACAAGCCGAAGATGATCGTGGCGGGAGCGAGCGCGTATTCGCGCATCATCGATTTCCCGCGCATGGCGCAGATTGCCAAAGAAGTTGGTGCGCTGTTTTTTGTGGACATGGCGCACATCGCGGGCCTCGTCGCGGGCGGCGTGCATCCGAGTCCGGTGCCGCATGCCGATTTCGTTTCCACCACCACGCACAAGACGCTGCGAGGGCCGCGCGGCGGCCTCGTTTTGTGCAAAGCGCAATTCGCAAAAGAACTCGATCGAATCACGTTCCCCGGAACGCAGGGCGGCCCGCTGATGCACACTATCGCGGCCAAAGCCGTGTGCCTGAAGGAAGCGGCGGAGCCCGGCTTTCGCGAATACGCGAAACAAATTGTGGCCAACGCGCAAAAGCTGGCGGCGGAAATCTCCAGTGCGGGATTCCGCATCGTGAGCGGAGGCACGGATAATCACCTCTTCCTGATCGATCTCTATTCACGGGGCATCACCGGCAAAGACGCGCAGCCGGCGCTCGATCGCGCGGGCATCACTACCAATAAAAATTCCATTCCCTTCGATCCCACTCCGCCCATGACGGCTGGCGGAATTCGCATGGGCACTCCGGCGATCACCACGCGCGGAATGCTCGAAAAAGATATGCCGAAAATCGCCGCGTGGATTGCCGAAGTGCTTTTGCACATGGGCGACGCGGAACGCGAGCGGCGCATTCGCTCGGAAGTCTCCGAATTTGCCTTGCAGTTCCCTCTTTACACAAAGCGCTGGGACATTGCTCCCTCCTTTGCGGGGAGCAGCGGCTCCGCGCGCTAAGCGCCGCCACGGATGCGTGTCGCGATCGATATTCGACGAGCCGGAGATTTCGGAATCGGCACGTACATCCGCAATATCGTTAATCAATTCGCGCGAAACGATCACGATTCCGAATATTTCCTGATCGGGCAGCAGTCTCATCTGAAAGAATTCGATCCCCTGCCCGAAAATTTTACTTTGCTCGAATGCTTTGCCGATCCCGGATCTTTTCAGACGCATTTTCATCTTCCGTACCGCCTTCATAAATTGGGCGTCGAGCTGTTGCACATGCCCTGGTTCTACGCGCCGGCAGTGGTTCCCTCGCGGCTCGTCATCACGGTGCATGACCTGACGGACATCCTGACTCCCCCGCCCGGAATCTCCGCGACATTTCAAGCCGGCCGTTTATATTTTGCGCGTCGCGCTCTCACCCGTGCGGACCGGATTATGGCCGTTTCGCATTCCTCAAAACGCGACCTGTCGCGGGCTTTTGACGTGCCGGAAGATAAAATTGAAGTCGTGTACAACGCGCTGGATGAAAGATTTGTGCGCGAACCGATGCCGCAGGGCGCTGACCGCATCCTCGAGCGCCATGCCGTCACCGACCCTTTTGTGCTTTACGCGGGAAACATCAAGCCGCAAAAAAATCTGCCGCGCCTGATTGAAGCATTCGCCGTGGCCAAGTCCGAGTTGCGCGATCATCCCAGATACGCGAATTTAAAATTGCTGTTGATCGGCGACTCGGCAGAAGAACATTCCGATCTGCGCCGCGCCGTGCTTCGCTCTCGTATTCAGTCCGACGTGCGATTCCTTGGATTTGTGCCGCACCCGGTGCTGCGCGTATTTTATTCTCGCGCCAGCGCGTTTCTCTTCCCTTCTCTTTACGAAGGATTCGGATTGCCTCCGCTCGAAGCGATGGCTCATGGCGCGCCAGTACTCACATCAAGCATATCTTCGCTGCCCGAAGTTTTTTCGCAGGCAGCGCTGCTCGTCAACCCTGAAAATATTTTTGAGATTGCGCGCGGCATCCGCCAAATCCTCACCGAAGACGTGCTGCGCGAAACGCTGGTTCGCCGCGGCTACGAGCTAGTTCAGCGATATTCGTGGGAGCGATCGGCGGACCAAATCTACGAGGTCTACCGTTCCGTCGTAGCGGGCGAGCCCGCCAAAGTTACGTCATAAGTTCAAAAGGTTTAACACAGAGGACACAGAGAAAAAGAGGAGAAAACCATCCAGTTCATTCAGTTCATCGCGAACCGTCAGTTGGTCTGTCAGTTCTCCGCTTTTCTCTCCTGGGTTTTCTCTATGTACTCTGTGTTGAGCTCGGTTCGTTACCTCGCTCCAAATGAAAAGATTTAATACAGAGCGCACAGAGAAAAACATGAGCACTGCGGAGCAGACGACTCAAAGATTGCGTTTCGACGACTGATCGTCGGAGATGGAAGAGTCGGGAGCCCACGCGCGACCTGGATTTTTCTTTTCCTCGATTTCGTCTACCTTCATCCACGTTTCGAGTGAGGCAAGGTCGGCATCATCGCCCGATCTTCCGAGATCTTTTTCGATTCTCCGCCGCATGCGAGTTGCGACGACCCAACTGGAAATGCCGATCACAATGGCGGCTATAGAAGCGGCCAGATAATAACCTGCCATCACCTCTAATTGGTGATGTAGGCCATCCGGATCGTATCCGCCTCCAACCATGCCACGAACTATAGCTCCTACTTGTTATTTGTCACGATAACTTCAAGATGAGCAAACGTGCCGTCGCGAATCGAAAATGCCCGCACAGGCTCCGCTGCGCCAGGCAGCAGCGTTGCAATAAAATATGCGTGATCAGGATAGCCGGCCTGAGCGATGTCTGTGGGCGAAGGAAAATTTTCGGTGTGGAGATGCGAGTGATAGTGGCCGAGGTGTTCCAGACCTTGCTCGCGCATTTCGCGGAGCAACAGGAACAATTCCTTGGGCGCAATTTCGTACACGGTCGCGCAGTCGAGAGCATTAGTCGCAGGAAAGATGGTATCGATGATACCGTCACGTCCCGCGAGAAGTCCGCAGCATTCCGTCAGCGACTCGCGCTTGGCGTGCTCTAAAATCCCGTTCAAAATTTTGGCGTGGATGCGAATGGAACCGGCCATGCATCCGAGTTTACCTCAGACGAATGGCCGGTTCACCGCTCGGAAATTAATTTAAGGCCGCGCGATTACGCGATCACATTCAAATTAGCCGCCGTCGAAGCGCCCGTCCCTGTACTCGTGGGGCTCGCGCCGCCGGAACCGGAAGATGTAAAACCGCCGATGGCCTGAAGATCGCTCTGCAAAGTGGCGAATGCCGTCTGTGCTCCCGAAAGATTTCCCGCCTGCAAATCCTGCGCCAGCGAACTGAACGCCTGAACGATCGGATTCGACTGCGCTGTACCGGACGAAGCGGATGACGCGGATTGAAAGTCGCCGCCGTGATGGTGATGTCCACGGTGATGATAGCTGCCGGCTTGTTGCGTGCCGTTTTGCTGTGCGGTTTGCTGCAGGTTTGTATAGTCCTGCTGAGCCCCTTGCAGGTTGCCCGATTGCAGGTCCTGCCCTAAATGAGCGAATTGCTGCGCAAGCGTAGTGGCGCCTGTAGCGGCAGTTGTCGCCGCGGTCGTAGTTGGCGCCGCCGCCGTCGTGGTCGTGCCGGCAGTTGCCGCGGCAGTCGTGCTGGCCTGCGTCGCACCCGGGAATTCTTTTGACAAGGTGGCGTAGTCGGTTTGCGCCTGCGCCAGGTTGCCCGATTGCAAATCCTGCCCCAGTTGTTGAAACTGGTCCTTGATCTGCTCAAACTTGGGAACGGTGGACCGATTTCCTTGAAAACTATTCACTGCGCCCGAAAATAAATTACTGGCCAATATGCCTGCGATGGACATGCTTGCACCCCTTCCCACTAATTTAAATCCCCAGTCAGGCATTCAGGCCGGAGAAGCTGGCCTGACCTTTCTATCGGCGAAATCCTGGCTCGCATTAGGACGGTGGATCTACGCGTACTGAATAGCAAACCGCCGGCAAGATGCCAGCGCCATACATAGGGCAATCGCCATGCCAATGTTCGCTCTGCGATGCGTGATGTAATGCATGGAGACTACGCGATTTACATGGCAAGTTTTTTTGCTCGCCGCCCGAAAAATATTGCAGGCAAAAATTCCCACATGCGCGATGTGTTCCCGGCATCTTTTGCCTGTTGTGTTTAGTGGCACCGGAACGGGGCCGTCCTGACCCGACGTTAAAGGGCGCTTCCGGGCAAGGTGAGCCAACAGGGATTGATTCAGATTCCCAAGACAAGTTGGCGCGTTTTGCGCGGGGCACGCCCGGGAACGCCAATCTCCCGATTGGCGGGTGGCAAAACGCCAATCGGGAGATTGGCGTTCCCGGGGTGACGACACAACCCCGGCCGAAATGAGGGATTAGTCTCCGCAAAAATAAAAAAAGGGCGCTCCGAAGAACGGAGCGCCCTGAATTGGACTCATTTTTTTAACGACGGAGAACTCTAGGCCTTTTGCGCTGCCCTCCGCAAGAACGTCGGAACATCCAGGTCATCCGCCGCCGTCGTATTCTCCTGGTGAATCGTTTCATTCACCGCGGGACGCGGCGCTTCCTGCGGAATTTGAATTTCCTCCGGCTCCACGACAATTTCCTCCTGCACCTGCGCGGGCGCCGCCGCCCACGTTTTAGGCAGGAACGCCGGCTTCTGGTGCGGTTGGCGGCGAGCTGCCTCGCGGAATCCCGCAGCGATCACAGTAATCTTCACCTGCTCCTTCATGTTTTCGTCGAGCACGGCGCCGAAAATAATATTGGCATTCTCGTGCGCGGCCTTCTCGATCACAGAGGAAGCTTCGTGCACTTCGGTGAGCGTAATGCTGGACGAACCGCAGATGTTGATCAGGATGCCCTGCGCGCCATGAATCGAATTGTCTTCGAGCAGCGGGCTATTTATGGCGCGATTGGCCGCCTCAACAGCGCGGTTCGCGCCGGAGGCTACAGCGGTGCCCATCACGGCGTAACCCTGCCCCTGCATGATCGTTCGAACGTCGGCGAAGTCGCGGTTGACGATGCCGGGAATTGTGATGATGTCGCTGATGCCCTGCACGGCTTGCCGCAGCACGTCGTCCGCGATTCGAAACGCCTCAAAGAAACTGGTTCCCGCTTCCACGGTTTCGAGCAATCGCTCGTTGGGTATTACGATGACCGTGTCCACGCTGCCGATGAGTTCGGAGAGCGCTTCCTCAGCCTGTTGCTGCCGGCGCTTGCCTTCGAACAGAAAAGGTTTCGTGACGACGGCGACAGTCAGCGCGCCAAGTTCGCTCGCGAGCGATGCTACAACTGGAGCCGCGCCGCTGCCCGTGCCGCCGCCGAGGCCGGTGGTCAGGAAAATCATGTCCGCGCCTTCCAGCGCTTCAATAATTTTGTCTGTGTCCTCGAGCGCGGCCTTGCGACCGATCTCGGGATTGGCGCCCGCGCCGAGTCCTTTGGTGAGTTTTCCGCCCAGCTGCAATTTGGTAGGCGCCTGGCACAGTTTCAGCGCCTGCAAGTCCGTATTGGCCGCGATGAACTCCACGCCCTCCACCTTGGCGCGAATCATGCGGTTGACGGCGTTGCATCCGCCGCCGCCGACGCCGATTACCTTAATCTTTGCGCCCGAAAGATTTTCTTCACTAAATGAGATACGGATTCCCGCGTCTTTCGCCATTTCGCTTCCTCCAACAAAAAAGTGGCCCTGCCCCGCTGGAGACTTTCGCACTACGCTCCCGCGAACATGCTTTTAAGTTTTGCTACAAAATTTACCGGCTTTTGCGGCGACTGACGCCGGGCTCGTGCGCCGTATTGAAGCAAGCCTACGACCGTTGCGTATTCGGGCCGGGAAAGTTGCTCGGGCATTCCTTCGATTGCCCTTGGTACCGCCACCCGCGCTGGTAGATGGAACATGCTTTCACAAAGCTCCACAAGACCTTTTAGATGCGCGCCGCCGCCCGTGAGTACAAGCCCGGCAGGAATCAGCGAAGAAAATCCTCCGCGCTGCAATTCATCGCGCACGAGCGAAAGCAGTTCCTGCGCGCGGGGCTCCAAAATTTCATTCAGGTTGCGCGTAAACACCGTGCGCGGCGGACGGTCGCCCACGCTCGCAATTTCAATGGGCTGATCTTCTACAATCAAATCCTGAAATACGCAACCGTATTCGCGTTTGATTTTTTCGGCTTCCGGAATGGGCGTGCGCAGCCCCACGGCAAGATCGTTTGTGAAATGATCGCCGCCCACGGGGATGGCCGAGGCGTGACGCAACATGCCGTTTCCGAAAACGACCAGTTCCGTTGTGCCGCCGCCGATATCGAGGAGGCAGCTGCCCATCTCGCGCTCATCCTGCGTGAGGCAGGATTCCGCGGACGCCAGCGGCTCGAGCACGGTATCCGCGACTTCAACGCCAGCCTGATTGATGGCAATTACCAGATTCTGCATCGCGGAAGCGGATGAAGTGACGAGGTGCACGTTTACTTCGAGGCGCCCGCCGATCATGCCAAGCGGATCGCGGATATTGCTGTGCGAGTCCAGCAGAAACTCCTGAGGCAAGACGTGCAGCACGACGCGGTCTTCAGGAAGAGAAATATTTCGCGCCGCATCCACCGCATGATGCACATCATCGCGGTTAATGTCGCGCGGCTTGTGTCCCAGTGTCACGCCTCCGCGGCTGTTCACGCCGCGCACGTGGCCGCCGGCCACCCCCACAATGACTCGCTCGACAGGCACTCCCGCGATGGTCTCCGCTTCTTCAATCGCGCGACGCACCGAAGTGGCCGCTGCGCCAATATTGGCGATTAATCCTTTGCGCAGACCCTTGGATTCCGCCGCGCCCATGGCAATAAATTTCACGCCCGTTTCGGTGACTTCGCTGATGACCGCGCAGGTCTTCGAACTGCCTACATCCAACGCGACGAGGTATTTGTCTTTTTTTGACAACGCCTGCTCCTTATTCCCGTACTATGCCCGGCCGGTGAGCTCGGCACGACTTCCGATTCTAAAAAGTTTTAGCGCTGCTTTCGCGCCGCCAGTGCATGCGCCGCTGCGTGCCTCGGCGCGGCGTGAGCCACAGCACGTTGCGGCGCCGCCGAACGTTGTTGCGTCAACGGCTGCGGCGTGCTGGGCTTAAAATTTGCTGCTTCCGTTTTCGATTCCGGATTCACCACCACCTGCCGGGCAAATCGGAGATCGACGGAATCCACGCTGCCGGCGCCCGCGCGCCACTGGTCAATATTGTCGGAAAGCAAATGAAAACGGTTTCCGAAATCAGAGTCGCCAAAGTGTACTAGAATCGGCGAAGTCTTGCTCGACGGCGATCCGATGTCCGTTAGCGTCACGCGTAGATCGGCGGGATCAGAAATGTCGGCTTCGCTTACGTGATCCGCGGACCCGGGACGCGCCGCCTCAATCTCCTTCATGAATCGCGAGTATAGATCCATGCGAGCCGCGCGCGCATCGCGCGCCATCGATTCCGTAATCCCTTCCACTACTGGAAACTTGAATTCGCCGCCGGCGGGCCGCTCTAAAATCACTCCCTGCGCATCTACGAGTGACAAGTCGGTGCCAGTGCGCAGAAACGCGACGGGCGTGCGCTCCACAATTTCGACGCGCAGCCGGTTGGGCATCACGCGCTGCACATGCGCCTGCTCCACCCACGGCAGCGTTTCAAGCGATTGGCGGCGCTCGGTTAACGGCACGCGCACCACGCTACGGCCGATGTCGGCTGAAAATTTTTCCGTGACGGCATCCTCGGAGACGAACCGGTTGCCTTGAATCTCAATTTGATCCGCGCTTCGCAATTGAACGTCGGGGGAATATAGCAGGTACGCGGCGGCTTCGTATACTGCGAAACCCGCAACGATCGCGATGACGCTTCCGACCAGAATGCGCCGGTACAACGGCCACGTCTTGCGGCTGAATTTGCGTTTGCGAATCTCCACTGGCTTTTGGCGGCGGAGATACTTCGGCTCGTCTTCAGCCAGTGCATCCGCGGGAAGATAATCGGGTTCTGCGCTCATTTTTCCTTCCAGACGATCACTTCTTCTTCCAGTTCTACTCCGTACTTTTCGTGCACACGCTGCCGCACATCCGCGATCAGCGCGAGCATATCCGATTGCGTGGCGTGGCCTGCATTAATAAAAAAATTGGCGTGGCGATCGCTCACGCGGGCATCTCCGACGGAGTGACCCTTCAGGCCAAGCTCATCGATCATGCGCCCTGCGGAACCGCCGGGAGGATTTTTGAAAATACAGCCTGCGCTTTTTTGATTGAGCGGCTGACTGGCTCGCCGCTTCTCATTGCAGATGCGAATTCCTTGAAGTATCTCGCTATACGATTTGGACGGAAGTTCCAGTCGCACCGTCAGCATAATATCATCAGGCGCAAAAGATGTATGCCGGTATTCGAAATTTATTTCATTTCCGCGCAAAGTTTCTATCTGCCCGGTCACCGCGCGGTAAATTTTTACCTCTCGCACGTACGTTCCGATCTGGGTGCCGTAGGCTCCGGCATTCATGCGCAGCGCGCCTCCGATCGATCCGGGCACGCCGATCAGTCCTTCCATCCCGCCAAGGTCATGCTTGGCGCAGGTAGTCACCGTGCGGCCGAGGTCTGCGGCACAATCGACAAACACATTGTTGCCCTCGAAGCGCACTTCGGGATCCTGGCGCGCGAGTTGCAGCACCACCCACGGCAGATCGCCATCCGGAAGGAGCACGTTGCTGCCTCCGCCGAGAAAACGATAGGGAAGTTTATTTCCTTTCAGCAGCTGGATCAGGCCGGGGAGGGATTCGTGCTTGCGAATCAACAGAACGTCTGAGGTGCCGCCGATTTCGAGGGAAGTTTTCTGCGCGAGGGACACATCCGGCTTGTGCTCCACGCCCAAGGCGGCAATCGCCACCAGCGAATTGGAATCGCTAATCCTCATGATGCAACTGCACCCTCGCGCCCAAAAGTATGGCCAGTTCGCCCGGCGCGCGGCTCACATTGCCCGCGCCAATGGTCAGAATCGCGTCGCCCGGCCGCGCCACCTTCAGCAATTCTTCAATTCCCTCTTGCATGGAGCTGCGGTAGACGACATTTTTGTGCCCGGCGGCGAGAATGCCCTCCGCCAGCGCTTGCCCGCTGACGCCCGGAATGGGCTGCTCGCCGGCCGCGTAGATGTCCATCAGCACCAGCATGTCCGCGAGGTTAAAGGCCCGGCAGAATTCATCCCACAAATGCTTGGTGCGCGTGTAGCGGTGCGGCTGAAAAAGAACCAGCACGCGATCGAAGTGGCAGCCGCGCGCGGCTTCGAGCGTGGCGCGAATTTCAGCGGGGTGATGGCCGTAATCGTCGATGATGGTGACGTGATCGATCACGCCCTTTACGTCAAAGCGGCGTCCGACGCCCGCAAATTCTTCGAGGCCCACGCGAATCAGCTCGGATGGCACGTTCAAATAGAGCGCGACAGCGATGGCAGCGGCCGCATTGCGCACGTTGTGCATGCCTGGAGGGCCATTCAGGTGAAATTTGCCGAGGTCGTCTCCGCGATAGGTCAGTCGGAACTCGCTTTGAATTCCCAGGAGTTCGACGTCGCTGATGACGAGGTCCGCCTGGCTCGAGATGCCGTAGGTAATGATGGGCCGCTTTACGTTCGGGATGATCGCCTGCACGTTCGGCTCGTCAAGGCAGAGCACGGCGGCGCCGTAGAATGGAATGCGATTCACGAACTGCGTGAAAATTTCCTGAATTTCTTCAAGGGTCTTGTACGTATCGAGGTGTTCGCGATCAATCGTCGTCACGACGGCTACAACCGGAGCGAGCAGCAAGAATGTACGGTCGCTCTCGTCGGCTTCGACCACCATGTATTCGCCGCGCCCAAGGCGCGCCGTTGAACCGAGATGATTGACGCGGCCACCTACGACAAACGTGGGGTCGAGTCCGGCAGCAGCCAAAACGCTCGCGGTCATCGAGGTGGTGGTCGTTTTACCGTGCGCTCCGGCGATGGCGATTCCATATTTCAGGCGCATGAGCTCAGCCAGCATTTCCGCGCGAGGGATCACTGGAACCTTTAATCGGTGGGCTTCGACGACTTCGGGATTATCGGCGCGAATCGCGGACGAAACGACCAGGACATGCGCACCCTCGACGTGTTCCGCTTTATGGCCTTCAAAAATTTGTGCACCGAGGTTCAGCAGACGTTCCGTGATGGCCGTGGATTTGGAATCGGAACCCGAAACCGAGTATCCCAGCGTGAGCAATACTTCGGCAATGCCGCACATGCCGATGCCGCCGATGCCCACAAGATGTATGCGTTTAAAATTGCGAAAGGTAACCATCATCCCCAAACCATCCCTTCAATCAGGTCAACAATTTCCCGCACCGCGTGCGGCTTCGCCAGATGCCGGGCCACCGCTGACATGGCCTGCAACTCCGCGGGATTATCGATCAGCGAAAAAATTTCGTTCGTCAGCGTTTCCGCGGTGAGCCGGGGCTCCGGGATCAATTTTGCCGCACCTGCGTGTTCCATTTCTTGTGCGTTGCGCAATTGGTGACTATCGGTGGATGCGCCGAAGGGGATGAAGATGGCGGCTCGACCGGCGGCGGCGACTTCCGCTGCCGTGATGGCTCCCGCGCGGCAGACAATCAAGTCCGCCTGCGCAAATCTCTCTGCCATGTTTCCGATGAAGGGCAAAACCTCCGCAACAATTTCGCGCTGCGCGTATGCGGCGCGCACATCATTATAATCGCGTTCACCAGTTTGGTGAACGATCGCGATGCGATTTTTTTGCGTCGCAAAGATATCGACGGCCTCGATCATCGTGCGATTGATGATTCGCGCGCCCTGGCTGCCACCCGTGATCAGCATGTGAAACGGTTCCGTGAACGACGGAGTGGGAATATTAAAAAATTCGGCGCGCACCGGAATTCCGGTGAGCGTAGCCTTCTTGCCCCATAATTTTGTCGGCGCTTCGTAGGCGGTGGCAATACGGGTCGCGACGCGCGCCAGCACGCGATTCGTGAATCCGGGCGCCGCATTTGGCTCGAATACCATCGTTGGCAATCCACTCATCGCGGCGGCCAGCATCATGGGGCCCGCGGCGTAGCCGCCAACGCCCAGTCCTGCGACGAACTTGTGACGCCGCAAAATCGAAATCGAGTCCTTCATCGCCGGAGCGAGCGTCGCGGTATTGCGCATGAGCTTCATGCCGCCCATGCCCTTGAGTCCTGCGGAGCGGATGGTCTCCAGCAGAAATCCGGCCTCCGGCACAAGGCGCGCTTCCATCCCGCGTTGCGTTCCTACGAACACGACTTCCCTTTCTCCGTCCCGCGACGTCCACTCCCGCCCAATAGCCAGCGCCGGAATCACGTGCCCCCCGGTCCCGCCTCCAGCAATCAGCAGCTTGCCGTTCCGATTTTTCTCACGCGTCAACTTGGCGCTCACCCTTGTCCGTTTTTTGTGGCGCGGGCTTCAGCCTGCGCGGTTTGGTTCGTACTAGGCCAAAATTCCGCAGTCTGAAACCCGCGCCACAAAATTCCACTACCTTATTCCGCCTGCCGGCTGATGTTCAGCAAAATCCCGGTGGCAAGCAGCATCACCAGCAGGCTCGACCCGCCATAGCTGATGAACGGCAGCGGAATTCCCTTCGTCGGCATCATGCCGAGGACCACGCCGAGATTGATCATCGTCTGGCTCAAGATCATCACTGTAATGCCCAGTGCAGCGAGCCGCCCGAAATCATCCGTCGTTTTAAACGCGGAGCGCATTCCGCGCCAGCCATAGACCACGAACAAAGCCAGGACAATCGCCCCACCGATGAATCCGAGTTCCTCGCACAAAACGGCAAAAATAAAATCGGTGTGCGCCTCCGGCAAATAAAACAATTTTTGCTTGCTCTCCATCAGGCCGACGCCAGTAAAACCGCCGGAGCCCACCGCGATCAGCGATTGCATCAGCTGAAATCCGTGGCCCTGCGGGTCGGCGTTTGGGTTGAGGAAGGCGATCACGCGCTCGTAGCGGTAGGAAACCCGCACGATCAGCAGATAAATGATAGGAAGCGAAGCAAGCCCCGCCCCGATGATGTATTTGCCGTTGAGGCCGGCGACGTAAAGCATTGCTACAGCGATGATAAAAATCTCGACCGCCGTGCCGAGGTCTGGCTCAATCACCACGAGGCCGACTAACACAAGTACAGGAATGATGGCGGGCAGGATGGTGTGCTTCCAGTCGTTCATACCGAACCCGTCAGGGCGGCGGCGCATTTCCAGAAACCACGCCAGATAAAAAATCACGGCCAGCTTCGCGAGTTCGGAAGGCTGCAAGCTAGCCGGCCCGATGCGAATCCAGCGATGCGTCGCGTGCGATTTATCCAAGAAAAAAACCCCGCCTAGCATCGCGAGCACTCCGAACAGCACGGAAAAAATTACGGCAGGGCGGCGCAGCTGGCGGTAGTCCAAATTCATCACCGCCATCATTCCGCCAAGGCCGCAGGCGAGCCACAAAAGCTGGCGCAGCAAAAAGTGCGAGCCGTTTCCGTATTGGTCGCGCGCCATCACGGCGGACGCGCTGAATACCATGATCGCGCCCACCAGGCACAGGGCCAGTGTCGAGCCGAACATCCATCGGTCAGTTTGGAGTTGCCGGGGCATGTTTTATGAAAGCGCCTTTCGCGCGGTGATGCTTCTTAAGCCGCGTGTAATTTTTCAAGCGCGCGGACCAGTTGCTTGAAAACGCGTCCGCGGTGTTCATAACTTTCAAACTGGTCAAAGCTTGCGCACGCGGGCGCAAGCAACACTGTGTCGCCCGGTTGGGCGCGCTGCGATGCGCTCTCCACTGCGCGCTCCAGTGTTTGCACTTGCTCCACGGGAATTGAACCGGCCAGATCAGCTTCAATCTTGTTCGCTGCGCTGCCAATCAGGAGCGCCATGCGCGCGCGGCTGCGCAACGTGGGCCGCAAAATTTTATAGTCGCTGCCCTTGTCCTTGCCGCCAAGAATTACCAGCACGTTGCCCGGAAAAGCATCGAGCGCTTTTAACGTGGCGTCAACGTTCGTTGCCTTGGAATCGTTGAAATATTCCACGCCGCGAACGGTGGCCACGTATTCGATGCGGTGCTCCACGCCCGCAAATGTCCGCACACCCTCGGAAATCGCGACCGGATCTGCTCCCGCGAGGCGCGCTGCCGCCGCCGCGGCCAGCACGTTTTCCATGTTGTGGCTTCCGCGCAGACCGATCGCTTTCCGATTTAGCAAAACCGTTTCTTCGCCCTCTGCACGAAAAACAATTTCCTCACCGCGCACGTAGCAACCGCTCGCCACATTTTTTTCGCGGCTGAACCAGAACACGTGCGGCACTTTCGGCTCGTAGTGCGGCGCCACAGCATCGTCCGCATTGATCACCGCGGCATCTTCGACCGTTTGATTTTCAAACATGCGAGCCTTGGCCGCCGCATACGATTCGATCGAGCCGTGACGGTCCAGATGATCCGGCGTGATGTTTAAAAGCACCGCGATGTTTGGACGAAACGTGGAAATCAATTCAAGCTGGAAGCTGCTGGCTTCCACCACCGTAAAACTAGTGTCGCTGGAAATATCCACGCGCGAAATCAGCGGCGTGCCTATGTTTCCCGCCACCTGCACGGGCAGCCCCGCAGTTTCAAGAATGTGCCCGATGAGCGAAGTCGTAGTCGTTTTTCCGTTCGAGCCCGTAACGCAAATTAGGCGGCCACGCAAAAAGCGCGAGGCGAGCTCGATCTCGCTCCACACCGGAACGCCGATGACGCGCGCCGCGGCCAGCGCGGGCATCATGGGAGAAACTCCCGGACTCGGCACAATTAAATCCTGCTTCACAAATGTTTCCGCCTGGTGCCCGCCGAGTTCGAGCGTCACGCCCGCCGCGCGCAATTTCTTCACGGTTTCTGCGAGTTCAGCTTCATTGCGGGATTCAGTGGCCGTGACGCGCGCGCCGCGCTCCGCGCAGAAAAGCGCCGTGGCGATGCCGGTGCGCGCAAGCCCCACCACGAGCACTTTTTTTCCAGCGAGTTCGATGACCGGTTTCACGCGCTACCTCAGTTTAAGAGTTGTCAGCGAAAACAATGCAAATACCAACGCCAAAATCCAGAATCGCACAATCGTTTTCGATTCGCTCCAGCCGCCCAATTCAAAATGATGGTGCAGGGGCGACATCCGGAAAATGCGCTTCCCTGTCAGCCGGAAAGACAAAACTTGCAGGATGACGGACGCCGCTTCCAGAACAAAAACGCCACCCACAAAAAACAAAAGAATTTCCTGCTTGATGGCCACGCCGATCATTCCGATCGAGCCGCCGAGCGCCAGCGACCCGACATCGCCCATAAACACCTCCGCCGGATGCGCGTTGTACCACAGAAATCCGAGCGACGATCCGACGAGCGCGCCGCAAAAAACAGTGAGCTCGCCAACTTCCGGAAGGTGTTGCAGGTCCAGATACGCCGAAAACCGCGCATGGCTGGTCACGTAGGTCAGAACAGTAAGCGCGCCCGCTGCCACGACGACACAGCCGATCGCCAGACCATCGAGCCCATCGGTAAGGTTCACAGCGTTCGACGAACCAACAATGACCAGCGCAACAAAAATTAAAAATGGCACGTACGCAAACCACCAGCCATACGTTGAATTCAGCAGCGAATGAATGACCAGGTCGGGATGGAAATTTTTGAAAAAGGGAACGCTTAGCTGCGTAGAGTACGTTCCGTTCGTGGTGAGCGAAAGCAGCGCCACGGCGATCGAGCAGCTGGCAATAACTTGATACGCAAATTTCAGTTTTCCAGTGAGTCCAAGATTCTGTTTCTTGACTACCTTGTTGTAGTCGTCGACAAATCCAATCGCCCCGAACACGAGCATCGTAAAAATAGCCAGCCATACGAAGGAATTTTGCAGATCGCCCCACAACAAAGTAGGAATCACGGTTGAACCGACAATCAGCACGCCGCCCATCGTCGGCGTTCCGGCCTTGGCTTGATGGCTTTTCGGGCCTTCTTCGCGGATAAACTGCCCAATCTGCAATTGACGCAGGCTGCGAATCACCCACGGACCAAGCGTCATCGTGATGAGCAGCGCGGTGAGGCTGGCGAGTGCCGTGCGCACCGTGATGTAGCGAAATACGTTCAGCGCGTGAAAGTAGCGCTGCAGCAAATCGTAAAATAGATACAGCAGCATCTCAGGCACGCTCCGTTGGCGTGCCGTTCGCGCCGGAAATTGCTGGCTCGGTCTGTACGCGCGCGAATTGCGAATCGAGCGCTGCCACAATGCGTTCCATCTTTACGCCGCGCGAACCTTTCACCAGCAAGAGGTCTCCCCGCTTCACCAATTTTTGGACGAACGCGCCAGCCTCTTCGGAGGACGCGCAAAATTTTGCCTGCGCCGCGGGATGCCCCGCTTCGACCGCGCCGCGCACGAAACTTTCCGCGCCGCCGCGCACGCCAATGATCCACGAAAGCTTTCCAGTCGCGGCGGCCGAGCGTCCCGCTTCCCGATGCAATTCCGCTGAGCCTGCGCCAAGCTCAAGCATTTCTCCCGCCGCAAGAATGTGCCGCCCTTCCGCGGGCGTACTTGTCAGCAACTCGATCATTGCACGCAGCGCGAGCGGATTCGAGTTGTAGCAATCGTTGATCACCGTAAAGCCGGCTTCGTACTGCAGAACGCGCCCGCGCATCCCCGTCGCTTCGAGTTTCGGAAAAACTTCGCGCGCCTCAGTCGCACCGACTCCCCACACGCTGGCCGCCGCAAGGGCGCACAGCGCATTGGAAATATTGTGCCGCCCCGCAAGCGGCAAACGCAGGCGCTCGCGGCCAGAGGCGGAGATAAAATCGAATGCGGTGCCCGCGAGGCCATGGTCCTCAATATTTTCGGCGCGGAAATCGGCGCGTTCCTTCACGCCGTAGGTAATCACGCGCCCGGGAGCAACTTGATTAAATGCAGCCACGCGCGCATCATCCGCATTCAAAACAGAGACGCTGTCGTTTCCTACGAGCCCTTCAATCAATTCGCGTTTCGCCCGCGCAATTTCCTCGACCGACGCAAAAAACTCTAGATGCACCGGAGCGACCACGGTTACGGCGCCCACATCCGGTCGCGCAATTTCCGCCAATCGTTTTAATTCGCCGCAGTGAGACATTCCGAGTTCGACGACAGCGGCTTGATCCGTTTCTTCGAGACGCAGCAGTTGCAGGGGGAGCCCGTATTCGTTATTGAGATTGCCTTCCGACTTCAGCACGCGGAACCGCGACGCAAGCAATGCCGCCAGAATTTCTTTTGTGGTGGTTTTTCCCGCCGACCCTGTGACGGCGGCCAGGCGCCGCCCCCAACGCGTTCGGACGGATTGCGCGAGATTTTGCAGCGCGAGGAGCGTCTCTGGAACTGGAAGTAGCTTTCCTTGGATGGGTTCCGTGTACTCAGCGAGGCGATCTTGCGCCACGACGCACGCCAGCGCCCCGGCCGCGAGGGCATCGGCGACGTAAGTGTGTCCATCGTGACGCGGTCCGTGTATCGCGACGAACAGCTCATCGCGAGCAACGGTCCTAGAATTAATCGAGACACCGGCCAACCGGGCCAGGGGGGCGACGCCTTTGGGCGATGCAACTCCCAGTGCGCCAGCCACTTCTTCAACCGTCCACCGCATAGCGTCCTCAAGGGGCTGGGTTTCACTGGTTTCGTTTCACCCTTGGATCAGCATCCCTTACGAATAAAGAGCAATTCTTGTGCCGCCTCGCAAATCCTCTGCGTGTGGGGGCACGGTTCACCGTGAACGGCCTGCTATGCCCCTACGGCGAAGGATGCGCCCGCTAATCGCCGAACCCGCGCTGGCCAAGGATTCGGCGCGCCACGGCCGAGTCATCAAACTCAGTCGTGCGGTCTCGCAAGATCTGGTAGGTCTCATGTCCTTTTCCGGCGAGGAGCACGATGTCGCCGGCGCGCGCGGCGTCCAGGGCCATCTCGATGGCTCTCTGTCGGTCCGGCTCAACGATCAGTTTCGCTTTGGTACGCTGCGCTCCGACGATCACATCATTAATGATCAGCAGAGGATCTTCGCTTCGCGGATTGTCCGACGTCAGCACTACAATGTCGCTCGCGCGGCCCGCCGCCTCTCCCATTAAGGGGCGCTTCGTGCGGTCGCGATCGCCGCCGCATCCGAAGAGTGTAATGATGCGGCCCGTGGAATTGAGTTCACGCGCCGTCGTGAGTAAATTTCGCAGAGCATCGTCCGAGTGCGCAAAATCCACAACCACGAGAAACGGTTGGCCCGCCTCAATGCGTTGAAATCGGCCCGGCACCGCCTCAAGCTGCGCGATGCCCTTGGAAATCACTTCCGCCGGAAGTCCGAGCGCCACGCCCGTCGCCGTGGCCGCCAGAATGTTGTACACATTGGGCCGCCCGACGAGTTTTGAGCGCATCTCAATTTTTCCCGCCGGCGTATCCGCGGTGAATTCGATTCCGGAAAGCGTCAGCTGCGGCTTGCGCGTGGTAACGTCCGCGCCAGGTTCGAGTCCATACGTAATTGTCTGCTTGGCGAGCCCGGCAAGCTTTTGCCCATATTCATCGTCGCGATTAATCACGCCAAAGCCCGGAGCCGCTGCGCCCGTGCCCTCAAACAGTTTTCGCTTGGCCGCGAAATATTCCTCAAACGTTTTGTGATAGTCGAGATGATCACGCGTGAGATTCGTGAAAATCGCCACGGCAAACGGACAGCCCCACAAACGGTCTAGATCCAGCGCGTGGGAGCTTGCCTCGAGCACCGCGTGCGTGCCCCCCGCCTGAACGATTCTGGCCAGATAATTTTGCAGATCGAGCGATTCCGGTGTCGTGTTCGGCGCAGGAATATTTTCACGAACGAGCCTATGGCCGATGGTGCCGAGGAGTCCCACCTCGCTGCCAGTGGCCCGAAGAATCGAATCCACCAAATAGGATGTAGTGGTTTTTCCGTTCGTTCCGGTCACGCCAATCAGTTTCAGAACTTCGGCGGGTCGTCCATAATAGTTGGCCGCTGAAATCGCCAGCGCCTTGCGCGCATCCCCGACTTGAATCCACGGGAATTCGGTCGCAAGCGTCTCCGGCCGCGGCTGCTCGCTGAGAATGGCTGCCGCGCCGCGCGCTACCGCGTCTTCCACGAATTTATTGCCATCCGTTTTTTCCCCAAGAATCGCGACAAACAAAGTTCCCGGCGAAACCTTCCTGCTGTCATAAGCGATTTCCAAAATTTCGAGGTCACTGTGCGCGGGCGCAGCCTGTGCTTCGATGCCTCGCAGCAATTTTGCCAGGCGCACCGCTGTTCGAACTGTTTTTGCTTTCGTCACGCGTGATTCGCTTTCTTTGCTATCCGCCACAGGACCTGCCTTTGCGGTCATTTTGCTTTTCCACGCGCTGATGCCGACAAGAGCGACACAGATCGCGCAAACTGCACCGTGATCCGGTTTCCACGGCGGATCGTCTCCCCGGGCTCGGGGGATTGCACCGTCGCGACGCCGGTTCCCACCAGAATCGGAGTCAGCCCTAGTTTCAGGCACTGCTCAGTCACTTCTCTCACGGTTTTTCCGACGAGTTGCGGCGCCGGAATGCCGTCGCCCTCGGCGAGTTCTAATGTCGGAGCAGCCGCCACAGAGTGCGTGGAGGCGCCGCTCGGAACGGGCCCGGCTGGATCGTTCATCACAGCATCCGTCGGCGACTGGACCGGTTCGAAATCACTGACGTCTGACAGGTTTTCATCTTTTTCGCGCGCCGCCTGCATGCGGCTGGCGCGCAAAGTTTCCGCCGTAACAGGAATATCTCGAGGCACATCCATGTAGGCGAGTACTTGCTGTGCCACTCGCTTGAACACAGGTGCAGCTACCATTCCGCCTTCATGGCCGCCCGCGGGAGAATCCAGCTGCACCAGAATCGTCAGCGCGGGCGTATTGATTGGCGCGAAGCCCACGAACGAAGCGATCAGGTCGTGCGTCGAATAACGACCCGTTTCGGGATCGTATTTCTGCGCCGTTCCCGTTTTACCCGCCGAGGTGTAGCCCTCCAGCTGTGCCTTTTTTCCAGTTCCATTCAGCACGACGCCCTCAAGCATGCGGCGCATGGACGCAGCCGTCGTCTCTTGGATGACGCGGCGCGGCACTTGTTGCGAGTCCGCCGGCTCGGTTAGCTGGTTTCCCCGCTGCAAACCACGCACCACATGCGGCTTGATCATCAGTCCCCCGTTTGCAATGGCCGACACGGCGGTAATCATTTGAATGGGCGTTACGCCCACTTCCTGCCCCATCGAAATCGAGCCGACCGAAACCGGAGTCCAATTTTCCAGACGCCGCAGTTTTCCTTTGCTCTCACCGGGCAAATCAACACCCGTTGGCTGGCCAAATCCAAATGCGCGGATGTAGTCGTAAAATTTTGGCGCGCCCAAGCGCAAGCCGACTTTAATCGCGCCAACGTCGCTGGAATTGGCAAGAACCTGCGCCACGGTTAGATCTCCATACGCTTTGTGATCGCGAATGCGGTGGCCGGCAATATAGATCGCGCCATGCTGGCAATCGATCACTTCGTCGGGATTGGTGACACCCTGATCGATGGCCGCGGAGAGCGTCACAATTTTAAAAACGGAGCCCGGCTCGTAGAGAGAACTTGTGGCACGATCGACGCGCGCCTCGGGAGCGCTGTCCTTCGCCGCATTGGGATTAAACGTGGGCCAGTTCGCCACCGCCAAAAGTTCACCTGTCGTCGGGTTCTGCACGATAACGGTTCCGGCCTTCGCATGCGTTTCGGAAATCGCCTGCGCCAGTTCTTTTTCCGCGATGTACTGAATTTTTTCGTCGAGCGTCAGCACGACGCTTGAATTGGTATCCGGCGTTTTCTCAGTAGAGTCGTACCAGCGGCGATGCGCATCGGCCAGGATCAACATTTTTCCAGCCTTGCTGCGAATGCTGTCGTCGAGCGAGTACTCGATGCCGCCCAATCCTTTTTCGTCAATGTCCACGTAGCCGAGAACATGCGCGGCGAGATCGCGCTTGGGATAAAAACGCCCGCCTTCCCGCTGAAAATAAATCCCGCGCAGGTTCATCGCCGCGATGCGGTCCGCTTTATCCAAGGGCAGTTTGCGGGCGATCCAGGCGAAGGAACGTGAGCTGGCAATGCGCGTGGCAATTTCGTCAGGAGAAATATCCAGAACTTTTCCGATGAGGTGCGCCACCATGTCGGGATCGGCAATTTCCGACGGGACGGCAAATGCGGAGTCGACCGGCACGCTCATGGCCAGCGGATGCATGTTGCGATCAAAGATTTCGGCGCGGCTCGCGCCCACATCCACGATCAGGCGCTGCTGATGTTGCGCGCGGGAATAATATTCGCTGTAACGGAACAGTTGCAGGTAGGCGAGGCGGCTGCATACGGCCCCGGTCCATAGTGCTACGAGGGCCGCTACTAAAATAATCCGGGTCCGGGGAGTGCGAAGATCCATATTTTCGCCGGAAACTCCAAGCCCTACAGGCACGAGGGATGAGCACGTCCGTCTGGCCGGCGGCTCCGGATCACCTTTCTAAAATCGCTTTAGCCGGGGGCGGCGGGTCGATTCGCCGCGATAAGAAGTTTACTGAAGTGCTGCCTGCGAGCTTGCCGCGCGCGCTTCCGCCATCACAGCGTTCGGCGGTTGGTCGATCGGAGCCACCTGCCCAGCAACCGGGGCAGTCAAGCCGAGCTGGCGTCGCGCAATCATGTCAATGCGTTCCGGCGCGCGCAATCCAGCAACTTCCAATCTCAATTCCTGATTCAGTTCTGTGGCCTGCGCTCTCTCGCCGCGCAGCGATTCCAGCTGGTAGCGGAGCTGAATCGTTTCAAAATGCTGCCACGCATATAGAAATGCGCCCAGCGCGATCAGCGCGCCCAGCGAAACGACGCGCGCGCATTCGCGCATGTGATTCGGAGCAATGATCCGCACGACTCTGGAATTATCTATCTTCTTTACGGTGTAAAACTCGCTCATTGCTCTCATTCTTCCTCTTGCGGCGTCCCGTGCTGGTCGGGTCCTAACTTTTCGGCTACGCGCATCTTCACGCTGCGCGCGCGCGGGTTGGCCGCAACCTCCGCGTCCGAAGCTTGAATCACTTTCTTGGTCAGTATTTTCAGCGTGCCCTCTTGCGCAAGCTTCTGAAAACACTGTTTTACGGGGCGGTCCTCCAGCGAGTGATAGCTAAGCATCACCCATCGGCCGCCCTGAGATAGTGTGGCAGGAACCCTAGAAAGAAACTGCCCGAGTTCCTCCATCTCTCGATTCACCGCAATCCGCAGCGCCAGAAACGTTTTTGTCGCGGGATGCAGCTTCTGCCTTCCCCGTACGCTTCGGGCCCCTGCCACAACCGTTGCCAGATGTTCGGTATCCCGTATGGGACGCGCTCGAACGATTACCCTGGCGATTCTGCGTGAATCCCGCTCTTCCCCTAACTGGTAGAGCAGGTCGGCGAGTTCTTTCTCTCCCGCCGTGTTCACAATCTCTGAAGCCGTGCCTTCCGCTTCGCGATCCATGCGCATGTCGAGTGGGCCCTGCGCGCGAAAAGAGAAGCCGCGCTCGCCCAGATCCAGCTGCATGCTCGAAACGCCCAGATCGGCTAACACGCCATCCGCGGGTGGGAGCCCTCGCTCCGCGAATACCTCACCGATTTGTGAAAAGTTGGCGTGCACGAGTGTCACCTTGTTCCCGAACTCCGACAGTCTGTCGCGCGCGATGTCCAGCGCCTGCGTATCGCGGTCCAGCCCCACCAGCCGCCCGCCAGCTCCGAGGCGGCGCAGAATTTCCACTGAATGGCCACCAAGTCCAACCGTTGCATCTACATACAACCCGTCAGGCTTGATTGCCAGCCACTCCATCGTCTCTTCAACGAGTACTGGCTTGTGCTGAATGCTCAAACTAGATGCCCAGATCGTCCAAAGTCTTCAGGTCTTCGTCCGTAATCGGGCTGCGCTTCAAGTTCTCGAGGGATTTGCCATGGTTCCAGACTTCCAGATATGTCAGGTGCCCCATTACGTCCACGTCGCCCTTCATCAGCGCCGCTTCCCGGAGCACGGGTGGAATCAGGATCCTTCCCTGTCCATCCACTTCTACAGCTTGTCCGTAATAATTGGTCCAGGTCAGAAACTTCTGCTTGGTTTTGTTATGCGAGGAAAGCCTTGCCAGCTTGCCCTCCAACTCTTCCCACACTTTCATCGGGAAGATCCGCGCATACTCACCGGTTTCGCTCGTGACGTAGAACTGCTCTCCAAATCCCTTGAGCTCTTCCAGAAAGGCCGCGGGAATTTTGAGGCGTCCCTTCTCGTCCACTCTTGCCGGTATGTTTCCCCTTAGCATGTAGTCGTCTGCCCAAAGCCTCTGTCGAGCGTTCGCTCCTCATAACTGGTCCCCTTTAGTGCCTTGAAGCCCCATCTACTTCGCCACCGCTTTTCACTTGCCACCACTTCTTCCCACTTTGTGCCACGATTCTAGTCAGTAACGAAAACTTGTCAAGCGAAAATCCGATGTATCGAAAATTTAATTGTGGATTTCGAGTGGAATTGTGGTGGAAAAGTTTTTAACCACTATAGGTTGTGGGATGAACAAAAATACTGACTAGTATTAGAAGAGGCCTTGCCAGCAGTCTTTCCAAGAATTGTTTTGTAAGAGTAACGGGCGTGGCCTTCGCGCGCAAAATAATTGAATCCTTACGAAACCTCTACACGTGTTTTAGGCGCGCGCCCCTACCATTCCGCCTGCTGGGCGCGTTCAGGAGGCAAATAATGAAGCGAATCGATGCGATTGTACGCACACAAAATCTGGAATCGGTGAAGGATCACCTGATCGCGATTGGAGTGGAAGGGTTAACGGTGGCTGAAGTGAAAGGATTTGGCCGGCAAAAGGGACGCGCCACTTTTCGCGGCGCTGAATATGTGGTGGACTTTCTCCCCAAATTGCACTTGACGGTCATTGCAACGGATGAGCAGGCGCCTCAAGTGGTGGAAGCGATCTTGCGAGGTGCCCGGACTGGAAAAATCGGAGATGGAAAGATTTTTATAAGTCCGATTGAAGAAGTTATACGGATTCGCTCGGGAGAATGGAATCACGCCGCAGTCTAGGAAAATCGTTGAAGAATGTGAGTCGTAGCACAGACAATCTTGCCTGTGTGGGTTTTGCAAAATGCACACAGCCAAGAGTGGCTGTGCTACTCGCGGACCGTCATTCCGAAGATAAAACTACATTCCCGGCGAATCCGGCGCCATTCCAACGTGCAAATGGGCGAGTTGCCCGAGCATCTCGCGGTCGTCGGGATTCAATCCCTCGGTGAATGCAGGATCGTTCAATTTGGTCTGCCGCTCCGCTTCAGTCATGTTCCGCAGCGAATGCAAGCGCTGCAGAATCGCCTGCCTGCGCACGGGCGGCATCTGCTGCCAGCGAGGAAGCAACGATTGGCGCACGCTTCTCTGCTGCTCAGGAGTCATTTGCTCCCAGACGCTTTGCCTGTCGCGAAGCGCCTGTTGCTGCTCGGGCGTCAGGCGGTTCCAGGCATCCAGACGCTGACGAATTTGCGCCTGCTGTTCCGGAGACAAATTTTGAAACCGCTGGTTGTTGCGGAAAAATTGTGCCTGCCGCTGCGGCGTCATGTCCTGAAGTCGCTCGATGGCCTTTGGCGGCAATTTACTGGCGTTGGACGCGGGGGGAATCGCGTTGGGCAGTCTTGGACGCAACCGCAGTCGTGGTACCGGCCGCTCGGGCGTGCCTTCCTGCGGCGCTGCTGCGTTTGACCTTTGCGCGCAGGCATTGCCGCATACGAGTCCAGCAGCAAGCCAGGCCGCCAGAACAAATCCGAGTTGGAATCTCCGCCTCATTACCTGGTTTCTTTTTTCAAGTCCTCATTGGACGCGGCGTTCGCGACAGGCAGCTCCGACAGCGCGTCAAATTTGGAAATCACATCGTAATTCTCAAGCTCCGGCAAATTCTGAATCATTCCGAAATCTTTTTCCGGCGAAACCTTATTTACTTGAGCCGTCTGGTTCAGTTCCACCGGCGCCTTCACCCCATGCGGTGCGGACGACAGCCACACGGAAAAAATCACCAGCGCCGTAATCGCAAAGGCAAAACGCGGCGAAGGCAGCCAGTCCCAGAAACCTTGGCGCACGGGTTCGGCGGCAATGCGTGCGCGCACGGACGCATCAAATTCGCGCGACGGAACAATTTCCGGCAGTTCATCGAGCGCGCCCCACAGGGCGCGGAATTCGATGGCGCGCGCATTGCACGTCGCGCAGCCGGCGAGGTGTTCTTCCACAGCGTGGCGTTCCGCGGGCCGGGCGCGCCCGTCCAAGTACTCCACTAATTGGCTTTCCACCGCGGCGCATTGCTTGCCGCCATTTTTTTCACGATCGTTTGTACCGAACATTTGGCCCTCACTTCCCTCGAAACCCATTTCAAATTCTTGCTGAATTGTTTACCGCTCTGGGTGAATTGCTAACAAATGGCGCGAGCTCCACGCGCAAAGTTTCATAAGCCCTGAACAGCAGCGATTTTAACGCACTCTCCGAACATTCCAGAACGCGCGCGATTTCGTCATAGTCCATTTCCTGATACTTGTGCAGCAGCACGGCCGCGCGCTGCTTTTCCGGCAGCGCGTGAATCGCTTTCATAATAATCTCAGCGTGGCTGCGGGCGACCAGTTCCTGCTCCACGGTTGGCGCGCGATCTGGGACTTCCATGGCGCGCTGTTCCTCTTCGCCCGTGTCGATGGATTGATCGATGGAAATTTCCATCTGGCGGTGGCGATTATCGCGCACGGAGTTGAGCGCCAGGTTCGTGGCGATGCGGAACATCCAGGTGGTGAACTTCGCGCTGGGAGCGTATTCCTGGCGAGCACGATACACGCGAAGGAAAACTTCCTGGGCGAGATCCTCCGCCGCCGCAGTATTGCGGACCATCCTGTAGAGGAAATTGACAAGAGGGGTCCTATACTTGCGGAGCAAAAGCTCAAAGGACTCTTCATCCCCGGCTTTTACGTCCAGCATCAATTGGACGTCGGTCCTCGCCATGGCCTCCACGATCCATAGAACCCGTGCCCTGTCAAAAAGTTGCGGGACAATTCAGGGCTTCGCGGGCGGTGTGCGTACGGGTGAAATCACCCGGCGTTGTACAGGAGTTTACAGCAAAAGGAACAGTTTTGGCTTCCATGTCGTTCCTTGTAAATAACTGCATTTACACAAGATAGCAATGGCGGCCCGAACCTTTGGCCAGACAGTAGTCCGTTTTGGCCGGATTTCTGACGAAATCGCATGTCCCCCGGGAACACCAATCTCCCGATTGGCGTCTTCCCACTCGCCAATCGGGAGATTGGCGTTCCCGAGGTTCAGGACACCTAAATTGGGTACAGCCAACGCGCGAGGTCGAGGTTGTGGTTGAAATACTCGGCGGCGGGCGCGTGCTTCGCGTTGTACACGAAAAGTGGAATATCCGTCTCGTGCACGGAGCCGTGCGAGCGAAGTCCCGGAAAATTTTCCTTTTCGTCGTCGAGTTCGCCGAACACTGTGTCTTTGTCCCCTGTCACCATGAGTTGGCCGATGCGCGAGGCCATTAGATGGAATTCCTTCGCGGCTTCGTCTTTGGTGAGAATGCGCTCGACGCCCGGCACACCGGAGATAATTTCCCGCACGCGAGGAGCGTCCTTCGGATCTTTGAGATGAATGTAGACGGCGCCGCTGCATCCGCGGTGATGCTTCATGTAGCGATCGCGTCCGGTGGATACGGCTTTGCGGATGGGCGTGCCTTTTTTTGCGCAGACTTGTTCCAGATCCCAGCACGCGCCTTTCGCGTTCATACCGTGATCGGCTGTGGCGAGGAAAGCGGCGTCGGGCGCGGCCTTCATCGCCTGCCCAAAAAGTTCATCGAGGCGCGCGAGATGTTCCTTCGATTCGGGCGCCTCCGGAGGCCACATATGCATAGGGAAATCGGTGGTATGTACGTAAAGAACCCCAATGTCCGGGCGTGTTTTTAAAACATGAATCGCAGCGTTCAGCAACCAGTAATTAATATCCGCGCTGTAAATCGGCGGAGCAGCGCCGAGTTCCTTCACCCATTCAGGACCAGGATTTTCCGCGGTGAGCACAATTTCCGCGCCGCGCATCAGGAGCGTCGCGGTTTTCGCTTTGCTCGAAAGCAGCGCAGACTTCACTCCCTGCCGCGCCGCGCGCTCAAATAATGTGGGCGCCAGCACGAGGTCCGCGGATTCAACGTAGAGTTCTTCCCCGCTTTTTTCATCAAAGTAAGAATTGGCGATGATGCCATGCGTTTCGGGCCACACGCCGCAACAAATAGAAGCGTTGTTGGCATTGGTGACTGAGGGCATCACGCCTTTGACTTGCTTGTACAAACCGTCGCGTTTCCATTGAGCCAGCACGGGCATATCGCTTGCCGCGATGTAGCGCGGATCGAACCCGTCAATCATCAGCACGACCACGCGCTGGTGCGCCTCGGCTTTACTTTGCCCTATCGACAGGTTCGGGAGCGCTGCGGCAGCGGTGGCTGCGGCAGCCACTTTAAGCAAAGTTCGGCGATTGTGCAGTTGGCTCATGGATTCCCTCTTCCAAAATTTTGTAGTCGTCGTTGCGTTTGGTCTGACGGCACGATACATCCGGCACGCGTAGAATTCAATGCAGGATCGAGATTCGGTCTTCAGTAGGACAGGCTTCAGCCTGTCGCTTTTGAATTTTGCTGCTGAGAAAGAAATCAAAAGAAAGACAGGCTGAAGCCTGTCCTACTGCTCAAGCATGAAACAAATGTGCGAGCAGCAACATGAACGAGACGCCGAGGAAAACAAGCAGCGCGACGCGCGTGTCCGGCTCGCGATTCACTTCGGGGATTAAATCGGTTGCCGCCACGTAGAGCGTCACTCCAGCGGAAATGGGCAGTGCGTAGCCCACCTGCGAGTGCAGCAATCCCATCAGCAAAATT
Source organism: Candidatus Acidiferrales bacterium (assembly GCA_035696345.1). Lineage (GTDB taxonomy): Bacteria > Acidobacteriota > Terriglobia > Acidiferrales > UBA7541 > Palsa-360. Next base: position 55,972 of record DASRQU010000003.1, read on the forward strand.
CCTGCGACAGTCGCGACGCCCAGCCAGATGGCAGCGAGAAACGCCGTGCGGCGGCTTTGCCCGCTGGCAATCATCAGCGAAGCAACCGTAAAACCTTCGGGAATTTTGTGCAGCACGATCGCCAGAAATATTATGCCGCCGAGCCAGCCGGACACGAGAAAGCCGGAGGCAATTGCCACGCCATCGAAAAATGTGTGAATGGACAGTCCGAGCAGCGCGGAAATACCGGCGTGGTCCGGAACAAAATGTTCGACGTGCGTTTCTTCCCCGAAATGAAAGTGCGGCGCGAGCGTGTGCTCAAAAAAATGAACGATGAAATATCCGACGAGGACAAAAAAATACGCGACGTTGCCCGACATAGCCACGGATTCCGGCAGAATTTCCAGAATTGCGGCGGCCAGCATGAATCCCGCGCCAAGCGCCAGGAAATATTTCAAGTATTGCCGCGACCAGCTGCGGTAGAGGATGAAAAGTCCGCCAAGAATGTTCGCGGCCGCGGCCGTCAGCCCGAGCACCAGGGCCAGCATCATGCGGGATGTGGGCGCGGGGATCGCTGGAATGCTGAGGGTCATTTTTTTTTTGGGTTCGGCGACGTCAGCGCTCCGAGCGAAATGTGTAATCCCAAAGAGACGGCACATCGAAGCCCACCGTTAATCCGGCTGGCAACATTCATATATCCTGGACGGGTCTTGCCGAAACGCTTGGTCCGGTTTTTGTCGCGCCATCGTGGCGGAAATTTACGAGCCGCCGGCAAGCTGCAGGCGACACAAAGACCTCGTCACACCTGGTAAATTGCCAATTTAGAAAGACCTAGCCGCTGTGGCGGAAGAGCATGACATCGCCTTCCTGCACAATATATTCCTTGCCTTCGAGACGCACCTGCGCACGCTCCCGGGCTACGGCCAGGCTGCCGGCGGCGAGCAAATCTTCGCAGCGCACAACTTCGGCGCGAATAAAGCCGCGTTCGATGTCAGAGTGAATCGCGCCAGCAGCTTTCTGCGCGTTCATGCCGCGCTTGATGGTCCAGGCACGCACTTCGGGTTCGCCCGCAGTGAAAAAAGAAGTCAGCCCAAGAAGTTGGTACGTCGCCTGAATGATGCGGTCCAGGCCGGAGGATTTCAGGCCGTAGGCGGCGAGCATTTCCGCGCCCTCGGCGGGCTCCAGTTCCGCGAGTTCGGCTTCGATGCGGCCACAAATCGAAAGCACGACTGTGTTGGGTTTCCCGACAAGCTTCGCCAGGTTGTGGCGCTCGACGGCGGTGTCCAGATCGGCCACTTCGCTGTCGCCCAGATTCAAAACGTAAAGCATGGGCCGCTGCGAAAGAAATTTGTAGCCGTTGATGATCTTGCGTTCTTCGGGATTAAATTCCATTTCGCGCAGCGGCTTTTCCGATTCGATGGCCAGCTTGCAGCGATTCAGGAGCACGAGTTCCTGCTCAAGAATGGGCTCCTTCTTTTTTTTCAAATCTTTTTCCACGCGCTCGATGCGCCGCGCGATCTGGTCAAGGTCGGAAAACATGAGCTCGAGGTCCATCACTTCGGCATCGCGCAGCGGATCGATCGATCCCGCGGAATGGGCCACGGCGGGATCGTCAAAGACGCGCAGAACGTGCGCGAGGGCGTCAACTTCTCGTAGAGGCGCGAGAACGCCGGAATCCTTGGAGCGGTCCTTCACCATGCCGCCGACGTCGACATACTCGACCGTCGCGTAGGTTATCTTCTTTGGATTGTACAGCTTCGCGAGTTGCTCTAGGCGCGGTTCCGGCACGCGGGCGACTCCCACATGAGTGGCTGCACGCGCAGCCTTCTCATCAAGTTGTGCGCGCGTCAAAATTTTGAACAAAGTTGTCTTGCCTACCTGCGGTAGCCCGATGATCCCTGTTTGCATAGGTTGCAAATCGTAGCATACCAGCGCCGATCGCGCCTCTCCCGCAGACTCAATTTTTCAAGATTGCGGATCGATTTTTTGGCAAGCCTGAACAAACTCCGTTGATTTCAATTAGCGCGCTGAACTTCCACAATTACAAAGTAGAACGCCTTCTGAATTTCAGGAGAAATAACCTCGACGGCACACTCGGTCCTTCGGCATTGACTTTCGCGAGCCCGCGTTCCACACTGAAATCCCTTCCAGATTTTGCCTCCGACGCACTTCCAGTCAGGGGAATCTTCTCCAAATTTAAACTTTCTGGCCACGCGCCTCTGATTTTATTTTATGCACGGACTTAAAATTATGACCGCTCCGGAACTACATGGCTCATGCGACGATCGCCTGGTAATTTTGTCCATCATCATTGCAGTATTCGCGGCATTTTCTGCGCTCGATCTGATTCTGCGATACAAACACAGCGTGAATAGCCCGCGTGCTGTAGCCCGCCTCTTCAGAGGCGGGGGGTTAGATTGCGCGACGCCTCGGCGCTTGACGCACCGAAAACTCCCTCCTATGCTTCGACATCGCCATGGCCAAAACACATTATCCCGTTGACGCGGAAATCGTGATGCAGGAACTTTGCCGGGCGGATCAGCACCTGGGTCGGATCATTCTTAAAGTTGGTTCCTTTCCCACGAGGAAACAAAAATCACAGCCTCCATTTGAAAGCTTGCTGCGGGCGATCGTTTACCAGCAACTCGCGGGCGCGGCGGCGGCAACGATTTTCGGCCGGGTGAAAGCGCTGGGCACGAATGGCAAGTGCCCTACGCCCGAGGAAATCTTGCACATGCGCAAACCGAAGCTGAGGCGCGCCGGATTATCGCGGCAAAAAATTGCGGCAGTGAAAGACCTAGCGAAAAAGACGATAGATGGAACCGTGCCTACACTCGCGGCCATCCGGCGCATGAGCGAAGAAGAAATTCTGGAGCGGCTGACGCAGGTGCATGGGATCGGCGAGTGGTCCGTGCACATGTTTCTGATGTTTCAGTTGGGGCGGCCGGACGTGCTGCCTGTGAAGGATTATGGGATTCTGAAAGGGTTTCAGCATATTTACGGGCTTGCGGATACGCCGAAGCCGAAGGCGCTCGCGGAACACGCGGAGCGGTGGAGGCCGTACCGGTCGATTGCGTGTTGGTATTTGTGGCGCGCGCTCGACGAGAGAAACGCGGACAAATCCGCAGCGAAGAAGAAAAAGTAGGACAGGCTCTTAGCCTGTCTGCCTTTGTTTTCTCATAGTGAAAAGAAATCAAAAGAAGACAGGCTAAGAGCCTGTCCTACTTAAAACTAGTTCGATGATGCGCAGCTTGCTTGTTTGCGGCTGGGTCGCTCGCGCTCGATGCCGCCAAGCGCCGACCACAATGCCTGCGCGGCGCGCGACATTCCTGCTAGTGCTTCCGATGCGCGGCGCTCATCCTGCTCGATCAGCGTGGAAATAATTTTTCGCCACACGGCCGAATGCAACACATCCGCCTTTTCGTGCAGCGTAAAATAGCTGCACGCGCGATCATCCGCGCCGTAATGCTCCTTCAAGCCATTGCGCTTTTCCGCGGCGATTTTCGGCACCTGCGATTCGTACGCGAAGAGCGCACCGAATGCAGCAGCTACCGGCGCTTCGCTCGCCAGTGCGCGAAACTCGTTCACTAGATTACTTATTTCCGGGACGCGCGAATTTCCGTCGTCGGCGGACCGGGCCCCGCCCATGGCTTCGGCGAACCGCAGCCACAGATCGGAGTGCGCGACTCCTTCGCACTCTTCTTCATAAGCGTTGGCAAGCACATCGCGGCGCATCTGGCCTTCCGGCAGGCGCGAATGCAGCGCAGACAGGTACGTGGGAAATTGCGAAACCTGAAGGAAATACTGTTCGGCGTAGAATTTCAAGTCTTCCTTCGTCAATTCGCCTGCGGACCATGCCTGATAAAAAGGGTGCTTCAGCAAATCGTACTGGGCAATTTCCTGTTCAGCTTTTTGCCAGAATGCGGAAACTTCCATATTGAGAATCCCTCCCGTGGGGGTTTATGAGTTTTAGTTTTGTTGCGTGACGCCTGCAAAAACTGGAACGGGCAAATCGCCTCCTGGGAAGCGAACGGCCTCTACTAAAACCTGCAACATTATTTTCTGCGCGCCGTTAGAAATAATGCGGCCAGTCCTGAGAATAACACGACGCTTTCGAGTCGCACGGAATATTGATGCAGGCGATCGAAGGCCACGCGCAATGGATTGTCCGCGGCCGTGGCATCCACCGAACCCATTTGCGCGCGCAACGCGTCCATCCGCGCGATCACGCCATATTGCGAAGCCATCGTGCACAGGATCATCACAAACACCAGCAGCGAAGCCGGCCGGACAAGCGCCGCCACGGATTTTTCCAAAATGGCTGTCGACAACAGGTAAATGCACCCGGCCACAATGCCCATTACATGCAAGCGCGCCAGCGAATAGCCCACCACAAGTCCAGCCAAGTCTTTCGTGGGCATCACGGAAAATATGCCCGCCGTGAAAACAATGAAGAAAATGATGCTGCCCAGCCAACAACCCAGCGAGAGGAATTGAAGAAATCGGAATGTTGCCGTCACTTTTTATGTTCCTTTTTGGTGCGTTCAAAAATTGAAATCTGGAATTTAAATTTGAAATTTCATTGCGATCCGTCATCTCAGCGGATTTCCCGTTGATCGTAGCTGCAGCCGAGTAGCACAGCCACTCTTGGCTGTGAGCACTTTGCAAAACCCACACAGGCAAGAGTGCCTGTGCTACTCAAACGTCCGCCCTAACGAGTTTTCCGCGGCCTGTTTAGCGGGTGGCGGTCTAAGCGTGCCGCGCTCACAAACCCGCACAGTCGTCAGAGTATCACACCTCGTGCAGCGCGCTCATCCTGCGAGGGTTAGATAGCAAAGTGCGACCGCAGCCTGTTCGCCGACGTTGCTATCGCGCGAAAAAAAGCGCTTCCCCTCGCCGCATTTAAACTTTTTAGGCACAGCCGGAACCGCAATTAGTAAAGATTCCGGGGAAACAATGGCAACATAGAAGCGCTGGAAGAGTGGTGGGCGATCAAGGACTTGAACCTTGGACCTCTCGCGTGTGAAGCGAGCGCTCTAACCACTGAGCTAATCGCCCGGAAATCAAGCTTCGTTTGTAGCAGAAGCGATAGGGATTTTCAACCCGATGACCACCATGACCGTAAATCTTCTCTCACAGTTACAAGCGAATATTGCGCGCGTGATACGCGGAAAGGACGAAGTGATTCGCCTTTCTCTGGTGGCCCTCCTGGCCAAAGGGCACTTGCTCATCGAAGATGTGCCCGGTGTAGGGAAGACGACGCTCGCCCAAGCCATCGCTAATTCGTTTCACTGCACGTTTCAGCGCATTCAGTTCACTTCAGATCTGCTCCCGTCTGACGTGGTGGGAACCAGCGTGTTTAACCAGATTGAGCAACGCTTTGACTTCAAGCCCGGTCCGATTTTCGCGAATATTATTCTGGCAGACGAAATTAACCGCACAACGCCCAAGACACAGTCGTCCCTGCTCGAAGCGATGAACGAGGCGCAGGTGACGGTTGACAACCATACGCACAAACTGCCGCATCCCTTCATGGTGCTCGCGACGCAGAATCCTGTGGAACATCACGGCACATATCCTCTGCCCGAGTCGCAGCTGGACCGTTTTATTTTGCGCATCGGCATGGGCTATCCGTCACGCGATAGCGAGCGCGAAATCATGCAGCAGCACGCCACCGGACGCAATGCGGCTGCCGAAGTCACGCCCGTGATGGAAGCCGGCGAAGTGGAAGTGATGCAACACGAAGTGGAAAAAGTGCGCGTGGACGACAGCCTGCGGGACTACGCGCTGGACATCGTAGAGCGCACGCGAACCTCCGAGCAACTCACGCTTGGCGTCAGCCCGCGCGGGTTGCTGATGCTGCAGCGCGCGGCGCAGGCGCGCGCCTATCTCGAAGCACGCGATTACTGCACGCCCGATGATTTCAAGCAACTGGTGGTTCCGGTATTCGCCCACCGCGTCGTCGTGAATTCGCGCTATGCCGCAACTCAGAAAAAGTCCACGCAATCCGAAATGGTTTTGCGCGAAATCATGGAAACCACGCCTGTTCCTCTTTGATATTTTGTTTCCGGTGAACGCCTAAAATGAGCGCTGAAATTGTTGAACGCCGTGTCGGCTCTCCACTTTTACGCAAAGTGGTGGGAGTGTCTCGCGCGGCCCAGTGGGCGCGTTTACGGGAAACTCTGGATCGCCCCAGTTGGCGCAGCTTTGGCATCGCCATGGGCGCGCTCGCAGGCGCCCTGTTTCTGGCTTTATATTCAGGCGCGGCGGCCGAGGAAGGGCATCTATTCATTGCCGGAGGCTCAGCGCTTGCGGCCCTGGTGCTTGCCGGTTGGGTCGCGCTCACGATTGTTCCAGCGCTCGCCAGGCGCACGCCGCTCGGATGGCTCAGCTATCAAATCGAATATAAGGTTACGCGCGAAGGCATTGTGTACATCGGCGGAATTTTGGTGGTGGCGCTCGCGGCCCTCAACACGGGAAACAATTTATTGTTCATGGTTCTCGCCTGCCTCATGGCCGGGCTTCTGATTTCCGGATTGCTGTCGCGCGTGGTGCTCGGCGGAATTGACGTGAACCTGGAATTGCCGGAGCATATTTTCGCGCGGCGCACGATCCTCGCGGTTGCCGAACTCTACAACGAAAAACAGATGACTCCGTCGTTTTCCATTTCTTTGGTAAGCGAGGCTGCGCCGCAGACAAAAAAGAGCTCAGCGGCGCCGGCGATGCCGCAAATTCTAGACCGCCCTGTTTATTTTCCATATATTCCTCACCGCCAGACCGTGCGCCAAAGCGTGGAACTGACGTTTCCGCGGCGCGGAGTGTATCGCCAGGACGCGCTCGGATTGCGCACAAAATTTCCCTTTGGGTTCCTTCAAAAAACGCGTCGGGTAAACTCCCGGATCGAAGTGGTCGTGTATCCCCAGATTCAGCCCACCGAAGAATTCTATGAAATACTGCCGCTCGTGAGCGGCGAACTGGAAAGCTACCAGCGTGGGCGCGGCAACGATTTATATGCCATTCGCGACTATCAATCGAATGACAGCGCCCGGCACGTCGACTGGAAAGCGTCCGCCAAAATGGGCGCACTGCAGGTGAAAGAATTCTCACGCGAAGATGAGCGCCGCGTGATGCTCGTGTTCGATCCGTATGTGGACCCGGCGGCATCAGACGCCAAGTCCGCCGAGCAATTTGAACGCGCCGTGACCCTGTGCGCGGGCCTGGCCTGGCATTTCTACGAAATTAATTCCGTAATTGAGTTTCGGTCCGCGGGCTTTGCCACGCCGCGCATGAGCGCGCCCGAAGTGATTTATGACGTTTTGCGTTATCTGTCCAGCGTGACCCCGCTGAAGCAGGAGTCCGGAAAAAATTTTCTCAACACACTCGGCGACACGCATGACATTTTTAAAATTGTGCTGACGAATCAGCCCAGCGGCTCCATCCCCTCTTCCCTGTGGAACACCGCCTATTTCCTGTTCGTCTCGTCCCTGTAAAATTTAGACGCCAAAGGTAAAATGTCGCATCCAGTAGCACGGGCTTTAGCCTGTCGAATTTAGGCCTGTCTACAGTTCAAGACTGGGAGGATTAAATCTAGCAAGGCCCAAAAGCCACAGGCTGAAGCCTGTGCTACTTCGCTTTCCATTCATCCAAGCACTATGCGAAAATCGCGGCGGTGAGGACACTGCAAATTCCCGCGACCGATCTGCCAAAATTCAGGCGGCTGCTGCTTTCCTGGTTTGCGAAACGCAAGCGCGACCTGCCCTGGCGCCGCTCAAAAGATTCCTACCGCATTTGGCTTTCGGAAATCATGCTGCAGCAGACGCGCGTCGCTGCCGTAATTCCCTACTACGAACGCTTCCTCGAAAATTTTCCTGACGTGCATGCGCTGGCCGGAGCGTCCGCCGATCATGTTTTGAAAAATTGGGCAGGGCTCGGCTATTACAGCCGCGCGAAAAATCTGCAAAGCGCAGCAAAAGAAATCGTGGTGCGGCATTCCGGCGAATTTCCGCGCGAATATGAGGCCGCGTTGTCGCTACCCGGAATCGGGCGCTACACCGCGGCCGCTGTGCTGAGCATCGCGTATGAGTCGCCCCACGCGGCGCTGGACGGCAACGTCGCACGCGTTCTGTCGAGGATTTTTGCAATGCACGGAGATCTGCGCGTGCCCGCAACGTGGCGCAAGCTCGAATCGGCGGCGCAGGATTTGCTCGCGCGAAAATCTCCCGGCGACTGGAACCAGGCCATGATGGAATTGGGCGCCACCGTATGCACTCCCAAATCGCCGCGCTGCGAGGAGTGCCCAGCTGGGAGGTGGTGCCGCGCACGTAAGCTCGGCCTGGAAGAAACTTTGCCGGAGGTGCGAAAAAAACGCACGACAGTCGAGGTGACCTTGGCCGCCGCTGTGTTGATCGATCCGCGCGGCCGTACGCTGCTCATTCGGCAGGCTGGCGGAGACGGCGCGCTTTTCTCGCGTATGTGGCAGTTTCCCGCGCTGGAAACGACCGGATCCAACTCGACGACTTCCATTGCCGCGCATCTCCGTGAAAAATTCGGGCTAACGACCAACGCCAATCTGTGGCCGTTAGCCGTTGCTCGCCACACGGTTACATTCCGCAATATTCGGCTCGAGCCGTACCTGGTCCGCGTCGCGCGCCTGCCGCGAGCTGCAGGTACGAGCATGGTCGCCCTCGCCCAGGTTCCATCTATGTCCATTTCGAATGCGACGCGCAAAATCGCGAACGCGGCCATTACCCAAATGCAGTGGGACGGGCTTCAGCCTGTCTGCTCTTTGGACCCTTGAAGCGCTCGCTATCCCGTTTAGATAACTAAGCGCAGGTGCCGACCACTTGATCATTTCGGCATTAATCTAAACCAGACAGGCTGAAGCTCGTCCTACCTAAGCTTCGTTCCATCCTGCCATTACCCGATACGCCTCAGGCAATCCTGCCTTGGCCCCAAAATGTTAAACTAGGGATTCGCGCCATGGACCCAGTGAGCCAAATTCCCGGGCAGTCGCTTCCGGTACACCTCTCCGCCGTCAGGCGTCATTTTGAGATTTCCCTTTATTTTCTGTTGCTGACGGGAGTTTTAACCCTCGTTTGCACCGGCAAACTCGACCTGGTCACAATTCTTGTGCTGCCGGCGTGCATGCTTTTCAAGGGCTACCGCTGGTGGCATCGGAAGGGCCCTGAAATTTCCAACCGTGCGGCCACTTGGCTGACGATCGGGTACTTTGTGTTCTTCCCGTTCGATCTGTGGGTTATTTCCCGCATGTTGGCCGTAGGCGCGCAAAGTCCGGGCTTGTATGCGGCGCTGCTGGCCACGGTTCACCTCATGCTGTTTGCCACCGTCGTGCGCTTGTACAGCGCCAGGACCACGCGTGATTATCTTTTCCTGACGATGATGAGTTTTACGTCCATGCTGGCCGCCGCGATCCTTACGGTCGACACGGTCTTCCTCGCCTTCTTCTTTATTTTCCTGGGACTCGCGGTCTCTACTTTTGTGGCCCTGGAAATGTGGCGCAGCGCGCAAGGCACGGTGACTCGTCCGTTGGAAGTCGGAACCGCTGCCGCGGACCACATGCATAACGCGCTCGGCGTGACCTCTGCGGGAATTGCGCTTGCGGCGCTCGCGTTGGGCGCAATTATTTTTCTCATCTTGCCGCGCTTCAGCAGCGGGTACATGTCCGGCCTGAACATGCAGCCGACCATGATTACCGGGTTCAGCGACGACGTGGAACTCGGAGAAATCGGCGAGATCAAAAAGAACAGCTCCGTGGTGATGCGCGTAACCGTGGATGGCGGCCTGAAGTCAGCGCACGGCGTGCACTGGCGCGGCGTGGCCCTCACGAATTTTGACGGCAAGCGCTGGTATAACGACCCGCACGAACCCACAACGCTGACAGCGCCCGGAGAAGGCGGATGGTTTCAACTGGATCCGGAAAAACCGATTGCTGCGAATGCGGGAACTCCGATTCATTACACCGTGCTTCTGGAGCCCATCGGCAGCACCGCGCTCTTCTTCGCGAACGAGGCAGAAACCGTGCGCGGACACTTTACTGATGATGCCTCGCGGCAACCTTTTGGCGTGCGCCACACCTATCTTTTAAAGGATTTCACAGGCTCCGTTTCAAATCCGTATCACAGCTACTCTCGACTGGAATACGAAGCTACGTCGCTTCTGCCCAATCCCTTGCCTGCCGCAGTTCGCCAGGCGGGCACTCAATATCCGGATTCCGTTCGCGCTACGTACCTTCAATTGCCGCAACTGGATCACCGCATTCCGGAGCTGGCCGCGCAGATCACTGCGACGAACACAAACCCATTCGACAAGGCGCTCGCGATTGAGGGTTACCTGCGTTCGCACTTTGGCTACACGCTGGATCTGAGCGGCACGCCTCAGAAGGATCCGCTGGCTTATTTCCTGTTCCAGAAGCGCGCCGGGCATTGCGAATATTTTGCTGCCGCGATGACCGTAATGTTGCGCACACAAGGAATTCCCGCTCGATACATCAACGGTTTTCAGATGGGCGAGTACAACGAAGTGGCGGGCGACCTGGTGGTTCGTGAGAGCGATGCCCACAGCTGGGTGGAAGCATATTTCCCTGGCTTCGGCTGGCTGACGTTCGATCCCACTCCCCCTTCGGGCGAGGAGCGCGCGCTGGGCCTGTTTTCGAAGATCTCGCATTACTGGGACTGGTTCCAGCTGCAATGGAGCGAATGGGTCATCAACTACGATTTCATTCACCAGATTACCGTGGCGCAAAATATCGGGCGCGTTTCCCGCGACTGGGCCGAACGCCTGCGCGCCGATCTGGCCAACGCGCGCAGCCACGCAACCGAGAAATTAAAACGCTTGCAGGAACAGATGGAACGCAGTTCCCGAGGGCGCACGGAAGTTTTTGTAATATTCGGCGTGCTCGTGCTGGGCGTGCTCATTTTGCGCCCGGAAATCCGGCAGAGACTTACCATCGTTTGGCGCACGAAAATTCTGCCTGCGCATCAAATGACGCCGCACTTGGCGACGTTGCAATATCTCGAAATGCTGCGCGTCCTCGGCCGCTTCGGATTTTCCAAATCGCAAGCGCAGACGCCCATGGAATTCGCCACGTCGCTCCCGGATGGAAATCTCGTGGCGCCTGTGGTTGAGATGACGTCCATCTATCAAGCCGCGCGGTACGGTGCGAAGCCCGCCGACCCACAACTCGCGAGTTCCCTGATCGGCCGCATCCAAACCTTCCTGAGGTCCCGCAAAAAGTAGGACAGGCTTCAGCCTGTCTTCTTTTGACTTCCGTAACAAGTGAAAAACACCAAAAGCAGACAGGCTGAAGCCCGTCCTACTGCCCCACGGCACACCGCCCTTTGCCATGTTAGAATGTCCAGACCGTCCCGCATGCGCGAGGCGTCTACTTATGCCCAAAGCAGGATTCGTCAGTCTCGGCTGCCCCAAAAACCTCGTCGACAGCGAGGTGATGATGGGTGTGCTCGCGCGCAACGGCTATGAATTCACGCCGCGCGCCGAGGAAGCCGACGTCATTGTAGTGAACACGTGCAGCTTTATCGCTCCCGCACAAAAGGAATCGATCGACACGATTCTGGAGATGGCGGAGCACAAAAAATTTGGCGCGGCGAAGCGTTTGATCGTCGCCGGTTGCCTCGTGGAGCGCTTCCGCGACCAGATTTTTGAGCAAATTCCGGAAGTCGACGCGATCGTCGGCACCGGCGAGCTCGAAAATATTTTGGCCGCCGTCGAAGGCCAGTTGCGCACGGACGCCGCAAAAACCGCGGAGCTGCCGTCGTACCTCTATCACGATCTGACGCCCCGCATTCTTTCGACGCCGAAACATGCCGCGTACATAAAAATTGCCGAGGGCTGCGATCATCCCTGCACGTTCTGCATTATTCCGCAGCTGCGCGGAAATTTCCGCAGCCGCCGCTTCGAGTCCGTAGTGCGCGAAGCGGAAAATCTGGCGGCGTCCGGAGTTCGTGAAGTCACGCTGATCGGCCAGGACACAACTTCTTACGGCGAAGACCTCGCGCTGCGCGATGGCCTCGCCCTTTTGCTCGAGCGCCTCGCACGCGTCGAAGGCTTGCAATGGGTGCGCTCGCTATACTGCTACCCGAATCGCGTGACGCAGCGGCTGCTGGACACGATTGCCGCGCATACGCACATCGCAAAATACATGGACATGCCGCTGCAGCATGCCAGCCGCAACGTGCTCGCGCGCATGAAGCGCGGCTCGAATGGGGACGCGTTTCTACAATTGCTGGCACGCATTCGCGGAACCATTCCCGGCGTCGCACTGCGCACTTCCTTCATCGTCGGCTTCCCCGGCGAAACCGAATCCGATTTCCGCGAGCTCTGCGATTTTGTGAAGGCCGCTGAATTTGACTGGATGGGCGTGTTTCCCTACTCCGACGTGGACAACGCGTCGAGCTTTGCGCTCGACGAAAAAGTGGACGAAGACACGATCCACGAACGCCAGGGCCGCCTGATGGAAATTCAGCAGAAAATTTCCGCGCGCAAACTACGACGCTTTCGCGACCGCCACGTCACTGCGCTCGTCGAAGGCCCTTCGAAGGATACGCCGCTTGTGTGGGAAGCGCGCATCGAAGGCATGGCGCCCGAAATTGACGGCAAGCTCTACCTGAATGACATCGAAGTGGAAGGCACAGGAATTTCCGCGCGCACCGGCGACATCGCGATCGTCGAAGTAACCGAGACGCATGAATATGATTTAATAGGCCGCGTAGTCGAAATTTTGAATTTGCCCGCGCCGGCAGCGGCGCAATTCCCGGCCGTAGCGCCGGTACAGCGCGTAGCGACCGGCGCCGCCCTGAGAATTTTGTCTTGATTTAAGTAGCATAGGCTTCAGCCTGTGGAATTTAGTCCTTGCAAGGCCAAACCCCCACAGGCTGAAGCCTATGCCACAAAAACCACCACCCGAGACTTCGCGATGAAACTGAAATGCCCCATCTGCAAAGAACCCACGGACTCCGAAACAACCGAAGAATTTCCATTCTGCAGCACGCGCTGCCGCGAACACGACCTGGGAAACTGGGCCACAGGAAAATATAAAGTTTCCGCGCCCATCATGGATGAATCCGAACTTGAAGAACTGATGGCCGACGAACCAGCCAAGCCCAAGCCCGTCGAAGACGAAGATGAGTAGCTCCGCGCGCCTCGACGCAGGAGAGGGAAAAAAACCGGGGATCGCCCTGGCGGTCGCAACGTCGCTTGGACTCGGCTATTTGCCGAAAGCCCCTGGAACGTTCGGATCCCTCGCGGGCGTGGCGTTAGGTTGGGCCGCGTTGACTCTCAGCCGCCTGCAATTTGCGCCGCACATTGCGACCACGGGAGAATCGTCAGGCACGCCCGCGCCCCTGTGGATCAATTTCGCGATGAACGATTTTGCGTTGATCGTCATCGTATCCTTCGTCGGCGTGTGGGCCGCGGATCGCACAGCAAAATATTTGCGAACCAAAGATCCGCAAATTGTAGTGATCGACGAAGTGGCCGGACAACTAATCGCCTATATGGCGCTGGCCACGCCGCGCAGTTTCGCGGTCAACTGGAAATATTTATTGCTGGGCTTTATACTTTTTCGTGTCTTCGATATTTGGAAGCCGTTCCCTGCACGGCAAGCCGAATCGCTCCCCGGCGGCTTGGGAATCATGGCCGATGACTGGATTGCTGGAGTTTACGCTGCGCTGATTTTGTGGATCGTGCGCGCGCTCGGGATGTAAGTTGTGTTGCCGCGCGCTTCGCATTTGATTTTTTTTTGCTGAGACCAACTTTGGAAACCAACGGCATACCGCGCATCGATCGTATCCAGCCCGGAGCAGGCATTCCCGGCGGCGATGTCACAATTTACGGCGCGGGCTTCGTGCCACGCCCCAACACGCGCCCTCATGTGCGGTTCGGCGAAACCGAAGCGAGCGTTCTGATCTCCACGCAAAATTATCTGATCGCGCGCGTGCCGGACGGCGCCGCGGGCAGCATCGTCAGCGTGGAAACTTCGCGCGCAACGAGCCAGCCCGTTCCCTTTCACCTCGGCGTGCAGATTGCCGACAATCTTCATCCAGTCGCCAATCCTGCGGTCGATTCTCAGGGCAACATTTACGTGACCTACAGCGGCCACCGGGGTCAGCAGGTCGCTGTATCGCTTTACAAAATTACTCCGAACTACGAAGTAAAGCCATTCGTCACGGAACTCGTGAACCCCACCGGCCTGGCGCTCGATCGCGACGGGTACCTTTACGTATCCTGCCGCAACGACGGAACGATTCACCGCGTCGCGCCCGATGGCCGCTCGCAGCTCTGGGTGGAGGGCATGGGCGTTGCGACCGGGATCGCCTTCGACACCATTGGCAATCTTTTTGTAGGAGACCGCAGCGGCACAATTTTTAAAATTAATCCCGATCGCCAGATTTTTGTTTTCGCCATGATTGAGCCGTCCGTCGCGGCCTATCACCTGGCGTTCAGCCCAACCGGCGAATTATTTGTCACCGGACCGACCACATCGAGTTTTGACCGTATTCTGCGCATCAATCAAAAGGGCGAGGTCAGCACGTTTTTTCGCGGCCTTGGCCGCCCGCAGGGCCTGGCCTTCGATCGCAAAGGAAATTTGTATGTAGCCGCTTCGTATCAAGGACGCCGCGGCATCGTGCAAATTTCAGCGGACGGGCGCGCGGAACTGATACTTGGCGGCAGCGGGATTGTGGGACTCGCGCTCCTTGCGGGCCATCGCGCCATTCTGGCTACAACCAACTCACTCTTCACTGTCGACTGGGAAGTGGAAGGCCTTCCGCTTCCACGTTGAGCCAAAACAAAAAATGAAAGCTGAAATCATCGCGGTTGGATCGGAACTGCTGACGCCGGACCGGGTCGACACCAATTCCCTTTTTATGACGGCGCAATTGAATCGCCTTGGAATTGAAGTCACGCGCAAGACGGTAATCGGCGATGATCTCGCCCCGCTGCGCGCAGCTTTTGAGGATGCCGCGAAGCGCGTGGAGTTGATTATCGCCAGCGGCGGACTTGGCCCGACAGAAGATGACCGCACGCGTGATGCTGTCGCCGATTTGCTCGGGCGAAAAATGTCGCGCGACCCCGCCGTGATGAGCAGAATTGAAGCGCGCTTCCGCCAACTGGGCCGCGCCATGTCCGAAGTAAACAAGCGGCAGGCGAATGTCCCAGAAGGCGCGACGGTCCTCGATAACGACCGCGGTACCGCACCTGGGCTGTGGATCGAAGCGGGCGACCGCATTTTTATTTTGCTGCCCGGCCCGCCGCACGAATTAAAAGCGATGTTTGCCGCGGTAGTCGAGCCGCGCCTCGCGCGACTCTCGACTGGCGTTCGCTTGATCGCGCGCGAACTGCGCGTGGCCGGCATGGGCGAATCCGATGTGGATCAGCGCATCGCGCCGATTTATACGCGCTACGCCGATGTGCAAACCACTATTCTCACCGCACCCGGCGAAATTCAAATTCATCTCCGCGCGTGGTCCTCTGACGCAAAGGCTGCCGACCGGCAGTTGCAGGAAATTCAGGAAAGCATCGTGCTCGCACTCGGCGAAGCCGTGTTCACCACGGGCGGCCACTCGATGGAAGAAGTCGTGGCGCGTGAACTTACGAGCCACCAAGCTACAATTGCCACGGCGGAAAGCTGCACGGGCGGATTACTGGCCGAGCGGCTCACGCGCATCAGCGGAAGCTCCGCGTATTTTCTGGGCGGCGTGGTGTCCTACAGCAACGCGCTTAAATCCGCGTGGGTAGATGTTCCGGCGGAAGTCATTGAATCGCGCGGCGCCGTCAGCAGCGAGGTCGCCGTCGCTCTCGCCGACGGAATTCGCCGCCGCACAGGCGCCACGATTGGCGTAGGAATCACCGGCGTCGCGGGCCCCTCAGGCGGCACGCCGGAGAAACCCGTAGGCACCGTGCACGTGGCCATCGCCGATGCGTCAGGCAGCAAGGAACGCGGCGTGCACTATCCCGGCGAGCGCGACCGCATCCGCTGGCAAGCCTCGCAAACCGCGCTGGACCTCGTGCGCCGCTATTTTCTCTACGCGTCGAAACCCAAATCCGGATCGTGATTTTAGGTTGCGCGGGCTTCAGCCTGTGGGGTTTGGTCCTTGCACGGCCAAAATTCCACAGGCTAAAGCCTATGCCACAGAAAAACTCATGCGCCTTTTTGTCGCAATCGAAATTCCGAATGACGTGCGTTTCGCCATCGGCGAACTGATCAAGTGCCTACGCGACGCCTGCCGCGACGCGCATTGGGTGCGGCTCGCGGGCCTGCACATCACGCTCAAATTTATTGGTGAAAGTCCGCCCGAAAAACTCGAAGACCTAAAAGTTGCCTTGAAAAATATTCCTCCAGGCGCTCCCATCCCCCTCAATTTCGGCGGCCTCGGATTTTTTCCGAACGCGCGCCGCCCAAGCGTTCTCTGGGCAGGAGTGGAAGCCGGACCTGAGCTGGGAGCGCTGGCCGCTGCAATCGAAGGCGCGCTGGGTCCAACTGCAGATCAGCAGCAAGAGCATCGAAATTTCACTCCGCACCTCACGCTCGCTCGATTCAAGGATTCGCCGGCAATTGACGCTCTGCGCCTGGCAATCGAAAAAGCCGGTCCGCTGAAATTTGGCGGCACTACCGCTACAGAATTTCATCTGTATCAAAGCGTTTTGAAATCGGGCGCCGCGGAATATACTCGGTTGGCAACTTTTTCGCTTCTGGGAGTACATCCAAGTGAATTTTGAAATGTCGACCACCGCCGCGACCCTCTGGGGCCTGGTCGTTCTGGGATATTTCCTAGGCTCCATTCCATTCGGCTACCTTCTCGTGCGCGCGAAGGGTGGAGGCGACATTCGCCAGATCGGCAGCGGCAACATTGGCGCCACGAATGTCGCGCGAACCTCAGGCTGGTCGGTGGGCGTCGCGACGCTTCTGCTGGATGTGGCCAAAGGCTCGGCGGCGGTCTGGATTTCCGGACATTTTTCGGGCGGCAGCATCCGCATCATGATGTTCGCGGGCCTGGCTGCAATCGTCGGGCACGTCTTCCCCGTTTGGCTTCAGTTCCACGGCGGCAAGGGAGTGGCCACGGCGCTGGGAGTTTTTCTGGCCATTTGCTGGCCCGCAGCGGCAGCGGCTATCGTTCTTTTTATTTTGGTCGCCCTTTTCTACCGATACGTTTCGCTCGCATCCATTTCCGCAGCCGCCGCGCTTCCACTTTTTGTTTACATTCTCTACGCGCCGCGTCACGCGCCGCCCATCGCAGTCTCCGTTTGCACACTTCTGGCAACGGTGATTGTGATTGCCAAGCATCGCGACAACATTGAACGCTTGCTTGCGGGGACGGAACCGCGCTTCGAAATGGGAAAGAAGAAGTGATCGGTGAATCGTGATTTGTAATTCGTGAGCGCACCGTGAATCTTGAGTCGTGGTTGGAGATTTTTAATTCGTTCGGCCCGGTTTGTGATTTGAGGACTTTCGCTGGCGTTCGGCACTTTGTGATGCGAAGCCTTTGCTATTTCATGGTTTTTCCTGATTTGAAATTTCGAATTTGAGATCTCAAATTCAGTGGCGAGCTTTAAAATTTGAAAATCTTGTTTCCGGAAAAATAATGCGGCCATGAACAGGTTGATTCACTGATGAACAAAATTACGGTCATCGGCGGCGGGGCTTGGGGCACAGCGCTGGCAATCGCGCTGACGCGCTCTTCGCGCTCGCATCGCCTGTCGCTGTGGGCTCACAGTGCGGACGTAGTGGAAACGATCAGCGCGCGGCGCATTAACGAAATTTATCTCTCGGGCTATGAGTTGCCCGCGACCATTGAAGCCACGAGTGACATCGGCGCTGCGTTGTCGGACGCCGCCATCGTGCTGGGCGTAATGCCCTCTGCGCATGCGCGTGAAATTTACCGGCTGATGCGCCCGCATGTCATCTCAGATTCTGTTTTTGTCAGCGCTACAAAAGGCCTCGAACCGGCAACGCATGCGCGTATGAGCCAGGTCATAGCGGAAGAAATGGATCTGCACGATTCCTCCCGCGTCGCCGTGCTCTCGGGCCCCAGCTTCGCGCAGGAAGTTGCCGCAGGCGATCCCACAGCGGTGGTGCTCTCTTCGACCAATGCCAGCCTCGCGTCAGAAATTCAGGAAGAATTTTCCGGTCCGCGATTCCGCTTCTACACAAACGACGACGTGATCGGCACGGAAATTGCCGGCGCTGTAAAAAATGTAATTGCGATCGCAGCCGGCATCTGCACAGGGCTCGATCTGGGAACAAATGCGGCGGCCGCGCTCGTCACGCGCGGCCTTGCGGAAATGACGCGCCTCGCCGTCGGTCTCGGCGGCCGGCGCGAAACGCTTGCCGGCCTGGCAGGCGTGGGCGATCTGATCCTCACCGCCACCGGCGAACTCAGCCGCAACCGCTCGGTCGGCATTCAACTCGGCAAGGGGCGCAAACTCGCCGATATTCTCGGCTCGACGCGCAGGGTGGCGGAAGGCGTGGGAAGCGCTGCAGCCACCCTGGAATTGGCACAGCGCGCCTCCGTGGAGATGCCCATAACCGAACAAGTACATGCGGTGCTCACCGCCGGATGCGTCACCCGCGATGCCATCCGCGACCTGATGGAGCGGCGCCTCAAGCAGGAGTAGTGCTCGCCTTCCACTGGCACGGGCTCCGGCTTGGGGAAGTTAGTCTTTCCACGGACCAAACCCCGCAGGCTGCCCCCCCCGCCACTCGACCCGGGTGCTGTCCTGGCACCGTTCGACCCCTTAATTCATGCGTAGCAGTCTCCGTTTACTTCCTTCTAACCCCCGCCCCAAAATTGTAAAATTAGGCTTGGCAGGACCTCCCACTTTGGACCTGAGTCGATTCAAATCGATCTTTTCTCACCGACCGCGCATTCTGTGGCTGGTGCTGGGTGCCATGCTGCTCGTCAGCGTCCTCCCACTCACCCTCTATCACCTTGAGGTACTGCAACTTAGCCAGACCAAGCTGACGGACACGGAAAGCGTCCAGCAGACGGAAGTTACCCGCTCGCTGGGCGAAGAAATTCAGCAATTTGATGCCAACCTGTATCAGCAACTAATCAGCGAACGGCAGATTCTGGCCCTCACCGATCTGATCGATAAGGTAGACAGTTCGCAAAACGCGCCGCAAGTTTCGCGCGTGCTTGAGAATTTTGTGGCCAGCAATCCCAACATTTTGTATCTCACCGCAGTAGGCAAAGAAGCGAAAGGCACGGGCGCCGGGAATTTTCAGGCCAATCAAGATCCATTCGTTTCGAAGGCGCTTCAGCGCGCATTTTCCACCACCATGCAGTCCCTCGTCTTTCGTAGCGATCCGCTGGCCATCGGTCCTGAAAATCGCCCCGCGTTCGTGATGGCCGTGCCGCTGCAAGTGAACGATCAATTTTCAGGTATGCTTGCGGCTGTCGTTTCGCTGGATGGAATTTTGCGGCGCTTGCAAGAAACCAGTGTCCGTGGGCGAGTCGTGTTCGTGGTGGATCATGACGGCCACATCGTCGCGCATCCTGATATGCGCCAGTTCGTGCCCGGTTCGGACGCGAAGCCAAGTTCGCCGGTTGTGACGCAGGTGGCGGGACTTCCAAAGGGATTGCGCACAACGGAGACGCTCCGCCGCTTTGTAAGTACAGAAGACGGAAACAAGAGCGAGACGGTCGGAACCTACAGCACGATTCCGGACTTGAATTGGGCCGTCGTGGCGCAACGCGGCCTGGACAAGGCGCGCGAAGATGCGGGCGTGAAAGAACTGAACGCGCAGGCCCTGAAATTCGTGGTGGTCGTTACGTTCGCGGCCCTGATTCTGGGATATTTTTTCGCGGTGGGCATCAGCACGCCGATTCGCGCGCTCGCCGCCTCCACGCTGGCCATTAGCCGCGGAGAATTTCATCAGCGCACTCCGGTTCAGGGGGCTGCCGAGATCAGCGAACTCGCGGAAACGTTTAATCGCATGGCTGGGGACATCGAGGAATTTGTCGTGCAGCTGAGGCAGGCGGCCGACCAGAATCACGAATTATTTCTAGGCTCCATCCGCATGCTCGCCGCGGCCATCGACGAAAAGGATCCCTACACGCGCGGCCATTCCGGGCGCGTGGCGAAATATTCAATCCTCATCGCCCAGCAACTCGGCCTGAACGCCGAAGAACTGGAAAAAATCCGCATTTCGGCGCTGCTGCATGATGTGGGAAAAATCGGCGTCGACGACCGCGTGCTGAAAAAGCCGGGTGCCCTTACCCCCGAGGAATTCAGCCTGATGAAGCAGCATCCGTTGAAGGGCGCGAATATCATGCGCCCGGTTGCGCAGCTAAAGGAAATGCTGCCCGGCATCGAATTGCATCACGAGCACGTGGATGGCGGCGGCTATCCGCATGGAATTCAGGGTGACGAAATTCCGCTGATGGCGCGCATCATCGCCGTGGCCGATACGCTTGACGCGATGACCACCAACCGCCCTTATCAAACCGCTATGGACTTGGAATTTGCGATGAATCGCATTGTCGGGCTGGCGAATACCAAGTTTGATGCTGCCGTGGTGGACGCGCTAAGCCGCGTGGTGAAAGCGGGTAAAATACACTTAAATTCTGTCCTGGTGGAAGTCTGACAGAGTATTTCAGTTTTAAGTAGCACAGGCTTCAGCCTGTGGAATTTAGTCCTTGCAAGGACCGCGCACCCCACAGGCTCAAGACTGTTCTCCGTGATACCTCTCCTCGATTAAAAACTCTGCTCGTGGTAAATCACAATCATCCACTGCCCGTTCCGTTTGGACATGATCCACGTCAGCAGTCCCTTTCGCAGCACTCCCCCCGGCGCAGACGGTTCGTTCACCAGCCAGTCAATATCCACCGAGGCGATATCCGGCGCGAGGAAACGAATGCTCCTGACCGTATCCGTCGTTCGCGCATTCTTCAGAAACGTGCTGAAGATCGTGTTGTAGTGATCCTCCAGTTCCTTGCGTCCGTGGCTCGGTTCGCCCTTCACGCTGGAAAAATCGCCGTCCTCCACATAGCGCATCGCCACGCCATGCGCGTCATGGTTGTTCCACGTGTCCGCAAATGAGGCGACAGCTTGCTTGATCCCTGCCGTATCCGCGTCGCGATCCGCGGCAGTCTGCGCACGCGGAACCGCGGCGAAAAAGGTCAAGACCAGGATCGCCGCCATCACAATTTTAGTTTGCGCTGAAATCATCACGCACCTCGCCGTTTTTAAATATTTAAACTGCAACATAGGGCCGAATCCGTAACCGCGCTGTTGCCCGGCATCATACAACAAAGTGGCATAGGCTTTAGCCTGCGGAATTTAGTCGAAGCAAACACCAAAACCTAAAGGCTGAAGTCTATGCCACGCAAACTCAAACGACTTACACGAAGCTTTGGTAGACGCCGTCCGCTTTTCGGACCGGCGACTTCTGCGGCTCAACCCAAATCGATCCTTCGCTGATAAGGCCCGTGACGCGTAAGAATGATTTCTTCTGCTAGAATACAGCATTCAGCACTGGTGACCGGTTCCGCGAATTTCAGTTGCCGGCTTCGCGCAGTTAAAAACGCGCACAAAAATGCTTTCACTCTTTAACAACGACGACGACAAGAAAAAAGCTAAAGAGAGCGGGTCGCTGCTCGACCGCTTGAAGCAATCCATCTCGAAGACGCGCGACCAGATTACGAACAAGGTTGAGGATCTGATCTCGGGCGAAAAGCAGATCGACCCCGAAATGCTCACCAAGCTGGAAAACGCTTTACTCGCCGCCGACCTCGGGCCGCGCACCACAAATCAGATTCTGGAAGCTGTGCGGCAAAAGCTGGAACGTCACGCGCTCAGCAACGCGTCCGACCTGAAGGCGGAATTGAAAAACCAACTCCTGTATGTCTTGCGCACGGTGCCGTCAAACAATGGAAAATCGCCTGGCGCGACGGATCCGCGCCCGCGAGTCGTTTTCGTGGTGGGAGTTAACGGCACGGGAAAAACCACGACGATTGGAAAACTTGCCAATCGTTTGCACAAGGACGGCAAAACCGTTGTGCTCGCCGCTGGCGACACATTCCGCGCAGCGGCCATTGAGCAGCTGGCTGTGTGGGCCACGCGCACCGGTTCGGAAATTGTAAAAACAAAATCCGGCGGCGACCCGGCCGCTGTTGTGTTTGACGCGCTTTCCTCCGCGCGCGCGCGCAACGCCGATGTCGTCATAGTCGACACAGCCGGCCGGTTACACAACAAGCAGAATCTGATGTCCGAACTCGACAAAATGAAACGCACGGCAACGAAAGTTATTCCGGATGCGCCGCACGAAGTTCTGCTGGTGATGGATGCGACTACCGGGCAGAATGGCCTTTCGCAGGCGCGCGAATTTACGGCTACGGCGGGCGTCACGGGAATTGTGTTGACCAAGCTCGACGGCACCGCCAAGGGCGGCATCGTCGTGGCCATCACGCGCGAACTTGGCCTGCCCGTGCAATATGTTGGCACAGGCGAGTCGATCGAAGATCTGGTGCCGTTCGACGCGGAAACGTTTGTCACTTCGCTTTTTGATTGAGTTTTAAGTAGCACAGGCTTCAG
>DASRQU010000004.1:0-39467 GCA_035696345.1 Candidatus Acidiferrales bacterium
GTTCATATCGATCTGATCCGAGAACCGCACAATTTTCCCCGCAAAGGTCTTGTTCATTCCCGAAACATCGACATCGACGGACTCCCCAAGGCGAATGCCGGACACCGCTCGCTCTGGAACCGGAATGACGAGGCGCAACAGACTGTTTTGCGATAGGCGGCACAACGCCGAATCGCCTTTATTAGAGGATGTCCCCGCAGGCAGCAGCGCGCCGGTATATGCGGAAATTTGGGTGACCACACCATCGAACGGCGCCGTCATGCGCGCGTAATCGAACATCGCCTGATCTTTTCCGAGCGTGGCTTTGGAGATGAGCAATGCCTGCTCCGCGCCCGCCAGCGCCGCTTTTTGCGCGGAAACTTCTGCATCGGCCTCCATGTCCTTACCGTTGGAGACGTCCACTTCCTCTTGCGCAACCAGTTCCGGCCGAGATTTTTGCACGTCGGCAAGGCGCGAATAGGTGAGATGGGCGACGTTGTATGCCGACTGCGCGCGATTCAAATCCTCGTGCGCGCGCGCCAATTCCTGCTCGCTTCGGTGGATCGACGCCTCGTCCTGCTGAATCTGCTGCTGCAATTCGGGAATTTCGAGCACTGCGAGAATTTGTCCCTGCTTCACGTGCGTTCCGTAGTCGACGTAAAGCTTTTTGATGTAGCCCGAAACTTTTGCATAGACGTCGACTTCCTGGAACGGCTCGAACTCAGACGCGATTTCCAGACTGTCTGAAATATTCCCGCGCGTGACCTTCACTACAGCGGCTTCGGGCGCATTGGACACATCGTCCGCCGCAGCCTTGTGCCCTTCTCCACAACCAAGGATTCCCGTTGCGAACAGGAGGATGACGTAAAATTTGGAGAACCGATGCATCTGCCTCACGGAATAACCTCCGCAGTTTCCATTGCATTTTTCAGGCTTCCAGGTTCTTTCTCTTTGCGCGGATTGCTTCAACAACCGTGCGAAGCTTTTCAACGCTGAAATCGCTGGATTGAGCCAATCGAATGATTTCCAATTCCTCGTCCCTCATTCTTTGAACTACACCAGGAATACTTGACGCAATCTGGAAAGGGATGGTCTGCACCCCGTGGCGGTCACCGTGCAGAACGTCGCCGGAACGCACTTCCATTCCCGCAACCATCACCGAAGACCCAAAATCCATGACGTGTGCAAACGAGTGAGAGACCGAGGAGTTATGAGCGAACATCTGTAGCTTTAGGCCGCGCGCCGTTTCCACATCGCGAACGGCGCCGTTCGTCACGATACCGATGCATCCCAACGCACTTAAAATATTCGCGTGTATGTCTCCCACAAACGCGCCAAGCCCGGGAGTGCCGTCCATGTCCTCCAAAACGAGCACTCGTGGCGTGGGAATGCTGGAAAAATAATCCAGCCAATCGAGCCGGTAAAAATAGCCCTCGCTCTCCATCGGCGGTTCCACCGTGCGAATCCGAATGGTGGAAGCGTAACCCACCATGGCGGGTGCGTCCTCAAACAGGCAATGAATCGAGGCGTTGGAAAATCCGGTATTTCGCATTCGCACCCCGAACGTTTCAATCGCGTTCGACACACTGCACGAATCGAGTCGCTGCAGCTCTTTTAAGACGGATGGCTCCAACTGGTGTAAAGTCATCGTCACTCCAAAATTTAAATCCCGGCGAATTCTGATGGGAAACAGAGAATCAATTCCTGCCCGTTCCTCAATCACGAGAAATCTGTCAACGAGCTCGCGGGCTCTAGAAAAGTAAGAAGCGGCTCCGCCCAACTGAGACAAGAACGCTAGCTATTGTTGAGGAGTAATTGCAGGAGCACCCTGCAAATTTTTACGCGGTAGGTGGTGCACGCAGTTGGTGACTGGAAAAAAATAACTCTTCAGAACGATGAACGGGCACTTCGGCGACGAGGCAGATTCCGGAAGTAACCCTACGCGGAGTAGTTCTTGTGCGAACAACGCACGGTTGCAGTCCGTCACCAAACAAAAATTTAAAGGGGGCCGCAAATTTTGAAGAATGCCGGGCTGACATTTCGAGAGAGGCACCGCCGACCGGACCGTTCTGAATCAGGATCGGAAGGAAGCTCCACTGAACGATGCCCAAAACCAGGACACCTAATAGCAGAGAAATACCGATCAAATACCATCGATTTGGAGGGCGGTTTGGCTTCATATAACGGCCTCTGCCAAGCTGGCGGAGGAAAATGCTTTATCGACGTTAGCATCTCGTAAGAAACAGTGTCAAGATGTGGATAGTGCGTCGTATTTCAACATGGAAAATTACGCTGCGTCGCTGCGCGCCAAAGCCCGCACAATTTTAGGCATCAGCATGCGCGTACCGGGCGCGAGAATATGCACGGAGCCTTGAAAGACGAATTCCAGGAAGCGCCTCGCTTCAGAAACCTTGGGATCGTTCGCATTCTCAACATGGAATCCGTCGGCGCGAATGACAAAATAACCGGGGCCATTTTCGACTTGCAAGCGGCGGATCGCTCTATAGCGCTTGGCATGGAAGGCGTTCGCCATGCGCAATATCGCAGCCAGACGGATGAGAGATTGCCGCAACGGCAATTCGAAAACCCTCAGCTTCGCATGGTCTGGATAGGGCAAAGCGCGCCGGTGAAAACGCGCCACTAGTGCTACATATTCAAGGTCGGCTTTCGACCATCCTGGAGGCGGTGAAATTTTGCGTATCATGCGGTACGACTCTTTGTGATATGCCTTACCTCCTTTGAATTTCCCGGCTTCCTGCAGCTGCGCCGCGGCTTGCAGAATAAATCTCTCTTCGATCCGCGGATATTTATCCAGCAGCCCGCAATTCGCCAGGCCGTCGTAAATTTGCAGCGACAACCGGACCATGCGCCGAACGCGCGCAAAATCGGGCGTCGCGAAGCATGCCCACTCCCCTAGCCGCGCTAGGCCGATGGAACGAAGATCTTTCTGCGCGGGTAATCCTTCGCGCCAGGTTCGCAAAAGCGAAGATTTCGCCGACATTTTCGAGCGATATTCCTCGAGCCGCGAAGCGCGCTCTTTTTCCAGTTTTTCGCGCCACGCGGTAAAAACCGCCTCATCGACCAGTCCGCGGTTCGCCGCAAGCATGTGATCCAGGACCGTCAGGTCGTGAACTTCGCCCAGCAAATCCTGCACAATTTTCAGGTCCGGCGCCCAACCCACGTAAATGGAAGGCAAGAAATTCTCCGCTGCGTAACGGAATTTCTTTAACCCCACGCGCAGCCGGTGGTAGGCAAGCAGGCTTCGGCTGCGCTGAGCGCTGCGATTCAGACCGCGCACGCGCTCCCAGATTTCCAAAACTATAGATTCACATGCTGGCCGGTTCGCCACTACATGCCGATGATGCTTGGCGCAATCCCTGCGAAAGGCGCGCCATTGCTTGCGATCGAATTCACGAATGGCCGCGCGCGCGTCGTTTTTATCCGCTTCCTGCTTCTTTTTCAGCACGTCAAGAAATGCGTCTGTCGAAACTTCACCTTTTTCGCCCAGTTTCTCGATCCATTTCATCTGCACCTGCGTGTCGCGCAGCGCGCCGACGCGTTGAAATGTCTGGCGGCTCATTTTGCGCATCGCCTTCCAATCACACGATAGATCGAGATCCTCCATAATTTCGGCGATCAGGATGCAGCGGCGAAGAGAAATCCGAAAATCATGAACCGCATCGCAATGCAGCGCGCTTCCAACTTTGGAATGCTCTTCCAGCACGCGGTCCATCCAATAAGGCAGACCGGCCTTTTTTTCGATAGTAGGATTGAGTTGCGGCAAACGAATAACCTGTGCCCTGCCTGAAATAACGCAGGTCGTTCTATCTTAACGGGAGAAACTGTGGAAATACAAATTCAGGAAATGAATGGGCCGCTTCGCATTTTATGAGTAGCGGGTCCGCGGAATGGTCTCCGCAAAACATACTGTC
This sequence comes from Candidatus Acidiferrales bacterium, assembly GCA_035696345.1. Taxonomy (GTDB): domain Bacteria; phylum Acidobacteriota; class Terriglobia; order Acidiferrales; family UBA7541; genus Palsa-360. The sequence continues at coordinate 3,912 of DASRQU010000004.1, forward strand.
ACTCAGGAGCCACCGTTGTACTCTGCTTCGCCACAGGCCGTAAAGCGGCTGCGGGACGCGGAGCTTTCGTATAGTGATCGTAAATGCGCCAACCGAGCAGCGCCGCCATTACTGCGGCGTATTCCAACGGCAGATGAATGTCTGATTTCACCAGCCAGTAAAAATGAATCACTCCCGCTATGGCCGTGATGTAGATTGCCCGGTGCAGAATCGTCCATTTTCGATTTCCCATTCTGCGAATCATTCCAGCTGTGGAAGTGATCGCCAGCGGGATCATCAGCACAAAGGCTAAAAATCCTACCGTGATGTATTTCCTCTTAATCACGTCTGCCCAAATTCCGTGAATGTCGAAGACCTGATCGAATGTTAGGTACACACTGAGATGGCAACATCCATAAAAGAAGGCGAAGAGACCGAGCATCTTGCGAAAACGGATGAGCTGCGGCTGGTTCAGAATTTTACGAAATGGCGTGATGCACAAGGTTAGCGCCACGAAGCGCAGCGTCCAGTCGCCGGTGGCATGCTCCAGAAATTGCGTGGGGTTGGAGCTCAGATTTCCGGTAAACGCATCCGAGATCAGGATTCCTGCGGGAATCAGGCATATCAGAAACACTACGGCCTTCGTCCATTTACTTTTCAGAATGGAATTCATTTTATTGTCCGTTTAGTAATTTTTCTTCAGGTCCATACCGTTATACAGACTCGCCACCTGGTCGCCATACCCATTGAACATTTGCGTCGGGGTATTTTTAAAGAATCCGGGCAAACGTACTTCCTTGGCCTGGCTCCAGCGCGGGTGATCCACTTTCGGATTCACGTTGGAATAAAAGCCGTATTCGCTGGCGTTCGTAATGTTCCAGGTCGTCGGCGGTTGAGTCTTTACAAATTTAATTTTCACGATCGACTTAATGCTCTTAAATCCGTATTTCCAGGGGATGACCATACGCACCGGCGCCCCATCCTGATTGGGTAACGTCTCCCCGTACATGCCCATGCAAAGCATCGCCAGGGGGTGCATTGCCTCATCGATCCTCAAGCCTTCGACGTACGGCAGGTTGATACCCGCGCGATTCCACAGCGGCATCTGCTTTCTGTCAAAATAGCTTTCAAACGCCACAAACTTTGCGTTGGCGTTTGGTTCGACCAGCTTCGCAATCGTGTTGAACGAGTAGCCCACCCACGGCACAACTATGGACCACGCTTCCACGCAGCGGTGCCGGTAGATACGCTCCTCGAGCGGCGCAAGCTTCAAAATTTCGTCCATCGAAAACTGGCGCGGCTTGGCGCATTCGCCTTCCACCGAAACGGTCCACGGAGTCGTCACGAATTTCTGAGCGTTTTTCGCCGGGTCGGCCTTGTCCGTGCCAAATTCGTAGTAGTTGTTATATGTAGTCACAACCTGCTCAGGGCTGATTTTTTCCGTGGTGCTGAATGGACTGGAAGCTAGCGGGCCCAGCTTCGTCGAGGCATATGCTCGCCCCGATGGATTGAGTACGTCCAGCAGCCCTTTTCCAGCCAGCGCCAATCCGCCTGCTAACCCCATCCCGTAGAGGAACTTACGGCGGTTCACGTAAATATCGCGCGGAGTGATGTCCGAATTCTTTAATTCAGGGGACTTTTTGAGGAGCATAAAAAACCTCCGGTGCAGCTGCGTTTTATGTCTGTCATTCTATACTACTATGATACGGCGAAAAGGTTACGCTGGATGGACAGGTTTTTTGGTTCGCCTACTCAAGCCGTTCCGCTTCAGGGGTAATAGCCCCTAGGCCGAAAGTTCGCTCAGCAGCGACTGGCGCAGGCGTTCCTGGTGCTCAGGCGAAAGTTTGCCGCTGGCGGCGGTTAGGTAGAATACGTCAATCGCGGTTTGCCCTTCCGTATCAATCAGCGCAATGTCGATGTTGCATTCGTGCTGGGCAAACACAGAACTGATTTTGTACAAAAGCCCGGGCTGGTCATGGACCACAATTTCGATTAGCGTGCTGTGCGCGGAGCACTCATTATCAAATTGAATCTGCGCCGGCGTAATATCTTTTGCGGGCTGATCTTTTTCCATTTCCAGGCGCTCGCGCAGCATTCGCTTCAGGTCGCGCTTTCCAACGAGTACTTCATGCACCGTGGTCTTAAATCGCTCCCACGCAGGGAGATTCATTTCCAGCGCGCGATACCTGTCAGTGAAAGAAAACATATCCACTACGGTGCCGCTTGCGTTAGAGAAAGCGCCGGCCTTTCCGATGTTCATGCCACACGCGGCGAGCGCGCCCGCAACCGTGGAAAACAACCGCGGCCGGTCCTTGGTCACCACCGTTAACTCGTACCAGTGTCTCGTGCGCTTCAGTGCGAGTTGAACTGGATCCTGCCCGAGCCGTCCGGCCATCTCAAAATGTCGCAAAATTTCATCCACTGGATGCGTGCGAAGATAGCGCCGGGGCAAGCCCTCCAAAAATGTTTGCAGGCGTTGCCCTGCGGCCGCCGCGAGCGAGCGAAGATGGTTCAGCACTTCGTCGTTTGCATCGCCGTGAACACGCTCGTCCACGCTGCGATTAAAATAGTTTGCCGTCCCGATATAAAGTTGCCAGAGATCTTCCGCCTTCCATGGGGTCAACGCTTCCGGGTTTACCGCCTTGATGTCCGCGTACGTAAAAAGGCAGAGCATTTTCAACAGCTCTGGGCTGCCAATGCTTTCGGCAAATTGCGCGATGGTCTGCGGATCGAATATATCCCGGCGCAGGCCCGCACCTAAATCCTGATGATGTTGAATTAAAAATAAAACAGTCTCGCGATCACTTTCGGAAAGCTCCAGCCGCTCGAGGCACGTGCGGGCAACTTCAAGGCTGGCGGGAATATGGTCCTTCTGCAAATTAGTCTTGCCCGTGTCATGTAGCAAAATCGCCAAGTTGAGCAATTCCGGCTGGTCCAGCTCGCTTAGGATACCTGCATAACGTTCGTCCCACTTGAACTTGGAACCGCGCAAACTGTGCAAATTGTCAATCGCCTGAAGCGTGTGCTCATCCACCGTGAAGCGGTGCGACACATCGCGCACCGCGAGCGAATCAATTCCCTTAAATTCCGGCAGAAACAATGTCAGTAGGTGCAGTGAGTGCATGGCGCGTAATGCATCCGCAGCGTGTGCCTCCGGCAATACATCTTCCAAAAAAAGCCAGAAGGCGGAGCCCTTCGGCAAGTGATCCGCGAGAACAGGCCGCGCCAGTTCAATCTGGTGTTCGGCGGTCGGACTAAGCTTAAATCCTTTCTGCGCGATCAAAAGAAATGCACGGAAAAGAAGCGTGGCGTCGGAGACTTTTTCAGGTTTCTGAAAAAAAATCAATCCGTCGACGACGGAAAAATCCGCATCCGAAAAACCCGTGCGCCAGGTTTCCAGCTGCCTGTAAAAGAGGGACTGCGCCGCAGGCATTTCCTCCAAAAGCTGGCCGGAAATATGATCCACCGCGTGGGCATGCGAATAATACGCGCGCATCCAGGCCGCAACCGAGTTGATTTCCTCGTCCCGGATTCCAATTTTCCGCGCGGTCGCTTCATCCTGCAGATCCCACGTCAAAATGTTATGTTCGCGCTTATTTTGAAATTGCAAAAAACAGCGCACCGACGCAAAGAATGCCAACGCGTCTTGCATCGCCTTCGCGTGGGACGGCAAAAAAAATGTCTGCGATTCCGGCCACGCACGATTCTTTTCGATGGAGGAGATGGCCGCCAGCCAGCATCCTGTCACGTAATCCTGAAAACCGCCGGGCCCTTCCTTGACATTCGGCTCAAGGTGGAAAACTGTGTTCGCAAATTTGCGATGCGTATTGCGCGTCAATTCGGCGAGTCGCTCGACAAGCGAATGCGATTCGCGAATCGTAATTTCAGGAATCAGACGGTTTCGCAGCTCGCTAAAAAAATTCTGATCGCCTTCCAGGAAACGGATATCCAGCAGCGCGAGAACAGTTTCCGGATGGTCGGGATCGAATTGGAGAATTTGCGCGGCGTATCCGAACATCTTGTTGCACTTCAATCCTATTTCATTGAATCCCGCAGAGATTCTGTGCGCAGCGCCCGTTAATTGAAGTGCCGCATCTTCAGTCGCGCCCAGAAACAGAATGTCTACTTCCGAAAAAGGAAACAGAGCTTGTCGTCCAAAATCGCCCATCGCGGCAAATACAATCTGAGTGTGTGGCAACCCCGCATCCACTACGTATTCCGCCCATAGGCGACGCGCAATGGAGTCCACGAGCGCCGATTTCTCGCGCATGTAATTCAGGCCATCTTTGTTGGTTAGAAATCCCTGCTGAAGGCGTGTGCACTCAGCTTCGTAATGCGAGCGTAATTCGCTATGGAGTGATCGTGTTGTGGACATGCCTGCTTTTCTGGTTTCCCATATAAACCGCGCTCGTTAGAATGGCACGCCGCTCGCCGAAAAACCAGTAGCTACATGGAAGTTTCCCAGTCGTATCCTTCCTCCCCGTGCTGGGAGAGGTCAAGACCCTGCGTTTCTTGCTCGGGAGAAACACGCAGTCCGATCACCTTATCCACAAAAACGAGAATTGCGAGCGTACCAACAATCCCCAGAGTCCACGCAATCCCCACGCCGAGCAGTTGGTTGATCAACTGGTGCGCATTGCCCTCGAGCAGTCCCGACGCCATCACCTTTCCATTGGCATCCTTCAAAATAGGATTTACCGCGCTCACCGCAAAAATTCCCGTAAGTATCGCGCCAATCGTGCCCCCCGCGCCGTGAACGCCGAACGCGTCGAGCGAGTCATCGTATCCAAACCGCGCCTTCACCTTCGCCACCATCAGGTAGCAGCATATTCCGGCGATAAATCCGATGAGCATGGCGGGCATGGGCTTTACGAAACCCGCGGCAGGTGTGATCGCAACGAGACCGGACACCGCGCCGGAAATCGCTCCCAAGGCGCTTGGCCTGCCGTTCGCCTTCCACTCGACCAGCGTCCACCCCGCAGCCGCCGTTGCAGCGGCAAAATGCGTGGCCACAAACGCGCTTGACGCCAGGCTACCTGCCGACAACGCGCTGCCCGCGTTAAATCCAAACCAGCCCACCCAAAGCAGGCACGCGCCGATAAAACTGAGTACCACGCTATGTGGCGGCACGGATTCGTGTGGATAGCCGATGCGTTTGCCCAGGTAGAGCGCGCAGACCAGCGCGGAAACACCAGACGTGACATGGACCACGGTTCCGCCCGCAAAATCCAGGGTCGGAAACGCCCCGCCCAGCGCTGCATTCAGCAACCCGCCTTTGCCCCACACCATGTGCGCCATCGGGCTGTAAACAACTACGAGCCACAGGAACATGAACAGGAGCATGGCCTTGAATTTCATGCGTTCCGCAAAGGCGCCCGTTATCAGGGCCGGCGTGATCACTGCGAACATCAACTGGTAAATCATGAAGGTCAGGTGAGGAATCGTCGTAGCATAGTCCGCGTTGGGCTGCGCGCCCACGCCGTGCAGAAACGAAAACTCAAATCCGCCAATAAAACTATTGCCGGACCCGAATGCCAGGCTATAACCGAACAGGCCCCACACGATCGTGACCAGGGACATCATGGCGAAGCTCTGCAGCATCGTGGCCAGCACATTTTTCTTGCGCACAAGTCCGCCGTAAAACAGCGCCAGCCCAGGACCCGTCATCAGCAGCACAAGCGCGGAACTGACTAGCATCCACGCATTGTCTGCGGAGCCTTTCGCGTCGGCGACCTTCTGCTCCAATTCCGCAATCCGCTCCGCATCCGAGTGAATGTTCGGCGCGATCACCATGGCCAGCGGACTGCCCGGCAACACGGACTTCGCAGCGATTTTGGTGGGCGACACAAGCAGGCCCGCGGCAATGCCAATGAGAAATAACTTGCTTAGGGTTTTCATAGATTTGTGATGGAACGATATCAAAATTGCGTTCGCAACGCCACAGAAGCAACCGCCTTACCCTAATACTTTTTTCAATTTTTATGTGAAGCGGCTATCGCCATTTTGCCCTTTCCTCATCCCGGCCGGCCGCAACAGTACACCTTATATTCCTGATACGACCTATAGATTCTTTCTTGCACGCAATACGGGAGACTATTGATACAGTAGGCCGATGCTTTCAGTGCAACCGAGAATGCCCCTCGATGGGCTATTTGGGAATTACCAGGTTGGAACATATTACGATGAAATGTTTTCTGCTCCGGGTGTGCCTCGCCCACATTATGCAAAAATATTCGCCAAGTTAGCGGGCATGATGACCGCCCAGTTTGAGGAGCGCCGTCAGCATGCCGACCTTGCCTTTCTCCTTCAGGGCATTACCTTTACTGTTTACAGCGATGGACGCGGAACCGAGCGGCTATTTCCATTTGATCTGATCCCGCGCATTATTCCAAATTCCGAGTGGCAGCGCGTGGAGCGCGGCCTGGCGCAACGCGTCATCGCTCTCAATTTATTTTTGCAGGACGTTTACGGCAAGCAGCGTATTTTTGCCGACAGGCAGATCCCGCGCTCGCTCGTATACTCCTGCAAACATTTTTTGCGCGAAGTAATAGGAATTGAAGTTCCGCGCGGCATTCACACGCACATTTGCGGCATTGACCTCATCCGTGATTCCAAAACCGGCGAATATTGCGTGCTGGAAGATAACGTTCGCACTCCCAGCGGAATTTCCTATGTGCTGGAAAATCGCCTGGTCATGATGCGCACGTTCCCTGACGCTTTTCAGGAATATGAGGTTCTACCTGTCAATCATTACCCTGCGGAATTGGCGCGTATCCTTCGCAGCCTCTCGCCGCGCGGAGGAAATGACGCGCAGATTGCGCTGCTCACTCCCGGCATTTATAACAGCGCCTATTTCGAGCACAGTTTTCTGGCGCAGCAAATGGGCATCGAGCTCGTCGAGGGTCGCGACCTCATCGTCGATGGCGGCGTCGTGTACATGAAAACGATTCGCGGTCTGAAGCGCGTCGATGTGATCTACCGTCGCGTGGACGATGAATTCATCGATTCCCTGACATTTCGGCCCGATTCCGTTCTGGGTGTTCCCGGCCTGATGGGTGCATACCGCGCCGGAAACGTGGCGCTCGCAAATGCGGTGGGAAATGGCGTGGCCGACGACAAGGCGATCTACGCCTACGTTCCCAATTTCATTAAATATTATCTCGGCGAAGATCCAATTCTCAGAAGTGTGCCAACTTACCTTTGCTCCAAGAAAGAAGATTTGGCCTATGTTCTGGAGCACCTTCCCGAACTGGTGGTGAAGGCCGTAGGCGAATCCGGCGGTTACGGGATGTTGATGGGACCCGCCGCGGATAGCAAACGAATCGAAGATTTCAGACAGCGAATTCTGGCCGACCCGAGAAATTATATCGCGCAGCACGTGCTGCCCCTCTCTCGGGTGCCGTCGTACGATCCCGCATTTGGCGAAATTGCAGGTCGCCACGTAGACCTGCGTCCATATTGTTTGTATGACGGCGAAAAAGTCACGATCGTGCCCGGAGGCCTCACTCGCGTGGCGCTGCAAAAAGGGTCGTTGGTCGTGAATTCATCCCAGGGCGGCGGCAGTAAAGACACCTGGGTTTTGTTCGGGGAGGAATAAGATGTTGTCGCGAATCGCCGAGTCTCTGTTTTGGCTGGCTCGGTACATTGAGCGGGCGGAGTACACTGCTCGAATTCTCGACGTTAATTTTCACACTGTTCTTGAACAATCCAAGGATAAGTACAGGCTGCACTGGGACCCGCTGATCGTCATGGCCGGCGAAGAAGAGCGCTTTCGCAAGCTATATGGAGAGGCCGATGCGCGCGCCGTGTTTCAATTTCTGGCCTTTCGCCAGGACAATCCCAGCTCGATCGTACAGTGCATTACCAAGGCCCGCGAAAACGCACGCTCCATTCGCGACTTTATTTCCCGTGAAATGTGGGAAGACATCAACAGTCTGTACTTCACCGTAAATCGTTTTCATCCGGACGAGGAAATCGCCGCCGGACCGCACCGCTTCTGCGACGCGATCCGCTTCGGCAGCCACCGCTTTCACGGCGTCACGGACGCGACGCTTCCGCACGACGAGGGGTGGGAATTTCTGCGCATCGGCTGGTTCATCGAGCGCGCGGAAATGACGGCTCGGCTCGTCGACGTGCAGTATCACGTGCTGTATGACGCTCCCGCGGAAATCGGCGGCGGCGACAATCATCAGTGGATGGCTGTGCTGAAATCCGTGGGCGCATACGAAGCGTACCACCGCAAATATCACTCCTCGATCGAGCCGGAAAAAGTCGCCGAAATGCTGATCCTGCACCCGCTTCACCCCCGCTCTATCCGCTTCAGCATTACGGAAGTACAGTCCGGCTTGCGCGCCATCAGCGGCACGAGCGCCGGTTCGTACGCGAACGAAGCGGAGCGCCTCGTCGGAAAAGTTCTTGAACGGCTCCGTTACGACAGAATTATGGAAATTTTCCAGCTCGGTTTGCACGCTTACCTGAGTGACATGCTGCAAATGTGCGGACAAATTGGCGAAGACATTGCTCGAAACTACTTTTACTACGTGGTGGTCGAATGAATCGATATCATCTGGTACACGCAACGGAATTTCGATACGACGGGCCGGTTTCGGAAAGCTACAACGAGGTTCGCCTGCGCCCGATCCACGACGAAATGCAGAGCTGCCTTTCGTTTCGCTTGATTACGAATCCCGTTTCGCGTGGCACCGCGTACCGCGACTCGTTCGGAAACTGGGTGCACCAATTCAACATTCTTCCTGAGCACCATCACCTGAGAGTGGAAGCTGAGTCCGTCGTACTGGCTCATGAAGCCGCTCAATTCCCCACCGGTGGAATCAAGCTGAGTGACTTGGATGAGCGCCGGGACGCACTCGAAGAGGAATATCTGGATTTCCTCAGCCCTACCAGCTATGTGCCCCATCTTCCGCAACTCGATGATTTGATCGACGCGGCTTGCGTCGGTTCGGACGGGTCAGCCTCGGGCTTCGTCCAAGCGGCGTCCAAGATGATCCACGAAAAATTCAGTTACGTTAAGGGAGCAACCCACGTCAATTCTTCGATCCTCGATTCCCTCGCGCTTGGCGCAGGAGTCTGCCAGGACTTCGCGCATTTGCTGTTGGGCGTCGTCCGCAAGAAAGGTCTCCCCGCACGCTATGTATCCGGCTATCTGGTTCCAGAGAGCGCGGCATCTCCGAACGCGAAACTTCAGGAAGTGATTGGAGGATCGGCCTCGCACGCGTGGGCAGAGGTATTTCTGCCGGATATCGGATGGCTGGGACTCGACCCGACGCTCGGCAGGCCGCTCGGCCTGCAGCACGTACGAATTGCATACGGGCGAGATTACGGCGATGTTGCCCCGGTCAGAGGAGTGTACAAGGGACATGCGGGGCAGCGGCTCTCCGTGGACGTAAGCTTGCGGCCTTCGGTCGACGATGAAGGGAATGAGCAGCTGAATGAGAGCGCGACCGCCTTACCTGAAGAGGAAGCTCCCATCGTGGAGCGAGCGCAGCAGCCCGCCCAGCAACAGCAATAGACAACAATCGGCGTGCTATTCAGCACGCCGACGCCATACAACCACTTACACAACTAGGCTGACCTTTTCTTCTTTTTAGGCGCCAATTTGACGCGCTTCTCCGAATGCTGCTTGTGGCCATTATGGTTGGTGCCAACCATCGACATGATTCGTCGTAATTCTTTCTCTAGCGACATTTCAATTTCTTCCGACTGGCGCTCTCCCCGCGCCACGCGGCTCACGTAGGAAGGGTCAACCTTCAATTGCTTTGCTACGCGTCCATAGAGGCCACGAATGAGTGACGCCAGGTTTGTTGGAGCAGGTTTGAGAGCAGCTTTTGAGAGGGCCATATTTCTCCTTAAAATCGTAAATCAAAGGTTGGCCTAACTGGAAACGATATAACAGCCATGTTAACGCACTTGCTCGCAGCTTGCAACGGTACTGATCGTCCAATTAAGGATATAAAACTGCTGAAGTCACGAAAGGTGCTTGCGGCACCGTCTTCGCGGCCAAGCCCCGCCAGTTCTTCTCAAGGGATTAATAGAAGTTTCCCGGTCGTCTTCCTGCCTTCCAGATCACGATGCGCTTGCTGCGCGTCCTTCAGTGGATAAAGATGCTCGATGCGCAGCTTCAGTTTACCCGAAACAATCATGTTCATCACGTCCGACGCTCGCTGGTGAAGCTCTTCATAGCTCGCAATATGATGCACCAAAGTGGGGCGAGTAATGAAGAGTGATCCTTTCACCGCGAGCTTCCCCAGATCAAATGGCGGCACGGGTCCGCTGGACGCGCCGAACAACGCAAGGTAGCCTCGCGGGCGTAGGCAATTTAGATCTTGATCGAAAGTAGTTTTACCCACCCCGTCATAAATGACGTGGACTCCCTTTCCGTCTGTAAGGCGCTTCGTTTCTACTTCGAAATCCTGCTTGGTGTAAAAAATAATTTCATCTGCTCCGGCGTCCCGCGCGAGTTTCGCTTTCTCTTCGGTGCTCACCGTCGCAATCACCCGTGCGCCAACATTCTTTGCCATCTGCACGAGAAGCAATCCAACTCCGCCTGCGGCGGCGTGGATGAGAGCAGTCTCGCCCGTCTTCAGCGGATAGGTAGAGTTAATAAGATAGTGTGCCGTCATGCCCTGCAGCATCGCGGCGGCAGCCTGGTGATCCGTTATGCCCGCCGGTACATGAAACAGTCGCTCCGCAGGCAGAACCCCATACTCCGCATAGGCGCCTTGAATCCCTGTGTACGCGACCCGATCCCCAACTTTAAAATCCTTTACGTCGCTTCCCGCTTCGCTGACCGTACCCGCAGCTTCCTGACCAATTATGAATGGCGGCGTTACCGGGTAGCGTCCTTCGCGGAAATACACATCGATAAAATTTACGCCGGCGGCGGCGATCTTCACGACCACTTCATTCGGCTTAGGCTTCGGCGTAGGAATATCGACCAGCGTCAGGACTTCTACTCCGCCGGTTTGCGGAACTTGAATTGCTTTCATCAGTGCTCCTCTGAGGTTGATCTTCCGCAATCGAGACGCGACGTATCACTCCGTATTCTATGCCAGTCCAGGACAAATTGTAATTGAGGATTGACGTAATTCGCGCGAGACGCTTGCTACGCTGTCTCGTAGACACTCGTTTTAGGATTGTTTTTGGATGGTTCGGGCACATGTTATGAGTAGCACACAGGCGCTCTTGCCTGTGCGGGTTTCGCGAAGTGCACACAGCCAAGAGTGGCCGTGCTACCTGTGCGCAGAGAAATTTCTGTGACGACTTCCAGAAAAATTACGGCGTCGTCCCACGCCGATCTCGAATTTCGATCAAGTGCTGCCGCAGCGACCCGACAATTTCCGCGCGCTTTCCGTTGTCAATACTTCTGCGCAACTCCTCGAGCGCGACGTGCACGACGTCATGGTGATGAAGTTCTTCGGGTGCAACTTCGCTGCTCAATTCCAGCCATATCCCGTGTAGCAAATCGATTTCCTTCGGCGTCAGTCGCGGAGCATGGGGGCCGAGATAAAACACATGTTCCTGCCCATCCGGCGAATAAATCTCCAGCGTCAGGTTTGGTCGAGGCTCCGGCAATGCTTCCCACGCCAGGCCTGCCATGCGTGCCTCATCCGCCATGGCTCTCCAGGATGACATTCCAAGTGCAATGGTCGAAGATTGCAAACTTTGTGCAGCGCGTAGAATACCGTCCCATTTCGCGGTTGATGGAGCTACGGCAAGGTGAATCGACTTGCCTCTTTTTTCGGCGAGAGACAACGCGCGCGTAAACAATTCTTGCTCATTGATGCTGAATAAATCTTGAGCCTCAAGTTCGTTCTCTCCCGTGCCCGCCCTGCCCAAAACGCGCAAATGCAGCACAACGACATCCTGCAAGCGCGGATTAATCCGGTCGAGTACCGCTCCAAGATTGTACAGAGTGTTCGAATTTCGAATCATCACCAGTTCATTGCCCGCGCGCACGCCTAATGCAGCGGGAGTCAATTCGCCGTCCGATTCCAGATTGAACTGGTCCAAATCCTGATGCTTGGCGCCATGCTTCAACGTAATTTTTTCGGAAATTTCAAAGATGGTGAAGAAGATCAGCGTAAATGCCACTCCTGAAATCGTGGCCACCTGCTTCGTGAACAGATTCATGACGCTCAAGGCAAACAGCACCAGCGTAATCAATCCAAGGCCCACCGGAATCTCGGTGTGTCCGATCGTGAAGTTGAGCGGTACGCGGAAATCTCTCTTCCCCGGCTGCTTGTAGCGCAGCACCAGAACTGCGAGCCCCTTCATTGAAAAGCTCCACATCACTCCGAACGCATACGCCTCGCCCAGCACGAAGATATTTCCGCGGCTGAGGATGATCGTGAGGAGTTGCATGGCCACGACCAAGTTCAGCATCCGGTAGGACGTTCCGAAGCGCGGATGCGGATGGCGGAACCAATGCGGAAGGATGCCGTCTTCCGACACGCGATTCAGAACTCCGTTCGATCCGACGATTGCCGTATTCACAGCGCCTGCAAGCATTAATACGCCAACGATCACGACAAATCCCTCAAATGCCAGCTTGAGGTTATACGGTCCCACGAAATTCAAAGCGAGGCCGCTGATGAGGTTGCCGAAAAACTGAGGGCGGACCGCATCGGGAATAATCATCGACGCGAAAAACGATACGCCTGCCGTAAAGATAAGGCTATAAACAAAAATGACCAGCCCCGCCTTTTCCAAGTTGGGCAGCTTGGGGTGCTCTACTTCGCGATACACCTGAGCCAGCGTTTCCTCGCCGCTCATGGCCAGCACCGAGTGTCCGAGGCCAATCAGGATTCCGATGATCGCGACCGTGTGCGGCAGCGTGCTGAAACGAAGCCAGCCTAGCGCCTCTGGTGCAAACGTCATGGTCGCTTTGGACGGCAGCGGCGGCAGATGCGCCCCACGCATGATCACCGTCAAAATGCACCAGCCAATCATGACCACCACCATCACCGTAGTGACATACATGATCCGCAATGCTTTTCCGCTCGATTCCGGTATCCCTTTGATGTTCTCCCACCAGAAAAAAACGGTCACCACAATCGCAAATACCGCGGATGTCGAATTGATGGGAAGGATCAGGCTTACGTGGAAGCGTGCGAACAACTCATTCAAAAATCCCGTTAGATACTGGCCCGCGGAGACGCCGCTGATGGGCCCTGTCAAAATGTAATCGAACATCAACGCCGACACGGAAAACTTCGCCAGCGTGCTGCCCATGGCCTCTTTGACTACCCTGTACACACCGCCGCGCACAAACATGCTGCAGCTCTCGATGTACATCGACCGTACGGCGTATGCGAACAACATGATCGCCAGAATGAACCATGGCGCTGCCTTCCCGATAGCTTGCTCCGCGATGGCCCCCGCGTAAAACGCAGACGAACCCAAATCATTCAGAACGATCGCCGCCGCTCTCCAAAAAGAAATAAACGAAAGCATAGCCGTGGTGGCAATGACGACCCGAGGAAGTCCAGTTTTCGGATCGGTATTCGTTATTTGTGGTGCCGGATTAGTTGGCATATCTTTGCTGGGTTAAGAACCTTGGCGACACACACGGTGCGCGGGCGCTTTCTCCTTTTCAAAAAAGCAAACGGCTTGGCCGATCTCTGCACACATATCGGCGGAGTGCCCCACGCTTCCTCACGCAGAACTCTGCGGGATGCTCCGAGGATCGTTCTTTATGGTTATCGGCCAACCTGCACCCCCTGCAACAAATTGACCACCTAAATAAATACATTAAACTTCATAAGGAACTCATAAAGAGGCTCGCATTTTTTCGGCGGGAAACTGCCTCAATCACCCTATCTAGTTGCTAATCGCCCTGTTATGAAGTGGTTCCGCATGCTGCTCCATTGTTTCCGAGATAGGGTTTTTGTCCCACGAATCACGCGTCGATCAGGAGTGCGGCCCGGCCCGTACTTCCTATTTACATTATTGAATATAACGGCTATATATACATTGCGTAACAATATGAGCCTCGCGGACGACAGAGCTCAGTTTAATTTCGATTGGTGGTTACGCGCAGGGAAACAGCATCGTAAGGCGATATTCGTCGCATGTTTAAAAATGTTGGCCTGCTGGTCCAGAATGGTTTCGGTTAAAATTTTCAAGTACTTCTTATTCCAATGAATATTCTTATTTCGACCTTATCCCTAGCTATTCTGACCGCGCTTGGTTACACCGCTTTCCGTGGGCGGCGACAAAAACAACGCTCGGCGGAGACAGATCTTCATTACGGATTTCGTCCCTGCATCGGTTTTACGCGGCTTGACGGTATGGCATCGCTTGCCCTCCTGCTGGAAAATCGATTCGTCAAACCTGTCTGGGCGGAAGAAATCGAAATTTACCTCGCGGACCTCGTGGCGGACACTCAAACCACCGAAGCTACTCTGCGCGGAATTCAAAAAATTCGGCAGATGGTCGCGCCCAAGGACACTCTACCCATCAGCCTGGTGGAAGTGATCTACAGAGCCGCCGGCGAGCCTCAGCGCAAACACTCAAGCCTGCTGACTCCCGTCTTGCGCTATCGCGTGGGCGAAGCCTGGTTTGAAAAACGCCTCGAGGTTTGCAGAATTGAAATGATGGGCCTTACCGCGGTTAAAGTCCGGCGCGAGCGCAATGCAGCTCCAGCAAACGCTGCTCCTGAAAAAATTAAGGAGACTGCTACGGTCGGCGCTAAGTGAAAATCACTGCGCAAGACCGTTTCCCTGCCTGCTGCCAAAACTCAAGATCAGGCAAAGTCACTGCGGGGAACTTGCCACCCGAAGACGCTGCCGCTCCGCGCGGATCGACGCGTTTACAAAATCGCGAAACTCCATGTACTTTTCCGGTGAAATAAGTCCCTGCGAAAAGGAAAGATTCTCCGACGCCAGCAGCACGTTGCCATTCATCGAATATGTGATCGTAAGCTCGCCAAACTCAGTCTTCACCGACAGTTTGTCCGGAACACTCTCGAGTCGCATCCCCGGAGGCAATTCTTCCCGGTAATTACATCTCACGTGAAACGGCGTCCCGATATCCAACGGCAACCGCCGGGGTCTCGGGCCAACTTCCGGAACGGCCAGCCCGCTCAAAAACTGCGGCTGAAAAAACCAGCTGTCTCCCGCGGAAGCGACGGAAAAATTTCCCGAGAAAGAAAACTTCTCGACGATTTGCTGATGGCTGTCCTCGACTCCCGTGATCGTAGCCTTTTGGAACGCGGACTGACTCACGTAGCGCGCGACCATTCCCTCAAAAGTTTTGAGGATTTCATCCTGTGAGCGCCCGCGATAATACATATGCCGGCGCGAATTGGATACCCCAAGATATTTCGCCTCAACGTCCGCGGTTCCCGTTCCGTCCGTTTTCAAATGCACTGTCGCTGTGTAATCGAAACCATTTTGCTCCGGCGGAGATTGAGGAATCCGCTGCAGGTCACCTCGATCCGGATACGCGATGAGCGCGAACACGCCCTGATCCATTTCCGGAAGCTGGCCCAGCGGATCGGTCTCTGAAGTTGGATCCATCCACAAAATTTGATTCTTTGAATCGTACGAGGCCAGCTTCTCAATCTCGGGCCGCAATTCGGTGGGCACCGGCAGGGCCACGATCATGTGATCGAACGTGGCAAGCGTGGGAGTTTTGGGATCGGCCTCCACATCTCCACGCGTGCCAACCAGCGCCGGATAAGCGCGCAACCCAATTTTGCCCAGCATGGAAATCAGCAGCGTCGCCTTGTCTTTGCAATCTCCATATTTATTTTTGTACACGTCGGCAGGCAGGTGAGGCTGGTAGCCTCCCACCCCAATTTCAATCGCCACGTACCGAATCTGACGCGAGACGTAAGTGTACAGCGCATCAATCTTGGAAACCTTGTCGGCCTGATTTCCCGCGAGCGACTCGACCTGCGTGGCAATCTCGTTTTCGGGTTTTTCGCCGGGATCGAACAACGTGTGGTAGTACAGTCCCGCTTGCTCCCAGGATTGCAATGCGCCCGTTCCTTTTGGATCGTAGTTGATCACTACCATTGCGGCGACGGAAGTAAACGGAGGTGCATTCGGCTCGTCAATAATCGCGCTGCGATTTTCCGTGCGAAATAATGCTCCGTTCGCCGACTGATTCACCACTTCCACTTTGTCCGGATGATTCACGAACCAGTGCAACGAACCTGAAGGGACCGATACGTGCAATTCTCGTTGGCGGATCGGAAGCTCGTCCTCCATCTGAAACTTCTCTCCGCCAATCGGAATGTGGCCTTCCGTCACTACCTCAAATCCAACGAGCGACCCGTCCTCCGCTCCAGGCGTGCTGACCTTTTTTACCCGCACGTCGGTAAACTCTTCAAACGCGCTAAATCCAGCTACGGTCACAATATCTTTTTTCGAGGACGCAGTGAGCTTGCCGCTGGGCGCGATCGCCCAGGTCTGTATGGTCGTCACCTTTCCTGCATTATTTTCCTGACCCTCCGCGTCCAGAAAGCGGTCCGCGGAACGGCGGTTCAGCACGCGCATCGCGCGGCGCTCCGTCATTACAAATTTCCCGGTCGCGTCCACCGTGAAATCCGTCCACTCGCCCAAAATTACGGCGGCACTTCCGTCGCCAAAATGGGCCAGATCCGCCTTGCCCGCCGTCACAAGCCAGTCCGGAGCGGACTCCGCGCGACTGATCGACCTGTCCGTCGGGCACAAAAATAGCAGAGCGCCTGACAGCAAACATGCTGCGACGGAACGACTATTCAGAGCGCAGGACCATGACTTCCTGGTCCTGCTTGGCGATTTCTTCAAAGAATTTCTTGGCATTTAGGTACTCGATATTCGTTTTTAGAAGCGTATTTTTTAGTGCGTACGCACGCGTGCACGTCACCGTGGCTCCGCTCTGCGTGCAAGAATGCGAAAACGCGCCCAACTCATTTTCAATTTTCACATCCTTCGGCAACTGCTCCACTTTGATTTCCGGCGCAAGCTTCCAGATGGAGGTACTCGTCCGTTTTTCAGCAAAATTGAAACGCACCGCGGAGTGCCGCACGCTCGCCGTGAACATTGGCCGCTCAAACGTATCCCCCATCCACGGATTTAGAAGCAGGCCGCCGCGTTCGAGCTCGTTTGTCGCTCGTTCTTTCACGTGTGCTTTCAGCACAATAGGCTGCGCCGAATCGCGAAACTCAGGATGCTCGATCTTGCTTACTTCCGCGTCGGACCTTCCATAGGCGAAAATGTCAGTCAGTGTTCGCTCCAGTTTTTCCGGTTCTTCATTGCCCAGCATCGAGCGGAAATCGATCGCTTCGGCGCCTTTCATGTCCGTTTCTTCATCACCTTCCAGTGACCAGTCTTTGCCGACCTGAATGGTGCTCGTCGCGGTGGAAACATTTTCGTCCACCGTCCCAGCAGGCAGCAGCGCGTCCTGTATTTTATTTCCCTTGATGGCAAGCCCCAGCACACCTCGGTCAAACCAGGGCAGTTCTCCGAACGGCGCAGCGGCGTCCGCCGGATCGGCGAATCCGGTCCCATCCTTGAAATTCAGCCGCGTGACGATTCTCGAAAATTGGTTGTAATTGGGAAACGCTTTCACCAGCGACCACCAGTTTTGAGTGGCCACCAGCACCATATCCGCATCGACCTTTGCTTCATGCAGCATTAGTATGTAAAGAGCATTGATCTCATCCGGATCGCCGCGTTTCGACGAAAGAATTTCGTCCGCGGTCCGGCCCAAGCCCACTCCAGCCAAGTTGCTCGACTTGACGTTCTGTTGCAAGTAAGAATAAATAGCCTGCGCTTTTTTCCGTGGGTCGGAAACTTTATCGGCTAGTTCCTTCGCCTTGCTCCTGGCATCTTTCTCGCTTTTTTCCATGTTCCCCAGTTCGCGCTTCATTTCATCGGCTATGTCATCCCATCTTTTTATAAGCGGATACACGTCGCCGCCAAAGCCCAGCTCGGTGGGAGTGAAGAGCACCATGGTCGCCTGATCTCGAAAAGGCGGAGCATAAGGCTCATCTTGAATGGGACGCAAATTTTTCACGTTGTAGTTGATCTGATAGCCCCTCACTGTGGACGATTCCGCAACGCTGATCTTGGCGTAGATGTTGTCCAGCGGAAATTGAGCCATGCCGAGCCGCGGACCCACCGTCACCTGCAGCGAGGAATTCATCGTTCCGATTCCCAGGGTGTCAAAAATCCACGACGGCGGAAACAAACTATCGACCGTTTCTTCGAGCTCGTACTCGATAATCGCTCCGGGCGCGACCGAGGGAAACGTAAAACTTGTCTCCAGAATCGCGAAGTTGTTCCCTTCCTTATACGCTACGCCTTGAAATACCTTGGAGGAATCGAGCGGAATGATTTCCCCCGAAGGCAGAATCGTGCGCCCCTCTATTTTCGAAAGGCGAAACCTCTTTTCATGATCGACTGAAATATTGCCCGCGTCCCTCCCGGCATCGTTAAATACTTTGATTCGCACATACGTTTGAATTCGGGTTGTCCAAAAAAGGCTGGATTGCTCCAGGACGTCAATTTTCCCGCGCTTGAACAGAACTACGGCGCCCGCACCCGGATCGATTGGGTTCGCCTTCATGCTCTTTTCGGCATCCGTAACTGGGTCCCAGTCCACAGCGGCTGTAGCACGTGAAACCTGGAAAAACAGCACAACAAAAATGGTCAAAGGGAAAAGGGCCTTCCGAATCATGGGCATCCTCCGCATGCACTGCGGCGCTGAACTCGACGTCGGCTGAACAAAGTCGAGGCCGTGCGCAAAACTATAGTGAAGCGAATCCAGTCCGCCAGCGCGGTTTTGGGTGGCAACTAGTTACTATTTGGGAAGATTCTATGTCAAGTTAAATATCGATTCCATGACAAGTTTTTAGGGTGTTTCAAAACGGCCACGTCTTACGTTGGCGGACAAGAGCCGCACACAGAAAGGTTTATCCTTTCGCAGCGTCTCGCCTATTACCACCATTCAAAATTCGGAAGGGCCGGCTGAAGTTTACGAGGCCGGCCCTTCTACGATTAGTCCTCAGGAGCGGTGACACTGCGGATGTTCTGACCCGCCCCGGGTTCGCATCCATCAAATCTAGCTGCAGCGAGTTTTATGGCACCACGTAAGTCGTCGTATAGGCGCCCTGATTGTTGTTGTTGTCCTGCACGAATACCGTCCAATTATAGCTGCCTCCCACCGTCAGCGTTGCGCTGGGATTCGCTGACCCGTCCGTATTGAACAAGGCATTGGTTTGCGTGCTGGGAATACCGTTCCCATTTCCCGATCCGAAGTAGTTCCAGAACTCTTGGGACGTCCCGTTGTTGTTACTTAACGTTACGCTATACGAATACGGCAGCGCGCTCGGAGCTACTGCGGGAGCCGCCCAGGTGAGCAAGGGAATCGTCGGAGTGCCGGGAGAGGTCGTTTGCATAGCTAGATTCTGCGCAAAAGAAGTGAGCACACCGTTTACCGTAGCCGCAACTACCTGCGTTGTCCCGTCCGAGAAAGTGACCAGGAACGAGTACGTATCGCCCACGGTTGGACTCACGGAAGCCATGTAAATTGGATTAAAGTTGGCGTTATGCGAGTCCGCGTTCATGTCGTATGGCACGGCCACGTTTTTCCCTGACAAAAGTGTCATGGAAATGGGCAACTTCGTTCCATAGTCCACTTGCACACTGAGCCCGTAGCTATTCGGTTGACCGCTGGATCCAAAAACAGATGTCGGCACGGCAATCGCCACAGGAACACTCGTAAGCGCGATGTTTCCTGTGGTGCTGCCGCTAACCGTAATCGTCGGCGGGTTGCTGTGATTCGTGACGTCAGTGATATCGGGAGGGTTAACTTCGCCGTCGTCATTCATGTCCAGGATGGCGAAATTCTGGTATGTGCCGGTCGGAACGCCCGCGATCGAATAGGCTTGCGGACTGGCGGGACTGGTTATCGCCGTGAAGTAAATCCCGCTGTTACCGTACACACCTACATAGAGGGTGTGGCCAGTTGCCGTTCCGGGGAATGTAACTGTTCCAGAAACGGTGTTGGCACCAGACCCTGCGCCCAGTGTCACAGCGGTCGGGGTGGTGGCAGCGCTCTCGCCCGCCGTATTCACCGCGGAAACTTTGAAATTAGTGAGGCCGTTCGCAAGACCCTTGAGAATAAAGATGTCTGTCCCATGGCCCTGAGCCTTAAACGTTTTGGGGCTGCCCACGCCATTCGTGGCATTAACGTCCGTCCCATAATAGACCTTGTAGGAGCTGGCGATTTCTTCGCTATTGCTGTCCTCGGGGTCTGTGTACTGCACGAAGGCCGAGCCATTTCCTGGCGCGACGCTAACCTTGGTCGGGGTAACCGGTGTTGATGGAACGCGGTCCACGACACTGAAGTTCACGCCGCTAACATTTGCCGTTGTGATATTGACGGTTCCCGACGCGCCCTCCGGATTCGCCTCATTGGGGATGCCCGTTCCGATCGTGTCGATTTGTGCCGAAATTACATAGCTTCCATTGGAGTTCCCGCCTCCGCCAGCTGCAGGCAGGCCCCGAATTGTATACGCCGTACCGCCAGACGCCGGCGCGGAAGTGAAGCTAGTTCCCGCGATTGAACCGCAACCGCCTGTGCATCCGCTGGGGTAGACACGAATGATGGTATTGCCGATCTTTGCCCCGGCGTAGGATATTGTCCCGGAAATGCTGAACGATGTTACCGCTGACGTCTCCGTAAAATTCTGCGTAGTTGTGCTGCCGGTTGTCGGCACAGAAGGCGCAACTGGGCTAAACGTGTAGCCGGCAAGGCTTGGCGTGACGGTATAAACCGCGCCGGCCAATCCCGTAAAGCTATACGCCCCGCTGTTGTCGGTGGTCGTGCTTGCACTCGCCGGACCCGAGAGTGCAACTGTAACGCCAGAGACCAACGGTCCGGTCACTGTCCCGGAAATGGTGCAATTCGTGGAGCAGTTTACGGCAGTAACCGAAAGCGTAAACGCCTGCGTCGCGTTCGATCCCACGCCGTTGCTCGCCGTAAGTGTGACGGGGTTCACCGATGCCGAACTCGCCATCCCGGTGATAGTAGCCGTGCCGTCGCCGTTATCTGTAAAGGTCACCCCGGTCGGCAACGATCCGGTAATATGCAGTGCGGGCGTCGGACTCCCCGTAGCCGTAACGGTGAAGGTTCCATTCACATTAACGATGAAAGTTGCGCTGCTGGCGCTGGTAATTTGCGGCGGCGCATTTACGGTTATTATTATGTTGGATGTGGTCTTGGATCCCGCAGCGTTGGTAACCGTCAAAGTATAAGTCGTCGTCACTGTCGGAGAAACCGGTACACCTGTTCCGCTGGTCACCGGACCTACTCCGTTGTTGATGGCTCCGGTGCCATTGGTGAACGTAGGCGTGATGGTTGTGGAGGTCCCAGACAGAATTGTAGTCGACGTTGCCGTGAAGCTGGTTACCGCGGGCGCGGCAACCACGTTCACCGTCGCTGTTGCCGTCACAGTGGCAGGTGTGGTCGCTGCGTTAGTCACCGTCAGCGTGTAAACCGTCGTGTTCGCCGGCGATACGGTTGCTGCTGTTCCGGTGGTTACGGTGCCTACGGAATTATTGACCGAGCCTGTTCCGCCTGTGAATACGCCGGTCAGAGTCGTCGACGTTGCCGCGGTTATTGTGGAGGCAGCGGCCGTGAAACTGGTAATGGATGGAGCAGCCACAACGTTGAACGTGAAAGGTTGCGTCGCGTTCGGCAAAGTTCCATTGCTGGCCGTGATGGTAATCGATGAAACGCCGGGTGCTGCAGCCGTTCCGGAAATGGTCGCCGTGCCATTGCCGTTGTCCGTGAAGTTCACGCCGCTGGGCAATGCTCCCGTCTTGGCTAGTGCTGCTGTCGGAGTGCCGGTAGCCATCACGGTAAAGGTTGCCGCTGTGCCCGCCGTAAACGTTACGCTGTTCGCGCTGGTAATCGCGGGAGCTACAACCAATGCGACGGTCAGCGTAAACGACTGTGTCGCGTTCGGCGCCACTCCATTATTCGCCGTAATCGTGATGGGATAGCTTCCCGCTGTGCCAACCCCAGGTGTCCCGTTGATCGTGGCAGTGCCATTTCCGTTATCGGTGAAGTTCACGCCGGTTGGCAGGACTCCGGTCTTCGAAAGTGCAGCGGTGGGATTCCCTGTCGTAATCACGTTGAAACTGCCGACGGCTCCGACTGCAAAGGTAGCGCTAGTGCCACTGGTGATTGAAGGGGGTACGTCTACGGTCACTGATGCTGTAGCGGTCACAGTGGCGGGTGTGGTAGCCGAGTTCGTAACGGTCAAAGTGTAAGTTGAAGTCGAGGTTGGCGATATGCTGACCGGCGTTCCGCTGATCACAGCGCCGACACCATTGTTGACGCTACCCGTCCCACCCGTAAACACTGCGGTCAGGGTAGTGGAACTTCCCTTAACGATGGTCCCCACTCCAGGAGTGAAGCTTGTAATTGCCGGAGCCGGAACTACAGTCACGGTGGCCGTTAACGTCGTAGTCGCGGGAGTGGTGGCCGCGTTCGTTACGGTTAACGTATAAACGGTCGTCGAGCCAGGTGAAACCGTCACTGGCGTGCCGCTGGTTACCGCGCCGACTCCATTGTTGATACTTCCCGTCCCTCCCGTGAAAACTGCTGTCAATGTTGTGGACCCGCCAGCCGTAATCGTGGCTGCTGCGGAAGTGAAGCTGGTGATCGCAGGAGCCGCCACCACGGTTACTGTGACTTGTTTTGTTGCCGTCGCGTTCGCAGCATTGGTCACAGTCAGGGTGTATGTCGTTGTCGTCGTGGGCGAAACGGTCACCGGCGTTCCGCTGGTCACAGCGCCGACGCCATTGCTGACGCCGCCAGTGCCATTACTGAAGACGGCCGTCAGAGTAGTCGAGCTGCCCGAGGTGATCGTTGCCGCGGCTGCATTGAAACTCGTCGCGACAGGAGTTGGCACGACAGTCAACGTAGCGGATTGCGAAGTGCTGTTGAAGCTGCCCTGAATGTGAGCCGTAGCGCTGCTCACGACCGAAGAAGTCGTCACGGCGAACTGGGCGCTGGTCTGTCCAGCAGAAACCGTAACAGTTGCAGGAACCTGAGCTGCGGCGTTATCGCTGACCAGCGTCACCGTGTCGCCGCCAACCGCGGCGGCCGCGGTCAAGGTTACTGTTCCAGTCGTACCAGCGCCGCCAGTCAAAGTGGCGAGCGTGAGAGCAACGGAAGCTACCGTAGGCGGGTTCACCGTTAACGTAGCAGTCTTCGCAACACCATACGTTGCGGTAATTGTAGCCTGCGTGGAAGCGTTGACCGGGGTGCTAGTCACTTGGAAAGTTGCTGTAGACTGTCCCGCCGCTACTGTTACGGTTGCAGGGACAGCTGCCGCGGAACTGCTGCTCGATAGCGTCACGGCGGCTGCGGCCGGAGCCGCTCCGCTCAGCGTGACGGTTCCAGTCGATGGCGTCCCTCCGGGTACCGTTGACGGACTCAGGGCGACAGTCGTGATCGCCGGATTGATCAGTACGTTAAGACTTCCGGTCGCCGTGTGAGGCGTGGGAGTCGCCGAATCCGTTACCGTAACGGTGACCGCAAAAGTTCCGAAAGCCGTTGGTGTTCCCGAAAGCACGCCGCCCGTGCTCAGTGCCATTCCGGCCGGAAGCGCGCCATTCGTAACCGTCCACGTGTAGGGCGCTGTGCCATTCGCGGCCGTCAATGTTGTTTGTGGATATGCGGCATTGATCACAACCGCGGCCAGTTGGCCCGACGTCGTCGTCACGGCGAACTGCGCGCTACCTCCACCCGCCCCGCAGCCGGAAATGAGTGCTACGACGATGATTGCGGCTATTCCAAGAAGTTGAGGAGTGACACGAGTAGCTGCGGTTCGAAAAGTACTAAGCATCAAGGCGTTCCTTTTCGGGCGGTCAGCGCGTCAGTTGTAAGCGAAATAACACGGACCTGAGGCCGGGCCCAAGGCAATGTTTATTTTAAATTTCAGAAACACGTCAGTTGTAAGGTCAATTAAAAATAAACGTAAGTATCTGATTAAACAATTTTGTAAATCGCGTGGCTAATCAGGCATGACGATCTGATATCGAAACTCTACATTTATCAATTCTAAAATAGTAATGTTCATTCGTCACAAAAGAGGGCATCTGTCTCAAGACAGGCGGCTTGTGAAAAATTCCATGAGGCAATTTTCCGCCCAAAAACGCTCTGCGCCTGGGTAGCGCGAAACAAAAGCGCAGTGACCGCCATGCTTTGGCGCGATGACTTCAATGCAAGGATTATTCATCAGTGTGGGATCGGAAAAAATGGAGAACGGCACGAAGGGATCGTCTTGCGCGGTTACGATTCTGGCGGGCACACTGATATCGGCCGCTACACGCAACGCGCTCGACTTTGCATAGTAGTCGGTCGCGTCCAGGAAGCCGAAGTACGTTGCGGTGATTACATTGTCAAACTCGCGCAAGGTTTTTACCTTATTCATCTCCCGCAAATCGAATTCTCCGGGATACATTTGCGCTTTCCGCTGCATCCTGTTTTTCAGATTGCGGACAAAGTGTTCCTGATAAATAAAATTGTGCCGAAGCCCTACCGCGTCGGCGCACACTCCCAACTCAATGCTGGGACACACGCCAGCCACTGCGCGCAGCTGTCGCGGCGCATTTCCGGCGAATTCGCCGGCCATTTTCAATATCAGGTTGCCGCCCATGGAATATCCGGCAAAGAAAATCTCAGGAAGCGAATCGGTTTCGATCAATTCGAGTAGCACCGCGCTAAAATCACGGGAAAGACCGGAATTGTAAAGCGTGGGGGTGAGAGATTCCGTGCCGCCGCAATTTCTTTGATTCAGCCGCACCGCGTTCCAACCCAATTTGAACGCCCGCTCGGCCAGCCCGAGCATGTACCCTGAATCCGCGGAGCCTTCCAAACCGTGAATCAGCACAAGCGTCGGATGCTCCCGGGGCGCGGCCTGCCAGTGGCAGTACCCGCGAATGCGTGTGCCTGGTTCCACTTCGAAATCGCGTACCACGCCTGGCGGCAGCGCCGGAAAATGCCTGATCAAAAAAGTTGAGGCGAGTGTTTGCAGGTGCGGGTTGCGCAGCAGCGCGTGCGGTTCGAAAGGCCTCATTCGAGGAAGCATCTTACGACAGAATTCCTAGCTGCCGCCGGTCATTGGCCCGGGGTCACGAAAATGTTCGGCGGCATGGATTTCGAAATCTTGCGTCAGTTTGGCCGGACCGGACGCGTCTGGCACAAACCGCCGGCCGCAAATCGAACAGGCATACTCGCCCGACCATACGCTCTTCCCATCGCGAGTAGTCATCACGGCGCGCAAGCAGATTTTCTCTTCCCGCATGAACAAAAGCCTACAACCTTTGCGCGCCGAACCTAAAACAAAAATAAAATGCTTGCACCGGGAGTGCGTCGGGGTGCGCTTGATTTCGTCCACCGCCACGCATAGAATCTAGGTTCACACATGAAACTCAGGCGTCGCGCGTTCCTCCCTTTCCCTCGCCCAGCGGCCTGCCGCTGGGCCGTGTTGCATTTGGGAGCTGCTTTTTTATCGTTCGTTCTTTAATTGTTCGTTTTTTTGACTGTTCAAGGAGAAGTAAATGGAAGGACCGATCCTCGACGGATTGACATTTGACGACGTGCTCCTCGTGCCGGGAAAGTCGTCCGTGCTGCCGACCGAAGTAAATACGCAAACGCAACTGACCCGTAAAATTTCCCTGAACATTCCCCTGGTTTCCGCCGCGATGGACACGGTGACGGAATCGCGTCTAGCCATCGCCATGGCGCGCCAGGGGGGCCTCGGTTTTGTGCACCGCAGCATGCCGGTCGAGCGTCAGTCCGAGGAAGTGGACCGAGTAAAGCGCTCGGAAAGCGGGATGATCGTCGATCCCGTAACTATCTCGCCCGAACTGACGGTGCGCGAGGCCATGGACATCATGACCAAATACCGCGTCTCCGGCCTTCCCGTCACGCGCGGACCGCGCCTCGTGGGCATCCTCACCAACCGCGACCTGCGCTTCGAAAAAAATCTCGACCAAGCCGTCAGCGCGGTGATGACCAAAGATAATCTGGTCACTGTTTCGGTGGGCACCACGCTCGAGGAAGCGGAACGCCTGCTGCAAAAACACAGAATTGAAAAACTTCTGGTGGTCGATGCTGATTTTAATTTAAAGGGTTTAATTACCGTAAAAGACATTCAGAAAAAATTGGAATTCCCCAGCGCAGCAAAAGACGGCCAAGGGCGACTCATGGTCGGCGCGGCCATCGGCGCCACGGGCGACTTTCTGGAACGTGCCGTGGAGCTTGCACGCACGAAAGCCGATGTGTTGGCCATCGACACGGCGCACGGACATTCCGCGCGCGTCATGGACGCCATCCGCGCCGTGAAGCATCGTCTCCCGGAAATGCAGCTGGTCGCAGGAAACGTAGGCACCTACGAAGGGGCGCGCGATTTAATTGCGCTAGGCATCGACGGAATTAAAGTCGGCATCGGCCCCGGCTCCATCTGCACGACGCGAGTGGTGACCGGAGCGGGCGTCCCGCAAATCACGGCGATTCTAGAAGCGGCGCGCGCCGCAAAAGACACGGGCGTTCCGGTAATCGCCGATGGCGGCATCAAGTATTCCGGCGACATCAGCAAAGCCATCGCCGCGGGCGCGGCGATCACCATGCTCGGCGGATTATTCGCGGGTACGGAAGAATCTCCCGGCGAAACCATTCTCTACCAGGGCCGCACATTTAAATCCTATCGCGGCATGGGTTCGCTCGGCGCAATGCAGGCAAGTTCCTCGGCAGCGGACCGCTACGCGCAGGAAGGCGTGGCGCGCGGCAAATCCGTGCCTGAAGGCGTCGAAGGCCGCGTACCGTACAAAGGTTCGCTCAGCGCGCTCGTCGATCAACTGGTCGGCGGCCTGAAAAGCGGTATGGGTTATTGCGGGGTCTCGACGCTCGCAGAACTCCAACAGAAGGCACGCTTCGTGCGCATCACGGTTGCAGGCCTGCGCGAAAGCCACGTGCATGACGTGATCATCACGCGCGAAGCGCCCAACTACCAGGTCGAGTAGTGCTCCCCTCAAATGCCTTGAAAGATGCAATAGGCTCCCGTTGCGCCGGCGTCCCGCCGACGAATTTGAGCCGCGGCAATACTTCCAAGGCCGCCGGCGAGCCGCCGGCCCCACCGAACTCTCGCGGCAGCGCAAAATATTGGATTGCCTCTGCCGTGTGCGCAGCGGTCATTTCTTTTCTTTCAACGGATACTTTTTCAAGCGAAAACACCTCCCGCTTAATCGTGCCCGCGCTCCGCTGGCTTTTCCCTCATGCGAGCGTGGACACTCTGCACATCCTACACGCCGTTGTCCGCAAGGCTGCGCACCTCACCGAATATTTCCTACTGAGCACCTTGCTTTTTCTCGCGCAACGCGGCAACGAACGCGGCTGGAAACTCCGCTGGGCCATCCTGGCGGTTGTGATGTGTGCAGGCTACGCGTCGCTGGACGAATTTCACCAATCGTTTGTGCCCAGCCGCACAGCCTCGCCGTGGGATTCGGTGATCGATACGACCGGCGCGAGCGTCGCGCAGTGCGCCATCTGGATTTGGCGGCGAGGAAGAAATGCAGTGACTGGTGATTAGCGATTGGTGACTAGTGAGAACCGGTGTTTCGCCCGAACGCCTCATAACCGTAATTTAGGTCGGCGACAATCTTGATCGGCAGTTTTCACTTACGCCAATCGTGAAGTTGTAAGGGCACGGCATGCCGTGCTACTCCTGCCGTATAGCCATGATCGATCCGAGACCGGATAAGCAACACGCGCCGATGAAAAACGGTGCCGGAAAAAACCTGATGAAGACCGCAATTAAAATAATCACGGTAGGCTGGAATCAAACACATCCAAAAACAAAAATGGCTGGTTCCCATTAACCGGTTACAAACCCGCAAATCGCATCACGCGCTTTGCGTTTCACCGGTCACTGGTCACCAGCCATTTCGATCTTTTCGTTCTACTCGATCCGCTACTTGTTAACCGCCTTGCCCTTCACTTCTTCCTTAATGTCTTCCGCGGTCTCGGGCGCGGGCGTGCGATCCTTCTTGATCTTCTTCTTGAGCTTCGAGCCCAGCAATTCGAGAATGGCGAGTTGCGCGCCATCGCCGATCCGGAACCCTGCGTGGATGATTCGCGTGTAACCGCCCGCGCGATCGGAAAAGCGCGGAGCGATGTCAGCGAACAGTTTCTTCGTGGCTCCCGGCGTCATGAGGTACGAAGCGGCCTGGCGGCGCGATTGCAGCGTGTCGCGCTTGCCGAGAGTAATCATGTTCTCGACGAGCGGCTTCGCGGCCTTCGCGCGTGTGACCGTCGTGGTGATGCGTTCTTTCTCGATGACGTTGGTCACCAGGTTGCGGAGCGTCGCGCGGCGATGCGCCGGCTGCCGTCCGAGTTTCGATCCATAGTTGCGGTGTCGCATACGTGAGTGCCCCGGGCTCTTACAGGCCCGCGGTTTCCTCCGGGGTCAGGGGTGCAGTCTGGCTGGGGAGCGGCGGCCAGATAATTCGGCCGTGCTCGTCGAACTTCATGCCCAGACTCAGGCCCATCTTATTTAAAATTTCCTTGATTTCATTCAGCGATTTGCGGCCGAAGTTTTTTGTCTTCAGCATTTCGTTCTCGCTCTTCTGAACCAGTTCGCGGATCGTCTGAATGTTCGCATTCTTCAGGCAGTTGTAGGAGCGCACGGAGAGTTCGAGTTCTTCCACCGAGCGGTCCAGGTGCTCGACGCGCGGATCGTTGTAGGACTCGACTGCCTCTTCGACCATTTCGGGCTGTTCTTCAAAGTTGATGAAGATGCTCATGTGATCTTTGATCAGCTTGGAAGCAAGGCCGATCGCGTCTTGCGGCGTGATCGCGCCGTTCGTCCATACTTCGAGTGCCAGCTTTTCGTAGTCGGTCATCTGTCCCAAACGCGCGGCTTCCACCGAGTAGTTGCACTTGCGCACGGGAGAGTGAACCGAGTCAACCGGGATGTAGCCGATGGGCAGATCTTCGTCAAAGTTGCGGTCAGCGGACACATACCCGCGGCCGTTCTTCACGCGCATTTCCAGTTGCAGCTTGCCGCCTTCGTTCACGGTGGCGATGTAAACCGTTTTGTCCAGCACGGCGAAATCGGAATCTTCCTCGATCATCGCGCTGGTTACTACGCCCGGATTTTCCACGTTCACGAAAATCGTTTTGGCCTGATCGTTGTTCAGCTTCAGCGGAACCTGCTTCAGGTTCAAAATGATGTCCGTCGCGTCTTCCACAACGCCGGGGATGGACGAGAATTCGTGCAGCACGCCTTCAATTTTTACGGCCGTGATGGCCGCGCCTTCGATCGAGCTCAGCAATGCGCGGCGCAGCGAATTGCCAACCGTGGTGCCCCATCCGCGCTCAAACGGCTGCGCGGAAAATTTTCCGAACTTGTCTGTCAGCGACTCGAGTTCGGTCGCCAATCGCTTTGGTTTCTGAAAACCTTTCCACATCTGTTAAGTCCTTCCTCCCCGCAGTTGCAGGGCCTGCGAATCTCGGCCAGGTGTATAAAATCTGAATCTCAAGTTTGAGATTTGAAATTTCTTCGTCGCGCGTCGTTACTTCGAGTACAACTCAACGATGAGCTGCTCCGTGATCGGTGGCGTGGTTACGTTTTCGCGCTTCGGCAACGCGGCCACTTTCGCTTTGAACGTGTCGCGGTCGATTTCCAGCCACGGCACGGCGTTCTGGCTTTGTGCCACGTTGCGCGCTTCGAGCACCATCGCGTTCTGGTGCATCTTGTCCTTCAGCGCAATTTCCTGTCCCACGCCCACGAGGTACGAAGGAATATTGACCTTTTTCCCGTTGATCAGTACGTGGCCGTGCAGAACAATCTGCCGCGCCTGTGAACGCGAACTGGCGAATCCTGCGCGCCATACCGCGTTATCCAGACGGCGCTCGAGCATCACGATCAGGTTTTCGCCCGTCGGACCCTGCGCGCGCTCTGACTTTTCCACGTAGTTGCGGAATTGCCGTTCCAGCAATCCGTACGTGCGCTTGACCTTTTGCTTTTCGCGCAGCTGCAAGCCGTATCCGGCGAGCTTCTTCACGCGTCTTGACTGGCCGTGCTGCCCCGGAACGAAGTTGCGCTTTTCGATCGCGCACTTCTCCGTGAAACATCGCAGGCCTTTTAGGAACAGCTTCTGCCCTTCTCTGCGACAGAGCCGGCAAACTGCTTCTCGATGACGTGCCAAATTCGTTTCTCCTTCTCTCTTACTCTAAGAGCGTGCTTCCAATCCCGGACTTGATCAAACCTTCGGGCGAAAAAAATCTCCCGCAATAATTTTTCCGAGCTTCAGACGCGACGGCGCTTCGGAGGACGGCAGCCGTTGTGCGGAATCGGCGTCACGTCCTTAATGTGTACGATGTGCAATCCGGCGGAAGCCAGCGCGCGCACAGCGGACTCCCGGCCTGATCCAGGGCCCTTCACGCGTACTTCAATCGATTTCATTCCGTACTGGTCGCGCGCCACTCCGGCTGCGGAAATCGAAGCCTGCTGCGCCGCGTACGGAGTGCCCTTGCGCGATCCCTTGAATCCGATCGATCCGGCGGAAGACCACGAAACGGTGCGCCCGTCCGGTCCGCAGATCGTTACAATCGTGTTGTTAAACGTGGCCTGGATGTGCGCCACGCCGTGCGGCACGATGCGCTTTTCGCGCTTCTTCTTGAATTCTTTTTTCTTCTTGGCCGGTGCTTTTCCCGGCGCTATTGATGCGTCAACCTGCGATTCTTTTGCCAAGTCATTACCCTCTTAGTAGGACAGGCTTCAGCCTGTCGCCTTTTCCTTGTTTCCCGATTTCCATGCATGTTTCAATTCACACTCATCTAAATCCAGACGGGCTGAAGCCCGTCCTACTAGCGCGCGGCTACTTTCTTCTTGGCCGCGACTGCGCCCTTCCGTGGTCCCTTTCGCGTGCGCGCATTCGTGTGTGTGCGCTGCCCGCGAACCGGTAGATTGCGGCGGTGCCGCAATCCGCGATAGCACTGAATTTCGATCAGCCGCCGGATGTTCATCTGGACCTCCTTGCGGAGATCTCCTTCGACGCGGCCTTCGACTTCGATCGCCTGCCGAAGACGGTTCACTTCTTCTTCGGTCAGGTCCTTGATCTTCTTCGTGTGTTCCACATCCGCCTTGGCGCACAACGAGAGAGCGCGCGGCTGCCCGATTCCATAGATCGCCGTCAGGCCGACCCAAATGCGCTTCTGCGGCGGTAAATCAACTCCTGCAATACGTGCCATGCTTGCTCCTTAATTTTCCTGCCGGCTCATAACAGCCCGCACCATCCGTACGATTATCCCTGGCGCTGCTTATGCTTGGGGTTCACGCAAATCACGCGCACCACGCCGCGCCGGTGAATCACTTTGCATTTGTCGCAAATCTTTTTTACCGATGCCCGAACTTTCATTCCTGCTCCTCGCCGTAAATCTCGCTGAAGGTCAATCTTACCAAAATTTACTCTCGCTTAAGTTCGTCCCGGCGTCACTTATACCGGTACACGATGCGGCCGCGCGTCAAATCGTACGGCGAAAGCTCCACCGCCACTTTATCGCCGGCCAGAATGCGAATAAAATTTTTGCGCATCTTGCCGGAAATGTGCGCGAGCACCTGATGCTTGTTTTCCAACTCCACGCGGAACATCGCGTTCGGCAGCGGCTCAATCACGGTCGCCATTACTTCAATGGCGTCTTCCTTCGGATTGGACGCGTCCGCTTTCCGCTTTTCCGGCTCCGGCCTCTTGCCCGTGCTACGCCCTCGCGGTCCGCCTACCATGACGGTCCCTGCATTTCCCGCGGTCTCGTCAAGATCCAGGGTCCATTTGCAGTTACCGCCACGGTGTGCTCAAAATGAGCTGACTTCGTGCCATCCGCCGTCACAGTTGTCCAGTCGTCATTGAGCACGCGAACATCGGGGCCTCCGATATTCACCATCGGTTCGATTGCCAGGACCATTCCCTCTTGCAGGCGCGGCCCGCGGCCCGGCTCGCCGTAATTCAAAACATTTGGCTCTTCGTGAATGTGCGTGCCGATTCCGTGCCCGCACAGGTCTCGAACCACCGAATAGCCATTCTTACGCTCAACCCATTCCTGAACGGAAGCGGAAATGTCTGAAAGCCTGTTTCCCACACGCACCTTTTCTATCGCATGATCCAAAGACTCGCGGGTTACCTTCAGGAGTTTCTCCAGCTCGGGAGCAATTTCCCCCACCGGCACGGTCACGGCGGCATCCGCATAGTAGCCTTCGCACTCCACTCCAAAATCCAGCGAGATAATGTCGCCGTCCTTCAAGACTCGGGCCTTGGAAGGAATCCCGTGCACCACTTCCGCGTTAATCGAGGTGCACAGCGTCGCGGGAAATCCCCGGTAATTCTTGAATGCAGGGCGAACCTTACGTTCCGCCGTCTTGCGTTCCGCGTAATCGTCCAGTTCCTTAGTGCTGACGCCAGCCTTGGCCAGTCCGCGCAAATCGTTCAAAACTTCCCAGATGACGAGCCCGGCACGATGCATCTTTTCCAGTTCGGGCTGTGACTTGCAAACGATCATTTCGGCGCCATCACTCCATCCAGAATCCTGGAAATGCTTTCCGTCACCGCGTCCACGGGCGCCATCGCGTCGATCGGGCTCAGCAAACCTCGCAACGTGTAGTACTTGACCAGCGGCTGCGTCTGCTTGTCATACGCGGCGAGCCGTCCGCCAATCACATCCTCGGAATCGTCGGCACGGTGAATCAGTGGGCTGCCGTCCAAGTCGCACACGCTGTCGCGCTTCGGCGCGCGCTGGTAGATATTATAGATGTGCCCAGCCGCCGTACAGATTCTTCGCCCCGTCAACCGGCGCATCAGCAATTCCGGGTTGACCACCATGTGCAGGACAATCGTGCAGCCTAACTGATTGCGCTTGGCGATGTGTTCCAAGTCGTCCGCCTGCTGCAAGGTCCGCGGAAACCCATCAAAAACAAACCCTTTAGCGCAATCTGGCTGATTAATCCGGTCCGCTACCATCCCCACAACGATCTCGTCCGGAACCAGTTGCCCCCGCTCCATCAGCGGCTTGGCCTTGCGCCCCAGTTCCGTGTCGCGATCTATATTATCGCGGAACATGTCACCGGTCGAAAGGTGCGGCAAGCTATACCGCTGCGCAATGCGCTGAGCCTGTGTCCCCTTGCCGGCTCCCGGAGGTCCCAGCAAAATTACCGCATGCCCCAATCCCTGAATACCCTCCACACACCGGCCTACTTCACCCGTAACGTCGGCCACGCAGCTTCCCCTTCTTCACAAAGCCTTCGTAGTTGCGCATCACTAACTGGGCCTCTATCTGCTGGACTGTATCCATCGCCACGCCAACCACAATCAATAGCGAAGTTCCACCAAAGTAGAAATTTACTTTTAACCCTTCCAGAACGAAGCGCCACATATGATTGTCAAACCACGTGCCAACCAAAGGCAGATGCTGAAGGTGAATGCCCGCCATGAGCCACTCGGGCAGCAGGCAAACTGCCGCCAGGTATACGCCGCCGACAAACGTCAACCGCCGGAGTACGCGGTCAATGTGCTCGGAAGTATTGCGGCCCGGGCGAATGCCGGGGATAAATCCGCCGTACTTCCTCATGTTGTCGGCCAGTTCGGTCGGATTGAAGACGATACCTACATAAAAAAATGCGAATAAAACAATTAACGTGATGTAAACCAGAATATACCAGGGCTCGCCCCACGCCAGGTTCGTGGCCAGCCAGTCCATGGCTCGAAACTTCTTGCCCAGAAACAGATTAATCGTGCCGGGGAACGTCAAGAGCGAACTCGCGAAAATCGGCGGAATCACGCCGCCCGAATTCACGCGCAGCGGCAAGTACGTCATCTGCCCGCCCATCATGCGCCGGCCCACGACGCGCTTCGCGTATTGCACCGGAATGCGCCTCTGGCCGCCTTCGACGAAAACGATCACGCCGATCACGGCGATCATCAAGGCCATCAGGAAAACCAGCGCGAGGCCCGTAAACGGTCCCCACTGTGCTGTGCGGAACTTGTCAAACAAATCGCTCACCGCGCGCGGCAAGCCCACCACGATGCCCGCGAAAATAATCAGCGACATGCCATTGCCCACGCCGCGTTCCGTAATCTGCTCGCCCAGCCACATGATGAACGCAGAACCCGTGGTCAACGTCAGAATCGTCATCAGCACGAAACCGATGCCGGGGTTGTAAACGAGCGGCTGATTGTTCGGGCCACCCGTGTGCATCAGCGTTTCGGCGATCGAGAACGATTGCACGATGCTCAACAGAATCGTCAGGTAGCGCGTGTACTGCGTGATCTTGCGGCGGCCCAGTTCGCCCTCTTTTTGCAGGCGCTCCAGGTACGGCCATACCACCTGCATCAACTGCAGGATGATCGAAGCCGTGATGTACGGCATGATGCCTAACGCAAAAATTGTCAGTCGGCGGAAGTTTCCGCCGCTGAACAGATCAATCACTCCAAGGACGGAGCCTTGATTTTGCGCGAAGAATTGCGCCAAAACGTCGGTGTTAATTCCCGGAGTCGGCAAAAACGCGCCGAACCTGTACACACCCAGCAAGCCGAGCGTAAACATCAGCCGGCGGCGCAGGTCCGGAATCCGGAACATGTTGGCGAAAGCTTCAAAAAACTGGTTCATGACAAAATCTCGACCTTGCCTCCGGCCTGAGTAATTTTCTCTTGGGCCGACTTGCTGAACTTGTGAGCCTGCACGGTCAGCGCGCTTTTCAACTCGCCGTCGCCGAGCACCTTGATGTCAAACTGAACTTGGCGGACGAGTCCGGAAGCGTTAAGCAATTCCGGGGTGACTACCGTTCCCGCCTCAAAAATGTTCAAGCCTTCGACGTTCACTACCGCGTATTCCACACGCGTCGGATTGTGAAATCCGCGCTTCGGAATGCGGCGGCGCAGCGGCATCTGGCCGCCTTCAAAACCCGGGCGGCGCGAATATCCCTTGCGCGATTTCTGTCCTTTGTTTCCCTTGCCCGCGGTTTTGCCGAGCTTGGAGCCGATTCCGCGTCCCACGCGCACTTTACGATGACGCGAGCCGCGCGGCGGCTTCAGATTAGAAAGATTCACAGCCATGTTGTCCTCAATCTTCGATTCCGGCGTCCTGCGCCTGTCTAAAACCCGACTTAAAATTGCGTGTGATTATAACCTGCCCGAGTCTACTCTTCCACGACCACGAGGTGCCGCACCTTCAGAATCATTCCGCGCGTGGCAGGCGTATCTTCCCGCTCCACTGTCTGATTCATGCGGCGAAATCCCAGGCCGCGAATGGTTTGCCGCATGTCCTGCGGACAGGCAATGAAACTCCGCACCCACTTGATCTTCAGCATTCCCGCTGTTTTGTTAGCCATGATTCCTTACCGTCCCGGCGCTTCTAGCGCAGTTCTTCCACCGTTTTCGATCGCTGTTCGGCGACCTTGGCAATATCTTTCAAACGCAGGAGCGCGTCAAATGTGGCCTTGATCACGTTGTGCGGATTCGATGTGCCGATGGACTTCGTCAGCACGTTGGAAAT
>DASRQU010000005.1:0-14759 GCA_035696345.1 Candidatus Acidiferrales bacterium
GCCACCGCGAGCGACCATCGCGCGTATTTCTGCGCTTCGCTATTCCTCATCTGCTCGAAGGCCTCATTGCTTAGAAAGCGAGTATAGGTGACACATCGGCAGCGAACAACGCCGCGGCCACGGGCCGAGTCGTAAGCGCAAATTCGTTTACATCTAAATTAGATGCAGGATTATAAAACTCCGCGCTATCATTGTTGGATAGAGGCGCGCGCATTCGGAATATCTGTTGAAAAATGCTCACAGGAACCGTTATCTAGCGGCATGTCTTTGCCATTCATAATTTTACGCCGCGAGACTTTTTTCGATTCCATTGCCCGAATTTCGAGGTCACACCAATTATGACGGAGAGCACGCCGAACATTATTTTTTGGCATCGGGACCTCCCTCCGGTGGCTGCCGAACCTATGGACGAACATGTCGTCGAGGCGGATAGCGCGCACGTCGCGGGAACGATCGCACATCGGGATGAATTGTGGGACCAATACTACGAGGATTTAATGTCTAAAGTCACCGAGCGGCTGGAACAGGAAATCACGCGGCTGGGCGGCAACTATGCGCATGTTCTGGATGAAACGGTAGACAGCCGTCACAATGATGTCACGAACGAAAGCTGGTTGCACGGGCGCTTTACCTACATGCTGTATCGCCAAGCGCCGCAGCACCGATGATTAATTCACTGTGGTATACGGCTCGGACAAGGTGAACGGAGCAATCTCAATCTCAAATTCCTCGGCCGCCTGGTTAATCATCTGGTAGGTGCCGTGCATGGAACCGAAAGGCGTGGTCAGGGGG
Organism: Candidatus Acidiferrales bacterium; assembly: GCA_035696345.1. Classification (GTDB taxonomy): domain Bacteria; phylum Acidobacteriota; class Terriglobia; order Acidiferrales; family UBA7541; genus Palsa-360. The sequence goes on from DASRQU010000005.1 coordinate 793, forward strand.
CAACCGGACGTGTACTCAAAGCTTTGACCCGGAGCCAATGTCGGCTGCTTTCCGATTACGCCGGGCCCCTGAACCTCTTCCACTTTGCCCATCCCATCCGTGATGATCCAATGTCGGCTCACAAGCTGCACCGTTTCCTTACCTTCGTTCGCAATCTTAACGGTGTAGAGGAAAAACCACTGACTGTTGTTGGGATTCGAACGCGATGGATCGTATTGCGACTGGACACTGACGCGGATGTTTCTGGTGGTGGCTTCGGATAAAAACATGGTCTCTCGTATGATAACGCACTCCGCTTTTTCTGCGAAACGGGGATAGGCGCACTGGATTTCTCCCGTTTCCATTGAAAATCTGTGATTCTTCCGGGGTATGCCAAGAATTCAAAAAGTTGATTTTGCATTTTTACAGAACGGTTTTATAATACGGGTATCGGCATTCTGTGTCGAGAAGGAGGTGATCCAGTGAGGTACGGTTTACTTTGATTGAGTTCTAAGTGAGGCGCTTGTGAATCTGCCGAGCGCCTCTCTTTTTTGCCCCTCCTGTTCTGCGCAGTGCTAATTCCTAATGATCCTGATGAAATGATGACGGAAATCCGGCGCGCGGTATTTCCTGTTGCCGCACCGAAAATCCGCCCATCGCAAAATCGGCCGGCCCCGTAAGTGCCATTGGGTTTGCAGATGCCATCGCATCCCGAGCATTTCGGGACGCGATACGGTGCCGTGGGATTAGTCTCCAGACTCGGCGCCAGGGAAACGAACTCGTAAATTTCCATCACTGATTTGTTACCGCGGATTCATACTCGCTTCCGCCGCTATTCCTGTATTCTTGTTGTGCCGAGTGCAGATACCTGCTTCGATCCGCGAAGAACTGGCTAGGGCAAAGGCAAAAATGAGCTCATTGAAATGTTGCAAATGTGGGAAGCGAACACGCAAATTAAATGTGGTCTGCGAAAATTGCGGTCACCGGTTCTGCCAGGTGTGCAAAGGCACCAAGGGGTGAGAGCGCTCGACTCCTCGCGATTCGCGGAAGACATCGCAGATTACAGACGGGGAGTGCGTAACAATTTCAGTGCGCTGCGGTTTTATGACCCAGAAAAATCGTGTGGCGCGGGCCGCCTTTTTTCAGACGGGCTCGCACATCTTCAGTTCGCACGATAAAGCGCCCGTAGCGCAGGCGCTGCTCAAATTTCCGATCGCCTCTGGCCGACCAAACACCTAACACCCCGCCCGTTTTGAGCGCATCACGAGCGGCTGCGATGCCCCGGTCTCCGTAAAGCCAGGAATTGGCCGAGGCTGTGAATGCTGTGGGGCCGTTGTCCACATCCAGCAATATAGCGTGAAATTTTTCCTGGGCTGCTTTCAAGGTCGCGGCAACATCGCCGATCTCGACGCGCACGCGCTTATCCTTCATGGGATAATTGGCCAGCTCGCCCAACGAACCACGATTCCAGTCGACCACAGCAGCCACCATTTCCGCGACGATCACGGTCGCGTCCGGCGGAAGTAAATCCAGCGTCGCTCGGAGCGTAAAACCCATTCCCAGCCCGCCGATGAGAACGCAGGGCTCTTCGATTTTTCGCAGAGCCGCGCACGTAAACGAGGCCAGCGCTTCTTCCGAGCCATGCATGCGGCTTGACATCAGGCTCCTGCCATTGGCCAGAATGATGAACTCAGTGTCGCGGCGGGCGAGCCTCAGGATTGTGCCGTCCGGCGCAAGGGTTTCGCCAAGAATTTCCAGAGGCTTCACGAATTTGTGCTCATGGGCGCAAAAAAATTAACGCAAGCTGCAAACGACGATGCCGGTGAAATGGAAGCACGATCATGCGGCCAATCGTGCAGATTCGCAATGGGAAGCTGCGACATCGCTGAGTTCAATAAAATTAATTTTGCGCATTGGTGGTGTTCTCGAAAATCCTGAGTTGCTGCGAGAATCTGAAGACTTCGATTTGTCGACAGTACTTTGCTGTTTCATTCAGAGTCTGGTTCAGTACTCCTGAGCCGATAGGACTATTTCTCCTGGCCCGTTTAAAATAAGATGCCGCAAACCCGCCTATCGTATTTTTTCCCTTTTCGATGGTCGCTAGGCTCTGAAAAGATGCTCGTCAGCAACTGGAAGACGCGCGTTCTACGCCACTGCCCGTTCGTTGTATTAACCGGTGCCGTTGGATACACTCACTCATTCCCTACGCCCGGCAAAGAGGCGGGCCACAATTTCATGATTTTTAATACTTGGGACTATTACCTGCTGTTTCTGGTTCCTTCGGCAATCCTGTTTCGAGTTTCGCGCCCAAGTATTCGTCCCTGGATCATCGTGTTTGGCGGCAGCGCCTTCTTCATTTATTTTTCCTATACGCAATTGGGCGGCGCAATCGGTGCGGCCTGCATCCTGATTTTCCTGTGGGAATCGTTTGTGAGCCGTTTTTACAAGCCAGGCTCGTGGTTCTGCTTCGCGGGAATCATTCAGACTATTTTCTTCCTCTGTTTATTTAAATACCGCAATTTTATTTCCGGGCTGATCTGGCCTGAGCCGACACACAACCCGTTATTCTGGAAAACTGCGTTTCTCCCATTAGGCATTTCATTTTTTACGTTTGAATTTATTCATTACGCTTATGACCGCTACCGGAACAAGACGGAAGAGGGCACTGTCGGCGAGTACATGGCCTTCATTTTATTTTTTCCGACGATGGTGGCAGGGCCGATCAAAAGGTATCAGGATTTTCTTCCAAAACTGCGCGCAACGCCCACGAATTGGGTTTTAGACGCTCAGCGCGGAGTCACGCGAATCCTCTCCGGCCTGGCAAAAAAATTCGGCATCGCCGACCTTTTGACCGCATATACCAATCACCTCAACATGGCCGACATCGCTCGGGCCGATCGCGGCCTTCTGATTCTTTGGCTCTTCTCGTATGGAGTTAAAATTTACGTCGATTTTTCGGCATACTCGGACATTGCGATCGGATCGGCCCGTTTATTCGGCATCAAAGTTCCTGAAAATTTTGACTGGCCCTACCTGCAAGCCAACATCATGGATTTCTGGCGGCATTGGCACATTTCGCTTTCCTCCTGGCTCATGGACTACGTTTACATTCCACTGGGAGGCTCGAGAGTTTCGGTGCCGCACATTTATTTTAATCTACTGGTCACCATGTTCATCAGCGGGCTGTGGCACGGCGCGGGCGTTAATTTTATTGTGTGGGGGTTGCTGCACGGATTGATGCTCGCGGTGAACCGGTGGTGGAGACATCGCTCGGGCGACGCGTGGGCAAAAAGTCCGCTAGCCACATGGGCTTCCTGGACTCTCACATTTGTCTCAGTGAATTTCGCCTGGGCATTTTTCTGCATGGATATCCATACGGCAGTATTCTATTTTCAGCGGCTGATTCAAGGATAAACACGATGGCACAACTTTTGTGGGTGCAGCACGTGCTCGAATATATCGCGGGAGAAATCGATTCGCCGCCCGACGGTTTTCCCGTGCGGCTGACGAACATTGTGTTTTGGGGCCTCTGGTGGGCTGCGCTGGCTGCGATTATTTATATTTTTTCGGGGCAAAGCTCGAAATTTATTTACATCGATTTCTAGGGCGCTAAACGCATGATCACGCGACAACAACTCGGCTGGACGGCGGCCACGCTCGCGGTGTGCGTGCTGGCGATGAATTTAGGTGTTGCTTATCTCACGCGCAATTCCGTCCCCCGCCGCGTAATGCATCACGCACTCGAATCGCAATCCGCCCGCGTCCTGGCGCTGGGAAACTCGCTCATGGCTGCAGGTTTTGAAGAACCTGTCTTCGATTCGGCGGCTGCATTGCCGACGCGAGAGGGTGCGGTCAACCTCAGCTTGGGCGCGTCTTCTCCCGTGGAGCAATTGTTGCTGCTTCGCTACGCGCTCGCACACGGCATCCGCCCGCGCGTGCTGATTTATGGCTTCTACGATCTGCAGTTATCCGAGCCTGTGCAGTTTTCGGCGAACGACATGATTGGCAATCACGCCCTGCTCTACTACCTCGAACCATCGTATGCGCGCCAGTTTTATTCGCTGTCCGCGCACGATTCGCTCGAATTCAGTGTATTCCACAGCATTCCCATGTTCGAGGACCGCGGCGCGGTTTGGTCAAAAGTAGAAATCCTGCGCAGGTCAATGGCGCAGCAAGGCCTGGCCCAGCAAACCACAAACCAATTTGGGCGAGCCGCGGATTTTTCGTTACTGGAACCGGCCAGCACCGATGCGTTTCGCCAGGATAGCGAAGCGGCCGCGCAATTACCGCTGGCTCCGCCGGTCGCGGAACTTTTTCGCCAGGCTCACGAAGCGAGCATCGATGTCGTATTAGTGGAAATGCCGATGCGCACTTCTCACCGGTCACGGTTTTATGAAACGAAGGAATGGAACGATTACACGTCTCACGTTCAAGAACTGCTGCGCCCCTACAGCGTAAAATTTGTCGACGCCAGCAGCTGGGCCGCGGATGACTCGCTCTTCGAGGATCCCCTTCATCTTTCACAGCGCGGCGCAACGATCTTTAGCCAACGCATCGGGGAATTACTGAGTGCAAAGCCAGCTCAAGTCGCTGATCTTCACTGAAAATAAGATTGCAAAAAGCGCTGCATCGTTTTCAGCGGAGTTGTTGGATAAACTCGAACATTCCGAGACCAATTCCGAATCAATAAACGGATGTAGCCTAGGGCCAAGGTTGCTGTGAATTCCGGGCTGCATTCCGCCTGTTCAAATTCTATTTCAAACGGCTGTCGGCGGCGATGCCTGGCCCACTCGAAGATTGATAATCGCAAAGCCTCTGAACTTGGGCTTATACTAGCCCCACGATTTTCCACGAAGAGGAGAATATCCGCATGGACGGAAAATGGATTCAATCATCGATCGCACGAAGAATGTTTCTTACGCGGCTGGGCGTGGGAGTGGGTGCGGCGAGCGCCGCCGCCGTGAGTTTGCCTGCAGCGATGCCTCAGCCTACTGCGGAGACAACATTTCGGCCGGCGCGCCATGCGCAGGATGATTGGTACGATAAAATTCCCGGCATTCATCGCTACCTGTTTGACACCTTCTCCGCGGAAGGGATCGGTTGGTCGCTGCAATTTGCCAGCAACTACTTTACAGCGAGCGAGCAGGCCTACGGCCTGAAGGAGTCGGACCTCGCCGTCATCATAGTGGCGCGGCATAAAGCAACGCCCTTTGCCTACAATGACGCCATATGGGCGAAATACGGCAAACAGCTTTCCGAGCAATCCGAATATGTCGACCCCAAAACGAAAGAGGCCCCGAAATTCAATGTTTACGGCCCCTCGGGAGAGACGTTGCAGGCTGGCAAGATGGAAGCGATTATTAAAAAAGGTGCGCAGTTTGCGGTGTGCTCCACTTCCACTCGCGGTATCGCCACGCGAATCGCCAAGGCGAACGGCATGGAAGTGGACGCCGTCGTGAAAGAAATCACTTCGAACCTGATTGGAAATGCGCGGATGGTCCCGGCGGGAGTCATCGCCGTGAATCGCGCCCAGGAGCACGGCTACTCGTTTATTTCCGCGGTGTAATGCGGCCCCGTGGCATAGGCTTCAGCCTGTGGAATTTAGTTCGTCCACTAAACGCCACAGGCTGAAACCTATGCCACATAAAACGGATCCTGATGCTTCCAACAATTTAACGTTTTGCCGGAGGCGGCGATGCTGACGCGACGAAATTTCGTGGGGGGAGCGCTCGCCGCGGGAGTTCTCTTGTCGAGTGATGACATTTTTTCCAAGGCGTCGCAGCCCGCAACGGCCGTGAACTTTGACGTGCCCGCGCACGCCTGCGACTGCCACACGCACTATTACGGCGACCCGCAAAAATTTCCGCTATCGCCAAAGCACATCAACACGCCGGAAGGGACGCTGCCCGAAGAAATGGCTGCGCTGCATCGCGCGCTGCACATTGAGCGCGTGGTGATCGTAACGCCCAGCGCCTACGGCACCGATAATTCCTCCACCTTGTATGGCATGAAAGCGCGCGGCGCAACTGCGCGCGGCATCGCGGTGGTAGACGGCAAAACGCCCGACAGCGAATTTGAATCGTTAACGAAAGCGGGTTTCCGCGGCGCGCGAATTGTCAGCGGAGCCTCCGGCCCGACCGACCCGGCGTCGGTGCGCCCTCTGTATCAGTGGGCGGCAGAGCGATTCAAGCCATACAGCTGGAACATTGAGCTGTACACGAATCTGGCGGTGATCTCCGCGGTTAAAGATCTGGTGCTGGCTTCTCCCCTTCCGACTGTTTTCGATCACCTGGGCGGCATCGATCCCGCGCTAGGTCTGCAACAGCCTGGCTTCGCAGATCTCCTGGAGCTTATCCATTCCGGAAAAGCGTACATGAAACTTTCCGCCGCGTACCGCGCGTCCACAAAAGCTCCGGACTATCGCGACGTCACGCCCTACGCCAAAGCATTCATCGAAGCCAATCCGGATCGCATGCTCTGGGGCAGTGACTGGCCGCATCCTGACTCGAATCCTTACCCTGGGCGAAAACCGAGCGACATCATGCGGCTATACGATGTGGACGACGGAATTCTGCTCAATCAACTCGCGGTTTGGGCGCCCGATTCGTCTCTGCGCAAAAAAATACTCGTGGATAATCCCGCACGCCTGTACGGATTTTAAATTCAACGCAAAAATTATTTATTCGTTTTTGGCGTCGCGGGATCCGCGATGCGATCGGCAAACGATTTTTCCTCGGACGGAACGCAAATTTCTTCCACAATTTCGTCCTTCTGCCGCATCTTCATGGTTCGATGAGGTCCAACAATCGGCTGCGTGTACGCCTTCGGGTCTGTGATGGTGATGTCGTAGAGAATTGTTTCGCTGTCCACACGCCGGTAGCGTTCCGTGACGCGCATATCCTCGCTGTGAGGATATCCGGTGGAACCGAGCCACGTGCTGTCGCGAAACCCAGCGGACTCGACGACCAGCGTGTCATCGCCTTCCCAGTGGCCGACGGCGTAGCCGTACCAGGTGGGATCGGCGTCCTCCGGAAGCGCGCGGCCATCCATCCAGATCGTGCGGTATTCGTGCTCATGCTCAAAAAACTGAATAATTCTCTGCTTGGTCTGCACAAATTCAAATGGCGTATTTAAAAACATGACGCGCGGAAAACCGATCGGATCGCATTGCAGAATCGGATCGTTCCCGCCTGGAGACCGCCTCGGGCCGTAGCCGGGACGCTCTCCATCGAACTTTGCTTTTGCCCACGGCGTCATAGGCGGAATCAGGCTGTCCGGGGCGACGGGCTCCGAGGCACCGGTGCTGGCGTAATGCCACAAGCCGGAGAGGTCACGCACGGGAGGCGAGAGCGGTGCGGCGGCAGAAGCTACGTGCTGGCTGCGCGCGGGCATTGTGGCGAAGGAGAATGCCGCCAGCAAAATCCATGCGCATTTTATGCTGCAGCGAATCGTGGTGCTCCTTATGCGCTGATAATGCGTTTTCTTCATTTCGGGAAATCCAAGTATTTTGGCGCTTGCGCATAAAACCCGACAGGCTGAACAGCCTGCGGAAAAGTAGCAAGAGGCACTCCTGCCCGCGCGATTTTCTCAAGACTTCGTGCCGCCGAATCTCCATAACTCCACAAAACCACACAGGCAGGAGTGCCCGTGCACTAAATCCTCGGCCGAATCGAGTTTTTCCGAAGCCGGTGAAGCCTGTCCTACTTTATTTCGCGGGCTGAGGGGTTGCTGGGTTTCGGATTCTCTGCGCGAATTCGTTTTCCTGAGACCACACGCAGGGCTGCTCGCTGATTTCTTCGTTGGGCTTCAGCTTCATGATGCGATGCGGCGTGACGATGGGCTTGGTGTAAGCCTTCGGATCGGTAATCGTCATGTCGTAGCCGATAGTGTCTTGGTCCATGCGGCGGTAGCGTTCGATGACGCGCATGTCCTCGCTGTGCGGATAGCCGGTGGGGCCGAGCCACGTTTTGTCATTGAACCCCATCGACTCGACTACAAATGTATCGTCGCTTTCCCAGTGGCCGATTGAGTATCCGTACCACGCGGGATCGGGGTCGGTGGGAAGCGGGCGACCGTCGGTCCAGATTGTGCGCCACTCGTGTTCGCGCTCCCAAAATTGAATGGTGCGCCCCGGAACCTGCAAAAGTTCGTTCGGCGTAGGCATCAGCATGATGCGAGGGAAACCGATGGGATCGCATTGCAGGATCGGATCATTGCCGCCCGCCGCGCCTCTCGAGCCATAGCCGGGTTTCTGCGCGTCGAATTTTACTTTTGCCCGCGGCGTCATCGGAGGGATATCTTCGTCCTCTGCGATAGGTTGCGCGCCGCCACCGCCTCCCTGCAATTGCCACACGCCCGTCAGATCGCGTTTCGGAGCAGGAGCGCTTGCGGCGGAAGATTTCGACGCAGCTTGCGAAGATTGAGATTGTGCGGATGGGCACGGCGGTGTGGCCAGAACAGCGAAAAGCGCTACCAGCGAACTCACGATCCATGTCCGTAGTCGACTCCGCACGTTGCTGCTCCTATGGTTGGCAGAACTTTTCGAGTGAAATTTTGCTGCATTCGCTACCGGTTGTTCATTTTCAATATGCGGCCATCCGAAAAAACGACCTTGCCGTCCGCGTTCCCGGAAAAGCCCACAGGAGCTCCATTTTTTGCCGGCGCAAGCGTCACCGTGATCTGGTCTCCAGGCTGCAATGAAGTTCTGCTCCAGCTGTTGCGCCGCATAATGCCGGGGCTCTGGCTTTCGATCGCCCAATTCACGACTTTACCTTTGTCGTCCTTCACATCCACAAAAATTTGGCAATGCGGATTCGACCACACGAATTCCGTGACGGTGCCGGAAATGGTGATCCAGTGCGCTTCGTCGTACGCGGAATTCCCGTGATGCGCGCGCGCAGGCCCGCACATCAAAAAAAATCCCGTTAGAAAAACCACGAATGTCGCCGGACTGAATTTCATGGAGAAAACCTCGCTACTTGGATCTGCTTTGTCGGTCGCGTCCTGCTTTAGTACATTTGCTCGTCTGCTGTAGCCCGCCTCTTTTGCCTTGAGAGACTACGAAGGATCAGAGCCGGAGGTTTAGATTCCTCGCGGTGGCGCAGTCTACATGTAGAGCCCAAATCCCGTCTCTAAAGAGGCGGACTGCGACTGCTGACGGGCATGATTCTTCTACAGATCCGGCAATTCCTTGCCGTCGGATAGAACAATCTTTTTCAGGCGCAAAATATTCGCGCCGTTCTTGGCGCGGAAACCAATGGCGGTAATCACATCGCCGGGCTTAAGCGTATTCTTGTCCCAGCCGCCATTGCGCACGAGCATCGCCGGGCTCCGCGCCTCGCACGTCCACTTTTCTACGTCACCTTTATCGCTTTTTGCTTCGAGCGTGATTTGCGTGTGCGGATTGATGAATTCAAAACTGGTGACGGTCGCCTTCACACTCACTAGTTTTTCCGTGTCGTAATTGGTTTCCCCGTGGTGCGCAAAAATCGGCGTACAAACAAAAAGAACAGTGAGCACAATACACAGTGCGAGCGCCATTTTTTTCATTTGGTACGCCTCCTGCACACAAAATTCGAGTTAGACGGTAAAAGAAGGGCTGCTTGGGCCCACTTTAAAAACGTTAAGTGACTGGTTAAAATATCCCACCGGTATTACGGCCATGTCAATCTCAAAACTTCTCACTTCGCCGGGGTTGTCTCCTGCTCCTCGAGACTGTCAAAGCTGCGAATGTCCTCGCAAAATTCTTCGGACAGCGTCCACTTCGCCTTCAGCGCAAAAACAATTTTCCCCGTCCACGGTTTTGTATAGGCCTTTGGATCGTCAATCGTAATGTCGTCTTCCAGATGCTCATGGTCGACGCGCCGGATATGCTCGATTACGTGCAGCGCATCGCTGTGGGGATGCCCGATGCGATCGAGCCAGGTTTTGTCGTTGAAATTCACGGTGTCCGCCACCAGCGTGTTCCCTTCCCAGTGGCCAATCGCATCGCCCATCCACAACGGGCCGAGCGCCGTGTCATGTGCGCGTCCGTCCGTAAAAATCTGATGCCGCAGCGAATCCCACTCAAACAGTACAATCACCTCAGTGGGCGTCTGCACAATTTGAATGGGAAACGCATGCAGATACGCCCGCGGAAATCCGGGCGGAGTGCACGCATGGTAGAGAGGATCATTCGTCTCCGCGATGGGAACCGCATGCGTGCCGTAGGAAGATTTCGCTGCCTTGAATTGCGCGAGTCCCCACGCGGTCATGGGCGGTTCTTCGAGCGCCAGTTCATAAATCCAGTAGCGTTCAAGCACGCTTCCAGGACGCGGGCGATCCTGCATCCACACGCCCGACAAATCGCGAGGGTCAAAATAATTTACGGAGGAGTCGGAATTCGCAGATGCGGGCGGGGCCAGCTTTAATTGCGCCGCGCCGTTCCATGAAATTACGAGAACAACAGCCGCGATCGTCAGCAATCCAATAAAAACCCTTCGCATAGCAAAACCTCTTCCACATTTTGCCGCACGCCATAACACTCGAAACGTAAAAATGGTTCGGGCAAATGTTTGAATAGCACAGGCACTCTTGCCTATGTGAGTTTTGCAAAGTGCACACAGCCAGGAGTGGCTGTGCTACTCGACTATTTCACAAACTCTTTAGACCGGTCCGGACATTTTGTCTTTGCTCGCCAATCGCCACGCGTCATTTTTTCGCCGGCGCCGCTCCACTTTCGTCGATGCCTTCAAAGCTTTGCTCGTCCTCGCAGAAGGACTCGGCGACGGTCCATTTCGGCTGCAGCACAAAAATCTGGTGCGCGACCCATGGTTTCGTATAGGCCTTTGGATCGTCGATGGTCATGTCATCGATCAGGTGTTCGCGATCGACGCGCTGGATGCGCTCCACCACGTGCAAAGCATCGCTGTGCGGATGCCCCATGCGATCGAGCCAAGTCTTATCGTTGAAATTTGTCGTATCCGCAACAAGCGTGTCGCCTTCCCAGTGCCCAATCGCGTCGCCCATCCAAAGAGGGCCGAGCGCTTCATCGTGCTTGCGTCCGTCGATGTAAATCTGGTGCCGCAGCCAGTCATACTCAAACAGCAGTATGACCTCGGTCGGAGTCTGCACAATCTGAAATGGCAACGGATATAGAAATACGCGCGGAAAACCAAGCGGCGTGCAGGTGTGGTAAACCGGATCGTTGGTCTCCGCAAGCGGAGTTGCGTGCGGTCCAAAAGAAGTCTTCGTGGCCGCAAATTGTTTTGCTCCCCACTCGGACAAGGGCGGCTCTTCGAGCGCGAATTTGTATACCCAGTATCGCGCGTCCGCCGTCATAGGCCGGGGATGGTCCTGCATCCACACGCCGGAGAGATCGTGCGGGTCGAAGGAAGCCTTGTCGAGCGCCGTGCTCGGCTTCTTGTTCTGCGCGCATAGTGCAGGCGAAATGCATAGCGCTATCGCCAACGCCAGCACAATTGCCAGTGGACGGTTACGCATTTCGAGGCACCTCGACCATGAATTCCGTTACATTTTGATGAGTTTCAATTGGGGGAATCATACACCGGTGGCGTTCCGTAGCGTCAAGACAAATCACGCTCTATTTCAGGTGACTCGTTTGCGAAGTGTGGAAGAAAAACCAATCCACAAAACTTTATTAACCGCGCGATGAAAACCTACAAATTATCTTTTACTGTTCCGTCCGCTAGAATGATTTTGTTTAGGCGCAGCACCATCGCCCCGCCCTTGCCACGATAGCCGGCCGCGGTGATCACGTCGCCGATCTTCAGCGTGCCTTTGTCCCAGCCGCCCGCGCGCACCAGCATTCCCGGGCTCCGCGCTTCGCAATTCCACTTTTCAATTTCGCCCTTGTCGTTCTTGACGTCCATGGCGATCAGAGTGTGCGGGTTAATAAATTGAAATTCGGTCACCGTCCCTTTTACCGAAACAATTTTGTCGGTGTCGTAGTTCGCTTCCCCGTGATGTGCCGGCACCGGGGCACAGAGAATCATCGCACCAATCGCCATAGCCATAAAAAACGCGAACTTTTTCATAACAGAAGTCTCCATAACACCGACCGACCGATAAAAAAATCTGGGAATCCCGAATGGGCCAACGTGCAAGAGAAACGGACTGTTTTAAGTATTCTATTCAACAGGGAAATCTGTCAATGACGTTCACGTGAACATGGTTCGGGCGACGGTTTGAGTAGCACAGGCACTCTTGCCTGTGCGGGTTTTGCAAACTGCACACAGCCAAGAGTGGCTGTGCTACTCGACAATCAATCGTCAGCCTTTACATTATTTCGGTGTCGCGGTTCCCTTTTTGTCAAAGTCTTCAAAGTTTTGCTGGTCTTCACAGAATTGCTCGCCAAGCGTCCAGGTAGGCCGCAAAATGAAATCCAGATGCGCGGTCCACGGCTTGCTGTACGCCTTCGGGTCATCAATCGTAATGTCGTTTACTAAATGCGTGCGGTCGGTGCGCTTGAAGCGCTCCACAAGGTGAAGATCCACGGTATGCGGATGGCCCACACGATCGACCCATGTTTTATCGTTAAAGTTTGTGGTGTCCACGACTAGCGTGTCGCCTTCCCAGTGGCCAATCGCGTCGCCCATCCATTGGGGCCCGAGAGTCTCGTCGTGCTTGCGTCCGTCCGTATAAATCGGGTGGCGCAGCGAATCCCATTCAAAAAGGATCAGCGTTTCGCCCGGCATCTGCACAATTTCCATCGGAAATGGATGCAGGTACGTGCGCGGCAACCCGGCCGGCGTGCAACTGTGGTACATCGGATCGTTGGTTTCAGCAGTCGGGTAGGTGTGCTGTCCAAAAGAAGATTTCGCGGCAGCGAATTGCGATTGCCCCCACGCCGTCATCGGTGGTTCTTCTTTATTGAATTCATAGTTCCAGTAGCGCTCGACGACGGGAAGATTTCGCGGATGCTCTTGGTTCCAGATGCCGGACAAATCGCGCGGATCGTACGACTCGGATGTTGCCGACGTATCAGAAGTTTTTTTCGTTTGTGCCGTTGCCGGAAAACAGCAACACAGCGCCATCCCCACAGCCAGAACAGCACCCAACAGACCACTTCGCATTGAAAAATCCTCCCAGGCCGGACCACGATTTCGGACTGAATTTGGAGAGATCATACACTGCGTAAGTTCGGCCACGTCAAGACGAAATTCAGAGAGGCGTAGCGGGCTCTGTGGTAAGGCTGCAAAAAAGGTGCCCGCTCAAAAAACGAGCGTGCGCTACGAAAACGGTTTTCTAGAGGCCATTCCCTTCCGCGATCTTCGGGACGGAATGGGCGAATTTAGATGCAGCAATTTTAAATAATACCTTGCAGGTACTCGCGGGACTAAACCTCGGCTCAGTCACGACACGAATTGAAATATCAATGCGCCTGCATCCCCCGCGCCTTAATAGAAGCCGCCGCATCCGGCCCCGCCAAAAATTTAATCAGCGCATTCGCCGCATCCGGATTTTTTGCACCGGTGCCAACCGCTGCGTTAAACCGCACATACCCCTGAAACTGCTCCGGAAACGGCCCCAGCAGTTCCACACCATTCGCCGGTAAAATTTCACTGACCAGCGTCATTCCGAAATCGACCTTGCCATCCGCCACAGCTTCGTTTATTTCGTCCGAGTTTTTTAAAAAGACGGTCTTCGCCTTCATCGTGTCCGCAATTCCCAGAGTCTCCGTCATCTTCGTAATGTACGGAAGGCTGGCACCAACAGGGCCATAGGAAACCGCCTTTGCCCCTAGCATCGCGCGTTTCAGCGCTTCCGGCGTGCTGATGTCAGGTTTCGGCGCGCCCTTGCGAATGCCAATGCCCACGCCCACACGGCTGATCGGCGTTCCCTCGCCACCCAGCGTCTTTCCTTCCTTCGTCAGTTGACCGATGCTGTCCGCGGTCACGATGACCAGATCGAATTGCGCTCCTGCGTCGATATCCTGCTTCAGATTGGCGGTCGGTTTGTAATCGACAGTAATCGCATGCCCGATCGCG
>DASRQU010000006.1:0-8674 GCA_035696345.1 Candidatus Acidiferrales bacterium
GAGCGCCAGCAGAAATTCGTAGAACTGCTGGCGAAAATCGAGAAGTAGCGAGTAGGACAGGCTTCAGCCTGTCTTCTTTTGATTTTGATTTTTGCCAACCGGAGAAAAATTCAAAGGAAGACAGGCTGAAGCCTGTCCTACCGGTAGCCTCACCAAAAGAACGAGAAGGCCTGATGCTATCGAGCAAGCGGAAAGAAATAGCAGGCTCGAGCCGAAACCGCCTGTCTTATCCCTTAAATATCCGATTACGTAGGGACCTACAAAACCGCCCAGACTTCCAAATGTGTTGATGAGTCCGATGCTCGTGGCTGCCGCAGCGCGGCCGAGCAGCATATTGGGAATGGGCCAGAAGCCCGCGTGCGAGCTGTAAAATCCCGCAGCGGCTATCGACAAAGCAAAAACGCTGATCCATACATAATCCGCAGAATAAATACATGCCGCGAGTGCGATCCCCGCGACGATGCGCGGGATTGCCGCGTGCCATCGGCGCTCTCCAGTGCGATCGGAACTCCAACCGGCAAGCCACATCACTGGAAGAGCGAACAGATACGGGATCGCCGCGATCAAACTGACTTTTGAAACGCCGAATGAGGAAACTTTTTCCACGATTTTCGGCATCCAGAGGCTGACGCCGTACGTTGCCGTAAGCCCAAGAAACAAAGTGGTGCTGAGCAGCAGCACGCGCGGATCGCCCAGAGCGTGCCAGGCCGGGCTGTGCGAAGCGCGGGCGTCGCGCTCGCGTTCAAGTTCGCCGATCAGCCAATCGCGCTCGTCTGTCTGTAGCCATTGCGCTTCTTCAGGTCGCTCGGTTAAATACGCCAGCGTGATGAACCCTAAAATAATCGCGGGAATTCCTTCGAGCAGCAGCAGCCAGCGCCAACCGTTGTAACCGAGCCAGTGAATTTTCAGAAAAATCGCAGAGAGCGGTCCGCCGATTACCTGCGCCACAGGATTGGACGCCATAAAAATCGCAATCGCTTTGCCGCGATCTTCAGGCCGGTACCAGTGGCTGATGTACACCAGAATCGCGGGTAGAAATCCGGCTTCCGCGAGCCCCAGAAAAAAACGCAACCAGTAGAATTCTTTAGTGGTGTGAATGAGCCCCGTGGCGGATGCCAGAAATCCCCACGTCAGCAGGATGCGCGCAATCCATTTGCGTGCGCTCCAAACCTCGGCCAGGACGCCTCCTGGAATTTCCAGCAGCATGTAGCCGAGGTAAAAAATCCCGCCGCCCAAGCCGAACACGGCGTTCGAAAATCCCAGCTCACGCGTCATCTGTAGCCCCGCGGAGCCGATGTTTACGCGGTCAAGGTAGGCGACTGTATATAGCAGAACGAGATACGGGAGCAGTCGCCGATTCACGTGGCGGACCGTGCGCTGCGCTACGTTCGCGCTGGATGTGACGACGTTGTCCAAGACCGGAGCAGTCTAGCATGACGGCGCCGCAAATTTTCCCACGGCAACGCTGCACGCTCAGCGTTTGACGATTTGAAATCAGGGCGTTTCTTTGTTGTACAGGCCTTGCGCTTCCAAAAATCGCGTGATGGCGTCCGCTGCGGCCCGCGGTTCGCGCTGCAATATTAGATGCGGCGCGTGGATGGCAACGGAAATTGTTGAGGGATGCAAGCGTTCAATTTCCGCAAGCGCGGACTTATGCACCAAATGGTCGTCTGTTCCCTGCAAATAAAGCAGCGGCACGTTGACGTGGCAAATTTCCTTTCGTGCGTCGACATGGAGAGTTGCTTGTGCGCGTCGTGCGAAGACGGTCGGATTTACGTCACTCTGCGCCTTCCTGATCGCTTGCAGCAGGCTCTTCGGCGCATCCGCTCCGGCAATGAAATATTTAATCGCAAATGCCGGTGGTCGGAGTTGAGCGAGAAACGGCCTTGCCAGCAGACGCGGCAGTATACCCAAATGCCGCACCGGATTGGAAATGAAGCCCGCGCTGAGAATAATTCCCGCCAAATCAGGTGGGTGCGTTGCCGCAAACATAACTGCCAACGGGCTTGCGAAAGATTCACCGAGCAGAACGTACGGACGGTCTTTGGGAACAACATCCGCCAGCCACAGAACTAGCTGTGCATATGACAAGAATAGATCCTGCGGATACCCCGCGACAATTACTTGGAGATCTGTAGGCAACTCCGGCAGTAAATTTGCAAAAAGTTTGCCGCTTCCTTCTAATCCTGGAGCAAGCACCAGTGTGATGGAACTCAAGGTCGGGCCGCCGTCTCGTTGGGCTACTATACACCCGCCAACAGATTTTCGCAGGAACTGCGCGCCCACCGCGCGAGGAAAAAAAAGATGCCCCGGCAAAACCGGGGCATCTTCGACGAACTGTCGGCACTCTTTCGACGCGAGTCCTACGCCATAACTGGTTTCGGGACGGTGTTGATCGTCTTCAGAATCTGCGAAACGATCTGGTAAGGATCTCCTTCAGAGTTCGGACGGCGATCCTCGAGGTAGCCTTTATAGCCGTCCTTGATGAAGTTAATCGGCATGCGGATGGAAGCACCGCGATCCGAGAGCCCATAACTGAATTTGTCGATGGCTTGTGTTTCGTGCAGACCGGTCAAGCGCAGGTGGTTGTCGGGACCGTAGACCGAAATGTGCGCGTCGATATTCTTTTCGAATGCCTTCATCAGCGCGTCGAAGTATTCTTTGCCGCCGGTTTCGCGCATATATTTTGTGGAGAAGTTCGTATGCATACCGGAGCCGTTCCAGTCACCTTTGATCGGCTTGCAATACAACACAACGTCCACTTCGTATTTCTCGCACAGTCGCATCATCAGGTAGCGAGCGGTCCACACGTCATCGGCAGCCTTCGCGGAGCCCTTGGCAAAAATCTGGAATTCCCACTGGCCTTTGGCGACTTCCGCGTTGATACCCTCATGATTGATACCGGCGGCCAAGCATAGTTCCAGATGCTCTTCGACGATCTGGCGGGCAATGCTTCCCATGTATTTGTAGCCCACGCCGCAATAATACGGTCCCTGTGGGCCAGGATAACCTTCAACAGGAAACCCGAGAGGGCGACCATCTTTATAGAGGAAATATTCCTGTTCGAATCCAACCCACAAATCGGGGTCGTTGATAATCGTAGCGCGCGCATTCGTCGGATGCGCAGTCCCGTCAGCATGCATAACTTCGCTGAGGACGATATAAGCATCCTTGCGGCTCGCATCAGGATAGAGCGCCACGGGTTTCAAAACGCAATCAGAGCTTTTGCCTTCCGCCTGCATCGTGGAGCTTCCGTCAAAGCCCCAGAGTGGCAAATCAGCCAGTGCCGGCGGGCTGGCAAAAGACTTCATGGTCGTCTTGCCGCGAAGTTCAGGCACTGGCTTCCTGCCATCAAGCCAGATGTATTCAAGTTTATATTTTTTCATGGTGAGTAGTGGATCTCCTTAATGAAATCAAAAGATAGACTGTCAGAGACAGCCTTGAGCCGGTAAATCCGCCTATCAGCGAACTCGCAGAATATCGCTCCACGTCCATCCCGTCAAATCAAAGAAATCTTTCGATTGGTTCGATATTTATAATATCTTAATGTCCTCTTGACGGTAGGCGATCGGCGGGGGCCCTTGCTCCGCAGAAACGCAAGCAGGGAAGAACCCGCGAATGACCAGGACGGTTGGGAAAAACGTGTCGCGTGGCCGAGAATTCGGTCGTGGCGGCAGGTTCAGTCGCCACGAAGAATGTTCCCCCGAATACGCTTGTTGGTGGAAATCCGGCGCGGGTCATTCGTTCGATTGCAGATTGAGGGAAGCTCCGCAAGACGCCGAAACTGGGCCTTCGCGCTAGCCCACTACCGAATAATGCCCCCTGTTTCTATGTGTCGCCAATTGGTGTAAGCTTTTTGGCTCAACTACCGAGGCCAAGATGAACCGTGTAACAGCCATTTTACCCGCGGCAGGATTAGGCACGCGAATGGGCGCGGAGACGCCCAAACAGTTTCTGTCCCTTGATGGCGTGCCCGTACTGCTGTTCACGCTGCGACGGCTTGCGGACTGCGCGGCTATCTCGGATTTCATTATCGCTACGCGCGGCGAAGAAGTAGACACGCTGGCCGGGAGCGTTGCCAAAGAGAAATTTGAGCGGCCCGTGCGCGTGGTTCGCGGCGGCGATTCGCGCCAGGATTCGGTGGCTAATGCTTTAGGTTACGTCGATTCTGAGACTGAACTGATTCTGGTGCACGACGCAGTTCGGCCGCTCGTGACCGTCAGCCAGATCGAGCGCGTCATTGCGGAAGCCTCCGCCTGCGGCGCGGCCATTCTTGGAATTCCGGCGATGGACACGGTGAAAGAAGTAAAGCGGGCGAGTTTGCCAAACGACGTTGCGCTGATCACGGCTACGATTCCACGCGAACGTGTGGTGTTGGCGCAAACTCCGCAAGTCTTTCGCGCCTCTCTTCTGATTAAAGCTTTTGCCCAGGCACGCCAGGATGGAGTGACGGCGTCGGATGAAGCGGGACTCGTGGAACGCACTGGGCATGACGTGCACGTGGTTGTGGGTTCCGAACGCAATTTGAAAATTACCCGACCGGGTGACATGGAACTTGCGGAATTTTATCTGCGGCAGGAGCGGGCGGCGCGATGACTCGCTCAGGAATCGGTTATGACATTCATCGCATGGCCGAGGGCCGAAAGCTGATTCTCGGCGGCATTGAACTCGCGTTTCCAAAGGGCCCCGTCGGCCATTCGGACGGGGACGCATTGGCGCATGCCATGTGCGACGCCCTGCTGGGGGCGGCCGGCATGGGCGATATCGGCACCCATTTTCCGGACACCGATCCTAAGTGGAAAGATGCGCAGAGCCTGCGATTTCTGGAGCACGTTCGCGATCTACTGGCCGAACATAAATTTAAAATCGTGCACATCGACGCTACGGTCATCACCGAGAAGCCGAAACTTGGGCCGCACTTTCCAGCCATGCGAGAGGTGCTCGCAAAATCTTTGGGCATCGATCCCTCCATGATCAATTTGAAGGCCAAGACGAATGAAACCGTCGACGCCGTGGGCCGCGGCGAAGCGATTTCCGCGCAGGTCATCGCGACACTCGATCGCTGAGACCGCGGTATGCAGCCTCTCTTACAATTTCCATATTGTTCATGGAATTCATGCGATTGAATTCGTTTTGCGCCACTTCTTTGATCATTTTCTCTAAACTTTGAGGAGTATCTTTCGTTATGGATCGTCTGACAGGAATCCATGCGGTTCGCGAGGCGCTGGAAGCAAACAGGCCACTCGATTCTCTACTTATTTCCAAGGGCACGCACGGCAATCGCGTGGAAGAGTTGGTGCGACTCGCGCGGAAGCTCGATGTGCCGGTTCGCTTTGAGGAGCGCGCCCAAGTGGATCGCGCGGCAGGCACGCGCGAGCATCAGGGCGTTGTCGCGTTCGTGGCTTCCACTCCCGCAAAAAATTTTTACGATCTGTTGAAACCGCGCCCCGAAGGAAGCTCTCCAGGATTGCTCGTGATGCTGGATGGCGTCGAGGATCCGCACAATCTGGGCGCAATCGTTCGCACATCGCTCGCCGCTGGCGCGCAAGGCGTTGTAATTCCTGAGCGCCGCGCTGCGGGGTTGACGGACGCCGTTGCCCGCGCATCCGCGGGAGCACTGGCGCACTTGCCGGTGGCGCGCGTCACAAATCTTTCTCGCGCCATGGAAGAGATGAAGGAAGCGGGATACTGGCTGGTAGGACTCGATGAGCGCGCCGAACGACTACACACGGACGTAGATTTCAAAGTGCCCGTGGGAATTGTTCTGGGGGGCGAAGGCAAAGGCTTACATGCGCTGGTGAGGGAACGCTGCGATTTCCTGGTTTCAATTCCAACGACGGGTCCGGTGCGCGCCCTCAACGTTTCCGTCGCCGCGGGCGTGGTGTTGTTCGAAGCCGTCCGTCAGCGCCGCCAAACCGGGAAGCAACAACGGATGCACAAAGATGAACACGAATAAAACCTGGAAGCGATAAAACTGAAACTTAGGCACAAAATCACGAACATTCCCGCGCCGTTTACAATCAAAAAGTATCCCGGTATTAATTAGAACTTATGTTTGTCATTTTTTATCCGTGTGTATCCGCGGTTCCACTTTCGGACATTACTTGTCGTACTGGATCATTGTAAAAACGTCGATGCCGGGCAGTTTGGCGCGGCCATTCAGGAAAGTAAGCTCAACAGCGAAGGATGTGCCAACTACTTTTCCACCCAATTTGCGCACGAGTTCGATGGTGGCTGCCGCTGTGCCTCCTGTGGCGAGCAAATCATCGCTGAGCAATACAGTCTGGCCGGGTTTAATGGCGTCCTCGTGAATTTCGAGCGTGTCTGTGCCGTATTCAAGCTGATACGTCACCGCGACAGACTTAGCAGGGAGCTTTTTTGGTTTTCGCACCGGAACGAATCCTGCGTTGAGACGGTATGCCAGCGCAGGCGCCAATATAAATCCGCGCGCTTCTATACCCACGACCGCATCCACTTTTTGCCCCTGATAGTGGTCGCAAAGATTGTCCACGAGAGTATGGAACCCGGCCGGATTTTTCAGCAACGTCGTCAGATCGTAAAAAAGGATTCCGGGCTTCGGATAATCCGGAACCTCTCGAATGTATTCCTTCAAATGATTCATTCCGCTGACTCCGCCTTTCGCAGGTGCTCGCCCAGCCCGGTTATTCTCGCACTGGACAGACAACATCATTCGGTACGTTCATTCATCGCCTTCAATCGAGAACTCGTTCGCGTATTCGCGCTCAAAGCCCGCGTCGAGTTCCTCGACACTATGCACGGTGGCCATACGCGAACCGCGCCGCAACGCACTTCGCAGCGCTTGCATCTGCTCTGCGCTGCCGATCGCGTAAACCTCCACCCGCCCGTCCATCAGATTCCTTACGTAGCCTTTCATGCTCAGGCTTGTCGCCGTCCGCTCGACGAAAAAGCGAAAGCCGACTCCCTGCACCCCACCGGATACGAAAAATCGTTTGGACAGCGTTTCCACGGCAACACACTTCACAAAGCAACTTTGCAGACGCGCGATTGTAGCAAACGTGCATCCATCGCGGAACGGAATCTGCGCGCTTTTTGAAATAAGGTGGGCCCGTCGTCGGGTTCTCATTAGCACATGCTTCAGCCTGTGAATTTTGAACTTTCTATCCAGACTGGAAAACCACAGGCTGAAGCCTGTGCTACCGGAGCTTATCGCGCTACACTGTTTCGAGTCAGGAAGCACAATTCCGGAAATTTGCATCTTACCGAATGAATATGATTTCCATCTGGGTTAGATCAAACAGACGGCTTGTACTCGCCGCTCTCTTCTTGCTCCTGGCTGCGGCGCCCGCGGCACTGCGCGCGCAATCAAGCGGCCCGATGAAGCCGCCGGACTCGGCGAAGTTTCCAACGCCGCCGCCACCCAACAAGCCGGAAGCGCCAGCAGTTCCTCCCGAGGAAATTATCCGCCGCTTCGCTGCCAAGGAAGACGAAATGATTCACGCGATTCGCGGCTACACGTTTCAGAAGAGCGTTCGCGTTGAGGAAATCGGTCCCGGCAACAAAACCGCCGGGCAACTCGAGGTAACCACGCAACAGAGAATTTCCCCGGACGGCAAATTATTTGAGAAGCCTGTGAGCCGCGAGGCATCTACGCTGAAATATCTGGACTTGCAGCGCGGAGACTCGGACCTCGTGGCTCAAGCGCCCATGTTTCCGCTGAGCACCGCGATGCTTCCCAAATACGAAATTACATTCGGAGGAAAGCAGCCGCTCGACGATCTGAGTGTGTACTATTTCACGATCAAGCCGCGCGCCCTCGAACGCGCGCACGCCTATTTTTCAGGCGTGGTATGGGTGGACGAACAGGATTTCGTGATTGTGAAAATGATGGGCAAATGGGTCACGGAGACGGGCGACGTCACTTCCTCGAATCTCCCCTTCTCTGTTTTTGAAACGTACCGGCAGCAAGTGGGCAACAATTTATGGTTTCCGGCATACGCCCGCTCGGACGAAACGTACCAGTCCGGCGACGAGAGCGTTCCCATCCGCATCATTATCAAGTGGACAAATTACACTCCGCAATCGAACGCGCCCGCCGCGGATTACCCGGCGCCGAGCGCCCCTGCTGATTCTCCAAAAAACCCATAACCCGGCCTTGCCGCTTTTAACGCCAATCGTCCATAACAAAAACATCGTTGCGGTTGTAGCCCGCGTCGCCATTCCGCTCCATTGCCAGTCCCTGCATGCCCGCGCGAAATCCTGCTTGTAACATTTCGCGATACGCGTCGGTCCGCGCGAGGTTAACCCCGGCGACCAAAGTATTGGCTCCGCTCACCAGCGCGAATTCTCGGCAGGCGTCGAGCAGGTGCCGGAACTGCTTCGCAGCATCGTGGCCGCTTCGTACGGCGCCAAACTTGATATAACATTTGCCGCTTCCTGCTTCCGTCGCTTGGCCCACATGGCACACGGCGAATCCGGCAAGATTGCCGCTGTCCCAAGTCAGCACGGTATCGCCCAAATTTTGTTGATCCACGGCGCGAATCTCACGATCTAAATCGAGTCCGAAATAAATGGAACTCGTGAGTTCCGCGCAGGCTTTCAGACATTCGTCTTTCTCGTCTTCAGCAAGATCGCTGAAGCGCAGCCATTTTCGGCGCCCTGCGGGAAGGTCTCCGTCTACTGGAAGATTCATTAC
>DASRQU010000007.1:0-66836 GCA_035696345.1 Candidatus Acidiferrales bacterium
AGCGGGTCAGGCCGCAACGGAAAATGCCGCAGGATGGACACCGCGGAGTTCGTTCGCATCGCTTATGGCGCCACCGACATCGTTCTGCGGCACAGCAATTTTTTCTTTTTGAGCGCGTCTCGTGTGGGGGCTGGCCTTGCAACGATTTGCTGATATGGATGTCGGCGTTTGCTAGCACTAAATTCCACACGCTGAAGCGTATGCTACTTAAACCTTGACACGAATGGTGACACGGTAGTAGCGTCACGGCTGCGTGGAACTGGAAGCTTCCCTCGATTGGCTTTCCCTGTCGATGACGCCGGGCCTCGGCTCGCGGCTGACCGGAAAACTGCTGCGCCAATTCGGGTCACCCACCGGCGTTTTCCGTGCGTCGCTAACGGAACTTGAGGCGTGCCACCTCCCTGTCGCGCCCGCGCGGGCCATTCACGCTAAACTTGCGTACAAGGATGCCGAAGCTGAACTCGCGCAAGTCCGCACGCTCGGCTGCCGCCTGCTGAACTGGAGTGAGCCGGAGTATCCCCAGCGATTGCTAGAAATTTACGACCCGCCGCCCCTTCTCTACGTGCGCGGAGACATAAGCCTGTTGAACCGTCATTCTATCTCCATGGTGGGGACGCGCCGCCCCACTCCCTACGGCACACAGATCGCCGAGCGCCTGGGGCACGATCTCGCGGAGCGCGGATTGGTGATCGTCAGTGGCATGGCACGCGGTATCGATAGCATGGCCCACCAGGGAGCCTGTCGCGCTACGAACGGGGCAATGATCGGCGTGCTCGGCACAGGCCTGGACGTCATCTATCCCAAAGAAAACAAGAAAATGTTTGGTGAGGTGGAAAAGCGAGGTGCCCTGATCAGCGAATTTCCGTTAGGCACGCATCCCGCTCCGGAAAATTTCCCGATACGCAATCGCGTGGTCGCCGGAATGGCCTTGGGCGTATTGGTGGTTCAAGGTGCGCAGTATTCCGGCTCCCTGATCACCGCGCGGCTGGGCATGGAATTTGGGCGGGAAGTCTACGGCGTCCCCGGCAACGTAACCGTCGATGTCAGCTTCGCGCCCAACCAGATGATTAAGCAGGGGGCGAAGCTCGTGACCTCCTGGGAAGACGTCATCGAGGAGCTGCCCACGGAAATTCGCGCGGAGCTTTTTCCGGTGGAAGCTACCTCTAGGGCCGAACGCGCATCACTATTTGAGAGTGCTTTGTCCGCGGTGCAGAAAAAGATATTCGCGCTGCTGGACACCGACGAGTCCATACATGTCGACGAGTTGGTGGAAAAGACCGAACTGAATTCATCGGAAGTCCTGGCATCTCTATGCGAAATGGAAATGAAAGGAATTGTGCGGCAGATGCCGGAAAGCAATTTTTGAAAATACTGCTATAGCTGTAATCCCGCAAGCTACGTGCCCCAGAATATAGGGCCCTCACGAAGGCCTGTAACTCTCTCAGAAGACATGCCTTATTCTGGCCTACGGGAATGCTTAGAATCCAAAAGGACACACGACGCATCTATCTAGCGTTGACAAACACTGTCAACGGGGGCCACGCTAAGATATTGATACAGAAAAAACAGCTCCTTCGCGAACACTGAGGTCTCGAAAAAAGTCATGGGAAGATCGCTGGTCATCGTTGAGTCGCCCGCCAAAGCGAAGACAATCAATAAATATTTAGGGCGAAATTATATGGTTAAAGCCTCCTACGGGCATGTGATGGACCTGCCCAAGAAGGTGATGGGCATAGATATTGATCACGGATTTGACCCGACCTATGAAGTAAGCCCGGATAAGAAAAATGTAGTGACGCAGCTGCAGAAGGCCGCCGCGACCGCCGATGCCGTGTATCTGGCGGGTGACCCGGACCGCGAAGGGGAAGCGATCTGCGCGCACTTAGCCGACGTTCTCAGCGGCCCGAAACTCGTGTTTCTGACCGATGAGGAAATTGCGGTCGAGGAAGCCAAAGCGAAAGAAAAAGATAAGGCCAGAAAAAAGGTCAAGGGTAAGAAAAGAATCAAGACGCAAATAAAAACCGTGATCGCCAAAGGCAAGCCGGTGATTGCGCGAAAAAATATCTTCCGCGTGATGTTCAACGAAATTACTTCCAAGGCAATTAAGGCTGCGTTCGAGCACCCCGGCGCCATCAACGAAAATCTGGTGGACGCGCAACAGGCGCGCCGCGTGCTGGACCGACTCGTGGGCTATAAAATTTCGCCGCTCCTATGGGACAAAGTGCGCCGCGGATTATCCGCCGGTCGCGTGCAGACCGTCGCGCTGCGGCTGATCGTGGATCGCGAAATGGAAATTCGCGCGTTCATCCCTGTGGAATATTGGACGATCCACGCGATGCTGGCGGGCGGCGGGCCGCCTTCGTTTGAAGCCAAGCTCACAAAATTCAAGGGCGAAGATATTGAGATCCACACGCAGGCAGAGGCGGACGCGGTTGTCGCCGCCGCTCAAAGTGCGGAGTGGAAAGTTACGAATGTTACGCAGAAGGAAAAACGTCGCTTCGCTCCGCCTCCATTTACGACTTCGAAGCTACAGCAGGCGGCCTACAATCGCCTGCGCTACACGGCAAAACGCACCATGGGCCTGGCGCAGCGCCTGTATGAAGGTGTGGAGCTGGGCGAAGAAGGCTCGGTTGCGCTGATCACCTACATGCGTACGGATTCCGTGCGGGTATCGAATGATGCGCTCGAGCAGGTCCGCGGCTTGATTGGCTCGAAATTCGGGCAGCCCTACCTGCCTGAAAAGCCGAACTTTTTTAAATCGAAGAAAGATGCGCAGGACGCGCACGAAGCGATTCGCCCGACGGATGCCATGCGCGCGCCCGAAGACGTGAAGCCGTTCCTGAGCGAAGACATGTTCAAGCTCTATCAGCTGATTTGGCAGCGGTTTGTGGCCTCGCAGATGGTTCCCGCCGTTTTCGATCAGACGTCGGTGGACGTATCGGCTGCAGATTACACATTCCGCGCCAGCGGCTCGGTGCAGAAATTTGACGGCTATCTGGCTGTTTATCAGGTTTCCGTGGACGACGACGAAGAGGGAGAGGCCGATCCCGCAAAGGCGCTCTTGCCGCCGCTCAACGAGGGCGAAGTCCTAAAACTTGAAAATTTGCGGCCCGGCCAGCATTTTACGGAGCCGCCGCCGCGCTACACGGAAGCGACGCTCGTAAAAGAGCTGGAAGAAAAAGGCATTGGCCGCCCGTCCACCTACGCGTCGATTATTTCGACAATAGTCGAGCGCGAATATGTGACCAAGGATCAAGGGCGCTTCACGCCGACCATGCTGGGAGAAAAAGTCAGCATCCTCCTAGTAAAAAGTTTCGAGGACATTTTCGATGTGGGCTTCACCGCGCGCATGGAAGAGGAACTCGACGAAATCGAAGAAGGAAAGCTGGCTTGGAAAAAAGCGGTAAAAGAATTTTATGGCCGGTTCGAAGTGGATCTCGAACAAGCTCAGGACGAAATGGAGTCCTATAAGGCCGGAATTCCCACGGGACAGAAATGCGAAAAGTGCGGAGAGGGTGACCTCCTCGAACGCATCAGCCGGCATGGATTTTTCCTGGGCTGCTCTCGCTACCCGGATTGCGATTTCATTCGCGACTTGTCTCCCGAGTTGCCGCCGGAAGGTGAAGACGGCGCGGCGAAAATTGAAGCCTGCGACAATTGCGGCCGCGAAATGATCATCAAGCGTGGACGCTGGGGCATGTTTTTGGCTTGCACCGGCTACCCCGATTGCAAAACGACGCGACGTCTGAAGGCAGGCACGCGCAAAGCCCTGCAACCGGACGAACTGCTGGACGAAAAATGTCCGGAATGCCAGTCGCAGCTCGTGAAAAAATATGGCCAGTACGGCGAATTCGTCGGCTGCACCGCGTATCCAAAGTGCAAATTCATCCGCTCGAAAACGCTGGGAATCAAGTGCCCGAAGTGTGACACGGGCGAACTTGTGGAGCGTGTTGCAAAGAAGGGCCGCCGACGCACCTTCTACGGCTGCAATAAATATCCCGAGTGCGACTTCACCACCCCGCACATGCCGATTGCCGAACCCTGCCCGAAATGCGGCGCCGCGTTTATCGTGGAAAAGCGCGGAAAATTCGGCGCGGTTAAGACTTGCATCAAGGAAGGCTGCGATTGGGAAGCGGAAGTTGTGGAAAATCTCCCCGCCGCGGTTCCGGAACCGGTCGTCACAGTCCACTAAGGGTTGAAGACGAAATCCCCAAGTTCGATTTCTGGCCGTTTCCCAAGCCGGCCTGAGTCGTCAAAATTGGAAAGATTCGTAAAAACCGCGTATTGTTGAGTAAGCAGATGTTTCCAGTATGCGGGTTTTGCACTTGGGCTTGCACAGCATTTGGCCTGCACAGGTTGAACCGGAACGCCGCGCCGTCTGGAGTTTTGCAGGGGGGAAATGGATTCCGCGGTAAAGCAGTTTTTGAATTATTTGCATTCGGTCCGAAATTCCTCTCCGAATACGATTCGCAGTTACGAATCTGACCTTGGGCAATTTCTTCAATTCTTGACGCCGCCCGGCGTGGCGATGCCCGCTCCGCAAGATGTCACGCACTTGATGATTCGCGAGTTCATGTCCCATATGCATGATCTGAACTTGGAGAAATCTTCGATCGCGCGCAAGCTCGCTGCGATTCGTTCGTTCTTTAAATACGCTGTCCGCGAAGGCATCGTGGTCCGAAATCCGGCGCGCATGGTTTCCACGCCCAAACTTCCGAAACGTATTCCCGCGGTTCTGAGCGCTGAGGATTTGAATGCGTTTCTCGACGGGGTGGTGGCGGGTCCCAAACCCGCCGGCCGCAGCAAAAACAGAGGCATGCACGACGATAGTCACCTGATGGTGAAGCGCGATCGCGCGATTCTCGAAATTCTTTATGCTTCCGGCCTGCGCGTCAGCGAGCTAACGGGATTGAACCTCGCCGACATCGATAGAAACGATCTGATGCTTCGCGTACGAGGAAAAGGCAATAAGGAGCGCATCGTGCCGTACGGCGGCAAGGCGGAAACGGCCTTGCAGGCCTATGAACCGTTGCGCGACGAAATGCTGCGTAAGGCCAAAGGGCGCGGCGATCCTCAGGCGATTTTTCTGAACCACTTCGGAACGCGGCTCACGCAAAGATCCGTCGCGCGCATCGTAAAAAAATACGCGCGCCTTGCAAATGTAAACTGGGATTTGCACCCGCACTCGCTGCGGCACGCGTTTGCCACGCATTTGCTCGCCGATGGAGCCGACCTCCGAGCCATTCAGGAATTATTGGGCCATTCGTCCCTGTCGACAACGCAGCGTTACACACACGCCACAATTCGCCAACTGCTGGAAGTCTTCGATAAGGCCCATCCCCGCGCCTGAGTGGGTTTCGCAAGAGCTAAATTTCGCTCCCGACCGCAGTTTTTTGTCGTTTTCTCTTGTGCTGCCCCACTGCTCCAGCCGGAATTTCTGTAGCCCGCCCTTTTCGGGGACGTGCTACAGCATAAGTGCGGCGCACCAGTATTGGTTTGCCCGCAGAAATGAATCAATCCTCCAGCGGGTTGGAAATATCGATTGAGTTTTCTTTTTCGCCCTTACGGCGTTTGCGGAAGAAAAAAGTTAAATGCCTCGCGCTGCATTGACGGCAGCGGAACGGCCTGATCAGCAGCACAAGCAATAGGGTCCACTCCAGCACGCCACGGCGGTGCGAACGAATAACGTCGTCGCTGCCGCACAGTGGGCATTCCCGCGGACCCATCCAAAATGAAACCGCATGAGTTCTAGCCATAGCCGCTTGTATCGCAGCACGATATTACTTCACTCGTCAAGGTTTTTGAAATCAAGAATTGCCGTAAGGTGCCGGCTGAGTTACTCTTACCGGGCCTTGGCCCGGGTGATGGCCGCGGCGGTCGCAGATTTCGGCAATCGAAGCTGAATAACAAATAGCGTCGCGTGATCGGGCACTTTTTGATTCTCGGTGCGGGAATGCACCATCCCATTACATTTTGAATTAATTTTTAAGGGAGCTGGTCAATAACAGTGAAATTCTTCCACAGAAATTTATATTTTGTGCTGGCCTGGATTGCGTTCGGCCTGTTCGCGGCACCCGCCATAACCTTTGCACAAACGGATGAAATACAGGTGTACGACGCCGAAGTTCTGGATCCCGGCAAAGTCAACGTCATGGTGCACAATAATTTTACGGCCATTGGACGTAAAACCGCGAGTTTTCCCGGAGGAATTATCCCGAACCACTCTGACAATGGTGCGGTGGAGTGGGCCTTTGGGGTGAAAGACTGGTTTGAGCAGGGCATCTATTTCCCGGTATATTCCGTGTATTCCAAGGGACGCGGAGGATCGCTGAACGGATTTAAAATTCGCGAGCTTTTCGCGCGGCCGCACGCGCACGACCACACATTTTTCTACGGTGTGAATTTTGAGTTCAGCGTCAATTATACGTATTGGGAATCGCGCCACATTACTTCGGAAGTTCGACCCATCGTGGGATTGCGCCTGCATCAGGTCGATTTTGTTTTCAACCCGATTGTCGACACGGATTACACTGGCGGGTTCAAGAACCTGGAATTCGTTCCTGCCACGCGTCTAGCGTATAACTTCAATGACAAATGGGCCGCCGCGCTCGAAGAATATTCCGATGACGGCGCGCTGCGAAAATTCCTGCCAATGCGCGACCAGTTTCATGAAGTTTGGGCCGTCGCAGACCACAACACAAAATGGCTGGATTTCGAAACGGGTGTGGGTGTCGGCGTAAGCAACGGCGCCGATAAACTAACATTCAAGCTTATGCTTTCTCGCGATCTGAATTAATTGGCGGCAGTGCCACAATTCTTTGCGCTAGAGAGCCACTACTTGGAGTCTTAAAGGAGGCGCCATGGCCGCCGAGGGCCTGATTGAATACGAGCAGGCAGGAGCGGAAGTTCGTGCGGTGTACGACGACATCCGCGCCACACGCAAAACCGACTTCATCAACAACTTTTGGAAATCGCTCGCGAACGATCCCGCGACACTGAAGCGCACCTGGGAATCCGTAAAGCAAGTTATGGCGCCGGGTACGCTTGACGCGCTCACGAAGGAAATGCTTTACATCGCGGTGAGCGTCACCAATCAGTGCGGCTACTGCATCGCTTCACATATCTCGTCCGCACAAAATAAGGGCATGACCCCGGAAATGTTTCACGAACTGATGGCCGTGGTGGGCATGGCCAATGAAACGAATCGCCTGGTCGCCGGATACCAGGTGGAAATCGACGACGAATTCAAGCGCAGTTAGCCTTATCCTTTCCCCTTGCCGCACGCATCGGTATAACTAGTACTTATGGAACTCACAACTATTATAAATTTGATCTGCGTTCGCTTTCCGTGTGTTATGAGTGCAGTGGGAGAGTGCCATGCAAACGATACGTATTTTTGATACGACGCTGCGGGACGGAGAACAGTCTCCTGGTTTTTCCATGTCCGTGGCGGAAAAAATCCGCATGGCTCACCAGCTCGAAGCGCTGGGCGTGGACATCATCGAAAGCGGCTTCCCCATCGCCTCCGCCGGCGACCTGGAAGGCACGCGCGCGGTTTCCCGCGAAATTCGCGGCTGCACCGTGGCGGCGCTCGCCCGCGCTCGACGCGATGACATTGACGCGGCGCTCGAGGGCCTCTCTGGCGCGGCGCATCCGCGTCTGCACACATTCCTCGCCACCTCCGATGTCCACTTGCAGCACAAACTGCGGCTGACGCGCGAGGAATGCCTCGAAGCAATTTCCAACAACGTGCGCTACGCCCGCGAGCACTGCGCGGAAGTCGAGTTTTCCGCCGAAGACGCGAGCCGCACTGAAATTGCTTTCCTGTGCGAAGCCGTAAGAAGGGCTGTAACGGCCGGCGCCACAATCATTAATCTGCCGGATACGGTCGGCTACGCGGTGCCGGAAGAATACGCGGCGATGTTCCGCCATGTGATTAATTACCTGGACGGAGCGCACGGCATAACGATGAGCGCGCATTGCCACGATGATCTGGGCCTCGGCGTCGCGAATACGCTGGCCGCCGTCCAAGCCGGTGTGCGCCAACTCGAATTGACCATTAACGGAATCGGCGAACGCGCCGGAAACGCCGCGCTCGAAGAAGTCGTCGTGCTGCTGAACGTACGGCAAGCCACGCTTGGCGTAACCACGAATATTCATCTGAATAAATTATTTGCCACCAGCCGCCTGTTGACGGAAATTACCGGCGCGCCTGTAGCCCCCAACAAGGCTGTAGTAGGCGCAAACGCGTTCGCGCATGAAGCCGGCATCCACCAGGATGGCATCCTGAAAAATCCTCTCACCTACGAAATTATTTCCCCCGAAGCGGTTGGCGTTCCCAAGCGGTCCATGGTTCTGGGTAAGCATTCCGGGCGCAACGCGCTGCGCGCAACGCTCATCGATCTGGGCTTCCAGCCGACGCGCGAAGACCTCGACGAATGCTACAAGCGCGTCGTGACGCTCGCCGACAAGTCGAAAAATGTGAGCAATCGCGACGTCCTCGCCATCGCGCATCAAGTGATGCGTAAGCGCGCAAGCGAAACGACAGCCCCCGTAGAGTAAAGGTTAATTGAATTTGATTCGCTGGTGTTGCCCCTAAGTGGCGAGGGCTTCAGCGTGCGGGTTTCGGCCTTGCAAGCATTTTCCAGCGCTTCCCAGAATGCCGATGAACGAGGGCAGGGTATTGAACGTCCCGGTGGTAAAGTAAAATGTCTGAACTGGATCGTTCTCAGCGTTGCTGCTGCCGATAAGAGTTCGCAACAGATCCGCGTGCATCATTTCTTCGCTCAAAGCTGCTCGGATATAGTCCACGTTGCCATCATCGCCGTTCGTGGCGTCCGTCGCGCCGCTGTGTACTAGGAGAAAGTCCCCTGAGGTCAACTCAATACGCCATGCCAGACGCAGAAAAGAGAGGGCCTGGATTTTTACCCTCCGCCACAGCCTTGATCCGGAACATCAGTTCTCCCAGACCGTGGTGCAGGAGATCGACGGTTTCGGCTAACCAATCCGCGTTGAGTAAAGCGGAGAAGCGTTTGGCCTGCGTCAGCCTTCAGCTCGAATAACAACTTTGTGCCGTCCATTCCTTTCCCGTCTCGCAGAGCCATTGCGCTTGCGTCGGCGGGGCAACAAAGTCGGGTGAAAACGGTAAGAAGTGGCACGGTCGAAAAAGCCAAGCTCGACTATATTCAGCGCGGCATCCTCGGTCACATCGGCTGCCCACCATTTTCTGAATCCTTCCCGGACGAAACCAGTGGGTAAACTCTGGCGGGAGCCGCGTCGATCAGAAGCGAGTGTTTTATGTCGGCCATGGTTCTCCTGCTTGATTTGGTCTAACCGGTCCCCACATCGTTTCAAGTTCGAGCTGCTCGCCGTAAAATTTAACTTCGTATATTGCCTTGCGCCAATTCCAGCCTCATGCGTGCTGGAATTGGCGCAACATTTCGTCGATGAAATACGCGTAGGGTCCTTTATCCAAATGGATTTTCGTCCGCGCTCGGCCCATAGATGGAAGGTACCGGCACATCGAGCAGGCGCAAATAGACCGAAAGCTGGCCGCGGTGATGATAAAAATGATTCAGCACGATCGCGCGAATGAAACCGATTCGCGGAACGGACATCAACACTTTGCCCTTGCGTGTTGCGGTCCACATGGCCATCAGTTTGCCATCATCCAGTTTCGCAAGCGTATCCTTGGCATGCGCCGTACTTTGCGCAAACGTGTCTAGAATTTCCTTCACGCTCGTCGGTTCCGGTTGCGACATATCGCCGATTTCAAATGTATCCTTGCTAACGGCATCGGACAGAAAGCCCTGGCCGCGCGCGATGTGCAACCCAAGCTGCCCGAGCGAATAGGACTTCGCATGAGGCTTCCATCCGAGCTTGTCTTGCGGGATCCGCTCCAGAACTCGCGCTGTAGTTTTCGCTTCCTGGTCCATCTCCATTAAAATCGAATCGACGATTGCCATGGTTGCTCCTTTGTGTTTGCTAGAATTCCACCCATTAAAACGCTCTAAATCTCCGAAACTTTTAAACCTACATATTCAAATAATTTCCCAGCATGTTCAGGCAGCCTTCCCAGCCGTGCCCGTGCTTCTCGGTCTGCTCCGCGTTCGGCAAGTGCGTATGCGTCAGCAGGATTTCCGTGGAAGGGCCCAGGTCCCGAAACTCGACCGTGACGAGCGATTCGTCTGATTCCGGTTCATGGTCCCACAGCCAGGTGAACGCGATTTTTTCCGGAGGATTAATTTCCTTGTAAATTCCGCTGACGCGGTGAATATTGCCGCCCTTGTGATGCATTTCCAGGCAATACTTTCCGCCCACTCGCAGCTCGTGTTCGGGAACGATTGCGTGGTACTCATCGGACGGCGCGAACCATCTTCCCAATTCAATCGGATCTGTCCACGCGCGAAATACTCTTTCCCGCGGAGCGAGAAAAGTTCTCCGTATCGTCAGCGAGGTTTCCGGGGATAACTGCTCTTTTGCCATGGTGCGTCCTCCTCGGGCTGTTCGGCCAGATATCGATGGAGCGAATCAAACTGCGTTTCCCAGAACGTGCGATATTGCGAAATCCAGGCTTCGGCTCTTTTCAGCGAAGCAGCAGCGAGGCGGCAACGGCGAGTGCGCCCCACTTTTCGTTGCGTGACGATCCCCGCTCTTTGCAGCACCACCAGGTGCTTCATGATCGCCGGAAGGCTCATGCGATGCGGCTGCGCGAGTTGCGTGACGGATGCCTGGCCACGCGCGAGCATCGAGATAATCGCGCGCCGCGTGGGGTCGGCCAGCGCCTGAAACGTGGCATCAAGTTCCCGATTATACTTAACCATTCGGTTTAGTAATATACATTTGCACGTTCCATGTCAAGTCGGTATTTTTGTCCTTAAATTTTTGGCGCCGCACTCGTCCCTGTATTTGGCAAGGGTGCGGGTTTTGATTCCCTACGGAAAATTCTCGTGAGACATCGCAAGAACCGCACCTTTGAAAAAACACAAGGGTGCGGCACCCAAAGTGGTCGCTTCGTTTCAAGTCCCGGCGACCTGACAGCATCGTCGATCCGGACTATACTGTTTCGCCGCGAGCACGCACGAAGCTGCTCCGTGCGTTGATGAAGGCGAAAGGCTTTTCGTGACGCAATTGAAATTGAAAAATACAAGCACGCAGCTCGGAAACAAAATGACCACTCAAAAAAAGAAAATTGTGCTGCTTCCGGGCGACGGAATCGGCCCTGAAATTATGCGCGTAGCTGTTAGTGTGTTGAAAGATTGCGCCACGAAATTCGGTCACGATTTCGACTTCACCGAATTCCCTTTTGGCGGCTGCGCGATTGACGCCACAGGAGAGCCGCTGCCCGCGGAGACGTTAGCCGCATGCCACGCTGCGGACGCCATCCTGCTTGGCGCGGTAGGAGGCCCCAGGTGGGATGCTGTGCCGCTCGCGAAACGCCCGGAAACTGGCCTGCTTGCTCTGCGCAAATCGCTGGGCCTATACATCAACCTGCGACCCATCGATTTGCATCCGCCGCTGTACGGCCTTTCACCGTTGCACGCAGATCGCGTAAAAGATGTGCACATCGATTTTGTGCGCGAACTCGCCGGCGACATTTATTTTGGCAAACATGATGTGCAGCCCGATCCGAGTGGCGAGCGCGCCACGGACGAAGCCGTATACACGACATCCGAGGTAAAGCGCGTCGCGAAGTATGCCTTCGCTCGCGCGGAAGCGCGCAAGGGACGTCTGACGTCCGTCGACAAGGCGAACGTCCTGACCACATCGCAACTCTGGCGCAGAACGGTGACGCGCATGTCCGCTGATCATCCAAACGTGAAGCTGGAGCATTTGTATGTGGACAATGCTGCAATGCAACTTGTGCTCGCCCCTGCGCAATTCGATGTAATCCTCACGTCCAACATGTTCGGCGATATTTTGACCGACCTCGGCGCAGCCTTGGCTGGCTCCATCGGCCTAATTCCGTCTATGAGCGCCGGGCCAGGTCCCTCCGTCTATGAACCGATTCACGGCTCCGCGCCAACGCTCGCCGGAAAAGACGTGGCTAATCCTGTGGGCACGATTCTTTCCGCGGCGATGATGTTGCGCGAAGGTTTTAATCTGAGCCGCGAAGCGGAATACATCGAGTCCGCTGTCGACCGCCTCTTTACCAAAGGTTTTCGTACGCCGGACACGGTCGAACCGAACACGACAAAAGTCGGTTGCGTGGAATTTGGCGAACGATTGCAGTCCGAAATGGCCGACACGACATACAGTTAGAAGCCTGCTCACAAATAGGCTTTGAGGGCCCTTAAGTATTACCAAGTGCCAGCTACGGGCCATTTGTGACATGGCTTCTAGTAAATACTTTGTCTGACGTCCACTCAGGTGACGAATCGTCACGCCTTTCGAAAGGAAAACAGGGAGTGCTCCGGAATTGGAAGCACTCCCTGCCGATGTCGACCTAAGAACGAGTCTGAATTATCATCTCTACTACTCGCCATACTCGAAATCAATGCCCGGAAGAGCCGGCGTGCCTTCTTTCCGGACGGCATCGAGTTCGTCTGGATCCAGGCCGAGGAGTTTAAGAATGGTTGGAGCCACTTGCGTGGTTTCCACAAAACTGTGGAGTGTCTTGGCTTTATATCCCGGGTTCGATACGAGCAGCATCACGTTCGTATCGTCCCAGGCAAAGCCGCCGTGCTCGGATTGCTTTTTTGCGCTGCCCGTGTAAACAACACCTACGTTAGGCAACACGATGATATCCGGCGTGCGGGGGTCGCCGCCTTCCCGGAGGAAGCAGCACGGGCCTGGGTTAGTGGGAACACCAGGAGGATTGAAGAGCGTAGTCAGCGAGGTGCTGTAAAGAATCTGCCCGATTCCTGCCGACGCCGCATTGGATTCCAACATGCCGACAGCGGTGAGCGTGTCTTTCGAATTCGTCAGCCAGAGCTGAGAAATGTCGTCTTCCGTGGGGCCGATGCCAGTGGTCTCAGCCAACGGGAGAAGAGAAGCAAGGATTTGCGATGGTGGCACGCCATTCAACCCAGAATGCCCTGGAATGGGAAAGAAGCGGTTCGTGTCGATCGGGGACTGCCCATGCTTGGCCGTAATGATAATCACGGTCGATGACAGTAGGTGACGATCCTGAAGTTCTTCCACCATCTGGCCGATTCCCGCATCCACGAATTTGATTTCGCTGGCCATGCTGGGCGTAGGATCGCCGGCAGCGTCCGTGTACCCGCCCTTGACTCCATTTTCGATCAGCTTCTGCCCGACACTGACGGCCTGAAAGTTCATGCCAAAAATTGTAGGGACCGGAGCATCGCCGACGCCGAGGTGCTTCTTCCCTTTGATCTGGTTGACGATGCCGTTAACCTTCAGCTGGTCATAGCATTGGATCGCCTGGAAGTCCGTGGTCCAATCATTTCCGCTGGCGGCGATCTGGGAGCAGTCAAAATTCGTTCCCGCCGTGGTGATTCCCGCCAAAGGAACCTGGTTCGAATTGACTTCCGGCGAATAATAATCGTCGACGTTGCTAGGAAGAGACGTTCCGGTCGGTCCGGACACGACCGCATACACCGCATGCTTATCGGACCACGCGGTGTACCCGCCAGCCTTGTGAATCACGCCATAAATGGTATTGGTGCGGACAAAATTCCAGGGGTACACAGGCTTACAGCCGTTAAACGGATCGCGCACGAACTTCGTGGGATCGATGGACAGAATGCCGCCATCGATGGGCGATGCGTAAGGGCCGCCGCCGTTGAGCTTGGACTGATCGATTTCATCCCCTTCTTCATATTCCGTTTGTGTTCCGTTGATCACACCTTGAATGCAGTTTCCCGCAGCAAGCCCGTTGCCGGTCGTGGTCGCGGGCGGAGCCAGAACGCGATCGTAAGCCACATCGTAAAACGCGCCCACGGTTCTCGGCGTCCCTCCGGTTACGAGAGCCATCAGGCCCGGGAACGAGTCAGACGGGCGAGAAGTCGACGTCCGGGTGTAGGTCACTCCGGTTTCGCCCAGTTCGGCCAGATTGGGGCACGTATTGGATGCGACGCAATTTGCGAAATCAACGGCGTGCATCCCGTCGATACTGATCAGGAGCACGTGTTGAATACGTCGATGCACATTCCCTTCCCCCTGGCCGTTTTTCGGTCCAGCGTAGGCCGTCGACATGGTCGACAGTGTGAGCGCGGCAGTCAGGATGCCAGCCTTCCACTTACTAGCCATTCCAATCCTCCTTAAATTTTGACGAGCTTGCGGATGAGTACTTCCCTTGGGGCCCATGCAATGTACTTATCCGACCTTGAGCGCTGCGTGAACCGCATGTGAATCGTTTGTAAAAACCAGAGTATTGAAACGGTGGCATAGATCCCTTCATGCATAGATATCGGAACGAAATGGGGTGCTGTGTGAATTTGGCGCGACTGAACTAGAGTTGGCCTTGAAGCAATTCCAAAATAGGGGCGGACGTGAGATTCGTCGTTGGTAGAGGCGCGTGCTCAGCACTCCGCGGGCGAGTATTCCTTATGTACAAAAGTGCCCACAAGCCCTTGCGATTCATGGGCGGGGAATGATAGTTTCAATCTGGCCAGACTGGGTGATTCTTCCTTACATCACTGGAGCGGAACTCACCGTTGAGTAATCAGAGCGCCCAAAATATTATCGACGGCCACCAGACGAATGGGAGAGTCGCTGTAACTCCCACGCAGCCGGAACTTCGCGCGCTGACATTTTGGCGCGTGGAAGGCAGCTTGGTTGCGCTAGGTGCCGTACGTCCTGTCGCCTATTTCACCTGGAACTCGCATACTTTTGCCGGCCGGTGGGCCCGGCGCGGCGGGGCGCTCGCCCTTACGCTCATTCGTCCATTTCTATACGCAAGTAACCGCGTGTTCGCTACCCGCGTGCTGCATACGTTATTGGCGGGAGTCACGCGGGACCGTCTGGATTCTCTGGGCGAGGAATATTTCGAATACATTTTGAAGAAGCAGCTCAAGGCTGAGGGCGTTCAGCGGCTCCGCGCGTGCCTTGCGGAAAAAGGCGCCGAGAACGTCGTGCTGGTCAGCCAAGGCTTGGATCACGTCATGCGTCCGCTCGCGCAATATCTGGGCATATCGAAACTGGTTTCCAATCGCCTGGAATTTCGCAAAGGGGTCGCGACGGGGCGCCTGCTCGATCCCGTGATTCGGCCGCGGAGCCCGATCGCCCGCGCGTTCGAACGCAGCGCGGATGGCCGCGTTCCCTTCGAGCGGCTGCTGAAGAACCTTGGCATGAGCCAAGATCCCGAACAATTGCGCGCAGCTATCTTGCCTGCGGAGCGGCCCAAGGCCGTGGATCACCGCGCACTGGTGGTCTTTAACGGAAATAAACAGTCCGAACGGCTTTCCGTGCGGGAGACCCTCGCAGGGAAGAAAATTCTCCTGATCGGTGTGACAGGATTTATCGGCAAGGTGTGGCTGGCGCAGATTTTGAGCGAAGTTCCTCAGATTGGCAAAATTTATCTTTTGATTCGGAGGCAGCGCAGCACGACTTCCCAGCGGCGCTTTGAAAAGATATTTGAAGAGTCGCCGGTGTTCGATCCGTTGCAGGAACAGATGGGCGATCGCTTCGCCGAATTTGTTTCCGAGCGCGTCGAGGTCATCGACGGCGATGTGAGCCAGCCCGGGCTGGGAATTGCCGCGGAAACGCGCGCGCAACTGGGACGTGAATTGGATCTGGTCATCAACAGCTCAGGCTTGACCGACTTTAATCCGGATCTGCGCGAGGCGCTGGCCAGCAACGTGGCACCGGTGCTGCACTTGATTGATTTTTTGCGCGAATCGGATCATGCCGCACTCATGCATCTTTCCACGTGCTACGTAGTCGGCGGCAAAGACGGGCGCGTGGGGGAGGAAGTGCAACCGAATTACACGCCGCTCGGCGTTCCGGATTTCGACGCGGAGCGCGAATGGCATTCGTTGCTGGAACTCGTCGCCCATGCGGAAGCGCGCGCGGAAAGTCCGGAAATCACGGCGGCACTGCGGCGGCAGGCGCTGGGCAAACATCGCGGCAGCGTTGAGCCGGCGGGGCCTGAGCTGGATAATCTGATCCGTAAGAATCGCATGCGCTGGTTGCGCAACCGGCTGACACGCGCCGGCACGCGACGCGCGCGGCGCCTCGGTTGGCCCAATACCTATACCCTTTCTAAATCTCTTGCCGAATCCATGATCGTAAAGCACGGCGCGGGACTGCCCATTTCCATTGTGCGCCCGTCGATTGTGGAAACTTCCACCGAGCAGCCGTTTCGCGGCTGGAACGAAGGCATTAATACTTCCGCGCCGCTTTCCTATTTGCTCGGAACATATTTTCGGCAATTACCGACGAATGAGCGCAAGTGCCTCGACGTGATTCCCGTGGACATGGTGTGCCGCGGGATGACTTTGATCGCCGCGGCCATAATCGAGCGGCGCCACGAGCAGATCTACCAGCTGGCCACATCGGCCAGCAATCCGTGCGATATGGGACGATCGATCGAGCTCACGGGCCTCGCGCACCGTAAACATTACCGCTCGCAGCAGAGCCTGGAAAATTGGATGCGCATGCAGTTCGATACCATCCCCGTTTCCAAATCGCGCTATGAGAAGTTTTCCGTTCCTGCGCAAAAAGCCGTCGTGCATGGTATCAACCGAGCCGCCTACGCGCTGCAAATGAAGAAGCCTCCGCTGGCCAAAGCGGAGCGCGATCTTGTGCGCGTCGAAAAACTGATTGAACTTTACGAGCCGTTCATTCTGCATAATGAGCAGCTATTTGAATCTCAAAACGTGCAACTTCTTTCTGCCGCGCTGCCGCCTGAAGAACGGAAAGCGTTCGGTTACGATCCGTCTTCTGTGGATTGGTGGGATTATTGGATCAATATCCACGTTCCTGCCTTGCGTCGATGGGTTTATCCGCTCATCGAGGGACGCCCGATGGAAGTGCGGGCCAATCGTTCCTTCACGTTTCAGCAAAATAACGGCGGCGTGGCAAGTCCCGTGAAAGTTCCCCATGCAAGTGCGGAATCGCGTTCAAGGACTCAAAACTAATCCATGGCCATTTTTCTGACTGGTTCGACCGGATACATCGGCGCGCACGTCGCCTCCATTCTGCTGGAGCGATACCCAGACCGGTTGAATTTACTTGTGCGCGCGAAAACCGAGCGGGAAGCCGACGAGCGGCTGTGGCATGCCATGCAGTTGCACATGGATTTTCCGAAGTTCCACGATTTTTTGGAAACTCGCATTTCCGTTTTTCGTGGAGACCTGACTGATTTGCGCTTCGGGCTCGGCGCTGCGGACTATGCGCACCTGATTGGCACAACCGAATCCATTATTCACTGCGCCGCGTCGCTGAACCGCAAGTCGGAAAAAAGCTGCCTCAACGTCAATTTGCGCGGCACTCTGGAAGTAGCGCAGCTCGCGCGGCGCGCTCAGGACGCTCACGGCCTGCGCAGGTTCAGCCAGATTTCCACGGTGGCCGTCGCGGGACATCGCAGCCATGAAGTCGTGGCCGAAGATTTATCCATTGACTGGGATCGCCGCGACTATGATCCTTACGCACGCACGAAAAAATTCTGCGAGCACATGGTGCGCGAACTTCTGCCCGACATTCAGCGAACCGTGTTTCGGCCGAGCATCGTGCTCGGTGACAGTCGACGTGCGGAAACTACGCAGTTCGATATGGTCCGTTCATTTGTGTTTCTGGCGGGACTCCCGCTGCTCCCGTTTCGCTCGACTGACCGGATCGATATTGTTCCGGTCGATTACGTTGCCGAATCCGTAGCCCTGCTGCATCAGAAGCCAAATCCGGCGCATGAGATTTATCATCTCTCGTCTGGCACCGGCGCGGAAGCATTTGGCCAGCTGACTCAGGCGCTAGCGAAATCCGCCGGAAAAATGCAGCCGCTATTCTGGCCCGGGCTGGAAGGCAAATTTTCGTCTATCGTCAACATGCTCGCAAATTCGCGCAGCACAGTGGGACGCAGCGCTTCATTGTTGAAAGTCTTCATGCCGTATCTGGTATGGGACACGGTGTTCGATAATTCACGGGTCGTAGCGGAAATGGGCCGTACGCCCGAACCATTTTCCAAATATTGCTATCCTCTATTGAAATTCAGCCGCGACAATCATTTTTCCTATCCCTACAAACCGTGGCCGATAACCGCGGATGCGCCCAGCGAAAACGTTGTGGCCAGCGCGGCTTCCGCACGAGGCTCTCACCCATGATGGATTTCATCCTGGAGGCTTGGACCAGTTCGTACATTGAACTCTCCAGCGCGCTTTGGAAATTTGGCGCGGGGCAAGGCTGGCAGCCGGGCGAAAAACTGAAACTTCTTTTTGCGGGATACAACGGAACGCGCAACACGGGTTCGGACGTTCGCGTCGAGGAAATGCTGCGACAGGTTCGCCGCATACTCGGCTCGGAAAATGTGGCTCTCAGCGTGATGACGTTCGATCCAGCTCGTTCGCGCGGATACTTTGAGGGCACCGCGCAAGTGCAGCTGCCCATGATTTTCCCGCCGTTTTTATTCAGCGAAGTGCGCAAGCATCACGGTGTGATTACCTGCGAAGGCTCGATGTTCAAGAGCAAATTCGCCAACGCGCTGACGACCATGGCGATTGGCGCGCTCGGCATCGCATCATCCGAAAATAAACTTTCCATCGGGTATGGCGGCGAAGCGGGCGCGATGGATCCGATGCTCGAAAAAATGTGCGCGCACTATTGCCGCCGGTCACTGGTCATCACGCGCAATGAAGAATCGCAGGCGGTGCTGAGCAAACTGGGCGTACCCACAGAACTCGGAACGGATACGGCGTGGACGTTCGAGCCGCACCCTGCTGAGTACGGGCGCAAGGCGCTTTGCGAAGCCGGTTGGGACGGACGAACTCCTGTCCTCGCCTTGTGCCCTATCAATCCATTTTGGTGGCCCGTGCGGCCGTCGCTTGCAAAATGGTTCGGGCGCAATCTTTTTGGCGCACATAAGGACAGCCATTACAGTTCGGTGTATTTTCACAACGCTGGCCCCGCTGTAGATGCGGCAAATGCGAAATACCTTGCGTCCATTGCCGGCGCTGTAAAATCATTTCGCGCGAGAACGAATGTGTTTCCTGTACTGGTGGCGATGGAACGGCTGGACGCGCGCGCATGCGAGGCTCTCGCGCCGCAACTCGGCGGCGTCCCGGTGTTTACGTCTGACGCGCATAATATGTACGAACTCGTCAGCATCCTGCGTAGTTCCAGCATGATCGTCTCTTCTCGTTACCACGCTATGGTCACGTCCATGCCCGGCCTCGTGCCTTCCGCCGGGATTACGATGGATGAACGCATACAAAATTTATTACGCGATCGCGGGCATGAGAATTTGCTTCTCACGGTAGACGATCCGGAGCTCGAAACGAAACTTTTCAATGTCATGGAAACTCTAGCGAAGGAAGCGGAAAATATTCGGCACGGAATTGGCCGCTGCGTGGTGCGCAATTTAAAAACCATGGCGCGGATGGGAATGTACCTCGAGCGCGCAGTGCAGGAACGCTATCCCGAGTTTCCAACGCGCGGCGGTGTGCGCGGCTGGGAAGAATATTTGCCGCCGCTCAGCCCAAATCTCGAAAAGTTGCTGGACACGTATGAAAACGCCGCCATCGGCGCAGCGGCTGGTCGGGGTTAAGCGCCATAGGCTTCAGCGTGTTGGATTTGGCG
The DNA here is from genome assembly GCA_035696345.1 of Candidatus Acidiferrales bacterium. Classification (GTDB taxonomy): domain Bacteria; phylum Acidobacteriota; class Terriglobia; order Acidiferrales; family UBA7541; genus Palsa-360. Next base: position 19,696 of record DASRQU010000007.1, read on the forward strand.
CTTGCAAGGACCGAAACCCACGGGCTCAAGCCTATGCCGCATAAAACACTTTGAATTTCATCGAAAACATTCTCGCTCGATTGCAGGAATCTCCCGGCCGTGTGATTCTCGCCGAAGCCCACGCGAGCGGCGACCGCACCGCTATCGCGTCCGACTTGCTAGCACAGATCGACACCGCTCGGCAATTTCTGCGCACTTGCGGTCTTGCGAAGGGAGACCGCTGCGCACTAATCGCTCCGAACGGAATCCGCTGGGTTGCGCTCGACCTCGCTATCATTTCGGAAGGCCTCATCGCTCTGCCTATGTACGCGCGCCAGGCCGCTGGTGAACTTGTCGCGATGTTGCGTGACGCCCAGCCTGGGCTCATTTGCTGTGGCGACGTGGCGCTCCGCGATGCAATTGCAGCCGAATGTCCCGGGGCTCCCCGCTTTGTTTTGTTCGATGATATTTTTAATTTCGGTTCAGTCGCCTCGACTAACGAATCCGCTCTACCAATAGCGCTTTCTCCACAGGACACGGTCGCCATTTTGTATACCTCGGGAACTTCCGGCGAAGCCAAGGGCGTGACGCTTACGGCGGGCAATCTCGACCACATGCTTACGTGCACAAAGTCGCGGCTCGACACACTAATGGGAGCGCGCGATGTGCCGGATCGTGTGTTTCATTACCTCCCGTTCTGTTTCGCTGGATCGTGGATTCTGCTGCTGTCGTGCCTGTCCAGGAACAGCGTGCTCACGATGTCGATGGACCTTACAAAACTCGCCGACGAAATCCGCGGCGCGGCGCCGGATTATTTCCTTAATGTCCCTGCGCTGCTGGAACGCATTCGCGGCGGGGTCAGAGACAACATCAGGAAGCGCGGCGGGGCGGTCGCTAAGATTTTTGATAACGCAAATGCTGCGTGGCTGCGGCTGGATGCCAAAACCCCGCATCCGTGGGATTTTTTCTGGCTGGGGCTCGCAGGCCTGCTGATTTTCCCGGCGATTCGTAAACGCATGGGATCCAATCTGCGCGCCCTAATTTGCGGCTCCGCGCCGCTGGCCCGGGAAACCCAATTATTTTTCATGATGCTGGGGATTCGCGTGCTTCAGGTTTACGGCCTGACGGAAACCACCGCGATTTGCACGATGGACAATCCGCAGCACGTTGAACCCGGCCGTGTTGGCCCCGCCATTCCTGGCGTGGAAATGAAAATTGCCGAAGGCGGAGAGATCGTTGTCCGCGGGCCGAATATTTTTCCGGGCTACTGGCGGCGCCCGGAACAATCCGCCGCAGTGCTGCGCGACGGCTGGTTTCACACCGGGGATCAGGGAGACGTGGACGCGCATGGAAACTGGCGCATCACCGGAAGAATTAAAAATCTTATCATTCTGAATTCGGGCCACAATATTGCGCCGGAACCGATCGAGGAAGAATTGTTCCGCGCGGTTCCGGGTGCGCAGCATGTGATACTCGTTGGTAACGGTCGCAGTTTTCTCGCCGCGATTATCACCGGGACGGTCTCAGCAGCGGAAATTGATTCGCGGCTAGAGCAGATAAATAGGGCGCTGCCGCACTATCGCAAGATTCGGCGATATCACGTTTCGCCGAAATTGTTTACGATCGAAAACGGCTTGCTGACTGCGAACGGAAAATTGCGCCGCGACGTCATTACCGCGCATTTTTCCGCAGAAATAGAACGAATGTACGAAAAAGGTTTATAGCCGGCATCTTGCCGGCGCCACTGCTGCGGGATTGAGATCAGAGAAAACTGGAACGCAATGGACGATTACAAAGGAAAAACACTATCGTGGCGGCTCGCTGACGGCGTCGTCGAACTAGCTCTGCATCGCGATCCGGCCAACGAAATTGGGCTCGCGATGCTCGATGATCTCGAGCGTTTTGTCGTAGCGCTGCCATCGCTCGAAACGAAGGCCAGCGCGCTCATTCTGCACAGTGAGATAAAGGCGGGCTTCTCAGCGGGCGCGGATTTACGCGAATTGTACGGAGAGACGCAAAAAATGGACGCGTCCTCCGCGGCGAAAGGCGTGCGCGCGTTCCTGGAGCGCATCCACGCAGCGCTCAACCGGATCGACACTTCTTCGCTCACAACCATTGCGGCGGTTCACAATATTTGCTTCGGCGGCGGATTTGAACTGGCGCTCGTGTGCGACCTGATCATCGCGGACAAATTGGCGCGGTTTTGTTTTCCGGAATTGCGGCTCGGACTGATTCCCGGCTTCGGTGGAATTCCGCGTCTGAAGCGGGACATTGGCAACGGCATCGTGCGGGATCTTCTGCTGACGGGACGCAGCATCAATGCCACTAAAGGCCTAGCGGTGGGACTCGTGAGCCAGGTAGCAGCTGAAGGTGAAGCCTTGCGCGTAGCCCGTTTCACCGCGGCGCAGACGACAAAATTTGATCGCGGCACGTCGGCCGTCGCGAAGCAGTTCATCAAGCCATTGCCCGTGGAAGAGTTGCGCCGTGAAATTGACATTTTTTGCGACCTATTCACACGTCCGGCGGTGATGGAGGGACTGCGTAAGTTCGTCGAGAACACCGGAGCGCACCCCTATCTGCCCTGAACAAGCTTGACGGACGGACTCGATTGGTCGCTCTTTTGGGATGCGTTGAGAATGGCCAGCTGGCTTCGGCTTCCTGTAAAATACAAACCACCATGAAGACAATTGAACAGACAACGGATGAAATACTCAATCTTGCGGCCACGCATTTTAATTTTCCGCGCGCTCAATTGGCGGCCACGGACGACTTTTACAGGAAGCTCGGCATTGACAGCCTTCAGGCTCTGGAATTATTAACACGCCTGGAAAATCATTTCGGCGTTGAGCTTCCTGATTACGAGGTACAGGGCGTCAACGACTTTCACACGCTGGCAGCACGTATTCAGGCACGGCTCTGAAGATTTCGCTCGGAATTGACCGATTTTTCGGAAGAAGTCCCCATATAATCTTGCTTCTCTCTGCGGCTCTGTGTCTCTGTGGCAATTCGGATGCTTGATTTGAAAACATACGATTCGGTGGGAGCGGCGCTGCGTGATGCCCTGAAACGCTGGCCGAATGAAGTGTGTCTGATCGAGGCGGACCGCGAAAAGGAAAAATCGAGACTTACGTACCAGCAGTTTGGCGAAGCCGCTGAGCCGATCGCCGCTGCGCTCGAAGAATTGGGATTTGCTGCGGGAAGCCGCGCCGCAATCATCATGACCAATCAGCCCAAATGGCTGATTTCAGCCTACGCCCTGTTTTTTGCCGGCGGCATTCTTGTTCCTCTCGACTACAAACTCTCCGCGGCGGAACACCTGCAGCTGCTGGCGCATTCCAAGGTTCAAATTTTATTTGTGGAATACCCGCTGTGGCGGGCGATCACGCAATCGCCCGCCTTCCCGGAACATAAATTAAAAGCTGTTCTGGTGAGCGAAGCTCCTCCGCATGCCGATCTTGCAGGCGCGCAACGCTGGGAAGAATTTCATGCGGCACGCGCGCCGGAATTCCGCCAGCGCAGCAGAAAAGACACCGCATGCATCGTCTACTCGTCCGGCACGGGGGGGCATCCACGGGGATGCGTGCTGACGCACGATAATTATCTGGAGCAATGCGCCGCCGTGACGCCCGTTTTTCCGTTCTGGCCAGGCGCGCGTTACCTGAGTATCATCCCCACCAATCATGCGATCGATTTCATGGGCGGTTTCCTCATGCCGTTTACGGGCGGAGGAACCGTGGTGCACCTGCGCACGCTGCGGCCGGAATTCATCAGGGAAGCTTTTACGAAATATAAAATTACATACATGGCTGTCGTCCCGCTTATTCTAAAAAATCTGCAACGCGGGTTGCGTGAGAAATTCGCGGCGCTACCGCCCGGCAAACGCAAAATGCTGGACGCGCTCATCAGCCTGAATCGTGCGCTCACGCGAGGAAAACCCCGGCCTAGTCTCAGCCGTGCGCTGCTGAAAGAAATTCACAAGGCATTTGGCGGTGGATTGCAAGCGCTGCTCGTTGGCGGCGCATTTACTGAACCCGCGACGATTGAATTTTTTCATGACATTGGCATTCCGATTTACAACGGATACGGTTGCACGGAGGCGTGCACGGCCATAACGCTGAACGATTTGCGTCCATTTCGGCCCGATACCGTAGGAAAGCACGTGCGCGGCATGGAAATTCGTATCGCACAGCCCGATGCTGACGGAATCGGCGAAGTGTCCGTTCGCAGCAAGACGGTGATGTCCGAGTATCTCGACGATCCGGAGATGACTGCTGAAACCATCGTGAACGGGTGGCTGATGACCGGCGACCTGGGCCGTCTCGATTCCAGCGGGCATTTGCAACTTTTTGGCCGCAAGAAGAACATGATCGTTACGGCCGAAGGAAAAAATATTTATCCAGAGGACATTGAGAACAATTTCGAGGGCATCGCGGTAAAAGAGTTCTGCGTGTTTGCGGCGAACTATATCTGGCCGCAACACACGATGACGGGCGAGCAGCTTGTGCTGGTGCTGCATCCGGAGCCGGGACAAACCGTGAACGACGCATTGATCAACGAGCTTGCGCGCCGCAATTCGCGGCTGTTGAATTACAAGCGCGTGGCCGGCTATGTAGTCTGGGATCAGGATTTCACGCGCAACGCCGCGATGAAAATCAGGCGCCCGATCCTTGCCGGCCAGATCGGCAAGCAGCTGGAGCGGGGCGCGATGGTTCCTCTGTGAATGACGCTTACTTCACGATCGTAAATCCCGCAGCCGGGGGCGGCCGGTGCGGCAAACTGGCCGCGCGGGCGCTCGATCGTCTTCGCGCGGCAGGCCTGCATCTCGAGGTGCGTGAAACGCGCGCGCCCGGCGAGGGCACGGTGTACGCAAACGGTGCATATGCGCAGGGCTTCCGAAAATTCATCGCTGTGGGCGGCGACGGCACAAGCTTCGAAATCGTAAACGGAATTTTTCCCGAAGCCGCAACGGAAGGACGCCCGTCGCTGGGATTTCTTCCGCTCGGAACGGGAAATTCGTTTTTGCGGGACTTTGTACAAAACGGAACGGACCTCGCCGAGTTCGGCACCAAGGCGATCCTCGAAAAGCGCACACGTCCATGCGACGTGATCCGGCTAAATCACGCGGGCGGCGCAATTTATTACATCAATACGCTGAACATGGGCTTCGCGGCTGACGTCGCGACTCTGACGAATCGTCACCTGAAATTTCTGGGCGAGCCCGGCTATCTGGTCGGAGTCCTCGTTTCGCTTGCCCGGCTGCATCGTCGCCCGTTTCCGCTGCGCGCGGATGGCGATCAGGACGACCGCCGCTGCTTGTTCGTCGCGTTTAGCAACAGCAAGTACACCGGCGGTAAGATGATGATCGCACCGCAAGCGGCAATCGATAGCGGCGCGATTGAATATGTCCATTGGGGACCCATCGGGCGTTTGGGCCTGATAAGAAATTTGCCGACGCTGTTTACGGGTACGCACATTCGCCATCCCATGGCTTCACGACGCACGGCGACGCGCATCCAATTTGATTTGAAGAATCCTGTCGATGTGGTCGTCGATGGAGAGGTGCTCACGCTCGAGGCAGAATCGCTGGAAGTATTGCCCGGCGCGATCGACGTAATGGTATGAACGGAGAAACCGAGCAACCGATTCCTGCCCGCGCCGCGACGGAAGCGTCCGGGGCGCAAGGGCCGCGTCGCGCGTGGGCCATTGCGCGCAGCACGTATCACTGGCTGCTTTCAGCGGCATTTTTCTTTCCTGTCGCAAGCTTTCTAGTGCTGCTCGGTATTTTTGTCGACCCGCGCAAGAACGACGGCGCACAGCGCATGCTTTGCCGCGTGGTCATGAGGCTCGCGGGCGTGAATGTGGTGGTGCAACGCTCTTCCGGATTCGACCCCGGGCGGACATGTTTTTTTCTGGTTAATCACGTCAACTTATTCGATCCTTTTTTGCTTTATGCCACGATTCCGCAATTTTTGCGTGGCCTGGAACTCGAATCCCATTTTCGAATTCCAGTATATGGCTGGATGATGAAACGCTTTGGAAACGTCCCGGTGCCAGATGTGAGCCGCCCATCCGACCTGAAGCGCATGTGGCGCCTGACCCGTGCTGCACTGGATTCCGGCGTCAGCCTCGCCGTATTCCCGGAAGGGCAGCGAACGCGCGACGGCCATGTCGGCCCCTTTAAAGACGGCGTGTTCCGAATGGCACTGCAATTCGGTACGCCCATAATTCCCGTAAGCGTCGTCGGCGCCTTCGAATTTAACAAAAAAACAAGCTGGCTGATTCGGCCCGGCACCGTAACCGTGCATCTGCACGACGTGATCGAAACAAAAGATTTGCGGAAGGAAGACTTTCCGGCGCTGCGTGATCGCGTTCACGCAATCATCGCCGAGCCGATTGAGGAAGCCCACCTGGGCGCAGAAAAGTTGAAACAGCGCGCCTGATTTTCCATCAGCCATCCATACAAATTGAAAATAACTACAGAGAGAGGCGAATTCCGGGGAGCGTGCGCCCTGCCTTGGTTTCTTTCCAAGTGTAGGCGATGCGGTGAATGACGGTGAGCGTGGCAACAATTGCGATGACCCAAAGCACGGGGGCCATGCGATTGAAAAGTCCTCCGAGCATTAGAAGAACCATGCGCTCCGGGCGCTCCATGAAGCCGACTTTGCAAAGAGGAATGAGAGACTCGGCGCGCGCGCGGGAATAGCTGACCATTACCGACCCGGCGGTCGCAACAGCGGAAAGCACAACATAAGATGTCCGCTGCGCAACGGCATAATACACGAGCAAGCCCATGTACAGTGCCATGTCCGAGTAGCGGTCCAGCGTGGAATCGAAAAATGCGCCGAATGCGGTGACGCGTTTTTCCCTTCGCGCAACCTGACCATCGAGCATGTCCAGAAACGCGGCAAAGAAAATTACCATGGCGCCGCCGCGGAACCTTCCCACTGCAAATAAATAAGCCGCCCAGCAGTTCACCAGAAGGCCGAAGAAAGTAAGAAGGTTGGGATTTATGCCCGTCGCGGCAATCGCATCTACAATTTTCTCAAGCAGCCAGCGGCCACCTTCGCCAATTTTGCGCGTAATCATTTTTGTGTTCGGCCGCCCCTGCCGCTGTGAACGAATTCGTGAAGAATGAATGATACGCTACCCGCCCGCACAGCCTCAAGCCTAAGCGTCGCAAATGGTGCCGAGTAAGTGCGCCGCTTTTGCGGTTGCTTTCGTAGAGGCCGTCCGGATTGGGGAGGGCGACGCTCATAGGTCGCCACGATTTTGCGCAAGCTGCGGGAACCGTCGGGTCGCCCTCTTCGCCCGAAATATGCGGGGCGAAGAGTCCTCCGAAGCCCGTCTCACGAGCAAGTAAAATTACATCGTACACTCGGCAGACCCTTGACTCCCGATGTTCGGCGACATAACCTTTTGCTTACTGCTTTAAAAATAAATCACCTTTGCACAAAAATCTGTTTCGGGAGGATGTTTGATGAAGCGACGAGTAGCGGTTTTTGCGGGTCTTCTAGTTGTTTTGACAGCGGGAAGCGTGTTGATGGCTCAGAATAATCCATTCGTAGGCACGTGGAAGCTGGACGTGGCGAACTCGAAGTACACTCCTGGACCGCCGCCGCAAAGCCAGACGCGCACATGGGAAGCGTCCGGCAAGGTAATGGTGGACTCTGTGGGCGCCACGGGAAAAGCCTCGTCCTACGGCTACACGATCCTGGGAGACGGCAAGGAATATCCGACGATTGGCGCGATTCCCAACACCGCGGATAAAATCACGTCCAAGAAAATCGACGCCAACAAGTATGAAGCAAAATTCTTCAAGGCCGGGAAACAAGTGGAAGTTACGACGTTTGAAGTTTCCAACGGCGGCAAAACGCTGGCCATCCATGCCAAGGGCACGAGCCCCGCAGGCGATTTCGACAACATGATGATGTGGAACAAGCAGTAAGCCCTGCCTTGCGCTTGCGTTTGCCGATGGCCGTAGCTAGCGAATGGATGGAATTAAGAAGCTGCCCGGAATTTTTGCATCCAGCGTTGCAAGCTGTGCGCCATTGGCATGCGCAAGTTCCACGAGATTCCCGTCGGTCGTCTGCTTCAGAGTTTTTACCCACTTTGGAAGATGCGGAATAACATTCGCGTCTGAAATGAACGTACAGCGGATCGATTTGCTAATGCGGACGGTCGTCCATCCACTCATACATGCGGCGGACGCCTCTAATCTCAGCCCCCGGCCCCTGTATTTGAGGGAAATCGGCTTTGTGCGAAGTCATGTCCACCTTCTTCGCGGCATCATCCGCCGAAACTCCCTGCTTGCGCAGCGCCGCAACCTGAGTCATTAAGTCTTTAAGGTAACTTTGATACGCCGTGATGAGCGCTTTGTTGTGGAATGGCACGCCGTGACCGGGCAACATGGTTTCAAAATTCAGTTCTTTCATCTTATCGAGCGTGGCAATCCACTCATCGAAAAAAGCGTTGCCCATGTAGGCGGGCTGGGTTTCCATCAGGTCGCCGCTGCACACGATTTGCTCTTTCGGCAGATAGACGACCGTGTCGCCCTGCGTATGCCCGCGGCCCAGAAACAGCAACTGGATTTCGCGCGTCCCCTGAAATACTGTCATTTTTGAGTTGTAGGTCACGTTCGGCGGAGCAGGTTTCAGCGTTTTAAATTCTTCCCAGTCCGCTTGCTTGGCCGCGAGTTGCGTTTCCAGCCTTGTGCGTCGCGCCGCATCTTTTTCATCAGCAATTTGTTTTTTCAGCGCGTCTACTTGAGTTGGCATCAGCGCCATCGCCGTCTTGAACGGCTCAATGTGCAGTACATCCTCATCGGCGATCATGTGTCGAACATATTCAGTGCCGATAATTTCCACCTCAGGCCCGAAGATCGAGTTGCCATCCGTGTGGTCGTAATGAAAGTGCGTATTAACCACCCAGCGCACAGGCTTGTCCGTGATCAGCTTCATATCAGCAAGAAGAGCGCGCGCGGCGGCAGGCGTCGTGCCGGCGTCCACCAGAAAAACATTCTGGTCGCCGACAATAATCGTATGGTTTCCGCCCACGGCCATCGGACTATCCGAAGTCGTGTAGTAAACGCCGTCGGCAATCTTTTCAAACGCATAAACTTTTCCCGTGACGATTGGCCCGGTTGACCGGCCGGTTCTTGCATCTTGCGCCCGTACGCTTTTCGAGTACGAAAACGTAGCCAGGAATATCAGACCCAGAACGACCGTGAAGTTCGGCTTCGACATTTTCACGAGCAGCCTCCTGCGTACTCAGGCAGTCCGTTAGATTACACTCTAAATTTTCCCCAGAACGTTCGACTGCGCGCAATATACACCCATAGCGGGCCCCGACTTGAGCAATTTTTGCGAGATTCCGGCGGTTCACGCGTGACGGACAGAGACTCTATTTATGCGCTTTTTCCGCTCTGTACTTGACCCGTTCGTTGCTCGACCGCTATCATGCTTGTACTGCTCAGCGGTTGCTTCCCAAATGGGCCTGTAGCTCAGGTGGCTAGAGCGCGCCCCTGATAAGGGCGAGGTCGGTAGTTCAAGTCTACCCAGGCCCACCAATTAATTCTTCGACTTATCCCGACACCACACGCGTTATGGCGCACCCGTCCTAGTCCAGCGGTTCCAGCTTGATGATCGATGCGGCGTGGTCATTCCCAACCCAGAACGTAACAGGCGTCGTGGAATTATCCACAAACACCCTGCGGATGTTCGTTTCGCGCGGCAGCAAATAGTCCGTCATCTGGCCACTTTTGGGGTCGAGGCGCGTGATCCGGTCATTCACCATGGAGCCGGCCCAAGCTTCGCCATTTTTATCAGCTACAACGTCGTACGGAAGTGCCCAAGGAGTCGGTGGAGTCCATTCTTGAAACTTCTCGGTCTCCGGGTCGAACCTTGCGATGCGGTCGCCGCGGTATTCGCCGAACCAGATGTGCCCGGCGGAATCGAGTGAACCGCGACGCGGCGCGGAATTCGCAGTGGGCGTTTTGTAGTAGGTAATTTTCCCAGTCGTCGCGTCGATCTTTCCGATCTCGGCGAGGCCAAATGTCGTGAAATAGGCATTATTCTGCGCGTCGGAAATCACATCGTAAATATTGGGGCTCGGCTCCGGATAAGGGGTGAAAAGTTCAAACTTGCCGCTCGCCAGGTCCATGCGGCTGATTGTGAACGTGCCCGATTCCTGCACCCAGATTTTTCCGTCCACCCTGGCATGCAAGGCATCGATTTGGTTGATCTGCGTGTAATCCTTGTTCTGGTCGGCAGGCATGCTATAGGTCTGAAATTTTTCCGTCTTCCTGTCAAATTTTGCGAAGCCACCCTGATACATCATGCCAATCCAAAGATTTCCGTCCTGATCTGGACGCAGCGCCAATTCGCCGGTGGGTGACGCCGGCTTCAATATAGGAATTGGAAATTCCGTAGTCTTGCCCGTTTTTGGATCCATCTTGCCCAAAATCTGCTCGCCAAAACTGATGTACCAAACCATGCCGTCAGAATCGACGATCACGTCATGCGGCTGCCTTGTGCGCGCCGGAAGATCATATTCCGTGATAATCACGCGAGTGGCCCGGCCCGAAGGACGTGGAAAAGTTTTCAGCGGGTAATTCCATTCCGTGCCTGTGCTCAGGTTAATGCTGGCCAGAAACTCGGCTTGTTTTTGCAGCGTTTCCTTTTGCCGCGTGAGCTGATTTTCTGATCCGTGATTCACCAGTTGGACGGCTAGCCGGTCCGCCAGCCGCTTTTGCGGAACGAGCGGCGTGCTCTGATTGACGTAACCCGCCATCCGCTGTTGCACTTGAATAAATTCGTCCGCATCGTGGCTCGACATGATGGGCCGCTGCAATGTATGGCACGTCACGCAATTCCGCAGAAAAGATTTCTGCTCGGCCGTTCCCGGCATGCTTTCGAGCCATTCAGCATTCGATAACTGCCTCGCCAGGTTCGCGGTTTTCTTGAGTTTCAGGTCGTCGGTGGCGGGCGACTTCGCGCTGATGTCAATCGTGTTAGGGCTGTCCAGATCGTAGCCAACCGCGCGTATGGAAATCGTGTACGAACCGACATCCAATTTCGCCGCAGGAAATTGATAGTGCCCGCTCTTGTCGGTGGCGACCGTTACCGTCATCGTCGAGTCTTTTTTCTTCGCGCTGACCAGCACCCCTTCCATTGGCCCCTCTTCGGCAGAGGTAACTTGCCCAGCGAGCGCCACCGCGCCCTGGATTTTCGCCGCCGTTTCCGCGTATCCTTGTGTGGCCAAGGAAAATTGCCCTGCCAGAAAAACTCCGCCCGCGATTATGGCGAGCGCCAAATATGATTTCCGCATCATGATCTCCGTATTTCCGGTGTTCCCGGAACGATTGGACCTTGTCGCAGGCCAGGATACACAACACCCCGTCATTCCTAATAAAGCATCAGAGTCGATACCAATTTTAATAAACGCATCGCCGGGGTTAACCCTACCGAAGAAATATAGCGCGAAATAACAATCGAGCGCCAGGTTTCCAGCCTCCTGGAATTCGCCTATCACGCGAGAGTTAAGTCCCACGGACGCGTCCCCTTTGGATTTCACTGCACAGCCCGCTAGGTAAGACGCGTCGCGGGCCTGTACAAAACCTAGACCGAGGGCCAGTTGTTAGCATTCCTATGAATTTCTAATATTGGAACCGAGGTGAAAACACCTAGATCACCTTATTCACTTGGATCCACGTTCCATCACCTGCAGGGGGGAAAGTTCAATGGACGACAAGAAAAAGAAGCAACATAATCATACTAATAGACGCGCATTTCTCAGCACCTTGGGTGCTTCAGCGGCAGTAGCAGCAGCTTTACCCGCGAGCTCAATCCTGTCCGAGCGCAACGCTTACGCCGACGACGTCGGTCCTCAAGGCGGAAGGCAACGGGCTAGTTCGGCGGAGCGCACTCGCGAGCGTGCGGCGGAATGGGACGCCAATCAAGTTCCCATTCCAGATCATCCAGACAATGGTGACGAAGCTCTCTATCCGTCGCATTTTGCCAGTTATTCCAAGTGCCTGAAGCACGATCCTACGACCGGAGAAGTCGATCCGGCGGCGTACACGGCGCTTCTTGGAGCACTGCGCAGCGGACGTTTCTCCGACTTCGAAGCTTTGCCCACTAACGGTCACTTTGGTTCGGCAGATCCATCGGTTCAACGTCGCCTGGTCGATCCGATTTCCAGCTACAATTACGATCTGGAAGGCACGGATTCCCATCAGCTAAAACTCCCACCAGCTCCGGCATTCGCGAGCGCGCAGACCGCTGGTGAAATGGTAGAGCTCTATTGGATGTCGCTTTTGCGGGACGTAGAGTTCTCGTCGTATCAAACCGATGCAACCGTCCAGGCAGCGTGCGCAGACCTCTCCAAAATGTCCGACTTCCGCGGCCCCAAAATAGACGGCAACGTAACACCGCAGTCACTTTTTCGCGATAGTTACAACGGCTGCATGAATGGTCCGTACGTGTCGCAATTCCTTCTGCAGCCAGTGAAGTTCGGCACGCAGCTTGTCGACACGCGAGTGCAGAACATTATGGGCGGTGTCGACTACATGACGAAGTGGCAAGACTGGCTCGACGTTCAGAACGGCGTCGATACGGGTTCTCCCACATACATGGGCACGTCATATCTGGATGAGGGGCGAGATCTTGGCCACTATGTCCACATCGACGCGCTGTTTCAAGCATATTTCGTTGCCTGCTTGCACTTGCTCGGCGGCGGATATCTCGCCAACCCGGGAAATCCCTACGGGCGCGTGATTGACGGTGGCGCTGGACACAAACGCAATCCAGTGCTTGATCCCAACGGTTCGCGCTCAATGGTCGGCTTCGGAAGTTTTGGCGGCCCCGAGATTCTGACGATGACCTGCGAGGCGTCAACTCGAGCTTTAAAAAACGAGTGGTACCAGAAATGGCTCGTGCATCGCAGATTGCGGCCGGAAGAATTTGGCGGGCGTGTCGAGGCCATGCGTCTGGGCAAAGCGAAATACCCCGTCCACTCGGACCTGACAAATTCCGCCGCGCTCTCTACCGTGTTATCACGATTCGGTTCAGCGCTTCAGGCACAGGCATACCCGGAAGGATCGCCGAATCATCCTTCGTATGCGTCGGGCCACGCAACGGTCGCCGGCGCGTCGATCACGATTCTTAAAGCGCTGTTCGATGGGAGCCAACTGATTCACGATCCAATGGTTCCAAATCCCGCCGACCATGGCAACACCCTCATCCCCTACGTCGCGCCAGCTGGGGAGCCGCCTCTCACCGTGGAAGGCGAACTCAACAAGCTGGCATCGAATGTTTCTCAGGGCCGCAACATAGCCGGCGTCCACTGGCGTTCGGATGCCAATTCGGCCAATGTGCTCGGCGAGCAAACCGCAATCAGCTTGCTGCGCGACATGCACTCTAACTATCAGGAACCTTTCGTGGGTTACGTATTCAATCTGTTCGATGGCACGCGGGTTACGATTTGAGCGGCGAGTCGCAGTAGGCTTTAGTCTCAGATAAGGTCCGGCTTGACTCTCTGCTTCACGAACGGGCAAGCCGATCCGCAATTTCGTGTGCCTAGCCCCGCCTTTGAGAAGTTTTCGAGGGCGGGGCTTTTGATTTTCTAAGCCTCCCCGGTTCGCAGAATCAAAAACGCGGCCGCTCGTGTGCGGGACGGCCGGGGGCCGTGGATTTCACACGACTTCCTCAATTAACGAACTACAGGGAATGACGTATAGGTTTTTATGTCTGGACTGGCGTAGATTTTCGTTGAACGGTGGACCCCCGCCCCGCACCATATTAATATCGTCGGCAAAAGAAGCCGTGCACCGCATCCGCAACAGAAGTGCGCTCGTCAGGAGATATCCATGGTAAACGAGTTCATTGACGGAACATTTCGACAAACGAATTTAATTAACGAGTCAGCTGAGTACCTCGCCAGACGAGAAGAACTCCGATTAGCGGAAATAGATTTGATGCGTCAACGCGAGCGCGTCGCGGAACTTCGCCGCGCACTTCCTTCGGGCGCGATTCTAGAGGACTATACTTTTACCGAAGGACCTTCGCAGCTCGATTCCGGCGACTCGCCAGTTTCAACCGTGCGATTGAGCGAATTGTTTTCGGCGTTAACGCGCCCGCTGGTTATCTACCACTTCATGTACGGGAAGAAGCAAGCCAATCCGTGCCCCATGTGCACGATGTGGATCGACGGCTACAACGGGGTGGAGCACCACTTGACGCAAAACGTGGACTTCGCGATCGCCGCAGCGGCTGATCCAGCGACGCTGCGGGCATATGCGCGCAAACGCGGGTGGAACAACTTGCGCCTGCTTAGCTGCGGCGAGAGCACGTTTAAGTATGACTTGGGCAGCGAAGACCGCGAAGGCCGCCAGGATTCCACGATTTCGGTTTTTACCAAAGAAAAAGACGGGTCCGTCCGCCACTCCTATTCGGCTCATCCACGGATGGGACAGGAGATTAAGGAACGCGGAATCGACCTAATGACTCCCGTTTACAACGTCCTGGATCTTGTGCCGCAAGGACGCGGTAATTGGTACGCGTCATTGAACTACACGGCAAAAACGCAAGCGGCGCGCAGCTAAAGTTTGTCTTACCCCGCGCAACAAACTGGTCAATTGTGGACAATTCCCGCGAAGGCATAGCCTGAGAAAGCAAAAATACTATTTCCAGGTTCGCGCAACAGTATCGTCTACGGATCGTATTGCTGCGTCGACAGCATCAACAGGTAAAAACGCGGCGACGTAACGATCCGGGCGAATGAGTAGCAGGCCGGGGGAAATTTGTTTTAAGGCGCGGGGAAATTCTTCGTTCGTTTGGTACAGGCAGGTCACTTCATCCGGCGAAGGTTCGATGTCGCCGGATTCGCGGATGGCGATGCGCTGCAAGTTGAGTTGCGGCCAGAGATCGGCACGCAGATTTTCAAACAGGCGCGGATGTGTCTGCGGGAGGGCGAGCAAAGCGAATCCGTTACCCAGAAAATCGTCCAGCAAACATTCGCGGCCGGCGAAACGCACTCGTGGCTGTGGAAGCAGTCTGCCAATCAGCGATAAGTCGGAATGTTTTTTTTCCCGCACCACAAAACCTTCGTCAAAACGCGGTTTGGGTTTGTATTTCATTTCTGCAAAATATGTCCGCGCAGGCGGAACGAGTCCGAGCACGCGAAAAGCCGCCTGCAAACCGAAAGCGCTCGCTCGGCTTCGCGGCATCATCACTTTCCCCATGCGTAGCGCGAGTAGAATCATTTCCCAAGCATGTTTGCGCCGCTCCTTTTCGTATGTATCCAGCAACCTCGGGCCGAGGCGTCCCTGAATCACACACGCCAGTTTCCAGGCAAGATTGTGTGCATCGCGGATGCCGCTGTTCATTCCTTGCCCGGCAAACGGCGGAGTGAGGTGCGCGGCATCGCCCACGAGAAAGATGCGGCCGTCTCTCCAGCGGTCCGCCATGCGCGCATGAAACGTGTATACGCGGGCACGGCGCAGCGGGGTGTTTTCTTCGCCATGCCGCTTCAATAATTTTCGTGTGAACTCGGGAGAAGTAACTTCCGGCTCAATTTCGCCTTCCTGCAGCATGAATTCAAAGCGTCGCGTCCGGTCAGGTCCGGGAAGCGAGAGGCACGGGCGCGCGGGATCGCAAAAAACTTTTGTGTCGCGCGAAGGGTCGCGCGTTTCCTCCAGATCGAGAATGAGCCAACGTTCCCGAAACGTGGAACCGCTGAGCTTGATCCCCAGCTTTTCGCGCACGAAGCTGCGGCCGCCATCGCACGCGACCAAATACGGCGTCGACACCTCGGCCAGGCTTCGGTCCGCGCGCCGCAAGACAAGATGCACTTCGTCCGCGGTTTGGTGGAAATCGATTAGCTCGGTGCTGAACCATGCTTCGGAGCGGGTGTCCCGCGTAGCGTGCGTGCGGAAATATTCCTGGAGCTGCTGCTCGAAGACAGGTTGACGAAAAGCGTTGCGGCGCGGGTAACCGTATTCTTTTGTCGTGGGACGCACGCGCAGAAAACACGAGCCGCGCTCGGTGAAATAATCGGAACCGTAGCCGAGGACAACACGGGAGACAACTTCATCGACCACGCCGATCGACTGCATCGTGCGCAGGGCTTCATCGTCAATGGAAACGGCGCGCGGCTCCTGCACAGTACTTTCATTGCGCTCAATTAAGAGAACGTCGACGCCGTATCGCGCAAATAAATTCGCGATGGTGAGCCCGTTCGGCCCTGCACCCACGACGACGACGGGCCACACCGAATTTGATTTCATATATTCGCGCTGAAAAATGGTTTGCTAACGTTTAAGTAGCACAGGCACTTCCGCCTGTGCGGTCTTGCAAAGTGCACACAGCCAAGAGTGGCTGTGCTACTCGACGCCACCAATCATTTAATCGCGATAGGATTCACAGGCGATCCCACTGCCTTAGTGATGGGCAGGGGCGGCGCGCAGAAAAAGAATTCGTACACTTTATCCTGCGCGCAGTCCGCGGCCAGATCTTTCAGGTAAAAAATCTCGCCCATGCTGATGCCGATCATGGGGATCACGATCCAATGCCACGGCTGGCTCGCCACCGTCGTTTCGTTCGGCCGGACTTCGCAGCCCCACGTATCCGCGCAGATCGCAGCCATGTCCGTGCTCCGAATCCAGTCCGCGGTTTCAAAACGCAGGCCTGGCGCGTCGCCGCCCGCATAGCCGCCCCATTTCTTTTCCTTCAGGCAGCGCTCCATGTGGCCCGTGCGGAAAATTACGAAATCGCCTTTGCGGACTTCTACGCCCTGCGCCTTGGCGCAGCTTTCGAGGTCGGCAATACTGATGCCGTATCCGTCCTCAAGCGAATCGACGCCCTTGTGCCGCGCGATGTCCAACAGCACGCCGCGCCCCACCATTTTATCTTTCACTTTTTCAATGCCGTTTTTTTCCGCGCCGTTGGAATCCACGAGCCGCGCGTCATACCCGTTCCACATTTTTTCCCCATTGAAAACGTGGCCGAGCGCATCCCACTGCGTCCCGCATTGCAGCGGCATGGTCACCATGTCGTCGGCGTAGCGAATCTTAATCGACTCCTGCCGTCCGGCAACCGCATCTGTTCCCGTGGCAAGCATGGTGTGAATCGGATTGAAGCGATTTCCCCACAGGCCGTTCTGCGGCCCATTACTGTCATAGTTCAGAGCCAGCGAAAATACTTTTCCCTTCTTGATCAGTCCTGCCGCCTTGATGATGTCCTGCGCAGAAATATTATTGAGTGTTCCGATTTCATCGTCCGCGCCCCAGCGTCCCCAATTTTTTAACTGTTCTGACTTAGCCTGAATGTCCTGAAGCGTAACTTTGTCCTTCGTGTTTGACATGAGTTCCGACCTTTTAGGTATAGAGTTAAAATTGCAGCACAAATTTATAGATTATAATCACACGGAATTCCACTCTTTGCTGTGATTCCTTTGTCGTTTCGAGAAAAATCCGCACAACTTCTTCGCCTGGCAATTTTACTCTGCTAGAGTTTATCTTCAAATCTACGCCGCTGAAATCACGGGAAAGGAAAAACATGGATTCTAAACCGGTGGGCATGATTGGACTTGGAATTATGGGCTCGGCGATGTCGGCCAATCTCATAAAGGCGGATTTCGCCGTTGTTGGTTACGACGTTGTGCCTTCGGCAGTGAAGGATCATCGGAAGTTGGGCGGCACCGTCGCGCACAACGCTCAGGAGGTCGCGAAAAAGTGCGACATCATCGTGACGTCTCTGCCATCGTCCGATGCGCTGCTCGAAACCGCAGCGCAACTTGCAAAAACGTCGCGCAAGAATCAAATCGTGGTAGAAACCAGCACGCTGCCGATTGCCGTGAAGGAGGAAGCTCGCGATCGCCTGGCATCGCGCGGAACGATTCTGCTGGATTGCACGCTCAGCGGCACAGGCGCGCAGGCACGCGTAAAAGACCTAATCGTCTATTCCAGCGGCGAGCGCAAGGCGTGTGACCGCGTCGCTCCGGTAATGGAGGGTTTTGCGCGCGCGAATTATTACGTGGGTGAATTTGGCGCGGGCAGCAAAATGAAATTTGTCGCCAATCTTTTAGTCGCTATTCACAACGTCGCCGCCGCCGAAGCCATGGTATTGGCCATGAAGGCGGGCCTCGATCTGGAGACCGTACTGAAAGTGGTGGCGGATGGCGCAGGTGGCTCGCGCATGCTGCAGGTGCGTGGTCCCATGATGGTCAAAGGAGATTACTCCGACGCGACCATGAAAGTGAAAACCTGGCAGAAAGATATGACCATCATCGGCGACTATGCCCGCAAAATCGATTGCCCCACGCCGCTACTTTCAGCCAGTGCCGCAATTTACACCTCAGCCATGGCCATGGGATTGGGCGCGGAGGACACCGGCGCCGTGTGCACGGTCTTAGAACGCATGGCCAATAATCCGCGACGGAAGAAGTAAAGGTTGGCGCAATCGCGATGAACCGGCGGGAAAACCCCGGCCTCTTAAGAGGTCGGCTACACTGCTGTAGCCCGCGTCTTTAGACGCGGGGGGTTTAGATCCAGACTTTGCTACGAACTGCGTGACTCCTCAAGGTCCTGCTCAATCTTCTCCAGCGACTGCCCCTTCGTCTCTTTCCCAATAAAAATGTATGCGAACCCCGCTATCGCAAACCACGCCGCGAGGTAACTGAATGCGGGCACCAACGCATCGACCGAAGCCTTCGGCGTAATAATGTTCGAAGATCCCACAATAAGCGCCAAGCCGAGCGGCCCGATCACCTTGCCCAAGCCACCGAAGCCGTACGCAGAGCCCATCCCGGTGGTTCTCAGCGCCACCGGCCACACCTCAGACGCATAGGGCCCAACAATCGCGAAGCCTCCATCCGCAAAGGCGTTATTGATGATCAGGATGAGCCAGAACACGGAAAAGGTCCCGATAAAGGCGCTGTGATAGACAGCCGCCAGAACCGTCAGAATGGCCGCGCCAAAGCTGGCAATGGCTCCGGCACCCTTACGCCCAATGGAATCAGAAAGATAGGACAATCCCAGCCGCCCAAAAAGGCCGGCAAAGTTAACGAAGATCAGCAAAAAGGAAGCTTTGGCTGGCGTTACGCCAAGCAGTTGCACCATTAGCGTAGGAACCCAGAGTGTAAGGCCGTAATAGCCTGTCTGTGCCCCCAGATTGGTGATCCAGGAGACAGCCAGACTGCGCGGATACCTGAAAATGTCAGAAAGCTTTGACGCTACTTGCTTTTGTCCCTCGGGGGCTCCCTTGGGTAGTGTTTCTGGGTCGATTTCCAGAGCCCAAGCAATGGATTTGCGAGCTTCATCCATGCGGCCCATCTGGATGAGCCAGCGCGGCGATTCCGGCACCCAAGCACGAATCAGCAGCGTCAAGAGGCCCGGCACCATTCCGATGGCAAACAACCCTCTCCAGCCCACATATGGCGTGGCATACGCGCCCAGCGCCGCCCCCATCAGAACGCCTATGGGAACCGCGGCCGTGACCAAGCCGCCTACCATGCCGCGCTTCGAGGCTGGCACGAACTCCTGCACAAGAGGGAGGTCAACGCAATACAATCCGCCGACGCCAAATCCGATAAGGAATCGGAAAACCGAGAGGAATGCCCAGGCATTGTCCGGCGTAAACGTGAGAATTCCGGTGGCGATCGAAAAGTTGATCACCGTCATAAGGAAAACTTTTCGACGGCCGATTTTATCCGCGAGCCAACCGTAAAATACAGCCCCAAACATTGCGCCGAATCCGGACGACAAAAGGATTACGGACGATTGCCCGAAGGTAAGTTTCCAGGGACCGGCAATGAATGCGACGACGTAGCCGATGAGGAAATAGTCAAAGAATTCCAGCATGTCGCCCAGAACGGCGGCGGCGATAATTTTGCGCTGATTGCTGGTCAGCTCTTTTTGCTGCTCAAGGTATTGAAGCATTTGGATTTTGGCCCTGCGCATCATACCCCACAGAGAAATTGCAGGCACACACCTGTGAAGAATATTGGTTGGGCAGCAACGGATTATCGCTTGGATGGAAGCGTCGCGCAATGCTGAGCATTTGGATTTTGCATTTCCATTCGCTGGCGGCTTCGCTATGATTCGCAATGCTGGTTCGCAATGGCGCTCGGGCCAGTTAGGCGCACAAAGCACAGGAAGACCGGCGGAATACGCAAAATGCATCTGACGCCACGAGAAATTGAAAAGCTGATGATCGCCGCGGCTGCGGAACTGGCGCGGAAGCGCCGTGCACGAGGCCTGCGCCTCAATTATCCCGAAGCCGTGGCGTTGATCACCGCTGACATTCTCGAAGGCATTCGCGATGGGCGCTCAGTTTCCGACCTGATGGAATTTGGCGCCACCATTTTGACGCACGATGACGTGATGGAAGGCGTGCCCGAAATGGTGGATGAGGTACAGGTGGAAGGAACATTCCCGGACGGCACCAAATTAGTGACGGTCCACCACCCGATCCGGTAGGAGGTAGGATAGGCTTCAGCCTGTCTGCCTTTGCGATGGGCCTAAGGCAAATTTAAAAGAAGACAAGCTGACGCCTATCCTAGTGAACTGCAACGGAGTAACCATGATTCCAGGTGAATATCTACTAGCCGAAGACGACGTGATTGCCAATGAAGGCCGCCGCGAAATCGAGCTGGAAATTGCCAACACCGGCGATCGTCCCATTCAAGTGGGCTCCCATTTTCATTTCTTCGAAGTGAATCGCGCGCTACGCTTCGACCGTAGCGCTGCCTTTGGCATGCGGTTGAATATTCCCGCGGGAACCGCCGTGCGATTTGAGCCGGGCGACTCCAAGAAAATTATGCTCGTCGAAATCGGCGGCACGAAGCAGGTTTTCGGCTTGAACGGGCTGACGAATGGGCCTGTGGACGAATCGACCAAGGCCGCCGCGCTGAAACGCGCACTCGAACAAGGGTTTTAAAGCTCTAAAATGGTTCGCGAAATTGGATACCGGAAAACTTTCTCGAAAAAAATTGCGGCACACAAAATCATGAGCCTGAAAATTCCCCGCCGCCAGTACGCAGATCTGTATGGACCAACTACGGGCGACCGTGTCCGCTTGGCAGATACGCATTTGTTTATTGAAATTGAGAAAGACCTGACCACCCCCGGCGAAGAAGCGAAATTCGGCGGCGGCAAAGTGATCCGCGACGGCATGGGGCAATCTTCGACGGCGACTTCCGCGAACGGGGTCTTGGATCTGGTCATCACCAATGCGGTGATTGTCGATCACGGGGGAATCATCAAAGCTGACATCGGAATCCGCGGCGGGCGAATCGTGGGAATTGGCAAGGCAGGCAACCCGGACATCATGAACGGAGTGAGCGCGGGCATGGTAGTTGGCGCGGGAACGGAAGTGATCGCGGCCGAAGGAAAAATCGTGACGGCTGGCGGCATCGACGCGCACGTGCACTTCATTTGCCCGCAACTTGTGGAGACCGCTTTGTCTGGCGGACTCACCACGTTGATAGGCGGCGGGACCGGGCCAGCCACGGGCACGGACGCGACGACCTGCACACCTGGCATCTGGAACATGCATCGCATGCTCGAGGCGGCGGACGGCTTTCCGATGAACATGGGATTTTTGGGCAAGGGAAATTGCTCTTCGCCCGAGCCGCTACGCGAACAGATTGAAGCCGGAGCGATCGGCCTGAAGTTGCACGAAGATTGGGGCACGACTCCCGCAGCCATCGACTGCGCGCTTTCCGTGGCGGAAGAGTTCGACGTGCAGGTGGCGATTCACACTGACACGATCAACGAAGCGGGGTACGTGCAGGATTCGATTCGCGCATTCAAGGGCCGCACCATACACACATATCACACTGAAGGCGCCGGAGGCGGGCACGCGCCGGACATTATCAAAGTTTGCGGCGAGCCGAATTGCCTGCCCTCTTCTACAAATCCCACGATGCCCTTCACCGTAAATACCCTCAACGAGCATCTGGACATGCTCATGGTCTGCCATCACTTGAGTCCGTCGATTCCTGAGGATGTGGCCTTCGCCGAATCGCGCATCCGCGCGGAAACAATTGCCGCGGAAGATGTTCTGCATGACATTGGCGCGATCAGCATGATGTCCTCGGACTCCCAAGCGATGGGGCGCATCGGCGAAGTGATCACGCGCACGTGGCAGACAGCTGACAAAATGAAAAAGCAGCGCGGCGCATTGCCCGGGGAAAACTCCGGCAGCGATAATATTCGCGTGCGCCGTTACGTGGCAAAATTTACGATTAATCCCGCCATCGCGCACGGAATTTCGCATGAAGTGGGCTCTGTGGAAATCGGAAAGCTTGCGGATCTCGTGTTGTGGAAGCCCGCGTTTTTTGGCGTGAAGCCTGAGCTGATTGTGAAGGGCGGCATGATCGCCTGGGCCGCCATGGGCGACGCGAATGCGTCGATTCCCACTCCGCAGCCTGTGATTTACCGACCCATGTACGGAAGTTACGGAGGCGCGCTGGCGTCGACTTCGTTGACATTTCTGTCGAAGGCCGCCGCGAATTCCGATTTGCGCGCAAAACTTGGTTTGAAGAAAAAAGCTGTCGCCGTGAATCATTGCCGCGGGCTCACCAAGAAAGACATGGTCAATAACGATGCGCTGCCGCACATCGAAGTCGATGCCGACACCTACGAAGTGCGCGCGGACGGTGTGCTGCTCACCTGCGAAGCGGCGCACGTGCTGCCCATGGCGCAGCGTTACTTTCTTTTCTGATGTGGGGCAGCACACTCATCATCGAACGCGTTGCCGACGCCGCGAACCCGAAAGATTTACAAGGCAAGCAGGAAGATAAACTCGTTTTTACGTGGGAAGAGCGCCGCTGGATGAGAGGAAGATTTACCACGGCGGGTGGGCGCAAAGTTGGAATCGCGCTTCCGACAGGCACAAATCCCGCGCCCGGTTCGATTTTGTACGTAGGCGCGGATTGGTACCTGCGGATCGAAGCGGCAGAGGAAGCGATCCTGGAAATTTCGCCGGCGGATACCGCGGAAGCCGTAAGGATTGCCTTTGAAATCGGCAACCGCCATTACCCTATTGCTTTCCACGCGGGGAAAATTCTGGTGCCTGACGACAAAGCCATGATGCGGCTGATGGAGCGGCTCGGCGTGCGATGCGAAAAGCGCCACGCGATTTTCGATCCCATTGGAAACACACAACAGCATCAACATGAATCCATTTCTTAGTCTGCTGCAATTTTCGGACGGACTCTTTCCCGCCGGCGCCTACGCGCACTCGTTTGGTTTAGAGGCGTGCGTGCAGGCCGAGGAAATCAGCGACGCAAACGGCGTCGAAAGTTTTCTGCGCGCGTATTTGGAAGGATGCGCCGCGCCCACGGATGCGATCGCTGTGGTTTGCTCGCGGCGAGCTGCGGCGACTCACAATCTCGATGCGTGCCTCGCTCTCGACGAGACCCTTGACGCGATGAAAATGCCGAGCGAATTGCGCGACGCCAGCCGCCAGATCGGACGCCAAACTCTGCGCGCTGCTGCCCATCTTCCTTGCCATCCGCTGCTCGAAGAGTTCACAAAATCCGTAGCTGCGGAAAAAACGCTGGGCCACCACGCGGTGATCTTCGGAATGGTCGGAGGCGTTCTTGATTGGAACGCGCTGGACATGACGAGTGCATTTCTGTATTCCACAAGCGCGGCGCTCGTCGGCGCGGCGCTGCGGCTACTTCCTCTCGGCCAGCTTGCCGGGCAACGCATCCTTTGGAATGTTCAGCCCCTCATCACAACGCTTGCGGCAGACGCACAGCATAAAAACGAGGCGGACATGTGCTCCTTCGCTCCCGGGCTCGAAATCGCGAGCATGCACCATGCGCTGCTCGATGCGAGGCTCTTTCGATCGTGATCGCAAAGCCGCTCAAACTCGGCGTCGGGGGACCTGTTGGCTCCGGAAAAACCGCGCTCGTCGAAGTGCTTTGCTCGCGCCTCAAATCTACTTATCAACTTGCTGTGATCACCAACGACATTTACACGCGCGAAGACGCGGAATTTTTGACGCGACGAGGCGTACTTCCGGCCGAACGAATTGTGGGAGTCGAAACCGGCGGCTGCCCGCACACTGCGATTCGCGAAGACGCCTCCGTCAACCTCGAAGCCTCCAGCGCGCTGATGCGCAGTTTCCCGGACCTGGACATTTTGTTTATCGAGAGTGGCGGCGACAATCTGGCGGCAACATTCAGTCCGGAATTGGTGGATGCCACGTTTTATGTGATCGATGTGGCCGAAGGCGAAAAAATCCCGCGCAAGGGCGGGCCGGGCATCATGAAGTCCGGAATGCTGGTGATCAACAAGATCGATCTCGCGCCCTACGTGGGCGCGGATTTAGCGGTGATGGATCGCGACGCGAGACGCATGCGTGGAGAGAGGCCCTACGTCTTTACCAATCTCAAAGACGGCACCGGAGTGGATAGCCTCATCGACTGGATTCGCCATTCCCTTCTCCTCGAACAGTGATTTCCCGGGAGAGCTAAATTCCGGTCGCGTCGGGCGCGACGGATTTCTCCGCCTGCGATTCGCTCGCACCGGCGCAAGCACAATCCTTGCGCGATCACGCTTCTCGCTGCCGCTGCAAATTTTAACTCCGCTTACAGTCGCCGGAGGTGCGTCCTACCTGATGCTCTTAAATCCTACTGGCGGAGTTCTGGGCGGCGATCATCTCACCACGGAAATTGTGCAGGGAGCCGGAACGCATGTTTGCCTGACGACACCTTCCGCGACGCGTATTTATCGAACTCTGGGCAAGCCGGCGATTCTCGAAACCGTGATTCGCGTCGAGGAAAACGCAACGCTCGAATATTTTCCGGACCACATTATTCCTCACGAAAAAGCGGCGCTCCGCCAATCCTTGCGTGTGGAAATGGCCCCGGGTAGCCGCGCGATCGTGTTCGATTCCATGGCCTCGGGCCGTGTCGCGCATGGCGAGCGCTGGAAATTCCGGGAAATGGATTCGCGAACGGAGGTGTTTTTATCTAGCCGCCCCGTTTACATCGACCGGACGAGAATCCTTGCCGCACTGCATCCTCCCGATCGCCTGGGATGGATGGACAATTTCGATTACCTGGGAAGCGTGGCATTTTTTGCGGATGGGTTTTCCATTTGGAAAGAATTTTGCGCCCAACTGAATGATCTCTTGAACGGAATTCCGAACATCAAAGGCGCGGCAAGCGTGCTGGCGCGAAACGGCTGCGTGGTCCGTTTCCTTGCACATTCCGCATCGGACATGACTTCCACGAATCAGAAGCTCTGGGATCTAGGGCGGCAAACTCTTCTCAACCTCCCTCCTTTTGAGCATCGAAAGTATTAGGCGCTGACTGCGCATGCCCGAACAACCTGATTACCCGCTTTGCGAAGTCCGTGCCAAAATACATGAGTGCTCCTGAAAGGATCGGCATGGCGGGAAGACTCATGACCACACAAAACTTCAACTGCGTACAGTTCTCTCGACAAACATGATCACGCCCGTCGCCATTATTCTTTTAGGATTTTTTCTGGGCATGCGCCACGCCACCGACCCCGACCATGTTGTGGCCGTAACCACCATCGTCAGTCGCGAGCGCACGATGCTGCACGCCGCCGTGATTGGCGCTCTCTGGGGACTGGGCCACACTCTCACGATTCTCGTCGTAGGCTCGGCCATTATTTTATTCAAGCTCACGATTCCGCCGCGCATCGGCCTAACCATGGAATTATCCGTTGGCTTCATGCTCATCCTACTCGGTGTGTTAAATCTGACAGGCGTCCTGCGCCGCGCGATGGAATGGATCACGATCCGGAGACTCGCCTCCGGATCGCACTCGCATTTTATATTTGGCCGCAGAATGATTCACACGCACCACGAAGATGGCGAGGCGATTTCCGCGGAATCGTTTTCTATTATCGGCTGGACGCCGCAATGGTGGAAGCAGATGGGATTATTTCACTCTCTGCGCCCGCTGGTCATTGGCGTGGTGCACGGGCTTGCGGGATCGGCCGCCGTCGCGTTGCTCGTGCTCACCACAATTAGCCGGTCGATGTGGGCCATTATTTATTTACTTATTTTTGGTCTGGGAACGGTTGCGGGCATGATGCTGATCACTGCGGCCATAGCACTGCCCTTCGCTTATTCCATGAATCGCTTCACGAAACTCAATCACGTATTAGCGATGGCATCCGGCCTTGTAAGCATCGCATTCGGATTATTTCTTTGCTACCAGATTGGATTTGTGGACGGGTTGTTTACAGCGCATCCAAATTGGACGCCGCATTGAAGACGGAGGCCTTCAGTAGGACAGGCTTCAGCCTGTCTGGGTTTAACTTCTGCTGGACTAGCAACAATTCAAAGGAAGACAGGCTGGAGCCTGTCCTACTAAACCGGTTGTCCGGCGAGGAGCGAATGCTTACGCGCCCACATTACGAGCCGCTCAAAAAATCCCTTGCGAAGTGCGAGTTCCACAAAATTCAGCAGCAACGCGAGCACGAGCCAGTAGGACCATAACGGCTGGCGTTCGCGCACGATGGCGCCCTTGTCATTCAGCAACTGCTCCATCGAAGGATGCATTGCGCCGCCCGTCACGCGGCTGATTTCGCTGAGCAGCGTCGTGTTCACCGCCTGGGGTTTCGTTTCTTGCGATTCGCTGTAGAAACCGGCGTCCGGCAGAATGAGTTCCGAATTGCCCGAGACGATATGATACAACCCAGCTTGATCCGCGGGAATGCGCGCTTCATAGTGGCCGGGCGCAGTTTGCTCCAGCGGAATGTTTCGCGGCGCCGCGTCCCTGGACTCAACCACGATGTGCGGCGGCCCCGCTTTGTCGAGTGCTTCGCCGCCGGGATTATTCGCATCGTCCAGTACGTCGTAAAAAACAACGGCCTCGCCTTCCTGATTTCCCGGCCGGACGCCCGCGCGAATCGTACGATCCCGGTGGGAAACATCGCGCACCATCTGCGGCCACAGCATTCCGAACGCTTGCCAGCGCACCCAGGGCGCCGCCCAGCGACTTTTCGCGTCAGACATAAACGCAATTACGCGCCCGAGGCCGTAACGCCAGCGCACGAGCAGCGGCTTCTTGTCATCCACGCGCAGAATCACTTCCGATCCCTCTTTCGCCTCGGCCTGCACAAATCCCTCCAGGCGCGGCGCCTTGGAAAAATCGATTCCATCGGTGAACTCCACCGGACGAACGCGCACGGCGTGCACCGGACGTTCCTGAATTGCCAAGTCTTCCGTGGACTTCACCTCAGCGTTAATGATTTGCGGAATGGATTCTGGATTTTCGACGAAGTGGGATTTCCCTTTCGTCTTGTGCGCAAGTTCATCGAGCAAATCGCGATTGATGTAATCGCCAACACCGATCGTAGAAATGGTGACGTGTTTCGCCAGCGCATCCTTTTCCAGCTTTGGAAAATCTTCCTGCGTGCCGGGAGTCGAAACGCCGTCCGTCAGCAGAATGATGTGCTTGTGTGTGGCCTTCGCGTTTACGATGGCTTCGAAGCCGGACTCCACTGCCTGATAAATTTTTGTGCCGCCGTTGGCCGTAATCTGATTGATCAATTTGCCTTTGTCTTCCAGCGATCCAGCCGGACCCATGGGAATCACCCAGTTAAAAGTTTCGTCAAAGGAAATCACGCCGATCATGTCGATGGGCCGCAGCGTGCGGATGCTGGCCCGCGCGGCGTCCCGCGCCATTTCGATTTTCGGCCCGCTCATGCTTCCGGATTTATCGAGCACGAGCACTACGGCGGTGGGTTTTTGCGGCGGCGGCTCCGCGCGGACCGGCAGCATTTTTTCAAACGGCGTTTTGGGCTCTTCGGGAAGCTTGGCGTTGCTATCGCCGGCGATAAAAATTAATCCGCCGCCCGCGTACACATAACGCTCCAGCGCAAAGTCTTCATCCGCGGCAAGTTCATGGTCGGGATAATTGTCAAGTAGCACCGCATCCCAATCGCGCGCCGGCTGATTTACGGGAAACGCGGTCACGGATTCCACATCAACGTCGGCTTGTTTCAGAGTGTCCAGCAGCGGGCGCGACGTTTCGTTGTTGCCCGACACATACAAAACATGCGGCCTGCGCACAGTAATCGCGCGCGAGACAACTACTTGCTCCGCGCCGCCGCTGGAAACATGCACTTCAAGAAGGTTGACTCCGTTGCGTGCAACGCGCGCCTCGAGATTGACCACGTTGCTTCCCGGAACCAGATCTGCATTTGTGGATGCGATTTCCTGGCCTTCGGAAGTCATCCAGATTCGTGCCTTCATGGCGCTGCCGCTCGTCAGGTGCACGGTCATTGGAAAACGTTCCCCTGAAAACACATCTTGGGGCGACGCAACATTTTCCAGTTGCACAGGCAGCGGCGCAGTCCCGCCCGCGGGTACGGTAAAAATCGCGACGCCGCTTTCCCTGGCGCGCAAGGCTTCCGTCAATGCGTGCCCGCGATTTTCATTGCCGTCGCTGATCAGCAAAATTCGCCGCTGCCCTTGAGACGGAAATGTGCTCAGCGCCAGTTGCAGCGCCTCTTCCACATTCGTGGCCATTCCTTCCTGCGGATCCACACCTTGCGGAATTTTCACCTGATTGGATTGCGCGGGCACGCTGAGAAGCTTCGCATGCTCGGCAAACGTCACGAGTCGAATTTCAACGCCGGAATTTTTGTGCACCAGGTCACGCAACATGGCCTCGCCGCGTTGCAGCGATTCCCGCGGCATGCTGGCGGACGTATCCATCAAAACGGTGACGGCCAATTTTTCGGTGCGCAGAGGAGCCCACGGACTGGCGAGGGCAACCACGAGCGCAGTGAATGCCGCACACTTCAATGCCAGGCACGTGTTCGATGCGCCGGGCATTTTTCGCATCAGCACCCACAGCACCGGAAGCAGACCAATCATCAAAAGAAAAATAGGTTGGTCAAACGTCACGCCATCACCTGCCCACCAAGTTTGTTTTGCGCCCGGCGGATTCTCCTCCCAATTCCAGTTCCTCTTCAAAATTCTGTTTGGGCTGATCCACGGACGCATCCTGAAATTCCGTCACGCGCTGACGCTCCCGCGCCATGTAATACAGCGCCCATTCCACCCACAGCGCCAGCATCGCGCCGATGGCGAGCCACCTCCACATGTCCCAAGCCGGGGGCTGAAGCGGCTCTCGTTCGACTGCCGCACTTTCGGCGGCGGTTAGTTGCACGCGCTTAGCGGGCAACGCTGGTGGATTAATCGCAATACTGCTTTCGCTGTTGGGCCCAACGATTCGATACGTTCCTGTTTCCAGTGCGAGCAAATGCAGAGTCGCACCCTTGCGCGCAAACGGCACTTCTCGGCCGGACGGCGTAATTATTTTTGTGGCCGGACCGGGAATGTCGACTTCGCCCGTGGAAAGAGAATCCGCAACTTCATCGACGGAATGCGTCATCCACTCCACGCTCCCCGCCAACATCAGGGGAAATGCGGACTCCAGCGGAAAATTAGAATCCTGGGGATTGAATCCCACAATTAAAATTCGACGCCCAGCCTGTTCGCGCGCCACGATCAGCGGCAACGGTGGATCCGATTCCGCGTACGCGAGTACGGTATCCCCTGGTTGTGTTTTAAGGATCGCGGGGTTTCGCACGCTGACGTCCCGTGTGCGCACCCAGCGCGTGACCGGGTGCTGCAAATTCCATCCCGTGATGCGCACGGGTTTCGATCCGGCAACCGACGGCCCGCTCAAAAACCAAATTGAATTGAAAGACGGCTGTGCAGGCATTTCCTGGCCCTGATAGATTGCCACATCCGGTTGAACGCTCGCACTCAGGTCCGGCGGCACAATCTGCGCTTGCACATAAGGATTGCTGGAGAGTACTCCAAGCAGACTCGACGCAAAGGGCGACGCGCCGCTGGCAAACACCGCGACTCCGACGGTACGAAATGTCGGGATATTGACGGACGCGCTATCATCGGCTTGCATAGCGTCCGCCGGACTGATTTCTGCCTGGAGAATTCCACCCCTGTCCCAATTGAATTCTTCCTCAGCACTCGAAAGCGCGTGCGCGGCTAAGGTTACTTTGCGCTGTCCGATCGGCTGTCCATTCACGGAAAAAGACAAGACCGCATCGGCTTTTTCGTTTCCATAATTTTTTATTTGTGTCAGCAGGTGCCAGCGGTCGGGCTGCGCCGCGTCACGGCGTAGAGAAAGCCGCGTTATCCCGCGATTTTTCACCGCAGCAAAATCGCCCACCTCGCGCATTAAAAATTGCGGGGCGTTTGCGCTCGCTGCCGGAGATTCCATCGGCGCGCGAAATTCATCGAAACTTTGTTCCTCATCCGCGTTGATCAGGCCAGGGCCCACGTACACCAAAAGACCGCGTCGCGCACCTCCCAAAGCCGCGCGTCCGGTTTCCAGCGCCCGAGGAATATCCGCCGCAACGCTGGAGGGCTGTACCGTTTGAATTGCGCGCCGCAGCGCGGCATGATCTGTGGTGAAAGGCAGAATCGGCGGCGCGTCAGCCTCCGCACGGAGCAGTAGGACGCGGTCGCCGCTCGGGAGTGCGTCCAGAACTTTCAGGGCTTCGGCACGCGCGAGATCGATCCAAGCTCGTTCTCCGTCAGGATGCACTCGCGACCAGATCGACGCATCGATTACCAGCGCAACGCTGCGACCCTCGGACACAGGACCCCAGCGCGGGTTGGCCAGCGCCAAAACGAGGAAGAGCAAAAATAAAATCTGCGCGAGAAGCGCCCACGGCTCGCGAAGCTTACGGCGGCGCGGTTGCGAAATCGGCTGCACGCTGGCCCAGAACCGGAGCGTCGAAACTCTTCTGTGTTGCGGCCGGCGGTGATGCAGATAGAGCCACAGGGCAGCGGCAGCGAGCGCCACCCAAATTGAACCGACCCACGCAGGACTGAGCGCCAGCCAATTCATGCCAGCACCTGCCCGCTCCGCAGGCTGCGCAAAACAAATTCCTGGTACGCGATATTGGTCACCGCGCGCGCATATCGTCCGCCGTTGCGAATGGCGAGCCGCCGCACGCGCGAGGAAAATTCCTGAAATTTACGTTCGTAAAGCATGGCGCTTTGCGGCGAGGATTCCACTGTGCGATGCACCCCGGTTTCAGCATCCTCCAGAATTAATTCCCCTCTGGCGGTGGGATGCTGCTCTTCCGCGCTGTGTACTTGCACCGAAACGAAATCGTGACCGGCGGAGCGCAGCAGCTCAACCGCGCGCGCGCAGCCCTCCTCGTCAAAGAAATCGGAAACCAAAAAAACAATCCCTCGCGACGGAAAGTTGCCCAAAAATTCTTTCACGCAGGTAAATACGTCCGTCGTTCCGGCGCATTTCTGCTCGCTCAGAAATTGCAGCACGGGCCATAAACGGTCGCGCCCGCCCGAAACCACCAACGGTTTTTTCAGCCGATCCGCAAAAGGAATTACGGCCGTTGTATCCAGATGTAGTAACGCTAAATAGGCAAACGTCGCCGTCAATCGCTGCGCGTAAAGGAATTTGGACTGGCCGCCATCGCCGAATTCCATGGATTCGCTGCAGTCCATCAAAACTCGTACCGGGATGTGCTGCTCGGTTTCGTAAATCTTCAGAAACAATTTTCCGAAGCGGAGGTACGCGCTCCAATCGAGCGAGCGCGGATCATCGCCAAAACTGTAGCGCCGGTAATCGGCGAATTCCATGCCAGGCCCGCGCGTTCGCGAACGATGTTCCGGCCCCACCGCGCCGGACAAATTCGTGCGGCACAGCAGCGTGACCTGTTCCAGTGTTTTCAGGAATTCGCGATCCAGCAAAAGTCCAGAAGTGGCCATTTGGTTTACCTGTAGCATAGGCTTCAGCCTGTGTGGTTTCGTGCTTGCAAGCCCCAGGCTGGGCCCGGAACCTTATTTCGTCGAAATCTTCCCTGCGATTTCTTCCAGCAAATCATCCGCCGCGCGGCCGTCCGCCTGCGCTTCAAAATTCAGAATGATGCGGTGGCGCAGCGCCGGAAGCATCAGTTCGCGAATGTCTTCGAGGCTCACGTTGTAGCGCCCATCCAGCAGCGCGCGCACTTTCCCGCCCAGCACCAGCGTTTGCGCGCCGCGCGGAGAACTCCCGTAACGGATGTATTTGCTGGCCAGAATATTTTCGCGATTTTCCGGATGCGTCGCGAGCGTCAGCTTCACCACATACTCCTGCACGTGCGGCGCGACAGGAACACTGCGCACGACTCTGCGCATCTCCAGAATCTGCGCGCCGTTCACGACAGGATTTACGGTCGCGGTCGCTCCTTGCGTCGTGCGATCCAGAATGTCATGCAGGTCTTCGCGACCCGGATACGGCACGCGCAGCTTAAAAAGAAACCGGTCGAGTTGCGCTTCAGGCAGCGGATACGTTCCTTCCATTTCGAGTGGATTCTGCGTGGCCATCACGAAAAACGGCTCATCGAGCAGGTGCGAAGTGTGCGCCACGGTCACCTGCTTTTCCTGCATTGCCTCCAGCAGCGCGGATTGCGTTTTTGGCGTGGCGCGATTAATTTCATCCGCGAGCAGTAGGTTTGTAAAGATCGGCCCAGGCTGAAACCCCAGCGCTTTTCTGCCGTCGCCGTTTTCCTGCACCACCGATGTGCCAATCACGTCCGCGGGCATCAAGTCCGGCGTAAATTGGATGCGCGAATATTTCTGCGCCACGGCCTGCGCCAGCGTGCGCACCAGCATCGTTTTCCCAAGGCCCGGAGCACCCTCCAGCAGCACATGTCCGCCGGCAAGCAACGCGATCAGCACGCCTTCAACAACTTCCGCCTGGCCCACGATGGCCTTGGAAATTTCAGCGCGCACCTCGGCCATTTTCTCAGCGAGAAATTCCGCTTGCGCTCCCAGAGGTTGGCCGCCCGGCTGCCCTTCCGTTCCCACCGAACTTGTCATGAATCCATCCTTGTCGTTCTTTTCGCGTGCCTGGAACTAATGTTTTTTCCGTCGTGCCGGTAAAATTCGGGAGCATTTTTAACTCATTACTTGGCATTGCCCGCATGCTCGAAATATCGCTGCACGTAAAAGCGGTAGCGCGCCGGAATGTTTTCCTGTTCCGAGCCGTTCGTCACGGCGTCCTGCTGCGTCCCTTGATCGCGAATCGGCATCTGCGCCGTGCCGGTTTCCGTGGCTACTTTCATGCGCGTCTGTTCCTTAAATCCGCTGGATTCCAGCGCCACGCGATCCGGAACAGCGTTCAGCGGGTGCAACTCCATATCCGTGCGAAGGTCTTTCGTCCCCTGCTGGCTTCCGGCGCCCTCACTCGCAGTTTGCGAAGCTTTCTGCTTGGCGTCCGAGTTTCCCTTGGAATCGCCGCGCTTATCGGTCTCCGGTGCCCCCGGCTGATTGGAATTTCCGGATTGCGGCGACCCTTGCGAGTTGGGCGGCTGCTGATTCGGACGGCCATTGCTGGATTGCTGACTCGGCGATTTGGACATCATGTTTTTGAGGGCCTGCATGAGGGATTGGCTCGCGGATTGCTTCCCCTGCGGCCCCGCTTGCTCGGACTGTTCCTGCGTTTTTCCGTCCGAGCTTTCATTTCCATTATTGCTTTCCTGCTGTTGCGAATTACCATCCTGCTGGCGGCCATCGGCGGAAGGCGTCCCCTCCTGGTCGCCTGGCGGCTGCACTTGGTCCGGCGGCTGATTTCCCGCATCGGCTGCGTTTTTTTGCTGGTCCCCGGTGTCTGACTTTTCGTCAGTCTTCCAGAGGTCTTCGGTCGCAGCTTCCCCCGCGCGCTGCGCGTCTTCGCCAACGCTATCCGGCTTTGCCGTAACCATCGCAATCGTTCGCTGAATATCTTTTTCGACCGCGCGTGCTATGGGAGCCAGAATCGATTGCAGCAATTGCGAATGCGCCGTCGATTGCAAAAGCGAAATCAGCGGCGCCTGATGGCGGATACGATAGGCAAATAGTCCAGCCACAAGCAACACGAGCGCAGCCGCACGCTTTCCGTTTCCCGGCCACTTAAACGGAAACAAAACGCGGCGATCGAATTTTCCAAGGCGCTCGAGCGCGTCTTTGCGCTGCTCGCCCACGATTCCGTCCGGGTTCTGTATCCCGCCAAGAAAAATGGCGGTCGACAGGCGATCTTTCAGGCCCGCGGCGAAATCCAGCCGCCGCGCCACCTCATAGTGCGAAGGCCGGTCTCGCCAAATCGCCGCAAGAATGCCAATCGCCCCCACCAGCGCGATAACGGCGACCACGAACAAGGGCTCTGCAAGTTTGCTGCTCACTGCGGCTACCGCCGCGAGCACGACGACTATCCAGCCAAACCATTTTACCCAGGCCTGTAAAACGGAATTTGCCAGAATTCGCGCGCGGATCGGCTTAAGCGTTTCAATCAGGGAGTGCAGTTCGGGCGAGTGGGATCGCTCGTCAAACAACCGGGCCAGAGTAATTGGAGCTTCGTTGGATTGGCTCGGTTCAATCGCTAACAGTTTTCCAGACAAATCTCTGAGCGCAGAGAAGGAGGCACGCCCGGATGATTGACCGGGCACGACCAAATTAATTTTCTCGCGAAGAAGCAAAGGCAGCCTCCCCAGAGGATCGGCCAAGGCGTTTACTTCTACAAATCTACCCCAACATGCACGCTTTCCATACTAAATCCGTTGCCGTACAGGATCATACTGAGTGATCGGTCCCATTTTAAAAAACCAATCGGTAAGAAGGGCGGAAGCGAGCGAGTACGCATGAGTTAGATGCAAAGCTCATGTGGAAGGTGGTGCAATAGCAGAAGGACTGCGTTCGAATATATTTCGATTATGCGACGGTGCGCAGCCATCGTCGCGGTTATCCTGATTGACGTACGATGGTTGCATGCTGGGTAGTAATCGGGGCGCGAGTGACGATTCAGCTTCGATTGGACTCGCAGAAAGTCGCCCGAAAAGTGGGCGGTCGCTACGAAGAACCGGTGCCGATCAGCCCAGAATCGGAAATATATACGACGACGCAGCCGAGGCCGCTGCGTTCGACCCGGCCAAGGTTAAGGCGAGCTGGTCGTCGGCCAGGCTTTCGAACGGGCGTCCCTCAATCGTGATCCCCGCTACGGCCAACCCCAGCCTGCGCGCGTCCGGCGAACCGTGTCGTTCCTGGGGACTGTACGTTGGCGAAAGAATCGTCAGCCGGTAAAACGTATTCCCCCGCAGCTTTACAGGAATATCCACGCGCATCAAGGCATCCTTCCTTCCGTAGAACTCTTCCGAATGCGCCAGTATAAATTTCTTTGTACCGGGATCGTAAGCGCTCAACAGCACTTGAAATCTGGTGTCGGAATGGAAAGGAGAGCGGAAATCCAGAGCGACCACATCCGAATCAATTCGCGTGTAAAAATACGATTTCGCACTGCCCGACGTCCAACGCGCGCCAACCCCAAAAAGGTAAGATTCGAACGCGTGCCAGCCGAATCCGAATTTATCGACGGGTTGGGAGTGGTCCATTAGTGGTTTCGTGTCCAAGATCATCGTGTTTCCTGCACAGCGACGGCAAACCCTCGAAGTCGCACAATTGTCTATAATTTCCTGGCGGCGTGGTGATTCGAATGCGGTGCGCGGCTCCATGTCGGCGATGTTACCTATGTCCATTTGACCTTCAACATCCTGGCAACAAAGCGTGTAGGTGCCATCTGAAAGAATTCCAAAGGTTAGCGCACCCACGCACTGGAACGGTTCCGTACGCTCCTCGTGAAATACAAACCGGCCCGCCTCCGCGTGCCGCTGTACGAATTTTTCATGGTACGCCCACATGCCGAAGCCTTTGCGGCGCACGAAGACGCCGGGCGCGCACAGCCAGCCGGACATCTCTCCTTCGAGCCGCCATTCCGGCAGATCTTCCGCCCGGAAAACAATTTCGCCGGCTTTCACTAGATCTTTTTGGTCGCGCCGAAAGTTTTCCATGCCTTCCGTAAAAACTTCTGGGTAGTCGCGCGCGATTTTGGCGCTAAGTTCGGTCAACCGTTTCGCGCACAAATCCCAGCCTTCTTTGTATTCCGCAGGGTCGTCATACATGGTCCACAGCCGGGAACCCGCGTCGTTCTGCATAAGGTTTTCGATAAGTTCGCTCGCGAGATAAATTTCAATCGTGGTCTTGCTCCCCGCGCGGAACTTCGCTTCGACTGTATTACACACCATCTCGAGATAGTCCCGGAAGTTGTCGATCTTTTTGTAGCCGCGACTGGCGAAGGCTCTTTCGGTCGGCGTGTGCAAACTCATGGCCAAATGCACGTTGCTGTACGTAAAAAGCTTCCGCAGGCGATCCTCGGTGAGCAGCGTAATGTTGGTAATGAGCACGACGGGAACTTTATTTTCTTCGCACAACCCTATGTACTCAAACAATTTCTTGTTCAGAAACGGCTCACCCAGCACATTGAACATGATCGGTACGCCCGGAGACACTTCGGAGGCCATGCGAATCAACTGCCGGGCCTGCTCATCGCTGACATTTCCCTTGCGTCGAACAAGATCGTCCGATGGGCAAAATGTGCAGTGCATGTTGCAGTGGGAAGTGACTTCCAGAATCAGCAGTCTGGCTTGCGTCATATGCACCTCGGGAATCCAGTGGATATTGGAGACGGGCAGGGCATAACCGAAATTATTCCACCATGAAATCGCCACATTCTCTCACTACCTTGTATCGACAAAACAAAAACTGGCTTTAAAGACCCTGAAAGTCGCGTCGCAGAGAGGCCGAATTCCACAATGAAACGCGCTACTTTGCGGCAGAATTCGCATTGCGGAGTTGGCATTTAAAATGCACTTCATTACGCGGGAACACGTCTTACGTCAACGCCGGCAAATGCGGCGCTTTCATTCCTCGCGAGACCACGAAGCACGAAGCAGGAGGACTTTTTATGTCGATCAACTCACAACACGAATACGCGGTGTACTTGTTTGAGCAAGGATTTTTTGCAGACGCGGTCACTCATCTCGATGAAGTGATCCGCGAAGAGGAAACCGCCGAACGGTGGAGCGACTGGGCCACCGCGCAATTTGCGCTGACCCATTTTCCCGAAGCGGAGCGCGGATTTCGTCGGGCTCTCGAACTGAATCCAGATCTGCCTGAGGCTGCCGTTAGCTACGGCGCCATGCTAGCGGGCATGAGCCGTTGGCACGAAGCGATTGCCATGCTTGACGCTGTGCTGCCAAAATTAGAGCCCGAAGGACGCGGCGCCGTCGAGGCTCTCGCTGAACAATGCCGCGCCAAAGTGAGCCCGTTGGCCCAGGAGGCCGCCGCTCACTGAGCGATTCCCGCATAGCGCGCGCTAGAGCAAGGCGATCAGGTCAATTTCGACGCGCACATTTTTAGGAAGCCGCGCCACCTCCACCGTGGATCGCGCCGGAGCATGCGCCGTGAAATAGCGCGCGTACACTTCGTTCATGGCCGCAAAATCGCTCATGTCAGCGAGAAATACCGTAGTTTTTACCACGCGATGCAGCGACGATCCGGCCGCTTCCACCACGCCTTTTAAATTCTCCATGACGCGTTCCGTCTGCACGGCCACGTCCCCTTCCACAATTTGCTGCGTTTTTGGGTCCAGCGGAATTTGTCCCGAGAGAAATACGAATCCGTTGGCGCGAACTGCCTGCGAATACGGTCCAATAGCCTTCGGGCCTCGATCTGTTGCAACAGTTTCGATCACACGGTCCTCCTGATCATTCGAGCCTGCGGCGAGTTTCTTGAAACAAGTTGAATTAACTATTCCGTTGTTGCATCAGCCGGATGCCCGATTTCCAGTTCCGCCCTGATTTCGCTCACGGACTTGCCCTTCCAGAACTCCACCAGATTTTCCGTCGTGGTATACGACCTCGCGCGCATGCGGTCGATGTAAAGCGTGCCGTTCAGGTGATCGATTTCGTGCTGCAATATCCGCGCATACCATCCGCTGGCCTCTATCGTTTGCGCGACGCCCCACTCATCAAGGCAGGTTACGCGCACGACGCGCGACCTCGAGACCAGTGCGGAATATCCGGCTACACTGAGGCATCCCTCGAAAAACTCTGCCTTTTCTTCGCCAATGAGTTGGATCGTGGGATTGATGATCGCGTGAAACGGAACCGGACGGCGTTCGCGCTCCGCGAGCAGGGCTTCGGAAACATCCTTGTGATATTCCTCACGGTCTTCAATCACCGCAAGCTGAATTGGCAAGCCGATTTGAGGAGCCGCGAGTCCAACGCCGGGCGCCTCGTGCATGCAGGTGCGCATCGCCTCCATCAGTTTTTGCGTTTCGCGGCTGCGAATTTCCTCCACGCTCAATTGCCGCGCGCGCTGCCGCAACACTGGATTCCCCGCCTGTACGATTTCAATTTTCATGGGATTCGCAATTTCCGCATGCAAGCCGGCGCCATGCAAGCGCTTCTGAATTTAATTTCAACTTGTGAGGATATACGTGAAGAGTCCCGCTGCAAAATGAAATCGCCAGTGTGCAGCGATCGTCAGCCCTTTCGAGATCGCCTCTGGTAAACAAAACTATGCCCGGCTACGCGATTGCGCTGCGCGACATAATCGTTCACGGACTTTTCGGACAAGCCTTTCTGCACAAAGTCCAGAATCGTCGCGTCGCTGGCGCCTGTGTTTTTCAGTTCTCCCAGTTTTTCGCCGGGGAGCACAGGCAAGCCTTGCGACCTGCGCTCCGCCACAGCCAGAATAATCTTGTCGGAAAGCCCGGCCAATCGCATCGCGCTGGCCTCTCCCGCCCAGATACCCAGAGAATTGAAGCGGGCAAGCTGCAAAACTGTTGCTTCAGTCGATCCTGCGTTCAACAAGTCGGCCACTGATTGCCCGTCCGTAAATGGCGTATGCCGGTCGCGCGCCATCTTTATCAACACGACGCTCGACGGATCGGTGAGTCCAGCCTCATGCGCTTTCCTCAGCTCATTCACTTCCGCGTTCGATATGCCCAGCGTTTTTAATTGCGGCACACTGTCCAGCCACATGGCCATCTGATTCGTTTCCTCAGTGTCCGCCCTCGGAGCGGATTTGCAGGACGAAAGAAATGCAATAGCGGCTAGCAAAATGGCACATGGCAATCGCCAGGCGTGATTCGTGAATGGCTGAAAAGCTTGCATTGGATAATTGTAGCCTGCGTAGGCAGCAGCGGATTTTGCCTGTGCTCGGAAGATTAACTGGCGAGTAGGACAGGCTCCAGCCTGTCTTCTTTTGACTTCTGCAACCTACAGACATCTAAATCAGACAGGCTGAAGCCTGTCCTACTAAAACCTCAGACGTTATACAAACGTTCCACTCCGAACACGCCGGAAATTTTCCGGATGTTCGCAATGATCCGTTCGAGTTGTTTGCGGTCGCTGATTTCCAGAGTGAGGTCAATGCGGGCGTGCAAATTGTCGGGGTGGCTGCCGAGGGTGCGAATGTTCGAGCCCGTCTCGCTGATCACGGCGGTAATGTCGGCAAGCATTCCGGGCCGGTCCTGCGCGCGGATCAACAAAGTGACGGGATACGTGGAGCCGGTTGTCCCGCCCCACTCCACGTCGATGCGGCGCTCTACCTGATACAACAAATTCTGCACGTTAGGGCAAGAGTTGGAGTGCACCGCGACGCCGCGCCCGCGGGTGACGTACCCTACAATTTCATCGCCGGGAATCGGATTGCAACATTTCGCCCGAAAGACCATCAGGTCGCTTTGCCCGCCCACCTGCAGCGTCGCATCGCCCACGCGCAGCATTCGCTTGACAGTCGAAAC
The DNA here is from genome assembly GCA_035696345.1 of Candidatus Acidiferrales bacterium. Taxonomy (GTDB): domain Bacteria; phylum Acidobacteriota; class Terriglobia; order Acidiferrales; family UBA7541; genus Palsa-360. The sequence continues at coordinate 59,338 of DASRQU010000007.1, forward strand.
AAGCCTCGTCGAGGAATCTTCCTTCACCGGCTCGGGCTTTGCCGGAGCAAGCGGCTCGCCCAACGCATTGGATATAATCTGGCGCGCTGAGAATTTTCCGTAGCCCAGATCGGCAAACAAATCCTCCAGCTTCGCGCAGCCGTACTCAGTGGCCACGCGCTGCAAATCCGCTTCGGGAATTTTTTTCAGACTGCGACCCACTTGCCGCGCCTCGCGCTCAAGCAGCCTGCGGCCCACTTCGGTGGCCTGGCTGCGCTCAATGGAAGTGATGTGGTGGCGTATCTTGCTGCGCGCGCGCGAGGTGCGCACGAAATTCAGCCAGTCGCGGCTGGGCACGTGGCCCTTCTGCGTCAGGACCTCAACCACGTCTCCGTTTGCAAGGCTGTGCCGCAGCGGCACAATCTGCCCGTTCACCTTCGCCCCGATGCACTGATTGCCGACTTCCGTGTGCACCGCGTACGCGAAATCGACGGGCGTCGCTCCGCGCGGCAGCGCCAAAACCTTTCCCTTCGGCGTGAACGCGTACACTTCCTCGGGATACAAATCCACTTTCAGCGTGGACATGAATTCCGAAGGCTCTTGCATTTCCTTAACCCACTCGATCAGCTGCCGCATCCACAAAATGCGCTGGTCGTCGGCGTCAGAAACGTCCTTGCCGTCTTTGTACCGCCAGTGCGCCGCAACTCCCTGCTCGGCGATGCGATGCATTTCCTGCGTGCGAATTTGCACCTCAAACGTTTGCCCCGCGTGAATCACGGTTGTGTGCAGCGATTGATACAGGTTGGGCCGTGGCATGGCAATGTAATCTTTGAAGCGCCCCGGCACCGGCCGCCACACTTGATGAATCACGCCGAGCGCCGCATAGCAATTGCGAATCGTATCCGTAATCACGCGCACCGCCAGCAGATCATAGATCTGGTCGACGGTGCGATGCTGCCGCAAACTTTTCTGGTGAATAGAGTAAAGCCGCTTCACGCGCCCGTCGACTTCGGCGGTAATTCCATTTTCATCGAGCCGCTTGCGAATCGTATCCTTCAAGTCCGCCAAGAATGTCTCAAACTCTTTGCGCTTGGCGACAACCGTATTCTGCAGTTCGTTGTAGGCCTCAGGCTCCAGATAACTGAACGCAATATCTTCCAGCTCGCCGCGAATGAGACCCATTCCCAGGCGGTGCGCGATCGGAGAATAAATATCCAGCGTTTCGCGCGCGATGCGCTGCTGTTTCTCCGGGGAGAGATAGCTGAGCGTGCGCATGTTGTGCAGCCGGTCGGCAAGCTTCACGACCACGACGCGCACATCGTTCACCATGGCCAACAACATTTTTCTGACGTTCTCAGCCTGACGCGCTTCCGGTGCCAGCAAATCGAGCCGGTTAATTTTCGTGACGCCTTCGACGAGCGTCGCCGTGTCCGGCCCAAAGCGTTCCGCAATACGCTGCGTAGAGACGCGCGTGTCTTCCACCACGTCATGCAGCAGCGCGGCACAGAGCGTCGTGATATCCAGTTTCATGTCCGCGAGAATGTGCGCCACTTCGAGGGGATGAGAGAGGTATGGGTCGCCCGACTTGCGCAGCTGAGTGCGATGCTGCTCCGCGGCAAAATCGAAAGCGCGCCGCAAAACTTCAATGTCTGTCGCCGGCCGCGTCTGCCGTACTTTTTCTATCAGCTCAAGAAAACGCAACTGCAGCGCTTTCGTTGTGCGCTCCGTTTTGCCGCCCACGCCAACTAACGATGAGAGGCCGACCGGCTTTTCAAGCGACGACATTGTTGTCTATTTTATGACTATTTGACGCGCAGGGGGAGAAAAGAGTTCCAGTGTTGCTCTCGAGCGTCAGTCGGCTCTAGGGGTTCAATTATAGTTATCCTCTGTTCTATCAATAGAATGGCAAACAGCACTATTCAATCCGGCCATTCGCGACTAAAGTATTTTGCGGTAACGAGGACCCTTAACGAGGACAATCAAACTGCTCATAAACTTTTTTTGGCTGTTCGCTCATTCGAAAACCGCGACGTTCGGCTCCAGCGAAAGAATGCATCCGCGCACTACTTTGTCCACTAAGGACCGCCTGCGATGCTGCTGACGCACATTTCTCAGTGGACGCCAGGGGGCGTCAGCCAGCCCGTGACTATCATCATCGGGTCCGGCGCTGTGGGTCTCTATGCGGGCAGCGAACTCGCCAAACGCGGCAGGCGCGTGCTCGTTATCGAGTCGGGTGGGGCACACCTTGGCGGCTTCGCCGTTGAGTCGCACGCCTCCGTGGGCGTGCCGCATGACGGCATCAGTGTGGGACGCAGCAGAAGCCTTGGGGGCACCACAAATCTGTGGGGCGGCCAGCTCGTGGAATTTCAGCCCGTCGATTTCAATGGCCGCGATTGGCTGCCCGGCAGCGCGTGGCCCGTGAAGTATGAGGAAATTGCGCCGTTCTATGCCAAGGCGTATCAAAATCTTGGATTGCCGCCAGAGACGCATAGCGATGACGGCGTCTGGAAGAGCGTTTCCGCAACGCGCCCGGCGATTGGCGAAGACTTTGAAGTTTTTTTGACTCGCTGGCTCAAGATTCCCAGCTTCGCGATTATATTTGGCAAGCAATATGAATCGAGCGAATCGTTTTCCGTTCTGACAGGTTACACAGCGATTGGCTTCGAGGCTTCCGGCGAACGAATCACCTGCGTGCGCGTGGTGGACGCCGCCGGAAAACACCACACGATTTCCGGCGGCACATTCATTCTCGCGGCGGGCACGATTGAAAATTCACGACTTCTGCTTTCCGCGGCGGCGGACGACTCGTGGCCATGTCCTTGGCGGAAAAATCAGAACATCGGAAAATATTTTCTGGATCACCTGGGTTGTAGGGCGGCCACGGTGAAGCCTGTCGATTCGCGCAAATTTTTCGATACGTTCAGCACCATCTGGCGCGGCGGCCAAAAGTACCAGCCAAAATTTCGCCTGCGCAACGAAATTCTCGTGCGCGATCCAATTCTGAACGTACAGGGACTCTTTGGGTTTGAAAGTTCCGTGTCCGAGAATCTGGTTTATCTGAAACAATTCGTAAAAGCGGCGATCTACAGCCGAAAAATCGACAACCTCCGCGACGTTTTAAAAAATGTTTCCGCGTGCTCAAAATATCTTGTGCCTCTGATGTGGCGCTACGTGCGGGACCATAGAGTCTTTGTGCCGAGCGCGTCGAAAATTTCCCTACTGATTCAGGCGGAGCAGGCGCCTATCGCCGAAAGCTGCATCCGGCTGGACCGCAGCGTGAAAGACGCGTACGGATTGCCGCGCGCAATTCTGGACTGGCGCCTCGGCGGCAATGAACAAACGTCCATTGCGGAATTCACGAGGCGCGCGGACATGGCGCTGCAGCGCGCAAGTCTCGCCACCCTGGAAATCGATTCGGCACTGCAAGCGATGGATCCCCGTTTTGTGAACACAGCGAAAGATACCTATCATCAGGCAGGTGGCACGGTGATGGGCGATTCCGAGAGTGATGGCGTGGTGGACCGCAACCTGAAAGTTTTTGGTACGCAAAACTTTTATGTTGGCGGAGCTAGTACGTTTCGCACTGTCAGCAACGCGAACACCACGTTTACGGCGCTCGCCTTCACAACTCGCCTGATCGAGCATCTACGTGGACGCTAGCAACCTGCCCAACCGGTATACCTGAAGAATCGGAAAGCAAGGTTGGCTCGATTTGATTCGACGAAACCTGGGAACGCCAATCTCCTGATTGGCGGCTCGGGCAAACGCCAATCAGGAGATTGGCGCTCCCAGGAAAAGATGCAATTCCGCGCAAACTGCGACTAAATGTTTGTCTTTCGCGAACGGGCTACAACACAAAAAAAAGCGGTCCCGGGAGGGACCGCTTTTTTTTCAATTGCGGAAAAACTTCGCGACGCGTGTTACGGCTTCGCCGGAGTTTCCATTTTCTTCTGCTTGATCTCCTTGGCCTTTTCCACGTAATCATCGGCCTGCTTCAGCAACGAGGCGCGCTCGTCAGGCGTGGTGGCCTCGTCAGCCTTGCGGCGCAGGAGGAGGTTTAGATAAGCCATCGCGTCATCGTAATCCGGGCGCAGTTCAAGGGCTTTCTTCAGATCCGTGATGCCCTCATCAATCATCATGCCATAGTCCTTGATGTACGTGGTTCGCACATCAGCGGGCATCGGATCGTCATCCTTCAGCGGCTTGCCGGGATGCGCGAGGCGCCAGCTGCCGCGCGCTTCAAGGTTTGCGCGGTAGGAGAGCGTCCAGTCGATTACGCCGACCCAGTAATAGGGCTCCGGATCTTCGGGCTTCAGTGCAATGTGCTTCATGTGGTAGGTCTTCGATTCGTCAAACTTCTCGCGCGAATACGGAGTTCCCGCCATGTTAAAGAGGATGGACCCGATACCGTCGATTGCCGAAATGTCGTTGGGATTACTGGTGAGCACTTCCTGGAATTGCTTGACCGCCGCTTCGCCCATACGAATATTTTCTTCGGATGGGGCGCCAGGAATATATTGCGTTGCGTACGCCGTGGCGAGATAGAGCTGAGCGTTGGTCAGAGTGGGATCGTTGTCCTTCGCGTCCTTGAAGAACTCGATGGCTTGGTCATACTTGCCATCGCGATAAGCTGCGACGCCCTTGTTGAGCTCGTCGCGCGCCTTCAGCTTGGCGCAACCAGACGCGCCGAAGCCTACCGCAATCATGGCTACTGCAAACAGTGCCACGGAATTTTTATTTTTGGAGGTCCGAAAATGCGCAAAAGGATTCATAGCAAACAATCCGTCCCCGCGAATAATTTGTTTTCCCTCGAAAGGGCAGTGAAGTTTCCGATGCTCGTACAGGCCGTGTCGCAGTCCGCAATACCATTAATGACTAGTCCAGCTTGGTACCTAGCTCACACTGTAACACTTTGAAATCGAGTGCACAGCCCCGTTTCAGCATCTCAGCCACACAAACCTTTGCCGAAACGGGCCACAGCCGCACACTCTACACTAGTAAGGCCTTGGAACAAAGCTACTTTATTAATTTTTCTGGAGACAAAAAAATCGACAACCTCCCGAACAAGCGAGAGCCGACAACTCCGGGTAAGACTACTTTCCAGCTTCGAGATTGGCAGTGATCAATCCAACCTTGTCGATTCCGGAACCACGCATGACGTCAATCGCGCGCGCTACATCTGAAAAACGCACGGCGTCATCGCCTTTAACGAAGGCCACTTTCTCGGCGCGCTCTTTGAAGACATCTGTCAGGCGCGGCCCGAGCGTATCCCAAGTCGCGTCTTCATCGTTGATCTTAATCTTCCCGGTATCGAGAATTTGAACCACGATGGTCTTCTGCAGAGTTTGCGGTTGCTGCTGCTGGTTTGGCGGCGCGGGCTGCGGCACAAGGGCGTTCAGGCCCTTCGGAGTCAGCGGCGTGATCACCATGAAGATGATGATCAAAACCAAGAGAATATCGATCAGGGGGACGACGTTCATTGTCGCCATCGCACCGCCCTGTTTTCCTCCAACGTCCATTCCCATTGTCGTAGCTCCTGTTTCAAATTCCGCGTCTCGGTGCAATCACCGCGACGGATGAGCGAGCAAGGTTATGACCGGGAAGCGAAGCCAGACGCCTCGCTTCCCGGCAGAATCACTAACCAGCTGGCGGTCGCGGGGCGGTTTGCTTCTGTTCGGCTCGGTCCGTAATGAGCCCAACGTTATCGACGCCCGCGGATCGGACTTCGTCCACGACCTTGACCACATCGCCGTACTTGGCGCGGCCATCGCTCTTCACGAACACAGTCTTATCCAGCTTGTTCGAAAGGCGATCGCGAACCTGATCGGCAATTTGCGTAATGTCCGACTTCGTGCTGCCAAGGTAGACATCCCCGCTCGCCGAGATGCCGACGATCACTGCATCGTCCTTATCGGCATCGGGCATGTCGGAGGGGTTTTGGACTTTCGCCAATTCCACCGTCAGACCCTTGGAGAGCATGGGCGTGACCACCATGAAGATGATCAGCAGCACAAGCATAATATCCGCCATCGGAATTACGTTCGGTGCCGCCATTTGCGGCCCGACGCTTGGCTTGTATGACATGGGTTACTTCTTTCCGCCTGCACGGCGCGTAATGAAATAGTTCACGAGTTCCATCGAGGAGTTGTCCATTTCGACGTCGAATGCCTCAACCTTGTTCGTGAAGTAGTTGTACGCCCACACGGCAGGCACGGCCACGAGCAGCCCAAGCGCGGTGGTGACCAGGGCTTCCGAAATACCGCCGGCGACCGCCGACAGACCGGTTGCCTTCGTCGTTTCAATGCCCTTAAACGCGTTGATGATTCCGACCACCGTGCCGAACAGTCCGACGAACGGTGCGGTGGAACCGATGGTCGCGAGACCCGAAAGGCCGCGCTTCATTTCGGCGTGCACGATCGCGACGGAACGGTCGAGGCCGCGCTTGGCAGCTTCGATCACTTCCATGTCAGCGACTTGCGAGGATGCGGATTGGAATTCGGAAAGGCCAGTGGCGACAACCTTGGCAATGTGGCTCTTCTTGTTGCGCTCGGCGATCGAGATGGCTTCGTCCAGCTTGCCTTCGCGCAGGGCGCCGGCAACCTGTTGCACGAATACGCGGGACTGTTTGCGTGCTGCGCTGTACATCAGAACGCGGTCAATCATCACGCCAAGGGACCATGCCGACAGAAGGAAAAGAATGCCGACAACGACCTTCGCGATGATACTCATATTGCCCCACATCGTCCTCAGGTCCCACTGTCCCTGCAGGACAACCATGTTCATTGCCCAAACGGCTAGAGTGCTAAGCATCTGATTCGCTCCTTTTTATTTCGTTCGAATATTGCTGGCCGAAACCGGCTTTGCCGGTACCTGCCGACTCCTCGATTGGCGGCCTTAATTCGCGGCGTTCATGTTCTTCAAGATCGTGCCGATCTGAATCGATGAACGCCGATACCCAAGCCGCCGTCCTGCCAAACCCAAAAACCTAACCACCCATCGTAAACGTCACGGTAATCGTCGTATCCACTTCGACCGGGTCGCCGTTCAACGTGGTCGGCTTGTAGCGCCATTGTTTCACGGCGTCCAGGGCCGATTGCACCAGGAGCGGGTGACCGGAGATGACTTCGAGCTGTGCAACCTTGCCGTCCTTGTCGATGATCGCATGAAGAACAACGTTACCCTGAATGCGAGCTTGCCGCGCCAGAGGTGGGTACAGAGGGCGCGTCTGCGTGATGATCGACGCTGCCGTCACGTTACCGCCCTGCTTCACCCGCGTAGGAGTCGTGGGCTTCGGGGGAGGCGGAGCAATCGGGCCAGAAACCATGCCCTGCCCAGGAATACCGCCGAACACGCCGCCCGTCACACCTGAATTGTTGATCACGTCTGGCGGAAGCTCAGCTTCCTTAAACACGGCCACTTCCTTGGGGATCGCGCGTGGCTGCATCAGTTTTCCAGACTGGATCAAACGCGCGACCGGCTTGATGATGGTCTTGACGACGGCCGGGGGCGGGGGAGGTGGC
>DASRQU010000008.1:0-42860 GCA_035696345.1 Candidatus Acidiferrales bacterium
CGCAAATCGGTTCGCAGTTGCGCGGCGTTTTATATGTGCTGGATGAGCCGTCCATCGGCCTGCACGCGCGCGATAACGACCGCCTGATTTCCTCGCTCGAAAAATTGCGCGACATGGGCAACACGGTCCTTGTCGTGGAGCATGACGAGGAAACTATTCGCCGCGCCAACTACGTGGTCGACCTCGGTCCCGGCGCGGGCAACGCCGGCGGGCACCTCGTCGCCACAGGTCCGCCGGAAGAAGTCGAGCGCAGCGCCGACTCGCTCACCGGCCGCTACCTGCGCGGCGAGCTGAAAATCGCTGTGCCGGAAAAGCGCCGTGCGCCTACCGGAAAATCCATCAAAATTCTCGGCTGCGAAGCCAACAATCTAAAAGATGTCGATCTCGAATTGCCGCTCGGCCTGCTCACGGTGGTGACCGGTGTTTCCGGCTCGGGCAAATCCACTTTGGTGAACGATATTTTGTATCGCGCGCTGGCGCAGACTTTGTACCGCTCGATGGAACGCCCCGGCGCATTCCGCGCGATCGAAGGCGCTGAGCAAATCGACAAGGTCATCGAGATCGATCAGGCCCCTATCGGGCGCACGCCGCGCTCGAACCCCGCGACGTACACGGGCGTCTTCGCGCCGATCCGCGAAATTTTTGCGCAGCTGCCCGAGTCGCGCGAACGCGGCTACAAGCCCGGCCGCTTTAGTTTTAATGTGAAGGGCGGCCGCTGCGAAGCCTGCCAGGGCGACGGCTTACGGCGCATCGAAATGAATTTTTTGCCCGACGTGTACGTCACCTGCGAAATCTGCCGCGGACGCCGCTACAATTCGGAAACGCTTTCCGTGCGCTACAAAGGCCACTCCATCTCCGATTTGCTGGACATGCAGATTGTAGACGCGCTGGAAGTTTTAAAAAATATTCCGCTAATTCGCGTAAAGCTTGAAACGCTGGTCGACGTCGGCCTCGGCTACATTCAACTCGGCCAATCCTCCACCACGCTTTCCGGCGGCGAAGCCCAGCGCATCAAGCTCGCCCGCGAACTCTCCCGCCGCCAAACCGGCCGCACCCTCTACATCCTCGACGAGCCCACCACAGGCCTGCATTTCGACGACGTAAAAAAACTTCTCGACGTTTTAAATCGTCTCGCCGACCTAGGCAACACAGTGCTGGTCATCGAGCACCACCTCGACGTAATCAAGCAAGCCGACTGGATCATCGACATGGGCCCCGAAGGCGGCTCCGGCGGCGGCCGCATCGTGGCCCAAGGCACCCCGGAGCAAGTAGCCAAGGTGAAAAAATCGTATACGGGCCAGGTGCTAGCAAGGGTGTTGAATGGCGCCAATGGGAGTCACGAGTAAGTACTTTCCCCGCTTGCGTCGGCTTTATAATAGTCCACAGCGTATATGACTGTTGGCATAAACTGCATTTCTGATTTACAAATAGAGTTACAAGCCCCGCATTTCGAACCGCGCGGGAAAGATGGGCCGCTGCACGCTTCTGGAACAGATTAAAGTTTCGGTGCCTGTGCTTGTCGCGAGAGGTGCTATCATGCAGTCGACATTCGACTTCGCGTTTATCTTCCGGAAATAGAGTGATGGGGTGAACTTGAACGCACACTCGGCTCTGCCTTCGGCGAGTGAATTCCTCGGCCCGGCAAAAATAAATAATTGACGGGGTTTTGTGGCATAGGCTTCAGCCTGTGGGGTTTGGGCCTTGCAAGGTCTAAATTCCACAGGCTGAAGCCTATGCCACGGGAGGCGATGCTTCACGCGGGTGGCGCGGGCTTCGCAGAGTGCGGAAAAACTCGAAGCTCTGTCATTCCGAGCGAAGCGAGGAATCTCTCTTCGATTTAAGTTGAAGAAATAAAAGAAAGAGAGATTCCTCGCTTCGCTCGGAATGACGGAACGAGAACGGTTTTTGTAGCACAGGCTTCAGCCTGTGGGGTTTTGGGCCTTAAAGACCTGAAACGCAGAACACTTGCCTCGGTTATCGAACAAGCAGGCTTAACCACGGAAGAATTCAGCGAACTTTTATAAGTGCGAGCTGGCGGGCGGCCCTTTGTCGGATTTTGAACTTATGGGTGGCCCATCCTTTGCGGGTTTTGCAAAGGGTGGGTTCTGCAAGACGCTGCTCAATCGGCGATTTAAATGTGTAAATCATGCAGCCAACGTTTGACTTCCCGTTTATCTTCCGGAAATAGAGTGGGCGAACTTGAACGCACACTCGGCTCTGCCTTCGGCGAGTGAATTCGTCGGCTCGGCAAAAATAATTAATGGACGGGGTTTTGTGGCATAGGCTTCAGCCTGTGGAGTTTGGGCCTTGCAAGGTCTAAATTCCACAGGCTGAAGCCTATGCCACGGGAGGCGATGCTTCGCGCAGGCGGTGCGGGCTTCGCAGAGTGCGGAAAAACTCGAAGCTCTGTCATTCTGAGCGAAGCGAGGAATCTCTCTTCGATTTAAGTTGAAGAAATAAAAGAAGGAGAGATTCCTCGCTTCGCTCGGAATGACAGAACGAGAACGGTTTTTGTAGCACAGGCTTTTTACCCTGAGTGTTCTGCAGGGCATCCTGTGGGGGTTAGTCGTTGCAAGGCCTAAAGGCGCACAGGCTGAAGCCTATGCCACGAAAAGCGCCGGTCGATATTCCCAGGCAAAATGCATCGGCCCGGATGACTTCTTTTTCCGCAGCCTATTCAGCCCGCGGGGTTTGGGACTTGCACAAACTAACCCCCGCAGGCCGCCCTTCGGAACACTCAGGCTAAAGCCTGTGCTACTTATAGGCAAAAAGTGATTAAATCTGGCCGAGGCCGCCGTCTACGTTTATTTCCACGCCGGTGATGTACGAGGCGTCTTGCGAGGCCAGGAATGCGACCGTTGCGGCCACTTCTTCCGGCTGGCCGAAGCGCTTCATGGGGACGCGCTCGATGATTTCCTTTGCGAAATCGTCCATGGCTTCCTGGGACAAACCGGTGCGGCCGAAAATCGGAGTGACGATCGGTCCGGGGGCGACGGTGTTTACGCGAATGCGGCGTGAGATGAGTTCTGCCGCGGCTGTGCGGGCCAACGAGCGCAGGGCCGCTTTCGTTCCAGCGTAGGCGCTCGCGCCGACGGTTCCCTTGCTGTCCACCACGCTGGTATTTAAAATGATCGACGCGCCGTCATTCAAATACGGCAGCGCTTTTTGGATGGTGAAGTACGATCCCTTCACGTTAATGTCAAACTGCTCGTCGAACACGACTTCTGAAGTGTCGGAAAGCGGGGCGAACTTTGCAACGCCCGCGTTTACAAAGAGCACATCGATTTTCCCGAGCTTTTGCGCGACTTCCTTAAATAGCTTGTCGATATCGGTAAAGCTCTCGATGTCTGACTGGATGGCCAGCACGCCGTTGCCAATGGTTTTTACGGCTTCGTCCAAAGTTCTTTTGCTGCGGCCGGAGATCGCGACGCGCGCGCCTTCTTCCTGAAAACGTATGGCTGTGGCGAGGCCGATGCCGCTGTTGCCGCCGGTGACTACCGCTACTTTTCCCTCAAGTCGTTTCATGTGCGTTTCTCCCTTTGCGTTTCGATTTACGATTTTCCTTCGTCCAGCGGCACACCTGCCGCCGCGCCCGGGCTCATTGACCGGGTCATAATGATTTCGATATTTAGATGACTATCGAAATGATTGGATGCAGCTATTTTCATAATGTTTTTTTGGGATTGTTGCGCTTCCGCTGGCGCGGCTTGCGAATATTCCGCTACACTGGAGGAACGTATGGACCGCTCCGAGGTCGAAAAAATATCCAAAGCGCTGGCCGACGAAACACGGCTGCGAATTTTTGAAGCCATCTCCGCGAACGATCGCATGACCTGCGGCGATATTGTTTCGATGCGCGGCGTGACTCCCGCCACCGTTTCGCATCACTTAAAAATTCTGAGCGAAGCGGGACTCATTGACTGCCGTCGCGAAGGGCAATTCGTGCACAGCCATGCGGTGCCCGAAACCATTACGGCGTATGCGCAGGCACTCGCTAAAATCGCGCGCGTGAAGAAACCCGCACGGCGCGCGCGTTGAAAATTTTCAACCGACACAGCGAAGTTGCGGCATAGGCTTCACCCCTGTGCGGGTCTTTTGCCACGCTGAAAGATCAAAACCGCACAGGCTGAATCCTATGCCACGTAAACCTGCCGCACTTGCGCACGTCGCAAACTGCCGCTACAGTGAATGTGGCGTTTTAAGCGCGAATGTAGCTCCCCGCAGCGCCTGGGCACTCCGAAATGGCATATGAAGACCAAAATTTGTCAGGCGCGGCACCCGTCAGGGCTCGTTCGAAAGAAACCATGGAGCATGCTTCGAATGATCAGCAGCCGGTTGCCCATGAGCAATCCGCCCCGGAACCTCCTTTGACAGAACCACTTAGGCCGATTCCCGAGGATCTGCGGCCGGATGTCCATCCCTACAACGTAAACGCATCCCTGGGCCTGCCTCAATTCCGTCCCCGCATGCGGGACGACCTCCGTGTGACTTGGGGCTGGACGGAAGTGCTGGTCCTCGTCGTTTTGTACCTGGTCGGCAGCGCCGTAGTGACTTGGGTGATTGGGGAGGCCGCGATTCTGGTATTGGGCATTCCCAAGGACCAAGTGTTCGGCGACACGATGAGCACGGCGAAATCGGTGGTGGTGCTCGTCAGCCAAGCGCTGGTGGATGGTTTGGCGATTTTGTATTTTTATTTGATGGTGCTGACGAGCACGACTGAGCCGTTCTGGCCGTCGATGGGCTGGCGGGAGATGCGGCCGGGCCTTGGAAAAATCCGCGATTCTGTGTTTCACTACCTGGCCGTAGGCGCCATGCTGGCAGTATTGGTTTCGTTTGTCGGAGGGTTCCTCAATTCGAAAGAGCCGCTCCCGATCGAAGGGTTGCTGAACGCGCGCGTGAGCATTGTGTTGTTCGGTGTGCTGGGTGTGCTGGTGGCGCCGCTGGTGGAAGAAACTATGTTTCGTGGGTTTCTGTATCCCGTAATTGCGCGCCGGCTCGGGGTTGCGGCGGGCGTCGCCATCACCGGAACGCTTTTCGGCCTAATGCACGCAGCGCAATTGTGGGGCGGCTGGGGACAGATCGCGCTCCTCATCTTGGTTGGTGTGGTGCTCACATGGGTGCGCGCGCGCACGGGCACGGTAGCGGCCAGTTTTTTTGTGCATCTCGGCTACAATAGTCTGCAGCTCATCGGCTACCTGGTCTATGTAGTCACCGGTTCGCATCATTAGAGATTGATTTTCCAGTAGGACAGGCTTCAGGCTGTCTGCTTTTGAATTTTGTGTGCTTAGGTGAAACAAAGTCAAAAAGCAAACAGGCTGAAGCCTGTTCTACTTAAAGCAGTCCCATCAAGAAATTAACCTGGGGGAATTTTTCAGCAGATGAAAGTTGCACAGCCCATCGAATGGACGAGCAACGGCGTGGTTATGATCGACCAGCGCGAGTTGCCGGGAGCGGTGATTCACCACACGTACACGGACTATCGCGAAGTGGCGGCGGCGATCAAGGAGATGGTGATTCGCGGGGCGCCGGCGATTGGCGTGGCGGCGGCGATGGGCGTTGCGCTGGGCGTTGAGAAATCCGCCGCACGCACGCACGCGGAACTTCGCGCGGAATTTTCGGCGATTTGCGCGACGATCGCGAAGACGCGGCCCACGGCCGTCGACTTGTTCTGGGCGCTGGAGCGCATGACGCGCAAATTCGAGCAGCTGATGTCAGCGAATACGCCTCTGGATGAAGTGAAACGCGCGATGATCGCGGAAGCGCGCGCCGTGCACGCGGAAAAGCGCGCCACGGATGAAGCCATCGGCCACTTCGGCGCGGAATTCATGCCGGCGGATGGCACAGTGATGACGCAGTGCAACGCGGGCGCTCTCGCGACGGCTGGTATCGGTACCGCGCTGGGAGTGATTCGCGTGGCCATTGAAGAAGGCCACAAGCTCAGCGTGTTTGTGCCGGAGACGCGTCCTTACCTGCAAGGCGCGCGACTCACTGCATGGGAACTGCACGAAGGCGGCGTGCCGCTCACGCTGATCACCGATAACATGGTGGGACATTTCATGAAGGCGGGAAAAGTGGACGCGGTGGTCGTAGGTGCTGACCGCATCGCCGCTAACGGCGACACCGCCAACAAAATCGGCACGTATCAGATTGCGGTTTTGGCGCGCGAACATGGCATACCGTTTTACGTCGCTGCTCCCGTTTCCACGTTCGATCTTTTCATTCCAAATGGAGAGCACATTCCCATCGAAGAGCGTTCTGCTGAGGAAGTGACACACATTCGCGGCGTGCGCATCGCTCCGGAAGTGCACGTCGCGCATCCCGCGTTCGACGTGACCCCCGCGCGATTCATCACTGGCATAATTTGCGAGCGCGGCGTGGCCCGCGCGCCTTATACCGAATCGCTGCGCCTGCTCGCGGAAACCGCTTCGGTGAGCTTTAAGTAGCATAGGCTTCAGCCCTGTGCTGTTTAGTCCAAGCAAGCACCAAAATCCACAGGCTGAAACCTGTGCTACATAAAACCGTTTCGCATTTTTGAAGTTAGTTTTTAGTTCCAGGGCGGGCTAGCTGCTCCTGCTCGTTTCTTCTTCCGTTTTTTGCCATACATAGCCGCATGTTTGGCAATTCCAGCGCCGTGAATTGATCTGAATTGGAAGGCCGATCAAAAACGCGGCGGCGTATGTCGCCGGCTTGTTTAAGTCTTCATACGTTATATCGAGGGAGCTGCATTGAGGACAATGCGGCTGAACAAAATCTTCCGCGCCTCCAAAATCAAACGAATCCGGAATTTCCTGGTTCAGGATTTGAACAGCGGCTTCGACATCTTCGCGGTTTACGCAGAGCTTTATACCGCCAAGCAGGTTGGACCACAGCCAATCCATGCGAATTGTTGTTTCGTCGGCGAGGAAACTTTCCAGCCCTCCCGATTCAAGAAATCCTTTAGCCAACAGGGCCTCCGGCACGTCTCTAAACTTGCGCACAGTAACCAGATTGCTTGATGGAGCAATGGTCGGGGCAGACGCAGCCGTAGCTAGCTGGAAATTCAGCCCGCGTCGTGCCAGCTCGGCAAGCAACGCCTGGTTTCCTGTCTCGGTCAATGTCCAAGCATCGTCCGCAAGCGCCTTCAATTCAAGCTCACTCATCCGCGCGTACAGTTGCGAGACCTGATATCGCTTGTTTTCTGGGTTAGTCATATAAATTCAGGAATAGTGGGAGCAATGCGTTCACGAGCCAGTGAGCGCCGCGTACTGCTCTTTCGTCAGCGGAACTACAGAAAGCCTGCCGATGCGAATGAGCGGAGAGTCTTTAAATACTTTATTCGCTTTAACAGTTTCGAGAGACACCGGCTTGACAATCGCCTTCCCTACCTTGATTTTCACCACAGGTTTTTTAGGATCGCTCGGATCAACGGAAACGACTGTCGCGGTTCCAACGGCAGTTTTGCGCGATCCGGTTTCGTAAATAATCAGCCTCGCGCCGGCAACCATTTCGCGAAGATGCTTTACGGCAGCGGGGGCCGTGACGCCCTCCCATTCTGTGGCGCCATCTTTCAAAAGGTCGGCGAAAGAATATTCGGAGGGCTCGGTTTTGAGCAAGTAATCCTGGGACATGGCAATCACCTCGGATCTGGAAAAGCTATTGTAGCGCCAACCTTCAGGTTGGCAATTTGCAATCGCGAAGAAAATTCCCGCACGAAGGCGGGCGCTACAAAAGCGCACGCGCTTTTTCGTTGGCATTCGTCGGGCAAAGCGATATAGACTCCCGAAGTTCGCTACGATTTTACAAAATTAGAAAAGCTGGGCTCGTCGTGTCGCTTCCCGCATGCAGCGCGAACGCAAAGCCCCACAATTACGGAATTTAAGGAGATCTCGATGAAAAAGTTAGCACTGATTTTGGCCTTGCTTCTGAGCGCCCCGCTCGCTTCCTTTGCGCAGGGTGCGCCGGAAATTCCGTTCGATTCCGTGCCCAACCCGGTAAAGCTTCCCGCGGGAATGTACCTCGGCGAAGTTTCCGGCGTCGCTGTGAATTCCAAGGGACACATTTTTATTTTCTCGCGCGGCAACACGACCGGCCCGGCGTATGGAGCTAGCGCAGCGCAGCTTCTGGAATTCGATAAGGATGGAAAATTTATTCGCGAGATTGGCCACAATCTTTACGCTTGGTCTTTCGCGCACACCGTGCGAGTCGACAAGTACGACAACATCTGGGTCGCTGACAAGGGCTCGGACATGGTGATCAAGTTCAATCCCGATGGCCAGGTGATCATGGTGTTCGGCCGCAAGATGGAAGCGTCCGACGAGGGCACCGAACCGTTGAAGCATCCGAAGCCGCCGCTGCCGCCGGTCGATGGAATGTTTCGCCAGGTGACGGACATGGCGTGGAACGCGGCCGACGACACGTTCATCAGCGATGGCTACATCAATTCGCGCGTCGCGAAGTATGACAAGAATGGTAAGTGGATCAAGTCCTTCGGCGAACCTGGCAGCGGACCCGGGCAACTGAATACGCCGCACAGCATTGCTACCGATGCGCAGGGAAATGTGTACGTTGCGAACCGCGGCAACGCGCGCATCGAAGTATTCGATGGCGACGGAAAATACCTTCGCAATATCAAGATCAGCGAACCGTTCGATTATGCGAATACCGTACCGATCATCGGCAACAAACCGCCTGTCGACCTGGTAGGCACGATGGGCCCCGGCGCTCCCTGGACCGTTTGCATCACTCCCGGACCGAATCAGGTGATCTACGCGTCAGACGCTTTCCCTGGCCGGGTGTACAAGATCAGCCTCGACGGAAAAGTTTTGGGCATGCTGGGCGGCACGGGACGCCAGATGAAACAATTCGGATGGATCCACGAAATTGCGTGCCCAGCTGAAAATGAAATTTACGTCGGGGAATTGCTGAACTGGCGCGTGCAGAAGTTGATGCTGCATCCGGCGAAGTGATTTATGTAGTATAGGCTTTAGCCTGTGGATTTTAGTCATTGCGAGGACGAAACCCCACAGGCTGAAGCCCATGCTAGTTCCTACCGAACGATCCCCGCCTCACGCACCACGCCAGCTTCGCCGCGTTCCCGCGCCATGTACTGGTCGTAAATCCAGCGGTACGTTTTCTCGAGCCCAACGCGCAGAGGTGTGCTCGGCTCCCAATGCAGATATTTCTGAATTAAAGTGTTGTCGCTGTTGCGCCCGTTGACGCCCTTCGGCGCGGTGAGATCGTAATTCCGCTTCAGCTTGATTCCCGCAATGTCCTCGGCCATGTCCACCAGTTGATTGATGGTCACTGCTTCACTCGATCCAAGATTGATCGGCTCAATAATCTCCGAATTCGTGATGCGCTGAATTCCGTCCGTGCAGTCGTCAATAAACATGAAGCTGCGTGTCTGAACTCCGCTGCCCCAGATTTCAATATCGTGCTTGCCGGAAACCTTCGCTTCAATCACTTTGCGGCAAATCGCCGCCGGCGCCTTTTCGCGCCCGCCGAACCACGTTCCCCACGGCCCGTAAACATTGTGAAAGCGCGCGACACGCGTGTAGAGGCCGAAATCCTCGCGGAAATGCCGGGACATTCTCTCGGAAAATAATTTTTCCCAGCCATAGCCGTCTTCTGCCAGCGCCGGGTACGCGTCCTCTTCTTTCAACGAAGGTGCTTCAAACGTTTTCTGCTTGTCACCGTTGTACACACATGCAGACGAAGCGTAGAAAAATCTCTTGGCGCCGTGCTTCAGCGCCGCCTGCAGCATATGAGTGTTGATCAGCACCGAGAGCATGCACAGCGCCTTGTTGTGCTCGATAAAACCCATGCCGCCCATGTTGGCGGCGAGATTATAAATATCGGTCACGCCTTCGGCGGCCGTCTCGCAATTTCCGATAAAATTTAAATCCAGGCACAAATTCTCCACGTCATCGAAGCGTTGGTACCATTCGTCAATCGGTTTGACGTCTACAGCGCGCAAATTCTTGTACCCTTGTTTGCGCAGCAGCGCGATCAGCGCACCGCCAATAAATCCGCCTCCGCCCGCGACCAGAACTTTGTCATTAAGTCCCACGGATTTCTCCCCTTTTAAAATCACCAGCTAAGCTCGATTTCAACACGCACAGGATACGAGGGGCAACAGATAATTCACAACACGGAAGCAGAGAGACACCAGTCATCGCTGCTCTGCCAGTCGAGCCTCCGCAGTCCCAGACGTTTCTCCACACGAAATTAATTTTAACGAGAAGTACATTTGGGATTGACGTCCGCTCGGATTTTCGTAGAGGCCGCTCGTTTTTGAGCGGGCGACTCGATCTAAATGAAAGTCCAGCCCACACCGAACCTGCTTGGTAGAAGTGCAACATCGGCAGGCTGCATTGGCGCACACAACTCACACCGCACCGCGATTTCTTGCGATCACCGCTTCAGATTTGTAAAATGGCGGCATCGGAGGAACTCCATGGAATTCAAGGCCGCCTTTCTTTTTCTCGCCGTATTGCTCTTCTTGTACACGCCATCTGCCCATGCGCAGGAAACGCAGCCCGATGCGGAGGGGTGCAAGGACTCGCCGTTAATCACCCGAATGCCCGGCAGCTTTATCGCCACCTGCACTGAAAAGGAATACGACCAGTTCGCGATGACGGTGGGAAGGAATGACGACGGCGACATTAACAAAAACGTCGAGGGCGAATACCACGATTGGACGTATAACACGCGGGAAGGGACTAGCGAAATTCAGGTTTTCCGAAATGTGGAGACGGCGCTCAAAAAGGGCGGATTCATTATCGATTATTCCAATCCCACCGGACTGATTACTGCGCACAAGGGCAACACCTGGTTCAACATGCAAAATTCCGGCAGCTATTACATTCAAACGATCGTCGCCGCGAAAGAGATGCAGCAGGAAATGACCGCGGACGCGTCCTCGTTGGCCGGCGAAATTGAAAAGTCAGGACACGTGGCTGTCTACGGAATTCATTTTGAAACGGCGCAGGCCAATATTTTGCCGGACTCCGAGAAAACCTTGCAGCAAATCGCTCAATTGCTCGCCGAGCATTCGGATTGGAAAATGCGAGTCGAGGGCTACACGGATAACGTCGGGCAGGCAGCAGCGAATCAAGCGCTATCGCAAAAACGCGCACAAGCCGTAGTGACCTGGCTGACCGGACATAGCGTGGAGGCGTCGCGCCTTGCCGCAAAAGGCCTCGGTGCCGCTAGTCCCGTAGCTGACAATAGTTCCGAAGATGGGCGCGCCAAGAATCGCCGCGTGGAGCTAGTAAAAATGTAGACTGGCTTCCACAACATCAACGAATTCAGCGAAGAAGTTTTCATTGCGCTCAACGTCGAGCCACCGTGTCGCCAGCTCGGGTGCCCCATTCTTGCAAAAGCGCAAGGATGGGGCACCCGCAAGTTCAAGGCCTGGCACACCAAAAAAACTCCCAGAGAAAAACCGTCAGCGCGTGCCATCACAGTGGATAACGGGAAAATGAGGCAAATTCGAAGCCAACTTCTTCGCAACAGCGCGAGTAAATAAACTTTTGACAACCATATACTCATCGTGGCATGTATCATGACAGGCGCATCGCCACGCATCGCTGCAGATCGCCGCGCGTCGCATCCCATGCTGCGGCGCTGAACGCGCCGTAGGTGACCAGCCCGGGGCAACGCCCCGGGTTAAGAATGCGCCACGATCGGCGCCCTGAAGGGGCGCCAGGACTCGCCCATGCCTCAATCTTTAGCAAAAAATCTAATCCACCTCGTCTTCAGCACGAAGAACCGCGACCCGATCTTAACCGAGCCCATCCGCACCCCACTATGCAACTACGCCTCGGCCGTAATGCGCGACCTCGAATCCCATGTAATCGCGATCAACGCGTGGAATAACCATGTTCATATTTTGTTTACACTGAGCCGAAACCATTCGCTCGCCCGCGTCGTGATGGAGGTAAAACGCGCCACCTCGAAATGGATCAAGACCCAAGGCCGCGGATTTGCCAAATTCCATTGGCAAAACGGATACGGGGCATTTTTAATCGGCCAATCGCGTGTGGAGGAGGTCACGAAATATATTTCCATTCAGGCTGAGCACCACCAGATCCGAAGTTTTGAGGGAGAATTGCGTTCATTTTTAAACAAATATGAAATTGAATTCGATGAGAGGTACGTTTGGGATTGAGGTTGGTGCGTGGCCAGCGTTGACAAGACCTTCCGCCCCTTCAGGGCGGACGACAATGCCCGGACGCGAACCCGGGGCGTTGCCCCGGGCTAGTCACCCACGGCGCCTTCAGCGCCGCAAGCGTTCGCCGTAAAATAGTTTTTGCGACCCAGCAGAATAAGAACGATTTGATTTAGAATAGGCGCACGAGAGACAGCAAGAACCGGTTCCGCGCAACCTAGTATTCCCGTCGCCTCATAGAAATAGTCACAGCACCCGCCCTTACAAGTGACGCAAGGATGAGACCCCCACAAATGCAAAGGCCGGAGCATCCGGCAAGAGGCCCAAGGATAGAACATCTGCAAATTCAAGGCCTGTCGCGCCCGCAAATCGCAAATTTGAATTGAAATCAAAATTGAAATCCCTCGGCGCTGAAGGCGCCGACGGTAGCTAGCCCAGGGCAACGCCCTGGGTTAGGAATAACGAGGTTTGGTTCGCACTGAAGGGGCGCGAGGGCCTCCGCCCCTTCAGTGCGGAACATGACATGTGCCGATATCCCGGGGCGTTGCCCGGGGCTAGTCACCGGTGGCGCTTCAGCGCCGGAAAACTTCGCCGTGTCGTCTGTTCTGGTATGCCGTTTTAACTAGTCGTTCGATTTAGAAAAACGGAAGGAACCGAATTCGCGCAACCTTAAAATTTCATTTACCGCGTAGATATAGCCGCAATACCCACACTTGCAAAAGACCCAATCGAGGGGAACCGGCAAAAACCAGGACTACAAGGCCCGAATATCCCTTAGTATGGATTTCCATGCGCACTCCACAAGAGAAGGGCGACGCGCTTGAAAACGCGGTAGCTGCCATCGAGGAAGTCATTCTCCGATCCTCAGTCGGCATGCCCGGGAAGCCAATCGTTGAAAAAAAGAAGATCATCACTATCAATGGCGTCCGTCACGAAATCGATGTCTACGTGACTGCCGATTTAGCGCCCGGGTACAAACCGATCTTCATTTTTGAGTGCAAGAACTGGAAAGAAGCCGTAGGCAAAAACGACATCATCATCTTCTCCGAAAAGATCAACGCCTCACGTGCTACTTCCGGTTGCTTTGTTGCCAAATCATTTACAACCGATGCGGTTAACCAAGCAAAAACCGATCCAAGAATCACTTTGCTCCTGGCAGCCGAGTACGATCCGATTAGCGGGCCCGAAGTCTTTCAACTTTTCACCCGCTCACCCGAAATGACAACGCTAGATGTGATGATGTTTAAGCGCGGCAGCATGGGTTTGGATCCGAAGCCCGTCTCCTTGCAAACTGCGCAACTCCAGTGCTTTGGACAGCCAGTGATTCCTATCGCGCAATTCAGCCTGTGGGCCATGCAAGTCTGCGAGAATGATTTGATGGCTTTCTTCGATGACCCTGTGCCTGCCGGAATCTACCAACGCACTGTTGACGGAAATCTGCATTTTGACGTCGGCATGGTGCACCTAAACAACGAAGATGTCGAGAGGCTGGCGTTCCATGTTGAATACAAAGTCACCGTCACGCCTGCACCGGTCGTTTCTCACTTTGAGGTGCAGTCGCGCGGCAGGTGTATTACTTTCGCGCCGCAACTGATCGGCTACGACACCACGCAATGGCAGATCGTCCTGCCATCGGCAAAATAGCGCCTCAAACTGCCCTCTCTGAAACGCCCTCCAACTGCAGACAAAAAACAAAAAGCCCGCCCCGGTAAAGGGGCGGGCTTTTTGTTTTAGGTAGATGCTTTGAAAACTGGGTTGCGTAGATGAGTACGCATTAGCTTCGCACATGGAGTGCGAAGTTTAGTAAAGATGAGATCTGACAGAACCCGCTCGAAAGATTGAATCGTTCGAGCGAATGACCTCGGATCCCCGTGAGAGGGTCCGAAGTTTTGGGCAACTTCTCCTGCACACCTGCACAGGGTCGGTTTGCCACTATATTTAGAAAGGAGGTGATCCAGCCGCAGGTTCTCCTACGGCTACCTTGTTACGACTTCACCCCAATCATGGGTCATACCTTGGGCGCGTGCTCCCTTACGGTTAGCTGCGCGACTTCTAGTACAACTCACTTTCGTGATGTGACGGGCGGTGTGTACAAGGCCCGGGAACGTATTCACGGCGTCGATCTGATACGCCATTACTAGCGATTCCAGCTTCATGCAGTCGAGTTGCAGACTGCAATCCGAACTGAGCATGGCTTTGGCCGATTAGCTCCCCCTCGCGGGTTCGCAACAGTCTGTACCATGCATTGTAACACGTGTGTAGCCCTGGACATAAAGGCCGTGCTGACTTGACGTCATCCCCACCTTCCTCTCCGTTATCCGGAGCAGTCCTCGTAGAGTTCTCCCTTGCGGGTAGCAACTACGAGTAAGGGTTGCGCTCGTTGCGGGACTTAACCCAACACCTCACGGCACGAGCTGACGACAGCCATGCAGCACCTCTACTACGGTCCCTTGCGGGAAGGCAATATTTCTATCGCTGGTCCGTAGCGGTTCAAGCCCAGGTAAGGTTCTTCGCGTTGCGTCGAATTGAACCACATGTTCCACCGCTTGTGCGGGCCCCCGTCAATTCCTTTGAGTTTCAGTCTTGCGACCGTACTCCCCAGGCGCGGAACTTAACGCGTTAGCTACGGGACGACCCGCCTACGCGGGCCACCCCAAGTTCCGATGGTTTAGGGCTAGGACTACCAGGGTATCTAATCCTGTTTGCTCCCCTAGCTTTCGTTCCTCAGTGTCAGTTGCGATCCAGTCAGCCGCCTTCGCCACGGGTGTTCCTGCAGATATCTACGCATTTCACCGCTACACCTGCAATTCCACTGACCTCTCTCGCACTCGAGCGCGGCAGTTTTGAAAGCAGCCTCTGGGTTAAGCCCAGAGATTTCACTTCCAACTTGCCGCACCACCTACGAACCCTTTACGCCCAGTAATTCCGAGCAACGCTGGCCCCCTACGTATTACCGCGGCTGCTGGCACGTAGTTAGCCGGGGCTTCTTATACCCGTACCGTCAAACCCTTGCGGGTCATTCGTCCGGGTCGAAAGGGGTTTACACTCCGAAAAGCTTCATCCCCCACGCGGCGTCGCTGCGTCAGGCTTTCGCCCATTGCGCAATATTCCCCACTGCTGCCTCCCGTAGGAGTCTGGACCGTGTCTCAGTTCCAGTGTGGCCGGCCATCCTCTCAGACCGGCTACCGATCAAAGCCTTGGTGAGCCGTTACCTCACCAACTAGCTAATCGGGCGCGGGCTCCTCCTCAGACGGCCTTGCGGCCTTTGAGTCCCAGGACCGGAGTCCCGGGAATGTCATGCGGTATTAGCTCGCCTTTCGGCGAGTTATCCCCCATCCGAGGGCAGATTGCCCACGTGTTACGCACCCGTGCGCCGTGCGCCATCTGTATTGCTACAGACGCGCACTCGACTTGCATGTGTTAAGCACGCCGCCAGCGTTCGCTCTGAGCCAGGATCAAACTCTCGTGTGAAACTGGCTGCCTAGAAAATAAAAAAGCCCGACCATCATTTCTGAGTGTCGGGTTCCCATTTTCCAAGCGAACTTTTTATTATCGCTCGATTCACTCAATCTCCCTTAGCCGAAGCCTCGGGTAAATCCTGCGACTTACGCCTCAGGATAAATCGAACGGGTTCTGGCACATCTCATCTTACCCAGTTTGTCAAAGAACATTTCCCCCTGTCCTGCAGGTGGGCTACCGTCTAGCCCAGTGATAATAGCATCGGTTTCCTAAATGTCAAGCATAAGTGTTACTTGTTTTTTACACCCTGTGAAAATCTTGTCACACGCCCGGAGCAGCTTCCCACTCGCATTTTCACTCGCTATTTTGCGCCCCCCTTCTATTGCTTCTCGTTCAACAGTCGCATCAGGCCCACGGCTGCGTGCGATAGGCGCGCGCCGCGGCGCGAAACGAGATAGAGAGAGCGCGGCAACTTCAGCTGCCGGATGTGCACTTCGGCCAGCATTTTTCGTTCAATCTCCCACTGCACGCACATGCGCGGCACGATCGCCACGCCCATGCCCATCTGCACGAAGCGCTTGATACTTTCGATGGTGGGCATTTCGATGTCTCTATGCAGCGGCGTGTGATGTTTCTCAAACAGCTGAATGACCCGCGAGCGGTAGGGCGACTCAACGTTGTGTGCAATAAAAGTTTCCTCGCCCAATTCCTTAATGTCCACCGAGGCGCGGCGCGCAAGTTTGTGCTTGGGCGGAACGACAAACGTTAGCTCATCGCGCAGGATTTCGATCGCCTCTAATTTAGTATCCTGCGGCACGTACGAGACAGTTCCGAGATCGAGGCGGTAATTCAAAACCTCCTGCGGAATGTCTCGCGAAAGCGTGCGGTGCATGATCAGCTTCACGCCCGGGTAAAGTTCCCGGTAACGCGCGAGCGCAGGCAACAGCGCGTGAATCGAGCTTTCGTTCACGCCCAGGCGGAGCTCGCCGCGGCCCAGGCTTTTTAAATCCTCCATGCCCTTTTTAATTTCGTCGCGCAAATTTAAGAGGCGTTCGGCGTAATCGCGCAGGAGTTCGCCCGCGTCCGTGAGCTTCACCTGGCGCGCGCCACGCACGAGCAGCGGCTGACCCACCGACTCCTCAAGCTTGCGAATGACGATGCTCACCGCGGGTTGCGTGCGGTACAGCCTTTGCGCCGCGCGTGAAAAACTCTGTTCTTTCGCGACAGTCAGAAATACTTGCAGTTGAGAAAGATCCATGAGCCCTCCGGTAGCACAGGCTTCAGCCTGTGGCCTGTCGGCCTCGCAGGGATTAAATTCCACAGGCTGAAGCCTGTGCCTGCTGGAAGCGAATCCCTGCTTGGGACCCTATAATATTAGTTTATGGGAGAATCCACTAGCATAAATGGGAGCAAGCGAATCCGTAAAAACACTCGGGATGGGTGATCGCGGGCGGCATGTCCCGCCCAATTTTATTTTTCAGGAAATAAATTGGAGCGAGCACGAGCAGTCATAAGTGCCCGCCGCATGAAATACGAGCTTCGCAAATTTCACGTTTTTTTTCCCCCGGCGCTTGATATTCTGTTTCAGTCTTACCGTCAACTAAAAACAAACCCAATCAGTAAAAGTCGCGCCTCTTTCGCCGCTTTATTTGTGTAATTGCGGCCTTTCAGCGAATGGTCATCGAGTCAAATAAAGTTACCAGGCTTCGTGTCTTCATCGGCTCGTGGGCAAACCTGGGCTTGTGGCGTCGTCCAGAGCCACGATCAATGCTGGTCGTTTTTGGACGGCAGTACGGTTTTGCCCTGGATGCCTGCAATGACCGACCGCTCGCCGGTTGCGATGGCAATGGTGTTGTGGCCATAACTGTGCAGACTGACCGAGTCGCCGGGCGCAACTTCCACGGTAAACGCCTTCACGTAGTTACTGTGCAAAACCAGATGATGATGCGGTTCGTGATCCATTTTGGGGATCGCGGACGCAGTTTCCGCGGACGATTGCGCCAAAAACGACCTTGGCAAGAACCCAAGTGGTACGAGCCAGGCAACTTTCATTTTCATAAGTTTTTTCGGATGCATTCACAACGCATAGCGAATTGAATTTGCGGTCAACAATCGACACACGCGATTTCGACCTACAGGCTGCGGCTACCCCATCATCGTCGTATCTGGTTTGTTTTACTAGATTTAGGCGATGTAACACAGAATTAACATTCCTCTCACGGACTAGTAAGGGCACGCCGTTATTGTCCTGAGCGCCCGGTAGTGTCTGGACGAGCCCCGATATATTGGACAGAAAAATGCTCTGAAAAGCAGTAGGGGCTCTTGAAGACTCGGCCCAACAGTAGCAGGAACGGTTCAATCGTGGTGGGGATGGGGACCAGGTAAAGATATAAAGTACGAACGGTAAGCGCTCCACGTTGCAATTGTTCCAGGGGATTTTGGAAACGTAAGGCACCGCCAACTCAGATTTGTAAACGACAACTAGTTATGGACCTCATTTTCAGGAGGAAATGAAATGCGAGTATTTGCAACAGTTTTGCTGGGAATCACTCTCACGGCCTCGCCGCTTCTTGCGCGCAACGCTGGAGAGACCGGGAAGGAAGACGCCCCGGCAACAGTAACTTCCACGTCATCGTTGCCTGATAAACCGGCGGCCGTGAAAGCAGAGACGGCCATCGAAAGCGAAGTGCAGGATCTGCGCAGCCTTGTGGAAGAGCAAAGGGCCGAATTGGAAGCGCAGCGCGCGGCGCTCAAGGCTCAGCAACTGAAGATGGCCGCCCTGGAAGAAAAGATTGGAACGCCCACCGAGCCGGTAGCTGCGCCCGCGGCAGCTTCGCCGGCAACACCGGCCGCAGCTTCCGCAGCCACGCCTTCGGTTTCAGCTGCTGCGACGCCCGCACCGGCTGCGACGGCCGCGGCAGCGATGATGGCCCCGCAAAAGGAAAATGAATCACCGCTGTATTTCAAGATCGGCGCGGCAGAGTTCTATCCCCTGGGTTTTATGGATTTGACGAACGTGTACCGCAGCAACACCGTGGGCACCGGCATCGGCACAGGCTTTAACTCTGTTCCCTTTGCCAATACCACCGCTGGCCACATCAGTGAAGACCGCTTCTCAGCGCAGAACTCGCGCATCGGGTTACGAACGCATGCCAAGTTCGGCGGCGCTGACGTTACGGGCTACCTGGAAGCGGACTTCCTGGGCTTCACGCCTCCAAACCTGAACGATACGAGTAACAGCAATTCCCTACGCATGCGTCTGTACTGGGTTGATGTCAAAAAAGGAATGTTCGAGGTTCTCGGCGGCCAGTCCTGGAGTCTCCTGACTCCGAACCGCAACGGCCTTTCCGCGATGCCTGGCGATCTCTTCTACTCTCAAGACGTGGACACGAACTACCAATTGGGCCTGACTTGGGCGCGGCAAGCGGGCATCCGCTTCATCCTCCATCCGGATAAGCATTTCGCGATGGGCGTTTCGCTTGAAAATCCGCAGCAGACCTGCCCAAGTGGCGTCGTTTTACCGCCCGGAGCTCCCGTAAACTACGGCTCACAGTGCGATACCAACAGCGGCAGCATCACGGGTTCCGGCGCAGCCTCGAACACGGGCAACGTTGCCAACCTGCACCCTGACGTCATCGTCAAGGCTGCATTCGACGGCGGCCCGGAAAATCACAAGGTTCACTTTGATATCGCGGGATTGTTCCGTAGCTTCAAGACGGTCAACCTGATCACTTCGCTGCCGAACTCCAACCTCACCGGTGCGAACACCTCGACCGATACGATTCACGGTGGCGGCGTTGCGGGAACCGCGTACATCGAACTGGCGAAAAACTTCCGCTTCATCGGCACCGCTTTTTACAGCTCGGGCGGCGGCCGGTACATCGCAAGCACGGCGGGACCGGACTTCATCGTCCGCCCCGACGGCAACCTCTCCGGAGTTAAGTCCGGATCGGGCATTGCCGGATTCGAATACACACTTAACCCCAAGACGGTGCTGTACGGATATTACAGCGGCGCTTATTTCGGCAAGGACGTGAACGGCGTGGTGACCACGGTCAACGCGACCGGTGCTGGAGCTTCCGGCACCTGCTCCGTGACCACGAACTTCGGCTACGGCTTCGGACCAGGCAGATCCGTTCTGAACACAGGAGCAACCGGGACATGCCCTGCGGCTCCAGGTGGCTCCACGTCGAACGCCAATCGTTACATGTACGAACCCACCGTAGGCATTCACTACACGATGTGGCGGAATCCCAGCTACGGCGACATCCGGCTCATGACGCAATTCTCTTACGCGTCGCGCGCTCCGTGGTTCGTCAACGCGCCGAGCACAGCGATTCCGACCAACCTGCCCACGGCGCACTCGTTCATGGCGTTCATCGATTTGCGTTACGATTTGCCCTAGAACGGTCAGAACACGACCCGTAGCGGTTAGTTAAGCAAAAAACTCCCAGGCAGCCGCCGAATACCGCGCTGCCTGGGAGTTTTGTTTTTAGTAGGACGGTCTTCAGCCCGTCTGGTTTTAAGTTTTGGGAATTTGGACAAAGTTAAAAGAAGACAGGCTGAAGCCTGTCCTACTTACGACGCGTCAGGATCGTAATTTAAGTTGGGGGCGAGCCAGCGCTCGACCGTGCGCAGATCGAGGCCTTTGCGGCGGCTATAGTCTTCTACCTGGTCGCGGCCGATTTTTCCCACCGCAAAATATTTCGATTCAGGATGTGAAAAATAGAAGCCGCTGACCGAAGCTGCGGGATACATCGCGAAATTTTCGGTCAGCGTGATGCCCGTGTTTTTTTCCGCGCAAATCAGATCGAAGAGCGGGCGCTTTTCCGTGTGATCGGGCAATGCCGGATATCCGGGCGCGGGACGAATTCCGCGATAGCGCTCGCGAACGAGATCTTCGTGCGTCAGATTTTCGTCCTTGCCGTAGCCCCATTCGATGCGCGCTCGTTTGTGCATCAGTTCCGCGAGGCCTTCCGCCAGGCGATCGGCAAGCGCCTTGGCCATCAGCGCGTTGTAGTCGTCATTGTCTTTTTCAAATTTTGCAACGAGCGGCTCGATGCGCAATCCTGCGGTCACCGCGAACATGCCGACGTAATCGAGCTTCCCGGTTTCACGCGGCGCCACAAAATCCGCCACGGCGTAGCTCGGCTCCTGATTGGCTCGCGCCGTCTGCTGGCGCAATGTGTGGAATGTTGTCAGCAGGTGGCGCGATTCATCGGCGTAAACTTCGATGTCGTCTTCCACGCTGTTCGCCGGGAAAAATCCGATGACGGCCCGCGCTTCGAGCAGTTTTTCTTTTACGATATGTTTCAGGAGCTTCTGGCCATCATCGAACAGCTCCTTGGCTTTCGGCCCAACGCCTTCCTGATCGAAAATTTTTGGGTAAATGCCGCGCAACTCCCACGCGTGAAAAAATGGCGTCCAGTCGATGTACGGAACGATTTCCCCGAGCGGCACCGGCTTGTAGACACGCGTTCCGAGAAACGACGGGCGCGGCGGCTCGTATGCGGACCAATCGTAAACAGGTTTTTTCGCTTTGGCTTCGGCAAAAGCCAGCAGTGGCTGCGCTTTCCGCGACGAATGCTTTTCGCGCGCGGATTCCTGTTCCCGGCGATTATCTTCCAGAAATTTTACTTTCATATCGGCGCTCAGCAGGCTACCCACCACGCCAACGGCGCGCGATGCGTCCTGCACATAGACGACCGGATTGTGATAAGCCGGCGCAATTTTCACGGCCGTGTGCGTGCGGCTCGTCGTCGCGCCGCCGATCAGCAGCGGAAGCGTAAAACCTTCGCGCTCCATTTCTTTCGCTACGTGCGCCATTTCTTCGAGAGACGGCGTGATCAGTCCGCTCAGCCCGATCAGATGCGCACCCGTTTCCCGCGCGGTTTTCAAAATTTTATCGGCCGGGACCATCACGCCGAGGTCAATCACTTCGTAATTGTTGCAACCGAGAACGACGCCCACGATATTTTTGCCGATGTCATGCACGTCGCCCTTCACCGTGGCCATCACGATGCGGCCTTTCACAGACACGCCGCCCGCCAATTTTTCCGCCTCAAGATAAGGCTGCAGATACGCGACCGCTTTTTTCATCACGCGCGCGCTTTTCACCACTTGCGGAAGAAACATGCGCCCCGAACCAAAAAGATCGCCGACCACGTTCATCGCGCTCATCAGCGGGCCTTCGATTACCGCGAGCGGCTTGCCGTATTTTTGCCGCGCCTCTTCCGTGTCTTCTTCGATGTAATCCGTCACGCCCTTTACGAGCGAATGGATCAGGCGCTCTTCGAGGGTTCCCTTGCGCCATTCATCCTCTACCACCGCGCCTTTTTCTTTGGCCTTCACGGTTTCCGTGAACGCCAGCAAGCGCTCCGTGGAATCTAAGCGGCGATTCAACAAAACATCTTCCACCAATGCCAACAAATCCTTGGGAATTTCCTCGTAAACGGCTAGCTGGCCCGCATTCACGATGGCCATGTCGAGCCCGGCCTGAATCGCACGGTAGAGAAATGCGGAGTGCATGGCTTCGCGAACGACGTTCTGGCCGCGGAAAGAGAAAGAAATATTACTGACGCCTCCGCTGACTTTCGCGTACGGCAGCTTGGCCTTGATCTGGCGCGTGGCTTCAATGAAATCGACGGCGTAATTATTGTGCTCTTCAATGCCGGTGGCCACGGTCAAAATATTCGGATCAAAAATAATTTCTTCCGGGGCGACGCCCGCTTCTTCCGTAAGAATTTTATAAGCGCGCGAGCACACTTCCATTTTTCGCGCGAGCGAATCGGCTTGCCCCTTTTCGTCAAAGGCCATCACGATCATGGCCGCGCCGTAGCGTCGCACGAGGCGCGCGCGTTCGCGGAAAGCTTCTTCGCCTTCCTTCAAACTGATGGAATTCACGATGCCGCGGCCCTGAATGCATTTCAGCCCGGCTTCGATCACTTTCCAATTCGAGCTGTCGATCATGAGGGGCACGCGTGCGATGTCCGGCTCCGCGGCGATGTGATGCAGGAAAGTGGTCATGGCCTGCTCGGAATCGAGCATGGCTTCGTCCATGTTGATGTCGATAATCTGCGCGCCGTTTTCCACCTGCTGCCGCGCCACGGAAAGCGCGGCCTCAAGTTCTCCTGCAAGAATCAGCTTGGAAAATTTGGGCGAGCCCGTCACGTTCGTGCGTTCGCCGATGTTTATAAAACGAGAATCGGGGCGCACAACGAGAGGCTCAAGGCCACTGAATCGCGTGTAACGCTCAGGCTTCGATAGGACGTGCGGCTTCAGTCCGCGCAGCTTGTCCGTGATCGCTTTAATGTGATCGGGCGTGCTTCCGCAGCAACCGCCGGCGATGTTCAGCCAGCCGTTCGATGCAAAATCGTGCAAGTCGGCAGACATCGTTTCCGGCGTCTCGTCAAATCCACCGAACGCGTTAGGAAGTCCTGCATTCGGATGGCAGCTGATGTGAACCGGCGCGAGGTGTGAAAGCTCCTCGACGTACGGGCGCATTTGTTTTGCGCCGAGCGCGCAGTTAATCCCAACGCTGAGCAAATCCATGTGCGAAACGGAAATCCAGAATGCCTCGACGGTCTGCCCGGAAAGCGTGCGCCCGCTTTGATCCGTGATCGTGACGGACACCATGACAGGGACGCGCTGACCGGTGGCTGCAAAATATTCGTCGTTATATTGGCTAATCGCGAAGAGCGCTGCTTTCGCGTTCAGCGTATCAAAAATAGTCTCCACGAGCAGAAGATCGACGCCGCCTTCCACAAGTCCGCGCGCTTGCTCGTAGTACACTTCGCTTAACTTGTCGAACGTCACGCCACGCGATGCAGGACTATTCACATCCTGCGACATGGACGCGGTGCGATTCGTCGGCCCCATCGAGCCAGTTACAAATTTCAGTGTGCCGGGATGCGCGGCTTCGTATTCGTCCGCAACTTCGCGCGCGATTTTCGCTCCCGCAACGTTTACTTCATGGACGTGGCCCTCGAGGCCATAATCGAGCGCGGAAATTCCGTTGGCATTAAAGGTATTGGTCTTGATGATGTCCGCGCCGGCTTCGAGGTATTGGCGCTGGATGGCCTGCACAACTTTTGGCTGCGTGATATTCAGAATGTCAAAGTTGCCGCGCAAGTCTTTCGGATGGTTCTGAAATTGCGTCCCGCGAAAGGACTCCTCTTCAAGCCGGTGCGCCTGGATCATCGTGCCCATGGCCCCGTCCAAAATGACGATTCTCTCCTTCAGAAGATTTTTCAGGGCGGCGATTCGTGTTTCTCTTCGTTCCAACGATGTTCTCCCGAGCGCAAGTTGCCTGCGCTGCCGCATGCGGCAGCAATCTGGGATGATGGCACTTCATTCTTCCCAAGAATGGCTCTCAAGTAGTTTACCGGAGACCATGTAGCGAGCGTAGTTCCAATCTCAACGCATGGACTCAATCGGGCAAATCACATTCATCCGATTGACCTTGGATGAAAAATAAAGGTATGGTTAAGTTGATGAGATCGAAGGCCTCATTCGTAACCGCCGTGCTGATTCTGGCGACCTGTCTGGTATGCCACGTTTCCGAGATTTTTGACCAGTGGGACCACACCCTGCAAACCGGAAATGATACCGAGTATACTTTTGTCATTCTGGCACTGTGCGTAGGCATTGCGTTCTCTCTGAAATGGTTCATACCCACGGTGACGTTCCCCGATTCTCAAGCAGAAACTATTTCGTACCCGCGTTTGGCTTCTATTTTTTCGCCGATCTCAAACTGGCACCCAGCCATCCCGATTCAGGCGAGTCCTCCGCTTGCAGCGCTGCGTATTTAGAGCGCCTGATACCGCACATAGCTTCCATTAGATGATTCCTCTCCGCGCCGGATTCAGGCGTGAGAATAGCCGTTCACAACTTGTTTCTACCGCAAGTTTGCCGCTGCGCTTCACTGTTTTGGCAGCGGAGGAGGCTCTAAGTGGATATTCATGGTCCTACATTTTATCGGCGCATAGCGACAATGGCGCTGGCAGCGGTGGTGGCGGCGATTATTTGTCCGCTTAAAAGCGATGCGCAGGGCTCAAGAGTTGCAGCCGCTGTGGAAGGAACGGTGAAGGACAGCACGGGCGCCGTGATATCGGGAGCGGCGGTAGTGGTCCTCAACACCGCCACCAATCAGGCTCGCAATCTGGAAACGAACAACGAAGGCATTTTCCACGCGGAGGCATTGCCGGTAGGAGCTTATGAAGTGCATGTGGATCACACAGGTTTTGCTACCTACCTGCAAAAAGAAATCGACTTGACGCTGGGCCAAACGAGTCATCTCGATATCGTCCTCGTTCCTGCCGGGATTTCGGAAAAGGTCAATGTAACTGCGCAGGGACAGACATTCGACGTCTCGCAAGCTTCGGTCGTGTCCCCCGTGGACCGCGAAAGAATCGAGGAGCTTCCGGTTCAGAGCCGCAATTCTCTGGATTTCGTGCTTCTAGCACCGGGAGTTTTGAGCGCGCCAATTGCGTCGCCCGCGCCGGGAAGCTTGCCGCTTATCGGAAGTGGCTTCACGTTCGGAGGTTTGCGAGCGCGTAGCAACACGATTTCGATCGACGGGGTGGATAACAACGACGAGTACTCGGGTTCGGGCCGCACCGAGCTATCGCCGGAAATCGTGCAGGAATTTCAGGTGGTGCAGAATGGCCTCTCGGCGGAATCCGGCGGCGCCGCGGGAGGTTCGATCAACGTGATCACGCGGTCCGGTGCGAATGCGATTCACGGCGACGCATTTATTTTTGCGCAGGACGCATCGCTTAACGCGCGCGATCCATTTGAGAGCGAACCGGGAAAACCTTCTTTCCGCCGCTTCCGCGAAGGTGTCTCGCTCGGCGGGCCGATCGTGAGAGACCGTACCTTTTATTACGCAGCGGTCGAGCAGGAACATAACCGCGGGCAGAGCGGATCGGACATAGACCCTGCTGTCGCTGCGTCGATCAATTCGTTCTTGGCAACTGGCGCTTTTCCCGGCCTCGCGACGCGGCGAATTATCACATTATTCTTTCCTACTTCCCGCGCGGAAACCGAAGCCGCGGGAAAGCTCGATCACCAACTAACCACAAGTACCGCACTGATGCTGCGCTACGCGTTTACCAACAATCGCGTAGCGGGCGACGCATACAACACCAATGGCTTGACGGATGTGAGCGCGCGCGGCAGCAGTTTCGTCGCCGACAACTCACTTTCCGGCTCGCTGACCACTGTTTACGGATCGAACTCGGTGGGCGATTTGCGTTTTCAGGCCGCCACCCGCCATGCCGTCCTTCGCCCCACCCAGCCGGACGGTCCGGAAATCGATATCGCTGGAGTCGTGGATTTCGGCAGGGCATACGCGGGTATGAGCGACCGCCGCGAAAATCATTTCCAGGTGGGCTACACATACACGCGCACGATGGGAAAACACATCTGGAAAGCGGGCGGCGCCGTGACTCACGTCAGTTTGCGCGCGGCGGCCGGGGACGGATTTGGCGGTATTTATCTTTTTAATGCGCTGCAGGATTTCCTTACCGGCCAGCCCGCCCAATTCCGCCAGGCTTTTGGAAATCCCACTGTAAATTTGCCCATCAAAAATTTCGGTGGCTTCGTGCAGGACCATTATTCACTTGCGTCAACCGTTTCCGCAGACTTTGGCGTTCGCTACGATTTTGAAAAACTTCCCAGCCAGTTCAATCAGGCCACGCATAACTTCAGCCCGCGATTCGGACTGGCATGGACGCCAACGTCATCCTGGGTCGTGCGCGCGGGGTATGGAATATTTTTTGACCGCTACATTCTTGCCGATCTTGCGCAGGCCGTGGCTTTCAATGGCTCGCAGGGATTCGTGCAGGTTGCCGATGGCAACGCGGCCGCAACCTTATTTGCAGCCGCGCTGGGCGGCACGCAATCGTCCCCGGCTTCCGGAGTCGCGCCGTCCGTTTTCCGCGCAGATCCTCGCATGGCTACTCCTTACAGCCAGCAAGCCAGCGCAGGAGTGGAACATCAGGTCGGCAAATTTATTTCGCTGCGCGCCGATTTTCTTTTTGTTCGCGGCACAGATTTATCACGCACGCTTAATATTAATTTATTGCCCCCCCTTATTTTAACGCCGGGAAATGCTGTCGGCTTGGGGGTGCTGAATTCCACTCCGCAACAAATTGGCAGGCCGGTGTTCTCGCCGGCGCGCGCGAATCCCGCGTTTGACGACGTTTACCAGCTCTCAAATTCCGCGACGTCCACGTATAAGGGGGTTTCCTTCACACTGAATCGAAGGATGAACGATGAGCTGGCATTTTCGGCGAGTTATACGCTTTCCCGAACGGTGGACGATGCTTCGGATTTTAACGAGCAGCCGCAGAATCCTTTTTTCCTGGCGCAGGAAAACGCCGTGTCGCTTCAAAATCAAAGGCACCGCTTTGTGTTCAACGCGCTGTGGGAGTTGCCGATCGGCGATGAAGAGGACCAGCCCACGAATCATCAGGATGCAGGCTGGTTAACGCGAACCTTTCGACACATAGAAGTCGCCCCGATTTTCAGCGCCGCCAGCGGGCGTCCGGTCAATCCGCTGACCGGGCTCGATTCCAATCAGTCGCACGCGTTTCCGCTTTCTTCGAGACCGCTCAACTTTGCGCGCAACTCGCTGCAAACCTCCGCTGCCGTCGATATGGATTTCCGCGTACTGAAATATTTTCCGTTTGGAGAGACGAAGCATCTGGATGTTGTTGCCGAATTTTTTAATCTGTTCAACCACCCAAATGTTTTGCAGGTCAATCCCGTTTTTGGATCGGGCGCAACGCCGATCGCCGGGTTCGGCGCGCCTTTGGAAGGACTGGGCGCTCGGCAGGTCCAGTTTTCTTTGGATTTTGAGTTTTAAAGTAGCATAGGCTTCAGCCCGTGGAATTTAGCTCTCGCAAGGACCAGATTCCACAGGCTGAAGCCTATGCTACTTAAAACAAATCCAGGATTTCTTCGTAGCGCTTGAACGGCGGAATCAGGTACGCGCCGGCGATGCCCAGGGGGCGCGCGGTCCTCGCCCAATCGAGCATTTTGCGCGCGAGGGCAAAGCCGTGTTCGCGCGCGGAAGCCCCGGCGGCTTCCAGTTGCTTCAGCAACGGCTCCGGAATCACGATGCCGGGCACTTCGTTGTGCAGGCGGAGTGCCTGTTTATAGCTGCTGAGCGGCCACAGCCCAACGAGAATCGGAATCGGGGATTTTCCACCCATGCGCTCCAGAAATTGTTCCCAGTGCTCGGGATCGAAAATCGGTTGGGTCATGGCGAAGTGCGCGCCTGCCTCCACTTTCAAGCGAAATCTGCGCAACTCTTCTTCCAAGTCTTCCGCGAGCGGATTCACGGCCACGCCGATCGTAAAATTCGTTGCGCCGCCCAGATTTTTTCCGCCCCAATCCTGCCCCTGATTCAGCTTGGCCATGATTTTTACGAGGCCAATGGAATCGACTTCGTACACGCCAAACGATTCCGAAGAACTGCCAACCGTCGGCGGATCGCCAGTTACGGCAAGTACGTTGCGCACGCCGCCCACGGCCCACGCTCCGAGCAACATGGCCTGCAATCCAATCAGGTTGGAATCGCGCGTCGTGAGGTGCGGAATGGTTTCAATGCCGCGCGCTTCGAGCGCACCGGAAAGCGTCAGCGCGTCCATGCCAACGCGCGCCAGAGGGCCGCTGTTCACGTCAATGGTATCCACCTGTTTTGATGCCATCACATTTTGCACTTGTTCGATCACACGATCGATGGATGTGCCTTTGGGCGGATCGATTTCCACAGAAATCACAAACTGCTGCGCTTGAATTTTTCTCCACAGAGAACTCTCGGGCTCGCGCGCCGCAACGGGGCGTGGCTCAGGCGTTGCCTCCACCACTTTTGCCGCGCGCGCAGTCACCGCAGGATGCGTGCCTTGGACGGCTCGAACCATGGCGCGAATATGTTCCGGCGACGTACCGCAGCAACCGCCCAGAATGCGCGCGCCGAGCACCACGGCTTCGCGCGCGAACAAATCGAAATATTCGGGCGAGGATTTCGGATAGATGATGCGATCGCCTGCACGCTGCGGAAATCCCACGTTCGGCATAGCGCTCATCGGGAATGATCCTGCGACCGAGGCCAAATCCTGCAAAATGCGCAGATGATCCTGCGGACCCACCGTACAGTTCGCGCCGATTGCTTGCACGCCGCGATGATGCAGTTCGGCCCACGCGTCTTTCGGCCTCGTGCCGTTAAATGTACTGCCTTCTTCGGAATACGTTAATTCCGCGACAACGGGAAGCTGCGAAAAAGAGCGGATCGCTTCAATGGCGGCCACAAGCTCTGGGAGATTGCCAAATGTTTCCAGTAAAAAAAAGTCCACACCGCGCTCTTCGAGCGCCTCGGATTGCTCGCGGAAAATTTCGCGCAGATGTTCCGGTGTCGCATCGCGCGGATCGCGAAATACTCCCAGCGGGCCGATCGATCCCGCGATCAGCACGTCATGCTTCGCGGCTTCGCGCGCTTCGCGGGCAATTTTCACGCCGCGGTGGTTGAATTCCGTAACGCGCTCTTCCAGCCCGAAGGCGCTTAATTTATTGCGATTCGCGCCAAACGTGTTCGTCTCGATAATGTGCGCGCCGGCTTCGAGATAGGCCATGTGCACGCGAAACACTTCTTCGGCGCGCGTCGCGTTCAGCTCATCAACGCAGCGCTGCGCGCCCAGCGATTCATAGAGCAAAGAGCCCGTGGCGCCGTCCGCAACCAGCACGGAACGCCGGAGTCTCTCCTGAAATTCTTCAATTCGCATGGCTCGGTGCTCTCTCCCGACATTCAAGTGAAATCAATTTTTCAGTATAAAAGTTTGATGTTCGCAGGGGCACTCACGCTGCAGGAATGCGTTCCGGGCTGGCACAAAGAAGGAACCAACTATTTGCCTTTCGCCAGAAACAACATCAAGGCAAAGATCGCCACGGGAATAAAAAACAGCATGACGTAGAAAAGCATTTTCCGAAACACCGGAGAGCGCCGCTGCTGCCAGTTCGTCAGCTCTTCACGCTCGGCCACGCCCACCTTTTCCGGGTGCTCCAGATCCAAAGCGAACTCATGACAATTCGGATACCGTTTGCTGGGATCGCGCTCCAGGGCGCGATAGATAATTTCCTGCAGCTGCGGCGTAATCTCCGGATTGACCTCGCGCGGAGGAATCGGATTGTTCAGCAATCGTTCGTTCATGATCACGAACGGATTCGGCCCGTTAAACGGCACTTTACCGGTGAGCATTTCGTAAAACATGATGCCAAGGGAATACACATCGCTCCGCGCGTCGCCGCGTTTCCCCTTCACTTGTTCCGGAGAAATGTAATCCGGCGTTCCCATGGCTTCGGTGAGTTTTGCGAACGTGAGGCGGCGCGATCCGGCATTGGCGGCGATTCCAAAATCGATGAGCTTCACTTCATCGTTCGGCCCGATCATGATGTTTTCAGGCTTTAAATCGCGGTGAACCACGCCCTGCGCGTGGATATATTCCAGCGCCCTGCACAATGCCAGCGTGATGCGGATGGCACGCTCGGCGGGGAGTTTTTTCTGCTCGTTCAGGATTTGGCGAAGCAGGCGGCCATCCACCCACTCCAGAACCATGTAGCGGCGGCTGCGCTTGTCATCGGCCAGCACGCGAACGACGCCAGGGTGATCCAGTTTTTTGCCAATGTCTTCTTCACGCTGAAAGCGGTCGAACAAAATCGGATCCGCTTCCATTTCCGGGTGCGGGAGCTTAATGGCCACAGCGCGGCCGTCGCGCATATCCGTGCCGCGAAAAATAGAGGCCATGCCGCTCCGGGCGACTAAGCCATCGATGCGGTAATGATCCAGTTGATCGCCGGAATGCAGGTCGCTCATTGGCCAGGGAGGTTAAACGCAAAACAAGAACGCAGCGAAACGATTTTAGTACAGTTTATAGGGCCGCCCGCGATACATACCCATACGCTCGACGTTGCGGACCCGTATCAGTTGGACGCTGATATTATCGCCGCCGCCCCTATCATTGGCAAGGGCAACCAATCTTGCGGCTGCCTGGTGAAGATCCTGTCCATGGCCGCAGACAGCAGCCATTTCCGACGCGTCCACCGCTCCGTGCAAACCGTCCGAACAAAGCAGCAGCACATCGCCCGCGAAAATCTGGTGGTCGCTGCTGTCCACGTTCGCGACGAGTTCCGTGCCCAGCGAGCGGCTGAGAATATGATTCATATTGCCTTCGGCAGCTTCCTGGGCGCTGACGATGCCAAGCCGTACCTGCTCGCCTACTACCGTGTGGTCGCGCGTGATCTGCGCCACCTTGCCATTGCGAATCAGGTAGCAGCGTGAATCTCCGACATGTGCGACCGACACGCGGTCAAAGCGCAAGGAGCAAGCCACAATCGTCGTGGCCATCCCGGCCGTTTCTCTGCCGCCGGTCATTGCGGCTTCAAAGACAGCGTGATTCGCCTGTTGAACCAGTCGCTGAAGCATGGAAGAGTGCGACTCCCCTTCCTTCGCATTTGGAAATCCCGCCTTCATGCTTTCCACTGCGGTTTGGGAAGCCACTTCGCCCTTTTCATGCCCCCCAACGCCATCAGCCAACACAAATAGCCAGCCGTGCGAGCGCGCTTGCGCAGGAGTGGCCGGCACCGAATGGCCCAAATAATCTTCATTATGATCGCGCACTCGACCTACGTCGGCGACTGCTGCGAATTCAATGTCAAGCATAGGACCGGAAGCGGAGCTTTTAGCGGAAACCACCCAGGGCGCGTGGTTCCGGGCAGCATCTCTCGCAGGTTCTCCCAGGAGATCGATTACCTCTGAAACGGAAATTTGGACAGACCCGCTTCGGCGGGCCTGTCCAAATTTCTTTGCTAATTGAGCGATGTTCATCCTACACCATTACGTGCGGCTGGTGACCAGAGTTGTCCGCCCGGAAGCCTTGCTGGATTTCATGAAGTAAATTCCTCCATAGATAGCCCAGACAAGCGCGATTCCGAGGGCCAGCAGCGGCTCTTTGGCCGTGCCGTACCCCATGAACGGTCCTATTAAGTAGAAGGCCATACAACCTAAGTTCGCCACTAATCCAAACACGGGGATTATGAGATGGCGCATCACCTTAAAGTTGGGATGGTTGTGATAGGCAACGAGGCAGATAAGGCAGCTCAGAGCGTACAGCAGGAACGTGCCGAAGTTCGACGCCAATGTAACTGTGAGCAGCGAGTTCGGTAGTGCCGCCATTTTATCGTGCGTGGTGTATCCGAAGCTGGAAAGCATGCCGTGCGGCAAACCAGCGATCGCTGCATCCGTAGGAGCTCCCGCATCACCGAAGGCCATCGTTACGCCGACGACTCCGATTACCGCGGAAATGATGGCCAGCGCCCAGATGGCGCGGTGCGGCGACAGGTTTTTGTCATGCAGCATGCCGAAATGTTCCGGCACTTCTTGATCCTTGCCCATGGCGTAGGTAACGCGTGCGCCAGTGTTCATGCAAGAGAGAGTGGTGCCGATCAAAGCGAGGAATACGGTGATCGCTTCCGCCAGCATGAAGTAACGCCCGTGGCCCATGCCGAACAGCGCATCGCCGACCATGATCATCATGTCGCCGATCGGCGCTGCCGATCCAGCGGCACTGGTCATGGGATATCCGCTATTTAAGAAGTAGTTCGCACAGAAATACTCGATGAGATAACAGAACGCCCCCTGAATCAGCAGCGATGAAATAACTGCGATGGGAATGTCCCGCTTGGCGTTCTTAGCCTCACCGCCCATCGCCGTCACCGACTCAAACCCGACCAGAATCAGGATGGCGACCGTGGCCTGAACGAAAACCCAGCCCCATTTGTGTGGAGCAATTACGGATTTCGCCGACGGATGAGTTAAAAACGTACCGTTATTATCATAGTAAGGGTAGTCGACGTGGTACGGAACGGCCTTGCCGGCCGCGTCGAGCTTCGGCTGGGGAACCATATTGGCATCACGCGTGATTACATCTGTCGCCGTGCCGGAAACCATCTGGCTGGTGGTGGCAAATTCATAGGAATAGGCTTCGCCGGAGACCGAATCAAATTGCCATGCTTCGCTTCCGGGCGGGTGATTCATGCGATAGCCGAGCGCCATCACAGAGAAAATCAACAACGCCGAAATCTGAATGACGTTGATGGCTACGTTGATTGCCGTGGAGCCCGTGACGCCGCGGTGGGCTATGTAGGCGACGCCGAACGTGAATATGACTGCGACGAGGCCCATAAACACGGGGCCAGGGTTCGAAGCGCTCATCGTATTCGGCCAGAGCGTGCCGACGATGTAGCCGCAGAAAATTCCGGTGACGCCCACCATCACTCCCGGATAGATCCAGTAGTAAAGATGGGAGCCCCAACCAACAATGAACTTCGAGAGGCGCGCATACTTCCAGGCCTTCTCGTGGTTCAAAAATGATTGCTCTGCGAAATAGTAGGAACTCCCTGTTCCAGGATATAGCTTTGCCAACTCGGCATAGCAAACCGCCGTTGCCAGGCAAAGCAGTAAAGCCACGATGATGCCAAGCCACATCGCCGGCCCTGTTGCGCCGGTAGTGGATTGGATGTAGAACGTCAACCAAAGGAATGCACCAGGTGCGATGAGCGCCATGGCGTTCATCGTCAACCCAGTTAATCCAAGGGTCGGTGTCATTTTGACTTCGCCGGTATTCTCCGCCATGTAATCTCCTTAATAGATTCTTTATCTCGCCGTCGAATCCACGAGCCTGAATGCAACGGCGTGAATTACGTGTGTGCCAAGGAGGGGAATACTAGATGGGTGTGCAGAAGTAGTAAAATGCAACCTTTCAATGTCCCTTATTACAGATTCGTATGGTCACATTTGACGCGGGGCGGGCTGGGCGGCGAGAACGGTTCACTGCGTTATTTACAGATTAAGGAGTTTCTCAAATCGAAGAGTCGTTTGTAAGTCACTGTATATACATCACTTGCAAATCAGCGCCCACGGAATACGAAAGTTTGAGTGAACTCCGAAAAAGCCAAAAACCCACCTTTTACTCGTTCATTCATTCGCTTCTTCTATACCGAGTATAGAAAAGACGTTGGCATCTCAGAGAAAAGTGTTCCCTGCATGGGCCTGTATTAATTTGAAAAACAAGAAGCACGGAAATTTTCAGTTTTGTTTCTGCGACTAGGCGTTGGGTTGCCACGTGATTGTGATATTTTAACGTGCGTCAAATCTTTTCCGTTGACGTTTCACCGTGTGGCGATGAGGGATTTCAGAATGAAGGTCGTCGGATTGTTGATGCTGCCGGCAGGATGGTTTCTGGTGCTCGCGGCGATTATTCTATTTTTGTCTCCTGCGTTGAGGGGCGCATTCGTTCTGGCAGGTTTTGCTGTGGAGGCGTTGGGATTGGTACTTACTTTCCGATCGCATCTAATACCGCGGGAGGAAAAGAAATAATCGACATGACGTCGTCAACATTCACGGATCTCACTACACTTGCCTGCGTGTTCTTTATTTTTCTCGTTCCATTTGCCGCGGCTGGATTGTCACTGATGAATGTTGGCCTGGGTCGCTCGCGCAGCGCGGGCCACATGATGATGGCTTCGTTATGCGCTATAGCCGTGGCGGGCATTGCCTATTTTGCGATCGGATTTGCGTGGCAGGGAGCCATTGGCGGACCGGCGCATGCCCTGAATTTTTCCGGAAAAAATTGGAATTGGATTGCCGCCGAACCGTTTTTTTTACGCAAACTTTCGTTTGACGGCTCGGCTGCATCGCTCACGGCTTTGCTGCAGATATTTTCGGTAGGCCTCGCGGCACTGATTCCCCTCGGCAGCGGAGCGGACCGCTGGCGTCTGCGCGGCATCTGTCTGTCGACGTCAGTGCTTGCGATGTTGACGTATCCTCTCTTCGCGCACTGGGTTTGGGGCGGCGGATGGCTCGCGCAACTCGGCGCTAACTGTGGAATTGGCAGCGGCTTTCTTGACGCGGGCGGCGCCAGCACGATTCAGGCTGTGGGCGGATTAACAGCACTCGCTATCACATGGATCCTTGGACCGCGCCGGGGCAAATATTCGGCGGACGGAATGGCTCCGGCGATTCCCGGCCACAATTCAGTATTTGTCTTGTTCGGCTGCATTTTAGCGCTTGTCGGCTGGATTGGCCTGAACACCGCAGGCGCGATTCTTTTCACCGGGTCCGCAGCCACGGCAGCCGCCCTGATCGCCATCAATACGACACTGTCCGCCTCGGCTTCCGCACTGACCGCCGCGTTTATCACCAAAGTTCGCTTCGGCAAGCCCGATGCTTCGCTTACTTCGAACGGCTGGGTGGGCGGCCTAGTCGCCAGCAGCGCGTCCTGCGCTTTTGTGAGCCCGGCCGAAGCCTTGGTGATCGGCTCCATCGCGGGAACCGCCATTACCTTTGCAATCGAAATGCTGGAACTGCGCCTCGAAGTCGACGACCCGGGCGGCGTAATTTCCGTTCACGCGGTGGGCGGAATCTGGGGATTACTTGCGCTAGGTGTGTTCGGCCAATTTCAAAGACCCGTGCTGAATGTGGCTGCAGATGCCGGAGCAACGGCCCTGAGCGGCGTCCCCGCCGGGCAATGGCTCGCACAGGTGATCGGCGTCGCCACGTTGCTCGGCTTCGTGCTGCCGCTCACCTACGCGGCAAATCTCATTCTTAACCGCTTTTATCCCTATCGGGTATCGGTAGAGGGTGAACGGCAAGGTATGGACCTGCACGAGTTGGGGGCCGGCGCATATCCCGAATTCATGACCCATACCGACGAATTTTTGCCCCGGTAACAGCAAGAAACGAATTGTCACTCCGGCGCGATGCAGAATGCGCATTGCGCCGCTCCTCCAAATCAACAAACATTTCAATACCATCTATTCGGTCTTTGAGTTTGTTTTCAGGCCGTCGCTGACGCACCCTCTTTATATAATCTTTATTCGCTATATGTACATGGCCTTGGTCATCGAGGATTTAATTATGAATTCAGGACAAATAGCCGTGGCGCAAATTTCGCAAGGAAGTCGGTGGTCGAAGCAATGCTTGGTGAAGGCGAACCAGTACTTCGCGATTGCCTTTGTCTGGGTGGCGGTCGCTTTGGGTTCGAGCTTGATTCTGCAGCGCATGTTTCCCTATCCATTTTTGTTTCTGTTTTTTGCAGCGGTGATGGCCAGCGCATGGATTGGCGGAACGGGGCCCGGAATTTTCGCGGTGATTCTCTCCACGCTGGCGGTGGACTACTTTTTCGTGCCGCCGCTGCACTCGCTCGCGATCAATGCCACGGATATTGCGTATTTTGTCGCGTTTATTCTCTGCGCTCTCGCGGCCAGCTGGGTAAGCGCTACGAAAAGAACCAGCGAGGAAGAACTGCGCGAGGCGCGCGATCACATGGAGGCGCGTGTGGCCGAGCGCACGGCGGAACTGGAAAAAACAATTGCCGAACTACAGGAAAATGAACGGCAGCGTGAGCAACTAGTCACTGAAAAATCAATGCTTTCGGGGCAACTGGAAGCGCGAAAAATTGTGGAGCGCGCGAAAGGAATCCTGCAGCGCGAAATGAAGATCAGCGAAGATGAAGCGTACAAGATGATTCAGCGCCAAAGCCAGCAAATGCGCAAATCCATGAAGGAAATTGCGGAGACCATTATTTTAAATGACGACTTAAAACGAGGCGCCCAATAAATTACTTTCGTCGCAAATCATTAAAATCGAAAACTTGAATTTGACTGTAGGAATGCAAAGCCCCACACTGCGTTTGCAAGTTTGGAGGTCGCACTGCCGCTCTTGTGTTTCATTTCGCCGATGAAATGAAACCTCCGGCGCCGCGCCACTGAATTGCATGCAGGTTAAAAAGTTTTGTACGTCTCGGACACGATGCCGTGTCCAAACAATCGAAACATAACGCTCGACGACGAGCCGAAGAATAAGCCCTGAACGGCGACTGAGTGGACGCTTGTGTCCTGTTTTTTCAGCCTTTTCCGTTTCTCATGCGGCTTTGTGTCTCTATCGGCGCGTAAATGCAATTTTGTCGGGAGTTTGAAATGCGGCTGCTATGGAAGTTGGCGGATTTCGGTCGTGCCGTGCGCAGGCGGATGAGATTTGGAGATCTCTCCCGCGCTCCGATCAGAATCTTGCGGGTTGAATGGCAAGCGAATTTTATTGCGTGCGACTGGCTGGCGCGCGCTGCGGACGAATGGGA
Organism: Candidatus Acidiferrales bacterium; assembly: GCA_035696345.1. Classification (GTDB taxonomy): domain Bacteria; phylum Acidobacteriota; class Terriglobia; order Acidiferrales; family UBA7541; genus Palsa-360. Next base: position 36,805 of record DASRQU010000008.1, read on the forward strand.
CGCGGATATCGCTTCCCAGGTGAGCGAAAACAATGCATCGGAACAAGCGCTTCAGGACGCGATGGCCCTTCGGGAACTGCTGTTTGCGGAGTGGCCGCACGTGGAGAAAGCGCAACTTCGGGCCTTCCGGCAAAGGACCGATGGAAGACAAGAATTGATTATCACCGGCACCGTGACCCGCGACGGAGAAATTTCAAGCCGTATAGCTTCAACGGCGATGCGGGCGAAGCTGCTCGGGTTTCAATTTTGGTTTGAAGGCGAAAGTTTAACGGCGTTGGAGTCGGAAGAATTTGCAATGAGTTTTTAACCAAGGAGACGTCATGGCGGATGCAAAACGGACTTTGGTGAGTAGCGGCAAAAAACATAAACGTGGATCCCGGTTTCTGGGGCGCCTCCTCGTCCAATCCAATGGAGGGCCAGCGAAGTAATGGCACTTCGCACAATGTCAACGATTTCGCACGATTCAGGACCGATTTCAGTGATCCCAATTTCGCTGTAAAAAATTCAGAAGAATTCATCTGTTAAAGGAGAAATAAATGTCAGATATGCCTCCACGCACGACAAGAAGGTTATCGTATTCAGAAAAAATATCGCGCCTCCGCGTTCGCCTCCGCAATCCCGAATGGCGACGCTACGGGAAACTCCTGTTGGCCGGCAAAGGAGCTGGAATCGCGCTGACCCTGGGCATCATCGGCGTCACTTCGATTTTCCTCGGCGGACATGCACTGGCCGCCGATCCGGACCTCAAGGGAAATGACATCGTCAACCCGATCAACACGGTGTGGACGCTGGTCGCCGCGTTTCTTGTGTTCGGTATGCAGGTTGGATTCACAATGCTCGAAGCCGGCTTCTGCCGTTCGCGCGAAACTGTAAACGTGTTGATGGAATGCGTGGTCGACACTTGCCTCTGCGGCATTCTGTTCTACGCCATCGGCTTTGCGTTCATGTTCAGCCACGGTAACGGCTTCATCGGCTATCACTGGTTCTTCCTGCAGGGCGCGCCGGCCACATACGAAAGCACAGGCGTCGCGTTCTTGGCAGTCTGGATTTTCCAATTCGCGTTCGCCGATACCTGCTCCACGATCACCTCTGGCGCAATGATCGGCCGCACCGCATTCGCCGGCGACCTGCTTTACAGCGTGGCCGTTTCCGGATTCATTTACCCGATCATCGGTCACTGGGCATGGGGTCCGGACGGATGGCTTGCCATGATGGGCTCTGACGGACACTTCTGGGCTTCCTCCGGAATGCCGTTTCATGATTTCGCAGGGTCCACCGTCGTTCACACGATCGGCGGATTTGTGGCGCTGGCCGGCTCGATCGTCCTAGGCCCACGCCTCGGCCGCACATTCAAGCGCGATGGTGGCGCCCCAATGCTGCCCCACGACCTGACCATCGCCGTTTCCGGCGGACTGCTTCTCTGGTTCGGCTGGTACGGTTTCAACCCCGGCAGCACCCTTTCGGCAATGGACTTTGAAGGTATCGGGCGCATCGCCGCCAATACCACACTCGCGGCGTGCGCGGCCGGCTTGACCGCCATGTTCACCGCCTACTCGTACACGAAAAAATGGGACGCCGGATTCACCACAAACGGCTTCCTTGCCGGACTCGTGGCCATCACTTGCCCCTGCTACTGGGTGAGCCCGACTGGTTCGGTCCTCCTCGGCGCTGTCGCTGGAGTCATCGTTGTTGCCGGAGTGGAGTTGCTCGAATACCTCCGCATTGACGATCCGATTGGCGCAGTTCCGGTTCACGGTATTTGCGGAATCTGGGGAACGATTTCCCTTGGCTTGTTTGCCGTAGGGAAATACGGTTCCACCGGGCCCCTGGCCGCGGACAATTCCGCTCCATTGAAGGGACTGTTCTACGGCGGCGGCACGCAAGTGCTGATTGCCCAGCTTGTTGGCAGTGCGGCCATCACCTTGGCGACTTTCGGGATTTCGATGGTCGTCATGCTTGCGGTTAACGCGTTCGGTTTGCTCCGCGTTACGGAAGAAGGCGAACTGTACGGGCTCGATTTGCATGAGCACGGCATTTCGGCTTATCCCGAATACGTGATCACGGCTCTCGGTTCACCCACGGGGTTGACTGCGAGTCAGGCGCCGGCGGTTTCGCGCGTTAAGGCCACCGCTCCCGCGCACGGCGATTAAATCCGGAGGGCGCTCCTGCCTGGCACGGGAAACGGCAGGGCGCCCTTCCTTCTTCTTTCGTATAAGAGATTTGGTCATAGAGCCGTCGGGCCATTACGAGATTGGAAATATGAGACACGGGAACAGGAATCTAAATCGGATCGGCTTACGAAATTCAAGGATGGAAAACAAATGATGACAAAACTGGAAGCGATTATTCAGCCAGGCAGATTTGAAGCCGTGAAGGAAATGCTGACCGAAATCGGCGTCGGCGGCATGACGATCACCGACGTGCGCGGGCATGGCCGCCAGAAGGGCCATACCGAAACGTATCGCGGCAGAGAATACACGGTCGATCTTCTTCCTAAGGTGAAACTGGAAATGGTATTGCCCGACAATCTGGTCGACGCGGCGGTGGATGCGATTCTGAAAACCGCTTCGTCCGGCAAGATTGGCGATGGAAAAATCTTCCTGTCTAAAGTGGAAGAAACCATCCGTATCCGCAATCAGGAGCGCGGCGCGGTGGCTCTCTAATTGAGTTTCACGCGGGGCCAAGACTTGCTGCTACCGCCATGGCGGCAAGTCCCGCGTGGGTCACATGGCCGCGGCGTCCGGCAAAAGCCAGCCGGTCTTTTACGGGCGCTGCGGCATTCTGACCGTTGCAAAGAACTCCCCGAGATGAAACATGCCATGGCTGAAAATTTGAAGAGGATTAAGTAGGACAGGCTTCAGCCTGTCTGGTTTTGAATTTCTTAACGCTCGAATCGCGCATCAGCAAAAAAACTTCGTGCGCATGAAAAAGAAGACAGGCTGAAGCCTGTCCTACCAATGCAAATCGGTTTCGGTCGGCTGATCGTAATCCACGCCATCCACTTCAAATCCAAAGAGTGCTCGAAACTCGCGCTGAAACACGGCAAAATCACTGATCTGCCGAAGATTTTCCGTCGTCACCCGCGGCCACACCGCCGCAACATCCGCCTGCACATCGGGGCGCATCTCGCGATCGTCCAGTCGCAATCGCCGCAGTTCGTCCAGTTTGGGCGCGACGCCCGTGCACAAAAAATCCGTGAACATCCGCCGCATTTGCTCCAACGGTCCTTCTTCGACATTTTTCTTTTTCATCACCATCGAAAGTAAACTCAAATACAATGGCACCACGGGAATTGCCGCGGAGGCCTGCGTCACCACGGCCTTGTTCACCGAAACCCACGCATGCCCGCCCAGTTGTTCCGCGAGTGTCGAATGCAGATCTTTCGCCGCGCGCTCCAGATCCTTCTTCGCTTGGCCGATCGTTCCATCGCGATAAATCGGCCAGGTAATTTCCGGCCCTATGTATGAATAAGCCAGCGTGCGCGCGCCCGGCGCCAGTAGTTTTTCCTCCAGCAACATTTCCATCCACATCCGCCAGTCATCTCCGCCCATCACGGCAACGGTGTCCGCAATTTCCGCGTCATTTGCGGGCTGCAGCGTCACATCCACAACTTTTTCAGAATCGAGTTCAATCGTGCGATTGGTAAACGGCTGCCCGACCGGCTTCAGCACCGAGCTGTGCGTCTTGCCTGTGCGCGGATCGGTGCGCTTCGGCGACGCCAGCGAGTAAATCACCATGTCGATGGGTGCCATTTGCTTGCGTATCACATCCGCCGTGGCGTGCTTGATTTCGTCGGAGAAGGCGTCACCGTTGACGCTCGCCGCAAAAAGGCCGTCGTGCTCTGCCAGCGAATGGAAAGCAACCGTGTTGTAGTGACCGGCAGTAGCCGTTTTATCGCCGTCCGGGGGCCGCTCAAAAAATACGCCCAGCGTTTTCGCCCCGTAACCCCAGGCCGCCGCGATGCGCGACGCAAGGCCGTAGCCCGTGGACGCACCGATGACTAGCACATTTTTTGGCGTGTTTTGTCCGGCAGGCATCTTCCCTTTTACTCCGCCCACCCAATTCTCCACGTTTCTCCGGCAACCTTCCGGGTGGGCATTCACACAGATAAATCCGCGCGAGCGTCGCTTGATAATTTGCGTTGGCATAAGAAAAGATAATACCGTAGCGCAGCATGGAACTGCATTTGCTTTCGTAGCGCACGCCCGATCTTCAGGACGGGCAGCGTTTTCGGAACACGCAATCTATGGAATATCCCGTCGGAAATCTCAACGAGTAGGCCAGTTGGGAACCCCGCCGCAATACGCTATGATTTTCACCTCATGGATATTCTTCTGAATGAAATGGAAACGCGCGTCCTCGGCTCACTCGTCGAAAAAGAGCTGACCACGCCGGAATATTACCCGCTCTCGCTGAACGCTCTGGTCAATGCCTGCAACCAAAAATCAAATCGCGATCCCGTCATGAACCTGGATGAGGATTCTGTGCGCGAAGCCGTGCGCACACTGGGGAAAAAAGGCCTCGCGGGTCCGGCGGACAACATGGTGAGCCGCGTGGCCAAGTACGAGCATCGCTTGCAGGAGGCTTTTAACTTTACGCGCCACGAAACGGCCGTCCTCGCCGAATTGCTTTTGCGAGGCCCACAAACTCCCGGAGAACTGCGCACGCGCGCCGATCGCATGCACAAATTCGAGGATCTGGGCATCACGCAATCCACGCTGCAGCGCCTGATGAAGCGCGAACCGCCGCTTGTGAAAGTCTTAGCACGCCAGCCCGGCACGAAGGAGGCGCGCTATGTGCACCTGCTGAGTGGCGACGTGGAATTGCCGGCGCAGGAATCCGCATCATCGGAAATTAGAGGAGCGAGCGGCACGGGAGGCGGCGATCGTATTGCGCGCCTGGAAGACGAAGTGGAAACTCTGCAATCAGAAATCGCCGAACTGAAACAGCAATTCGCCGCGTTCCGCAAACAGTTTGAGTGATTTTGGTAGGACAGGCTTCAGCCTGTCTTCCTTGTGATCCCGCACAACATTTTCTATTGCTGCGAAACTTTTCGCGACATCAAAAAGTCAACAGCAGACAGGCTGAAGCCTGCCCTACTTTAAATCTTTCAAAAATTCCGCGAAATATTTCTGCCACGCCGCCGCCTGAAAAAACGTGTAATGCCCGTATGATTCAGGGAAAGTCAACAACACAAATTTCCCGTTCTTCACTTTTTTGATTTCCTCTTCCGCAATTCCCAGCTCTGCCGGATTCCAGAAATCTTCCTGCGGATTGATCAGCAAAACTTTCGCGGTAATTTTATCGAGCCCCTTCGACGCATCGAAATTGCGCGACGCGTCATACTGGTACATGAAATCGTTCGCGTCGGTGGTCTTCATGTTCTGCTCGATATAGTCATTCACATATTTATCAGCCGCTTTCGCTGTCGGATATTCCTTCTGCCAGCGCGTTGGCGCGCTGCCGACGACCAGCAGATGGCCCAGCGCGGCGCGCAAGCCGTACGGCTGCTCCGTATAGTCGCCATTCTTCCAGCTGGGATCGAGCCGGATATCGTCCACCATAATTTTTCGAACCATGCGGTTCCGGCTGGCTACTTCCACAGGCAGGCAGGAAAGCAGCAGCATCGCGTCCATGTCATCCGGGCTCGCTTCCGCCCAACTGAAACCCTCCATGCATCCCATCGATGCACCGACCAGCAAATGCAAATGATTCACTCGCAACCCTTCCGCCAGCAGAATCTGCGAGGCCTTGATCATGTCCGAATAATCGTAGTGAGGAAATTTCCCGCGCAAGCCATCGCTCGGTTTCGAGGATTTTCCGAGCCCACCGCCCAGCTGGTCCGGCAGGATCAAATAATATTTGGATGCGTCCAGCAATTGGCCGGGACCAAACAGAACTCCGGCAAACGTCGGCGTAAGCCACACGCGCCCCGCTCGATTCGTGCCGTGCAAAATCAAAACCGCATTGGTGACCTTGCCCTTCGCGTCATGCTGTGGCGTGCCCAGCGTCGTGTAGTGCAGCTTCACATCCGGCAGCGTCTGCCCGTCCGAAAA
>DASRQU010000009.1:0-78541 GCA_035696345.1 Candidatus Acidiferrales bacterium
AGTCTCGGCACAGTGAGCGTTACCGCTAACTGCACGAAGACCACGGTGTCCGGACTTTCCTCCCGGCCTTCCTTCTTGCGAAGTTTGGCCCAGCGATCACCCGGCTTGCCCGCCAAGGCAAGTATATCATTTTTATAAGGAACTCCGGACAAGCATGGTGAAACGGCACCCCGCAAAATAAACGTTATCGCCCGAAGAAGTGGCGCTCTCCGACAGTGCTAACACTCATATTGTGAGTTGAGAGGAATTGCAGGGAAAAACACAGGTTGCAAAAAAGGGAATTAAATGCGGACGCAACTTGATTACTAGCTGTGAGTGCCAGCCCGTCGCCGGCACCCACAGTCTCAAAGAAGGTAAACTTGCGAAACGAGCTAGTTGCCCCCGGCTGCGCCCATCGTTAGCGGCTTGGCGGTAAACAGGGTAACTTCGACGCGACGGCTGGCCTCACGTCCCTTGCGGCCCTTGCCCTCGTCGATCAGTTTCTGTGAACCCAGGCCGACCATGTGAATGCGGTAAACCGGAACGTCATGGCTTCCAACCAGATACGAGATCACGCTGCTGGCACGAGCCCGGCTCAGATTATCGTTGATCGCGGCAGTTCCAGTTTGGTCCGTGAATCCTTCAACCGTGATGAAATAGCGCTGCTGAGACGCCAACTGCGAAGCCATAGCGTCCAGCTTCGCCTTTTCATCCTTCGTCAAAGTGTCCTTGTTCACTGCAAAATGCACAACGGTGGCCTCGCCTGCGGGTTTGTAATCGTCGATGTTCGCGATCACGCCGCGGAGGTCATTAATATCTTTTGTGTTCTGGTTGGACTTGGCCATTGCGCCTTTAGCCGTACCGTCTGCCGACTTCGCAACTTCGTCCGTGGCGGACAGCTTCTTCTCATCTTCGTCAACAGTCTGATTCGTCTTATTGATGTCTGCGACCTGTGTGGAATCCCGTTTCTGTGAAGCCTGATCCACCTGATCAACTTTTTGATCAATTGGAGTAATGCTCTTCTTCACGTAATTCTTGGTCGCGCAACCCGCGATGAACATGGTACCGATTGCAAGTGTAATTGTTGCCGACAAAGTTAACTTACTCATTGTGCATTCTCCCCTTACGAATCTCAGTTTTGGGCCCCTTGAGCCGTAGCCGGAATTCTCCGTTCTCCCAAGACTCAAGTTTACTATCGCACGTAGTCAACCAATTTGGGAATAAATTTCACTGTACTCTTAAGTCCCATTCATACAAGAAAATACGGAGAGGTCGGCTGGTGGCGAAGCAAGTGCTGCTGTCCCTTATAGCAGGTAATCTTTACACGGTTTATGCCATTCAGGGGTACCTTTCCCCTTATCTGCCTATCACTTGGCAATCTTTTTCTTACGCCCTTTCGGCTTATTTTGGGGCATCCCATTCCGGTCCGAACCCTTGGGACCGTCCACTTTTAGCTTTCCCTGTAATAAATCTTCAAAAGCTTGCTCGTCTAAAACGGGGACGCCAAGCGACTTCGCCTTCTCAAATTTCGATCCCGGATCCGCGCCAACAACCACGTAACTCGTCAATTTGCTGACCGAGTTCGTAACCTTTCCGCCGTGGCGAGAAACCTCTGCGCCGCCTTCGTCGCGCGAACGGCGGGCTAATGCTCCAGTAAAAACGAATGTCATTCCGGCGAAACGCGTATCCTCGAGAGCTGCGCGCTTTTCCGTCATGTTCAGGTCCGCATCTTTTAAGCGCTGAATGAGTTCCCGGTTGGCAGGTTCTGAGAAAAAATCGGCGATGCTCAGAGCAACCTTCGGACCGACTTCACCAACTTCCTCAAGCTTTTCCGCTGTCGCGTCAGCCAATTTTTGCAGCGAAGAAAAATGTTCCGCCAGCAACTGCCCCGTGCGCTCTCCAACGAAGCGTATCCCGAGGGCATAGATCAGCCGGGCGAGACTATTTTTCTTGCTGGCTGCAATTTCGTCCAGTAGATTTTGCGCGGACTTTTCGGCCATTCGATCGAGCTTCGCTACGGGCTCCAGTTCCAAGTCATAGAGGTCCGCGAAATCCTTGACCATCGCTTTGTCCACAAGCTGGTCAACAATTTTTTCGCCGAGCCCGTCAATATTCATCGCATGGCGTCCCGCGAAGTGCAGAATGGATTGCTTTCGCTTCGCCGGGCAGCTGACATTCACGCAGCGGTAGGCGACCTCCTCGGGATCCTTGTGGATCCGGCTGTGGCATTCCGGGCAAAATTCCGGAACCACCACTTCACGGCGCGGATTCCCTTCCTTCACTACCTTGATGATGTGCGGAATCACTTCGCCCGCGCGCTCCACAATCACCGTGTCACCCGCATACAACCCAAGCCGCGCAATTTCGTCCATGTTGTGCAGCGTGGAGCGCGAGACGATCACTCCGCCCACCTGTACTGGCTCAAGCATCGCCACCGGCGTCAACGTTCCCGTACGCCCCACGTTAAACAATACTTCTCGCACTACCGTGGTTTCCTGCCGCGCCGGATATTTATAGGCGACCGCCCAGCGCGGCGCCTTGGCCGTGAAGCCGAGTTCCTGCTGCTGCCCCGTATCGTTGACCTTGATTACGATGCCGTCGATTTCGTACGGCAATTTGTCACGGCGAGCTTCCCAGCTGTCGATAAATTTCTTTACCACTTCCAGCGACGGGCACACGCGCCAGTCCGGCGAGACCTTAAAATGTAGCTTCTGCATGGCTTCCAGCGATTCGGAATGCAGGCGCGTGGGAACCCTGCCGTTCGCCAGCAAAAGATAACCATAGAAATCGAGGCGTCTTGTGCGTGTAATTTCCGGATCGAGAACGCGTACGGCGCCAGCTGCAGCGCTGCGCGGATTGGAAAAACGCTTGCCACCCTCCTCTTCCTGCTTTTCGTTTAGCAGTTCAAACGCGCGAAGCGGCATCACGATCTCGCCGCGCACCTCAAAATCCAGCGGCATGTGCAGCTGTTTGAGCTCCGCGGGATCGACTCGCAAGGGAATTGAACGAATCGTACGCACATTGGCGGTCACTTCTTCTCCGGTCGTCCCGTCGCCGCGCGTGACGCCGCGCGCCAGCACGCCATTTTCATAGACCAGCGAAATGCTCAGGCCGTCGAATTTGTGTTCGGTGACATAGCTAATCGTTTCGCGTCCGGAAATATCACGCACACGCCGGTCGAAATCCTCGAGTTCCTCGGTCGAGTACGTGTTGTCCAGGCTCATCATGGGCGGAGAGTGCCTGCGCGTCTCAAACCCTTTTCGCGGAGCGCCGCCCACGCGCTGCGTCGGAGAATCTGGCGTGACCAGCTCGGGATGCTCCACTTCAAGCTGCTTGAGCTCGGCCATCATGCGGTCAAACTTGATATCCGAAATCTCCGGCTCGTCCTGCACGAAGTACAAATACTCGTGCCGCCGCAATTCCTCGCGCAGCTTTTCGATTTGTTTATTTACGTTCGCGCCCTTGGCCATGCACCCTCAGAAAGCCGACAGAATCAGCCCTTCAGTATACAATGCAGCCCCAGCCCCAAAACAGCCTGTACCTTTCCCGGACCAAAGGGGTTATCTTATTAAGTTGTCAGACTAGAAAAATTCTGGTGGGAGCGATTGGAGCCATTCAATTGACATCCAAAGTCCGTAATGCGGTCTTAATCGTGAACCCCACGGCCGGCGGTGGTCGCCGGATGAGTCAGCTCGAAGAAGCGCGGCGCATTTTTCGCGCGGCCGGAATCGAAACCGATTTGCAACTGACAACTGCCCCTGGCGAGGCCACGGTCCTTGCCCGCAGCGCCGTCGAAGAGTCGCGGGACCTTGTGATCGTTTGCGGAGGCGACGGCACGGTGAACGAAGTTGTAAATGGACTAGCTTGCAGCCAAGTCCCACTGGCCGTTTTGCCGGCCGGCACGGCGAATGTGCTGGCCAAGGAACTCGATCTTCCCTGGAATTTGCCGCGCGCCGCCAGGCGCATCATAAATGCGCCCTACAAGCGCATAGCGCTGGGACTAGCCATCCCTGAAAAATCAAGTGGCGAACCACGTTATTTCCTGAGTTTGGCTGGGGCAGGCGCCGATGGCGCGCTCGTGTCCGCGGTGCGCCCCGAAATTAAGTTGAAGGCCGGTATTCTGGCGTACTGGCAAGAGGGCTTGCGGCAACTTTCCAAATACGACTTCCCCATGTTTCGAAGTTCCATGGCAGGCAACGCGATCAATATCGACGCCTCGCTCGTGGTCGTCGGGCGCACGAAACATTACGGCGGCCCGTTCAAGATCACGACCGAAGCAGGCCTGTTGCAGCCGGAGTTCGAACTCGCCTTCGTAACTACGCGCAGCGCTTGGCGATATATCGCCTATCTGCCTTTGCTATGGACTGGAAAATTGCGCGGCGCACGCCACGTTCAATTTTTCAAAACCAGCTCGCTGCAATGCGCTTCGAACTCCGAGTCGCACGTCCAGATCCAAGTTGATGGCGAGCCTGCCGGCCGCCTCCCCGTCGAGTTCCGCATCGTTCCCGATGCTCTCACCCTGGCCATCCCGGATTAGGTGAAGCCGTCAGTAGGACAGGCTTCAGCCTGTCTTTCTTTTGACTTCTGTAGTTGGTGAAAAGATCAAAAGCAGACAGGCTGAAGCCTGTCCTACCGAGGGCGAAGAAAAACTAGGCGAAATGGAACCTGTCACACACGCGCTAACGTCCCTCGCCTTGAGCCGCGCAGGCCTCAATAAACTCACTCGCGCAGCAACACCGATTCTCCTCGTCTCCGGCGTCGCTGCCGATGTGGATTGGGTCACTCGGCTCGGCACAGCGGCAACATTCCTGCGCGGGCATCGGACAGCGACACATTCCATTATTGGAACGGTGGCGATTGCCCTCACAGTAGCGGTCGCGGCCTGGATACTGGGCAAAAAGTCTCGAACATTTACAGTGAGGCTCTCCGCCGCATTGTTGATTTCCGCGATCGGCGCGACCGCGCATTTGTTGCTGGATTTGCTGAACGCATACGGCGTGAAACTGCTCTGGCCTTTCAGCGAGAAATTTTACGCGTGGGACATCGCTGACTCGATTGACTCGTGGATGCTTTTCTTTCTGATCGCTGGGCTTTTCGTTCCCGAATTGTTTCGCTTGGTGCTCGATGAAATTGGCTCAAAGCAAAAGCACCACGGAGGCCAGCGCGGCGCGATATTCGCTCTAGTGTGCGTGGGCTTAGTGATTGCCGGGCGCGCGTTCTTACACCAGCGTGCCGTCGCGCTGCTCGACTCGCGCGAATACCGGGGGCAAACTCCGCTTCTGGTCGCGGCGTTTCCGAAGCCGTCGAATCCATTTTTATGGTCGGGAGTTGTGGAGACGGATAACGCGGTCTTTAACATGGAGGTTCCGGTGGGATTCGGGCGGATGTTCGATCCGGATCAAGCGGACGTGCACTATAAACCGCAACCAGTTGCCGCTCTGAAAAATGCGGTCACCTGCCTCACGGCCGTGGAATTTTTGAATTTTGCGCGATTTCCGTTGGCAAGCGTTCAACCCGAAGGCGATGGGTTTCAGGTGCGCTTGCGCGACATGCGCTTCGCAACGGAACTCCCCGGGCGCCACGGAATTATCGCCGTCGTGGACTTAAATGCACAAAGCCAGGTGATTGGCGAGCATTTGGAATATGAGCTTGCAAACAATTAAATTGCGGAGCCTGTTGTGGCATAGGCTTCAGCCTGTGGTTTTTGGACCCTGCAAGGCCTAAAACCCACAGGCTGAAGCCTATGCCACACAAACCTCTTTTACGCGCTAAGCTTGTGCCGACTCTCGGAAGGCAAGCCTTGACGCAAGATACAGCAGTAAAATCATACCCAGCACTATTCCGGCAACTTCCAGTTTGTGTGTTAATAAAAATAAGCCCGCCTGATCTCCGTACTTTATGGCCAGAAAACCTTCGCCAAAATATCGAATCGCGCGCGCAGCCAGCAAACCGAGAACAAATTTCTGCACCGGCATCTCCAGTGCGCCCGCCGCGATCACAAATATCTTAAACGGCGTCGGCGGCGGCAACAGTGCGGTAACCAGAATGCTAAGAAATCCGTTACGGTTGATCCACTCGTGAATGTGCTTCGCGCGCGCGCCGGCATGCTTGTGAAACATCGCCTCGCCGCCCTTGTGCGCAAGGTAGTAGAGGAAAAGGCAGCCGGCCACCGATCCAAGCGTAGCCATCAACGCGTAATATGGCATCCGCGCCGGATTGCGCACCGAAAGATTGATCAGCAGCAAATCATTGATGATGGGAAACGACAGAACCGACGAATCCAAAAACGCAATCAGGAAAAGACCGAACCCTCCGGCCGTGGCGACGATCGCCTGGAGCCATTGAGGCAAATGAAATTTAGGTTGCGGTAATTGCACAGGTGAATTTTGCAACCGCTCGATTGTAGCAGAGAGGTTCCCGCTTGGGTGGCGTAGCGCCAATAGAACGTTGACTCAGGAATCAGAATGTTCTATTTAGAAGCATTCTATGTCCAATCGAAGTAAATGGGCACACTGGAATAAGCGAAAACCGGATCGACACCCGCTCCTGATGAAATGGAGCATCGGGGGCAGTTTTACCATTTTAGGGTCATTGCTGATCATTTCCGGATGGCAAGGATTCAGCAATCGTTCTCTCTGGTATAAAAGTTTCGATTTTCGCTTTGGCGTCCCTGTAATTCACGAAACATTGGATCTTTTCTTTCTGGGCGCGGGCTTTCTCATCGCCGGACTTGCAATACTAATCGCTGGAGCGGAAAAATGAGAGCTGAGGCTGCATATCATGCTGAATCGCAGAAAATTTCTTGCTGTGACTGGGATGAGCGCTGCGGGAGCGGCGATGGCTTCCCTGCCGCGATTTTCTTCCGTGGCCGCACTGCCGCTGGCGAAGCCTGACCTCACGCTGCGCATCGCGCCCGTCAGCGTGGAACTCGCGCCGGGAGTCGTCTACAAGACGGCTGGCTACAACGGAAAAGTTCCGGGACCGATCGTGCGCATGAAAGAAGGCAAGCGCATCACGGTCGATGTGCACAACGACACAGACGTTGCGGAACTCGTTCACTGGCACGGACAATTTGTCGCTTCTGACGTCGATGGCTCCATGGAGGAAGGCACGCCTGAAGTTCCCGCGCACGGCCGCCGCCAATATACGTTCGAGCCTGGCCCGGTGGGAACGCGCTGGTATCACACGCACACTCCTTCAAAAGGGAATCTGGATGTCGCTTCCTTCAGCGGGCAGTATGGATTTTTTTATGTCGAGCCGAAAAGCGAACCGGGAAACTACGATCAGGAAATTTTTCTGGCCGCGCATCACTGGGGACCGTCTCTCGCGCACAAGGGGCCGCCAAACAACGGCTGGGAAATCGCCTACAAAAATGGGTCGATCAACGACAAGGCGCTGGGACATGGCGAACCTATTCGCGTAAAGCAGGGCCAGCGCGTGATGCTGCGCATTCTGAACGCGAGCCCCACCGACGATATTTCTTTTGCGCTGCCGGGCCACAAATTTAACGTCATCGCGATGGACGGCAATCCGGTTCCCACGCAGGCCGCAGTGGACGTTCTGATGATGGGCGTGGCGGAACGTGTGGACGCGATTGTGGAAATGAACAATCCTGGTGTGTGGATATTCGGTTCGATTGACGATGAAGAGCGTACCGGCGGAATGGGCGTCGTGGTGGAATACGCAGGCCAGACCGGCGAACCGGCCTGGGTAAAAACCGCGAAGGTGCCGTGGGACTATTCTATCTTTGGCACGCAAGACCCGCACCCGGAGCCCGATGGCACGTTCGACCTGTTGTTCGAAAAAATTCCCGGCAACCGCGTCGACTTCAATCGCTGGACGATTAATGGAAAATCCTGGCCGGACACAGCCCCGATGATGGTGGAAAAGGGCAAACGCTACCGCATGGTGTTTCATAATAAAACCGGCGACACGCACCCGTTACACCTGCATCGGCACGATTTTGAGATCGTCAAAATTGGCGGCAAATCCACCGCCGGAATTTTTAAAGATGTGGTGAACATTCCGCGCTTCAGCGACGCCGAAGTCGATTTCGTGGCGAGCCATCCGGGACCATCCCTGTTTCATTGCCACATGCAGCTGCACATGGACTTTGGATTCATGTCGCTTGTGAAATACAGCTAGTCGTATGCACAAAATGTGCGCGTACAATTTCAATGCACTGCACACACTCGGCGATGAAAAAATCTTCAAAACACGCATCTCGCGATTTTTTCCCGATTCCGGGAAGCGACGGGATCATTACCAAGAAAAAGAAGGACGTCCCGCATGAATTTGTTCTGGAAGCGATCTCTTCCCTTTCTCCCTGGACGCGCCCGATGTTCGGCTGCCTCGCCGTCTATGTGGAAAATAAAATCGTCCTGATTTTGCGCGACAAGCCCGACAATCTGCCCGACAACGGCATCTGGCTCGCCACCACGAGTGAGCATCATGAAAGCTTGCGCCGCGATTTCCCGAGCATGCGTTCGATCCAAGTGCTTGGCAGCGGCGTGACAGGCTGGCAGGTACTGCCACAGGAAAATAAAAACTTTGAGGCGGAAGCTCAGCTCGCCTGCGAATTAGTTTTGGCGCGCGACCCGAGAATCGGAAAAATCCCCAAGTCCAAACGAATTACGAAAACCAAAAAACACCGTAAAGATAAAAGGTTTAAACGAGTCACGGAGTCCAAGCCAGCCCCAAAAAAGACGCCCCGCAATTAGACCGGATTTCGCGCCTGTTTAAATCATCTGACCTTGTCCCGATCATTACTGCGCTTTACCTGTTCGCGTCACGCCATCATAGGCGCTTCACGCTCACGCTTGAACGCGCTCGGTATCCGGCGTATTCTCCCAAGACTGAGTGGACTTCAAGGAGAATCGTAGAATGAGAAGATTGATCTGCCTCGTAGCTTTCTGTCTGGTCACACCGCTGATTGCCAGCGCGCAAGATGCGGCTGCGAATCCGCTAGCCGCCAGCGTCCGCAAATATTTCGACGATTATGCCAAGAACCTCGTAGCCACGGCCGAAACGATGCCTGCGGAAAAATACAATTTCAAACCGACCCCGGAAAACATGACCTTCGGAAAAACAATTGGCCACATTGCTGACGTGGACTACGCAATCTGCACAAAAATGTTCACGCCCCCTACCACCCCGTTCGCAAAAAGTTCGGACACCGATTCCAAAGAAAAGCTAGTTTCCCAGCTCAAAGCCTCAGTGGATTATTGCGGAGAGCAATTCGCGAAATTGACGGACGCCAACCTGGCGGAGATGGTTCCCTTTTTCGGCGGGAAGCAGATAACGCGCCTCGGTGCAGCCATGGCCGTGGACATCGATTTCGCCGATCACTATGCAGGGCTGTCGATGCACCTTCGAATGAACGGTTTGCTGCCGCCGACTGCCCAAAAGAAAATGTAATCTTGGAACCGGATAGCAGGTCCTGAAACGGGTAGCCGGAACAAAAACGGCTGCCCGTTTATTAATTTGTTTCAATTTCGGTTACCCTGCCTAAAGTAACGCGCCGAGACGATTTTCGGTGAATGGATCACCAAGCTCAGTCAGTTGAGCGCGCAAGCCTAGCAAAAACAGATAGTTAGCGCACATGCCAACACTCTGTCCACACGCGCCCGTGGCCTCTCGGCCGTTGTCGATCCTGCTAACACCGTGCGAAACGGTTTGACCCTCCCACCACACCATGTTATAAAAAATCAGCTTTGTACGGCCCGATCTGTCGGGTATGGGTGTTGTCCGTTCGTTTCGTATGGATTTCGGATTACAACTGAAAGCAGTACAAAGTGATATGCGTCCGCCCCTTCTCGAAGCGGCAACCTGAATCAAATCCGGTAAGCCATCCCATACACGCCCTGAGCGAAGAATGAGGGGCATTATGGTGTGCCGGAAGCGCCTGATAAAAATGAACTTTAGATTGATTGTATGAAATTTGACGGAGGAACACTGATGCGCACCTGGCTCGCGGGCCTTAACCCGCTTCGAAGCCGATTCGCGATTGTAGGCGCGGCGAGCGCCTTTTTGACGTTACTAAATGTAGCAACCGCCGCTGCGCAGGACGACGCCAGCGGCGAGGCAGCTCTCAAACTGCCGGACCTCTCCCAAGTTTCGTTTCTTGGTATCGATGGCCACAAACTGCTGCTGATCGGCATTCTGTTTTGCATCTTCGGACTGGCCTTCGGACTGGCGATCTACAGTCACCTGAAGAATCTGCCGGTGCACCGCACCATGTTGGAAGTGTCCGAGCTTATTTACGAAACCTGCAAAACGTATCTCATCACGCAGGGCAAATTTTTGCTTTTCCTTTGGCTGTTCATCGCCGTGGTGATTGTGCTGTACTTCGGCGTGCTCGCTCCGGTTGCGCCGGTCAGCACCACGCTGCCCATCATTCTGCTCTTCAGCTTGGTCGGAATTGCGGGAAGCTACGGCGTCGCGTGGTTCGGTATTCGCGTGAACACGTTTGCCAACTCGCGCACCGCCTTTGCCGGATTGCGCGGCAAACCTTACCCGATTTATCAAATCCCGCTGCAGGCCGGTATGAGCATCGGCATGATGCTGATCAGCGTGGAGTTGCTGATGATGCTGTTCATCCTGCTCTTCATTCCCGGCGAGTATGCCGGCCCGTGTTTCATTGGGTTCGCCATCGGCGAATCGCTGGGCGCCGCGGCGCTGCGTATCGCCGGAGGCATCTTTACCAAGATTGCCGACATCGGCTCGGACTTGATGAAGATCGTCTTCAAGATCAAGGAAGACGACGCGCGCAACCCCGGCGTGATCGCCGACTGCACGGGCGACAACGCGGGCGACTCGGTCGGACCCAGCGCGGACGGCTTCGAAACGTACGGCGTCACGGGCGTTGCGCTCATCACGTTCATTTTGCTGGGCGTGAAGGATCCCGTCGTCCAGGTGCAGTTGCTGGTGTGGATTTTCGTGATGCGCATCGCCATGCTGATTTCCAGCGCGGCCGCATATTTCATCAACAGCGCGATCGCCAAGTCCCGGTTTGGCAATGTCGACAAGATGAATTTCGAAACGCCGCTGACCACATTGGTCTGGCTCACATCTTTCCTTTCCATCGCCATGACCTACGCCATTTCCGCGGTCATCATTCCGGAATTGAATGGAGATCCGACGCAGTGGTGGAAGCTGGCTTCCATTATTTCCTGCGGCACACTGGCTGGCGCGGTCATTCCGGAACTTGTGAAAGCGTTTACGTCCACGGAATCACGCCACGTGAAAGAAGTTGTGACGTCGGCAGAAGAGGGCGGCGCGTCGCTCGGAATTTTGTCCGGCTTCGTCGCTGGAAATTTTTCCGCGTACTACCTGGGCATCGCGATGGTTGGATTGATGTCCATTGCGTACCTGTTTGCCCGCATGGGGCTCAGCGGATTGATGATTGCCGCGCCCGTATTTGCTTTCGGGCTCGTGGCCTTCGGCTTCCTGGGCATGGGGCCGGTTACGATCGCGGTCGATTCCTACGGACCGGTTACGGACAACGCGCAATCGGTTTACGAATTGTCGTTGATTGAAGCTGTTCCGAACATCGAAGAGGAATTGAAAAGAGATTTCAACATCGCTCCGAATTTCCAGCGGGCGAAAGATTTGCTCGAAGAAAACGACGGCGCAGGAAATACATTTAAGGCCACTGCGAAACCCGTGCTGATCGGCACCGCGGTCGTCGGCGCTACAACAATGATTTTTTCCATCATCATGGCGCTGACGAACGGCCTCACTATGAACGTGGAAAAGCTTTCGCTGCTCCACGCTCCATTCGTGCTCGGGCTAATCACGGGCGGCGCGATGATCTACTGGTTTACCGGCGCTTCCACACAAGCGGTGACCACCGGCGCATATCGTGCCGTTGAGTTCATCAAAGCCAACATCAAGCTCGAAGGCGTGGAAAGAGCGTCCGTCGAGGACAGCAAAAAAGTGGTGGAGATCTGCACGAAGTACGCGCAAAAGGGCATGCTCAATATTTTCATTGCCGTGTTCTTTGCCACGCTTTCGTTCTCGTTCCTCGAACCTTTCTTCTTCATCGGCTACCTGATGTCCATCGCCATCTCCGGTTTGTACCAGGCCATTTTCATGGCCAACGCCGGCGGCGCGTGGGATAACGCCAAGAAAATCGTGGAAGTCGAGATGAAGCAAAAAGGAACGCCGCTGCACGATGCGACCGTCGTCGGCGATACGGTGGGCGATCCGTTCAAGGACACGTCCTCCGTCGCGCTCAACCCGGTGATCAAGTTCACGACACTTTTCGGTCTGCTCGCCGTGGAACTGGCGGTGAAATTGACGGCTACCTCCGGCGCTACGCTCACGCGTTCCCTTTCGGCCGCGTTTTTTGTCGTTTCCTTTATTTTCGTTTACCGCTCGTTTTACAACATGCGTATCCGTCAGTCGAACTGAGCGAAATAATTAGCTTCCGCAAGGCTGGATGAGGCGGGCGCCCGGATTCCCGGGCGCCCGTTTTTATTTTTAAGTTTCCGGTTAAATTCTTCGCACTGGGCATCGCACCAATTCGTTGACATTGCTTCCTGCCTTTGTTAAACCTCGTGCCAAGATTTTCCGAGGAGATTCCCATGAAACCGAAAGATTCCGGCCGCCGAAGTTTTTTGAAAAATACTGCTGCGCTTGCTGGACTGGCTGTCGGAGCCGTGCAGACGGTGAGCGGGCAAAGCGCCGCGCCCGAAGGTTCCTCCGCGCGGGCCAAGAATCTGCATGGGTATGGCGAGCGCTCCAAATTTGAGACTGCCACGCGTCTCGGCGCGCCGGGCCTGTACGACCCTGCCCCGCCGGGATACCACCGCGACTTCGGCTTTCGCACTCCGATCCAGGATTCCGTGGGATTCATCACTCCCGCTTCGCTGCACTTTGTCATCGCGCATGGTTACGAGCCGCCCGAAATTGATCCCGCCGAACATCACCTCTTGATTCACGGCCTGGTGGAAAAGCCTCTGATTTTTTCTCTCGACGATTTAAAACGGTTTCCATCCGTCACGCGCGCACATTTCCTGGAGTGCAATGCGAATGGAGCGCCGTCCGGCCCGACCGGACAGTATCGCGTTTCGGCGGCGGCAACCGCGCAAGATACGCACGGGTTCACAAGTTGCAGTCTGTGGACCGGCGTGCCGCTCTCGACCTTGCTGAAACATGTGGGAGTGAAACCTGAAGCGAAGTGGATCATCGGAGAAGGTTCGGAAAAAGGAAAACACACGAAAAGTATTCCGATCGAAAAGGCGATGGACGACGTACTGATCGCGTTTGGCCAAAATGGCGAAGCGCTGCGACCGCAACAGGGCTATCCGATCCGCCTGCTCGTTCCAGGCTATGAGGGAATCAACAACGTGAAATGGCTGCGGCGAATCAAACTTGTCGAAGAGCCGTACATGGGAATGTGGGAGAGCACAAAATATCCGAGCTTGCGGCCTGATGGGCTTTCGCGATGGTTCCAGTTTCAGATGGGGCCGCGAACGGTGATCACCCGACCGTCGGGCGGACAAAAATTGAACGGGCCGGGCTTTCACGAAATCAGCGGCCTTGCTTGGTCCGGCGGGGGCGTCGTGAAATCCATCGAGGTTTCGACTGATAACGGAAGAACGTGGCGCGAGGCGGAAATTCAGAGTCCCGTTTATCCCAAGGCTCATGTGCGATTCGGTTTTGGCTGGGATTGGAACGGCGAAGAAACGATTTTGCAATCGCGCTGCACGGATGAGCTTGGCGAGCGGCAACCTACCGTCGTGGAGCTTGCGAAGTTCTGGAAAGTCGAGCCGGACTTTTTCGTCAAAACGGGAACCATTCCCGGACATTTTAATGCCATTCAACCGTGGAAAGTGAACACCGACGGGAGCGTCCAAAATGCGATCACGTTTTAATTTTGCGGTGCCCGTGTTAATCGTGGCCACAGCTCTCGCGGCTGCGGCGCAAACGCCAGGTTACAAAAATGTCGGGAGAACTCCGACGCCGCAGGAAGTTCAGGCCGTGGATATTGCGATTGGCACGGACGGGAAAGAACTTCCTCCGGGCAGCGGAAATGCCAAGCTGGGCGCGCAACTATTTGCGGACAAATGCGTGGTATGCCACGGCGAAAATCAGGAAGGGAGCGCGCAGGCTCCCGCGTTGGTGGGAGGCAAGGGCACACTCACTTCCTTGCGCCCCAAAATGACGGCCGGAAGTTACTGGCCATTTGCTACCACGGTTTTCGATTACATTCGCCGCGCCATGCCGCGATTTCAGGAAGGGACTTTAAACGTGGATGAAGTGTATTCGCTCACGGCCTTCATTCTGTATCGCAACGACATCATCAAGGAAAACGACGTGATCGACGCCAAAACACTTCCCAAAATTAAAATGCCGAATCGCGACGGATTTATTCCACAGAATTTGGACGACATTCACAACTATAAAAAGCGCGGCTGCAAGCTCGGGCATTGCCCCTGATAGGATGTTGTGGACGATTTTAGTAGGACAGGCTTCAGCCTGTCTGGTTTTGAATTTTTTGACGACGAAAGAAGTCAAAAGAAGACAGGCTGAAGCCTGTCCTACTGTGCGTGTGATACCATTTCCATAAATATAAATGGGGGCTCGCATGAATCCTAAGAAACCCAGCCGCAGGCTGTTTCTGAAAAATGGCGCGGCGCTGGCGGGACTGGCGGTGGGCGCATCCGCCGCTGCGAAATCGACGTCAGCGGACGCGCCCGCAGAGCGCATCGATCAACTGCACCTGCATGGCGAGCGATCGCACTACGTCGAGTCCGTTCGCCACGGCAGCATCAATAATCCCGAGCGCCATTTGCCGGACGAACCGCGCGCCTTTGGCCTCACTTCCCCGCTGCAGGATTCCGCGGGCATGGTCACACCCGCATCGCTGCACTTTGTGATTTCGCACGGATACGAGCCGCCCGACATTGATCCGAAAGAACATCGCCTGTTGATCCATGGCATGGTGGATCGCCCGGTGACGCTTACCCTTGACGATATAAAACGCCTGCCTTCCGTTTCAAAATTTCATTTCATCGAATGCCACGGAAATAGCACGACGGGCGGGCTGGGCGGGCCGCAGCGAGTTTCTCCTGACGCTACCGCGCAGGATACGCACGGCTATACCAGTTGCAGCCAGTGGACGGGCGTGATGCTCTCGCTCATCCTCGAGCAAGCCGGTTTGCAGAAAAAAGGCACCTGGATCATCGCGGAAGGCGCTGACGATTATAAGCATTCGAAAAGTATTCCCATCGGAAAAGCGATGGACGACGCGCTGGTTGCCTACGCACAAAATGGCGAGCCCGTGCGCCCCGAGCAGGGCTTTCCGCTGCGCCTAGTAGTTCCCGGCTTCCAGGGAATCAACAATGTGAAGTGGCTGCACCGGATCAACGTTGTCGACGAACCCTACATGGGCATGATGGAAGTGACGCGATATCCGCGCCTTATGCCGGATGGAAAATCGCGCTGGTTCGAATTCGAGCTGGGACCAAAATCGGTGATCACGCGGCCTTCCGGCGGCCATTATCTGCCCGCGCCCGGCTTCTATGAAATTACAGGGCTGGCCTGGTCAGGTGGCGGGACGATTCGCCGCGTGGAGATTTCCACCAATGGCGGCAAGACCTGGCAGGACGCGAAGATGCAGGATCCGATTATGCGCAAGGCGCACACGCGTTTCACGCTTCCGTGGAATTGGGACGGGCGCGAGGCCATGCTGATGTCGCGCTGCACGGATGACAACGGCGTGGTGCAACCGTCGCTCGCGGAAGTCGCCAAGATTTGGGGAATCGACGCCGATTTTTTCCAGAAGACCACGCTGATCACGAGCGACATGAACGCCATTCAGCCATGGAAAGTAAATGCCGACGGGAGCGTAAAAAATGCAATTTTCCAAAACTCTTAGTCTCGTCGGTGGAATTGCGTTGATGGCGACCGCAGCGGCGGCGCAACAGGCTGCCATGCCCGCGTACAAAGGCATTGGCACACTTGCGACGCCGCAGCAAATTCAGTCCGAAGACATTTCCATCAGCCGCGAAGGCAAAGGGCTGCCTCCGGGTAACGGTTCGGCGAAAGAGGGAGCGGGAATTTTTGCGGAAAAATGCGCGGTGTGCCACGGGGGGAACGGCGAAGGCGCAAAAATTGGGCCGGCGCTCGTCACGGACAAGAACGCGCACGAGTCGCTCACCACGATGAAGCCGGTGCGATCGCTGGCCGCATACTGGCCGTATGCGACGATGGTCTGGGATTACATACATCGCGCGATGCCGCGCAATCAGGGCGGCACGCTCGCGCCGAACGAGGTTTACGCGCTGACGGCGTTCATTCTCTACAAGAACGGAATTATTCAGGAAGGCGACGTACTGGACCAGAAGACGCTGCCGAATGTCCACATGCCGAATCGCGACGGCTTTATTCCGGCGCGCCTCGAAGATATTCCGGATGAGCGTAAGCGCGGATGCAAGCAAGGCATCTGCCCGTAAATTAGAAGAACGCGTCCTGATATGCACGAGTTGCTGCGAAGCAGGGCAGGATTCAGCCTGTCTGTTTAGATCGCGGAGACACTCCATTTAAACCAGACAGGCTGAAGCCTGTCCTACTGATGAATAGCGCGAAGATTTGTAGATCCACGCGGCGGGAGTGCTTGTAGGGGCACGGCACGCCGTGCCCCTTACCAAGCGACTCGCTGAGCTATGCGAGGTACGCGTACGCGTCGGTTGTCAGGAACTCATGGAAGGTCGAGCTGGTCATGAGTTCAACCAGGATTTTTCCGGCCATGGGCAACTTGCTGGCGTTGAATTTTTCCGCGCCCATCTGATTCTTAAGTTTCTCGAGAACCGATGCGGTCGCATCGCGCACAAGCTGCGGCGTGACGGTCTTGCCGTCCTCCATCTTTGAGCCATGCTTGCACCACTGCCAAACCTGCGTGCGGGAAATTTCCGCGGTGGCGGCGTCCTCCATCAAGTTGTAAATGGGAACGCAGCCATTGCCGTCAAGCCACGCAGCCAGGTATTGCAGGCCGACGTCGATATTCCACTTCAACCCTTCCTCAGTGATTGTGCCTTTGGGAATTTCGAGCAAATCCTTGGCGGTAATGTTCACTGGCTCTTTCTTGGTGTCGATCTGGTTCGGGCCCTTCATGTTCGCGTCGAAAATATCTTTCGCGATCGCCACGAGCCCGGGATGGGCGACCCACGTGCCGTCGTGCCCAGCCTTCACTTCGCGCAGCTTATCTTCGCGAACCTTGGTTAGCGCCTTTTCGTTGGCAGCCTGATCGTTCTTGATGGGAATCTGCGCGGCCATGCCGCCCATGGCGTGCGCGCCCCGGCGATGGCACGTGTGAATGAGCAATTCCACGTAAGACGCGAGGAAATGCTGCGTCATAGTGACTTCGGCGCGGTTCGGCAGAATGAAGTCGGGCCGTCCGCTGAACTTCTTGATGAAGCTGAAAATGTAATCCCAGCGTCCGCAGTTCAGGCCGGAGGAATGCTCGCGCAATTCGTAAAGAATTTCGTCCATTTCGAACGCCGCGAGAATCGTCTCAATCAGCACGGTGGCGCGATAAGTTCCGCGCGGAATTCCCAGATAATCCTCGGAATAATTGAAAACATCATTCCACAGGCGCGCTTCCAGGTGGCTTTCGATCTTGGGCAGATAGAAATAGGGCGCCGTGCCGCGGGCCATCTGATTCTTGGCATTGTGGAAAACGAACAGGCCGAAATCGAAGAACGCCCCGGCTATGGGCTTCCCGTCGACGAGGAAATGCTTTTCGTCGAGGTGCCATCCTCGCGGGCGAACCAGCAAGGTGGCCGTCTTCTCATTCAACTTGTAGCTCTTGCCTTCGGGACTGGTGAAGGTGATGGTGCGGTTGATGGCGTCGCGAATATTAATGTGGCCGTCGAGGTTGTTGGTCCACGTCGGCGAGTTCGAATCTTCGAAATCGGCCATGAAAACGTTCGCGCCGCAGTTCAGCGCGTTAATGATCATTTTGCGGTCGACCGGGCCCGTAATTTCCACGCGGCGGTCCATCAGGTCGGCGGGAATAGATGCAACCTTCCAGTCCGCCTTGCGAATATGGGCGGTTTCGGGCAGGAAATCAGGCAGTTCGCCTTTGTCGATGCGCGCTTGCCGCTCATGGCGCTTGGACAAGAGCTCCTGCCTGCGGCCTTCAAATTCGGACGAAAGTTTCTTGAGAAACGTGACTGCATCCGCAGTCAGCACGGTTTTCTGAGCGTCGGAAACCGGCGCAGTAATCTGGATTTCAACGATTGGACTAGCCATACGGACCAAACCTCCTAGGAAATTGTGAATGCTTATGATAGGGGCGCAGCAGGCATCTTAACAGAAAGCCGATGAAATTAAAAAACGAGGCGGGCTGCGGCGGCGTGGCGGGAATTGTGGCGTTGACTGGCGGAAAGGCTGCCCGCCCTTAAAGCCGGGCCTGTGCTACAAAGGCGACGCGCGGGCATCTCGCCAGCTCCAGTGCTTCCGGGAAGACTTTATGGTTCCAGGGACTTCGCGGGAACGGGGACTACGGCTGCATTGAGCTTCGTGGGTTGGGGGATCGCGATGAGCAGTGCGGCCATGATGGCTGTGATGAACGCAAGCGTCGCGCTTCCGTAGAAAACAAAGGTCCACGAGCCTGTCTTTTCGAAGAGCAACGCTGCGAGGCCGCCAGCAAGGATAGATGCGACGCCTTTCGAACTATAGAGGAAAGCGTAGTTCGAACCGGAATTCCTGATCCCGAAAAAATCGGCCATGGTTGCGGGGAAGAGCGAATAAATTTCGCCCCACGTGAACAATACAAGCGCGAGCAAGCCAACAAACCAGAATGGCGAGTTACGCCCGAGCCGGAGCACTGTAACCAAGGCTACAGCTTGAATGAGGAATGCGGTGATCATGGTCCGTTCGCGGCCAATATGATCCGATACCCAGCCCCAGAAAATTCGGCCGGCGCCGTTGGCCAAGGAATTGACAAAGATAGCCAGGGTAAAAACTTTCTTGGCAATCCCGAGCGTGTCCGCGACGGAACCGACTTGCGCGGTAACCATCAAGCCGCCGATTCCCATCATCAGCATCATCGCGTAAAGCATATAAAATTGGTACGTGCCGAGCATTTCTGAAGATGTGAATTGCTCGGCATTGGCCCTGACTTTGAACCGGCTGCCGGCTTTTTTGCCCGCAATCTGGGGATCGCCGGGATCGGGATTCACCATCAGCTGCGATACGAGAAGGATGATGATTCCCTGCCCGACTCCGGTGTAGAGAAAGGCGGAGCGAAAATTCTGCGTCCGCAGAATGTAGGAGATGAAGGGGACGAACAACGCCGCACCGGAACCGAATCCCGCCGCAATCAGTCCTGACGCCAGGCCTAACTTATCGGGAAACCACTTCAAGCCGACGATCGTTGAACCGCAATAAACAAGCGCGGCTCCGAGACCCGCCAATCCATACAGAACATAGAGCGCCGTCAGGGAATGGACGCGCCCCATGCCCACCCAGCCCACTCCGCACATCACCGCGCCAATCGTCATGAAGATGCGCGGACCAAATTTGTCCATGTAGCGGCCCATGAATGGCTGCGCCCACGTTTCGAGCGCAATAAAAATCGTGAAGCCCCATTGCACATCGGACAGCTTCCAGCCAGTTGCTCCCATGATCGGCTTTACGAATAGGGCCCATGCATACTGAAGATTCGCGATCATGGCCATCGCGATCACCGATCCAATCAGGCGCACCCAGCGATTCATAAAGACGAGCCTCCCTGAAAACCATGTCAGGCGCAAGTTCGCGTGAGACAGCCGTTCGGGCCATCGTACGGGGCCGCGCAAACACGGAATTGCGAAACAGTGGTCAGCCGAAGGGCTGGCCTGGCGGAAGCGGATCTTTGCGACACCCAACGCGCTTCGCGACCGGAACTATCGGGACATACTATCAAATCCTTAGCGGGATTAAAGCGATTTAAGCGCGGAGATTGACTGTGGCGCCGGTATCTTGCAGGCGCCCCGGGAAACAATTACGTTTTCAGCACGCGAGGGAATTTCGCGGGACTGTTGTCGAATCCCGGGAAAACGGGGCGCAAGTTATTCGCGCCCAAGTGGCCCGAAATGACTTCTCCGAGCACAGAGCGGAAATCGGTGGTCAGCGTAAGATCGCGACCTTCGTTGAGCTGACCAAGACCAAGGCCGGGCCATTTGCCATACACTTTGCCGCCTTTCACCGCGCCACCCATCACGAACATGCAGTTCGCGTGGCCGTGATCAGTGCCACGATTTCCGTTTTCATGTGCGGTGCGACCGAACTCCGACATCGTGACCACTACAACGTCTTCCATGTGATCGCCCATGTCCTGATGAAATGCAGCGAGGCCCTGGCCCATGTCACGCAGCAGGTTGGCCATCTGGCCTTGCGCGCCGCCTTCGTTCACGTGATTGTCCCAGCCGCCCGTGTCGACGAAACCAACCTCCATGCCGATGTCCGCCTTCATGAGTTGCGCCACTTGCTGGAGCGTTTGCCCGATGCGACTTTTGGGATACTCCGCGCCGTTTTCAGGCTGAAAGCGCGAAGGGTCCGCCTTGCGCAGCATGTCAATGGCTTCAAAAGTTTCCGTGCCTGTGCCGCGCAGAACTTTGTCGACGGTTTGCGCGTAGAGCGCTTCAAAGCCTCCCTGCACGGCGGTGGACTGGCTCATCACGCGAAATTGTTTTACGTCGGCCAGGGCGATCGCTGGCGCGGCGCCTCGCAAAGTGAGCGGCAGATTCGGGCCCATGGCTACGGCACGGAATGGGGTGGCGTCTTGCTCGGCCATATTGCCTACCACACGGTTGAGCCAACCGTCATCCGTGGATTTCACGCCTGGCGTGCCGGATTCCATGAAGTCCTGCGCATCGAAATGGGAGCGCGTGGTGTCAGGAGATCCAGCGGCGTGAACGATGGCGAGCTGCCCGTTATGAAAAAGTGGGCCGAGGGGCGCGAGGCTCGGATGCAAACCGAAGAAACCATCAAGGTCGACGGCTGTGCCTTCGACTCCGGCTCGAGGTTGCGGAATCGCGATGCTGGGGCGGAGTCGATAATAGTTTTCTTCGCCGAAGGGCACGACGGTGTTCAGGCCGTCAGCAGCGCCGCGTTGGAAGAGCACGATTAATTTTTTCTTATTGGGCATGGCTGTCGCGGCGACCGCGCGTTGCAGGAACGCAGGGATCGTGCTCAGGCCGATCATGGAGATGCCGCCGCCTTTAAGAAAAATACGTCGCGAAATTTTCATCGTGGTGCTCCTGGTGGTGCTTGTGCTGATCTTGCTCACACTTGTCTGATACTCGCGCCTTTCATTCTTCCGCTTTTTTATCTTGCCTTCTGTAGCTCGCTCCTCAGAAGCGAGGCTTTCCTTGCCGTTGAAAGGCCGTTTCCCCTCAGAAGTTTCCTTGCCGTCGGCGCAAAAGCCTCGCCTCTGAACAGGCGAGCTACAAGGGACGGCGATCAGCGGCGCTGAAACTCGGGTGAACCTAAAACCAAACCTGCGATAACTGGAACGTTCACGGATTTTACGGGATCGTCCAGGTTGGCCTGCAAAATTTGCGGATCGTCCAATTGCTTTTCCAATGTATCGCGCGTCTGCTGCGTTGCGGAGCCCCCTAGCAACAGTAGGATGGCATGATCGAGTGTGGCATGCGGATTTTTAGCCGTGTCATTTCCGAATAATGTGTCGGCATTCACCGTGACGCCACGAATTTTATTGGATGTGAGCGCCAGCGAGAAATTCATTCGCGTGAGAAGGGCGCCGGTGTTCACCCAGGCGTCGGCTTGATCGGAATAGCCGGTCGGAGGCTCGCATTGATAGAGCGGCTGGCCAATGCGGCTTGTCCACTGCACAAGCATGAGTGGAATTTCCGTGTCGCCGCCCACGGCACGCGTCGCGGACGCGACCAGTTCAAACGGAGTTTTGATTTTCGTTCGAATGCTGTCCTTGGCCCAGAATTCCGGCGAGTAAATCATGGTGTGCAGGACCTCGCGGATATCGCCGTCGGATTTCAAGAAAGTCTGCGCCATGCGGTCGACGAGCGCAGCAGGCGGATTGTCCGAGACGAAGCGCTGCGCAATCTCATACGAAATGTGATGCGCCGTGTGCGGGTCGCGCGCAAGGATGTCCAGCACCTGTTCGCCGTCGTGCATACCGCCCGCGTGGATCTGATGGCCCAGCACGGTTTTCATGCTGTTGTCATGCAGGCGGTCATCAAAGAAAAATTCGGCTTCACGCCGCGGCTGTTTAATCGTCCAGCCCGTGAAAGCTTTCGCCACGTTGACTACGTCATCCTGCGTGTAACCGCCATCGACGCCGAGAGTGTGCAACTCCATCAGTTCGCGTCCGTAATTTTCGTTCAGGCCGCGCTCCTGTTTTTGCTTGGCATTGGCGTTGGTATTCGGATTATTCGGATCGTCCGCGGGCATGGGGCTCTGATGTGGGAATCGCGGCGTGCCAAACGCCCCGCCGCGCATCTGGCGCCTCGCCAGCATTTGCTGTTGCATTTTTTGCCAGGCTACGGGATCGGCGGAGAGCCAATTGTCCAGGAAAAACAGCATTGCAGGACTCTTGGCCGTTGCGCCGAGCAGGTCCCGAAATTTTCCCATCGCGTTGGGACGAATCGCATCGCGTTCGTATTCCGTGATGAGCCAGCGGTCCGCGCCCTTTGCGGCGAACACATTAAAGTGGTTGTACCAGAAATCCACCATCATTTCCTGCAGCTGGCGCTCGCTGTAAACGGCGCGCGTCATTTTCGCCATGGATAATTCCGCAACGACTCGCTGCGGAAATTTGATCTGCTCGTAGTTCACCATGCGATTGCCGAATCCGCCCTGGCCTTTTCCCGTGCCTTTTCCTTTCGCGGGATTTGCATTCAGATCATTATCCACGGCATCGAAATCGGGCATGTGCAGCGCGTCAGCCTTCTGTATATCGGTTTGCGCAGGAGCCAACGAAGCGTCGCCCTGCGGAGAACCTTGCACGGCCGCACGCAAGTGCTCCTGCTGCTCCTTGCGGTATTCCTCCACGGTAATTCCTTCGCGGCGCGCGGCGACTCTCGGTTCCGGAAATTCGTCGAACAATTTTGCGGTAGACATTTTTAACGTGGGGAAACGCTCAAGCCTGGCATTGAGCGCCGAGTCATCAATCGAATCGGGATGCAGTTGGCCATCGACCCATTTCTGCAAGCCTATTTTTTTCAGGCGTTCGATGTCGCCAGGGCGTGGCCCGAAACCGAGACGATTGAGCGCCTGCAGAATTGCTTCGTCATCGGTTAAGCCTTCCGTGGGCAAACCCTTTTTCGCTCTTGACGATTCCTGTGATTTGGTTTCGGCGTCCCTTTTGTCTTTTGTCGCCAGAAGTAACGGCGCGCCGAACGTCGCCGCAGCTAGAAGAAATATGGCGATCATGACGGATAGCGGAGCGTGGCGTCCTGGGCGAGTGGTGTCGGTGCGAGCAATTCTTTTCTGCATTGTTAGGCTCTCCCCCTGCGGGAGTCTGCACGGCCAGAACTGCGAGTTCGCGGTATCTAACTCGCGCACTCAGTCTAACCCGGCGAAAATGAAAAAGTTGCGAGGGGGAAACCGGAGGTGCCCAGACAGTATGCGGCGTGCACAGTCATCGGAACGATGGCCGAAAACTACTTTGAGGATTCGAGACGTTCAGCGTTGTAAGCGGCGCCGATAAAAAGAATAGTGGCGGTCAACTGCATCCATAGCATTAGGCCGATAGTGACAGCTAAGCCGCCGTAAATCAGGCTGTAAGGAACCGTCCGCAGATAGAATCCTAACGAGATGCTGACCACCCACCACAGAATTGTGGCGACTTCCGCACCGGGAAGGTGAGCCGTCAATCCGTGATGACGGGGACGGCCAACTCGATAGATAACCGTTAGTACCGCTAATGCAAATAGAAGCGAAGTGATGATGTAAAGGCCGCTCCATGTGAGACGGATCAACACGGGCATCGAGGAAATGTGCAGCATACGATTGCGTACTTGCCTTCCAAAAACGACGAGATTCACAATTACGATGGAAGGAAGAATCGTGGCGGTCAGTAAAAGAAGCGCACGAAGATGAATGCCGACAACGCTCAATTCTTCCTCGTCGCCGTAAATGCGCCGGAATCCTTCCATCATGAGCTTCATCATTTGCGTGCCTGCCAACAGAGTTCCGCCAAGTCCTAACAGAACCCATTGCCAGGATTGGGTCCCATGGCGGCCGAGAAAATTATACAGAATAGTGAGCGTGCCGGGAGGAAGCACGATGCGCAGGCGTTCAATAATTCCCTGCAGGGCTTGCCGAAAGGCAGCCGATCCGGCTACCGTGCCAAGGACCACGAGAATCATCGGAGAAAATGCGAGAAACATGTTGAAGGCGACGGCTTGCGATAACGTAACGCAACTGGGAACAACGCGAAGAACAGCCCGATAGAAACGCCGCAAAAATGTTGAAGTCATTTCTGGGTTCAATGTTTCTCCCGTGCGGTACGTCGTCAGAATAGCTCACTTTCCACGTTTTGGGCATACACTGCCCCGGGATTTCAGCTGGGACCATGTTAAGACGCCTATCGCTGCAGTCCACCATTGACACGACCGAGTGAAACAGTGTATCCGATGTGCTGCCGAATATTCCCAATCGATCACTTTTAGGATCGTAGTTTGTGCGCGTAGATAGATTAAGGGGCGAGTTTGTGCGAACGCGGCCCACTCAATGTCCAAGGAGATTTCCATGCAACTGAATCGTTTATTGAAAGCCGGGTTTGGTCGCAGGGGCTTTCTTTCCGGCTCGAGCCTGCTGCTGGCGGGATCTTTGCTCGGGACAGCCGAAGAAATGAGCGCCGGGCACGAACCCGCACCACGTCTGCCGGAAGCTGTACCCCAAGACAAGCAGGACAAACAGGCGCTGCTCGAAGACCTGGTTACCGCGAATCACATTCTGCAAGATCAGGGTGTGGTGGACGGGTACGGGCACGTGAGCGTCCGCAATCCAGCAAATCCAAATCATTTTTTTCTGTCGCGCTGGCTGGCGCCGGATCTGGTTACGGTTGCGGACATTATGGAATTGGACTTCGACTGCGTACCGGCGGGCGGCGACAACCGAAGAATGTATAGCGAACGCTGGATCCACGCGGAAATCTATCGCGCGAGGCCTGAAGTGAAGTCCGTGGTGCATACGCATGCGCCAACCGTTGTGTTGATGGGAACGATCAATGAGCCGCTGCTGCCCATTTATCACATGGCTGGATTTATCGGTTCAGGTCTTCCGTCTTTTGATATTCGGAAGACATTCGGGAATACAAATATGCTGATTACGGATGCGGCCAAGGGAAAAGCACTGGCTCAAGCGCTCGGGCAGGCTCCCGCGGCGCTGATGCGTGGACACGGCGGTGTGACCGTTGGAACCAACGTAATGCACTCTGTTGGGCGCAGCGTTTATTTGAAGATTAACTCAGAGATGCATCTGCAGGCGGGGAGCAGAAAAGTGGAGACGCTCAACCTGGAAGAGGCGCATCTGGCCGAGCAGGGAAATTCGGATTTTCCGAAGGATTGGGATCTTTGGAAACGCAAGATTATGAAGAGCTAGGCGGTTGGCAGCACGGGGCTTTAGCCTGCGGGTATAGAGTTTGCAAGCAACCAAATTCCGCAGGCTGCAGCCTGCGCCGCTTGCCGCGCTGCGCCGCAGCGGAGTACACTCGCTGCTTAACTTCCGCGGAGGTGCAGCATGGCTCGAATCGTGCGTTGCGGTCTGATACAGGCGCATTGCGAATGGTCTCCTACCAATCTTTCCCTGGCAAAAATTAAAGAAAACATGATCGCGAAGCACGAGAAATTGATCGCCGCCGCGGCGAAGAAGAAAGTGCAGATTCTCGGCCTGCAGGAGCTTTTCTACGGCCCCTACTTCTGCGCGGAGCAGCAGCAGAAATGGTATGAGCTGACGGAGTCTGTGCCGGACGGCCCGACCGTCGTGCGCATGCAGAAACTCGCGAAGAAATACGGCATGGCCATGGTCGTCCCGGTCTATGAAAAGGAAATGACCGGACTATATTTCAACACCGCGGCCGTTTTTGACGCGGACGGAAAATATCTTGGCAAATATCGCAAGCATCATATTCCCCACTGCCATCCCGGATTCTGGGAAAAGTTCTATTTCACGCCGGGCAATGCGGGCTACCCCGTGTTTGAAACAAAATTTGCAAAAGTGGGTGTGTATATCTGCTACGACCGCCACTTTCCTGAGGGCGCACGATGCCTGGGGCTGAATGGCGCGGAAATCGTTTTCAATCCGTCGGCCACTGTTGCGGGCCTGTCGGAATATTTGTGGGAGCTTGAGCAACCCGCGCATGCCGCTGCAAATGGGTATTTTATGGCCGCGTCAAACCGCGTGGGTGTCGAAAAACCATGGCAGATCGGCGAATTTTACGGCAAAAGTTATTTCTGCAATCCGCGCGGGAAAATTTTCGCGCAGGCCAGCCGCGACAAGGATGAATTACTGGTAGCCGATCTGAATTTAGACGAAATTCAGGAAGTCCGCGACGTGTGGCAGTTCTACCGCGATCGCCGCCCGGAGACGTATGGGGAAATCACGCGTACCCTGACGTCGCGTGGTTCGCAGGCGGCGGACTAGAGGCTTGAAAACACGCATGCACACGGATTTACACGGATAAGAGCAAGGCTCCGTAACTCGATAGAATTCTACGGAGGTTGACGGTCGATTTTTCAGGGGCTAAAACCCTATTTTTTTAGCGTAGCTGAAAGTCGCGGCTGACTCTGCGACCCACGAAGACTGTTTGCAATTTGCAGTGATTTAATTTGAAGAAACGTGCATTTTGCTTTATCCGTGTTGATCTGTGTGCATCCGTGGTTCCAAAGAGGTTTCGATGACAACTCAGCCCAAGCAGACGACGCGCAGCGAAGAAGTAGTTCGCAAGCACAAGGAATTTCTGTGGCCAGCCGTCACGAATTTTTACAAAGAGCCGCTGGTGGCAGACCACGGCTCAATGCAGCACGTATGGGACGTGGAAGGGCGCAAATACCTGGATTTCTTCGGCGGGATTCTGACGGTTTCCGTCGGACATGCGAATCCCGCGATTACGGGGCCAGTGAAGGCGCAGATCGACAGGTTCCAGCACCTCTCGACGCTTTATCCCAATGAAGCGATTGTGAATCTGGCGGAAAAGGTTTCGCAGATTACGCCTGGCGCATTGAAATCCAGTTTTTTTACCAGCTCAGGCACAGAAGCCAATGAAGCCGCGATTCTGCTGGCGCGCATGGCGACAGGTTCGTTCGATATCGTTGCGCTGCGCCACGCTTACGCGGGCGGGTCGTCGCTGACGAAGAGCGTGACGGCGCAAGCACCCTGGAGAAAATCGGGAATCATCAGCCTCGGCATTTCCCATGCAATCAATCCTTATTGCTATCGCTGCCCGCTCGGACTGAAATATCCGGACTGCGAAGTGGCATGCGCAAAGGACGTGGAGAATTTAATCCAGACGGGTACGAGCGGACAGATCGCTGCGTTCATGGCCGAACCGATTCAAGGAGTGGGCGGCTTCATAACCCCGCCGAAGGAATATTTTAAAATTGTTTTCAACGCCGTGAAAAAATACGGCGGCTTGTTTATTTCCGACGAAGTCCAAACCGGCTTTGGGCGCACCGGAAAAAAATGGTTTGGCATCGAGCACTGGGAAGTCACGCCCGACATCCTGACGTGCGCCAAGGGCATGGCCAACGGCGCGCCCATCGGCGCTACGATCACGACGAAAGAGTTGGCGGCCTCTTATCAGGGACTGACAATTTCAACGTTTGGCGGAAATCCTGTCACGTCCGTTGCGGCAAAAGCGACAATTGAATTTATTGAAGAGGAAAAGCTGCTCGAGAATTCTGAAACGGTCGGCAATTATTTCCGCGGCAAACTGGATGAGCTACAACAGAAGCACGCATGGATCGGCGACGTGCGCGGCAAAGGTCTAATGCTGGGCATGGAACTGGTGAAAGACCGCACGACCAAAGAACCTGCTCCGGAAGCCACCACGCAACTGCTGGAGAGAACTCGCGAACACGGACTGCTCATCGGGAAGGGCGGACTGTACGGCAATGTGATTCGCCTTTCGCCCATGCTGAACATCGGCAAGGGCGACGTGGATGAGGCGGTGCGAATCCTGGATATATCCTTCACGGACCTCCCGCACTAGCTAGAGTGCCGTTTTTGCTAAATTCGCTAATTCCTGCGTACAGAGCGATAAAAACGCGTGTAGCATCTTGCAACCAATCGCTATCTAAATAAGCCAAAAGTGAAATAAGGCTATTAACCACAGCATGTTACAAGCAAGTTCCGTTCTAGAACATCCCCGCAACTGACATATTTCGTGCCGACGCTCGCTTTGTTAACTTAATTACAGTTTTCAAATGAAAGGATTTGGTATCGACTAAACGCGGCAGCGGGCCGCTGGCCCAGTTGGTCCAACCATTGTACCCGATGAAAAAGAAGAAGCTCGGAGAACTGTTACGTGACCGCGGGATGATCTCCTCCCCGGACCTTGTAAGTGCCATTGCGGCGCAGCAAGGGAAAGCTATACATCTTGGCGAAATCATGCTCGACCGGGGCTTTGTTTCCAAAGAGGACCTCGGCGCGGCATTGGAAGAAGTTTGGCAGATCCCGTATCTCGATTGCGCCACCATCACTCCCGAAAAAGATGCTCTGAATTTGGTCACGCAGGCCATTGCGGAGCGGCTGTGCGTCCTGCCGGTGCGAACCGAGCAGCGGCGGCTGGTGGTTGCCATGGCAGCGCCGCAGAATCTTGCAATGCTGGACGAGCTACGATTTAAGACTGGCATGGAAATTTCACCGCGACTTTCGTTTCGGAAAGAGCTGGAGTTAGCGATTCGCGCCCATTATGGAGCGAGAACAGAGCGTGTTTCGTCGACGGAGCACAGCGACTCTCAAAAAATGAAATTTGAGGAAGTCGAATTTTTCTCCACAAGTTCGCGGCAGGCTAATCAGGAAGCTATCCAGGAAGTGCAAGCTGACCTCAGACAGAAAAAAACTCCTGCGGTTCGCCTGGTATCCGAAGCCATTCAAATCGCGATGGCGAAGCGGGCCAGCGACATCCACATTGAGCCGCGAACCGCAGACACCGTCGTGCGTATGCGAGTCGATGGCGTACTTCATGATTATCAGTTCATCCCGCGGACGCTGCAAAACTCGTTGATATCGAGGATCAAGATCCTGTCGGACATGGATATTTCGGAGCGTCGCAATCCCCAGGACGGCCGCTTCATGGTTTCCGTCGGGGGCAGGCAGGTGGATTTGCGTGTATCAACGCTGCCCACGCAATATGGCGAAAAAGTTGTGATCCGCTTGCTGGATACGAGCGCGCCCCTCACGTCGTACGCAGACCTGGGCATGCCGGGCGATGTGGCTGAGGGTCTCAACGAGCTGCTCGCGGGCCCTCGAGGCATGATCCTCGTCACGGGGCCAACCGGTTCTGGCAAGAGCACGACACTGTACTCTTCTCTGAACAAACTACGCAAGGATTCGGTAAATATCGTCACGGTCGAAGATCCCGTCGAATATGTGCTTCCGGGTATCAATCAGGTGCACGTAAATACGAAGGCTGGATTGACGTTTGTGAGTTGCCTGCGGTCGATCCTACGTCAGGATCCAAATATAATAATGGTGGGCGAAATTCGTGACAAAGAAACCGCGGAAATTGCGATGAAAGCTTCGCAGACAGGCCATGTAGTGCTGTCCACGCTGCACACCAACGATAGCGTTTCTGCCGTGAATCGCCTGCTTGACTTGGG
Organism: Candidatus Acidiferrales bacterium; assembly: GCA_035696345.1. GTDB lineage: Bacteria > Acidobacteriota > Terriglobia > Acidiferrales > UBA7541 > Palsa-360. The sequence goes on from DASRQU010000009.1 coordinate 29,781, forward strand.
AATTCCCGGCTACCTCATCAGCGCTTCTGTCAGTGGGATACTCGCGCAACGTCTTGTCCGCAAGCTTTGCCCATGCCATTCGTATCAACCCGCCACGCCTGCATTCAAGGCGCGGATGGTGCAGCTCGGCTCCTCCGAGGCGCCTGCAAATATGGCGGTAGCAAACGGCTGCGGAAAATGCAATCACACGGGCTACGCGGGCCGCCTGGGAATATACGAATTGCTGCGCATTGACGATTCCATTCGCCCGATTATCCGCGCCAATGGAAGCGTCGAGCAGATTCGCGCCGTCGCGAGAATGAATGGAATGCGCCTGATGCAAGAGGACGCGTTGGAGAAAGTACGAACCGGAGTAACAACGCTCGAAGAGGTCCTCCGTGTTGTGCCCATGGAAAACGCTGCTCACTCGGAATGTCTTCAGTGCAAAAGTCGCATTCTTCCAACGTTTAATTACTGTCCGACTTGCGGAGCAAAATGCATGGCGGCACCTGCCGCTCCCAACCGGTCAAGCAATCGAGAACTGGTTCCAGAAGGAATTCTGTAGCTACGGAAAAACAATAACAGTATTCAAGTACGTTCGTCCGGCGCGATGCGCGCCATACACAGTTTAGCGAACGCTCTATGGCCTCCGAAGGCGTGTCCGAAGAAGTGGTTTAGCGCCCTCCCAATCTCACCTCTCACGGCATGGTCATGCGCGCCATCAAAAATCAATTCGGAATGGTGGCGGCAGACGAGTACTTGTATTCCCTTGCGTGCGTGTGTTTCGTCCCGTTCAAGCCTGCTACCTCCCGCACGTTTGGAAGCAGATGCCTTTCTGACCGTCTGAGGTTATAATTCCGGTCGCGAACCGCTTCGGTGAACCTTGAGCTGAGGTGGGACGCAAACCATAAAACTGATGGCTACCACACTAAATCTTTTTCCGGATTTAACACGAGAAATTTATTTTGACATTGAGACGTTGCGGCTTTCCCATGAAGTGGAAGGCGGATGGGCCAGCATCGCGAACTTCGGCCTCGCGGTCGCTGTGACTTGGGACACGGAGAAAGGATTTCGGCGCTGGTTTGAAACCGATGCGGTCGCGTTGATCAACGAGCTTGCCCAATTTGACCGAATTGTTTCGTTCAACGGGGACCGCTTCGACTTTGAAGTGCTGAGCGCCTACCTGCCGGTAAAACACCTTTCAATCAGATCGTTTGATCTGCTCGTGGATTTGCATCGCCGGCTCGGCCATCGCGTCAAACTTGACGACGTCGCGCGGGAAACTCTGGGAAATCAAAAAACCGGAAACGGTCTGGACGTCGTGCAGTGGTGGCGCGACGGGCGCAAAGAAGAAGTTTGCAAGTACTGCGAGAACGACGTGCAGTTGCTGGTCGACTTGGTGGTCTTTGCGCGCAAAAATAAGTATGTAGTTGTAAAGTCGAAGCAATTGCCTGTTGAGTGGCACTGAAACAAGCGAACCTGCCGTGCCGTGGCTCGATCTGTAGGCACGGCTGTCGCTCGTCGCTTGAGCGGCAGGCATTTAGACGACATTACCTTGCGTGGTAAATGTTCGCGGGCCGCGCCGTTTACGTTGCTGCGACCTGGCATCCATACGCCCGCCTCCGGAAGAGGCGTTCGACAAAACTATTTGTCTTTTTGCAGCGTTGCTAAATATTGAGGACAATGTCGTGATGCACTATATCTCCATGAAACGCGCGACATCCGTTCTATCCCTCGTGTTTTTTATCACGGTGCTTTGTCACGCCTCGGACAAAGACCGTATCGTCTGGAAAGCACTTCCCAACGCCATCCTGCAAGTTGATTCCCGCGCGCCGAAAATATGGAATGTTTTTCAAGCGGGGAAAAAGCTCGATCCGTTGCTGGTGGAAATTGGCAACCGTTACCTGGTGGTTTACGTTCATCGAAACGAAGTGTACGAAATCAAGCCCGATAAGCTCGAACACAAAGGCGACGATCTCGTATGGCGCGAAACGGACAAGCCTGATAAACCCATGGCGACTTCCGACTGGAGCGCTAAGGACGTAGGCTCCGCGCAACGTATTTTGCTAAAGCTGACGGACGAAGGACGCGCGCTTGTCATTGAGATTCCTCAAATGCCGGATCTGCGGCGCGGGATTTACTGACGAATGAGTGATCTCGAACACTCTGGCCACGATAGTTTACATGCTGGCGTTCTCGACGCTGAGACAATTCGCTCAAGTTCTCTTTACAACGAAGATCTGGCGCCGATTCCTGCGGCCAGGCGCAGCTGGGGGACGTACAACTACGCCGCGCTGTGGATTGCGATGAGCGTCAACATTCCGACCTATATGCTGGCAAGTGGAATGATCGCCGGCGGCATGAGCTGGAAACAGGCTATTTTTACTGTGTTTTTGGGCAATGTTCTGGTTCTGGTTCCGATGCTATTAAACGCGCATGCCGGCGCGAAGTACGGAATCCCCTTCCCGGTATTTGCGCGCGCTTCGTTTGGGGTTTTTGGCGCGAATATTCCTGCGGTGTTGCGAGCGCTGGTCGCGTGCGGCTGGTTTGGAATCAATACGTGGATCGGCGGCGAGGCGATTAACGCCATGGCTGTGGTTTTGTTTCCTTGGTGGAAAAATTACTCGTCGGGAGTCTGGCTCTGCTTCGCCGGTTTCTGGCTCCTGCACGTTGTTGTTATTGTGCTCGGAATTCGCACGATCAAGTTTCTGCAAGGCATCACGGCTCCGTTTCTGCTGGTGATCGGCGTGGCGCTGCTTACGTGGGCTGTGGTGAAGGCTGGCGGCTTCGGACCGATGCTCGCGACACCCTCTAAATTTCAAACGTTCAGAGACTTTTTCCGCTTCTTTATTCCATCACTTACAGGAGTTGTTGGATTCTGGGCAACGGTGGCGCTCAACATTCCGGACTTCACGCGCTACGCACGCAGCCAGCGCGCACAAGTACTCGGCCAGGTTTTAGGTTTGCCGACGACGATGACGCTGTACTCCTTCATTGGCGTGGCGGTTACGTCAGCTACGGTGATTATTTTTGGGCAAACGATCTGGGACCCTGTGCAGGTTCTCGCGCGACTGGGAAATCCGTTCGCCGTGGTCGTCGCGATGATGGCGCTGCTGCTTGCCACTTTAAACGTCAACGTTGCGGCAAACCTGGTCTCTCCATCGAATGATTTCTCAAATCTATCTCCCCGCCTGATCAGTTTTCGCACGGGCGGTCTAATTGCCTGCGTCGTAGGAGTCGTGGTGTTCCAGCCATGGAAATTGCTGGCGAATTACAGCAATTATATTTTTGGCTGGCTGCTGGGGTATTCCGGATTTCTTGGTCCGATTGCGGGCGTAATGATCTGCGATTATTTTGTTGTGCGCAAAAAAATTATTCTGGTTGAAGACCTCTATCTGCGCAAGGGATTCTATGAATTTTCCCGCGGGATTAATTGGCGCGCGATGGGTGCGCTTGCCGCGGGAGCGGGCGTGGCGTTCATAGGACTCGTGATCCCCGCGCTGCGCGGGCTATACGACTATGCATGGTTCGTTGGATTTGCCGCGAGCTTTCTTGTCTATTGGGGCATGATGCGCACCGTGGACTAGTAGGACAGGCTTCAGCCTGTCTGCTTTTGATTTTCTCCAATGCCAACAAAGTAGATTCAAAGGCAGACAGGCTGAGGCCTGTCCTACTGGGATTTCCCGCACAATTTGCAGTGGCGCGGCTCGCGGACGATGGCAGCGTCCCTGGGGAAAATCAAACCGAGAATCCAGTCTCCGGCCACCTGCAATTGTTTTTTCAAGCCGACTAATTTGTAAAGGTGCACGGCATTCCAGAATAGCCATGCGAAATATCCGCTGACCTGAATTCCAGCCACGTTTACCACCGCATAATTCATCCCCAGAGAAACGAGCATTCCCTTGGAGGCGTATTCATACGTCTCAAGCGGTTCACTTTTCCAAAGGTGGGCAATATTAATCGCGGCCACGCGGCCCTGCTCAATGGCCACGGGCGCAACTCGCGGCGCGTCCGGCGCATTCGTGGCTGCGGCGGCGTCGCCGATGACAAATACCTCCGGATGATCGTTAAGCTGCAACTGCGAATTTACAACCGCGCGGCCTATACGATCGTGCGGACCGGGCAGCGATTCGATCAACTCGATGGCACGAACTCCTGCGGTCCAAATGATTGTCCCTGCCTGCAGCGTTTCGTTCCCGTTAATCTCCACAGCGCACCCGGTGACGCGTGTAACGCGCGTCGAAGTCCGCACCTCAATTCCGCTAACGTCCAGGCGATTTCGGGCGTGGGCAGCCAGCTTCGGACCTATTCCCCGAAGCAGGTCCGGCAACGCTTCCAGTACGATCAGGCGGATCTCAGAGGCGTCAATACCGCGATATTTTTTCGCGGCGTAGCGGAAAAGAAAATCGCGCATCTCGGTTACGAGTTCAATGCCCGTGTACCCGCCGCCCACAACGACGAAGGTAAGCAGGGTCTGACGCGCAGCGGCGTCAACCGTGTGATCAGCGTGCTCGCAAAGGTCAATAATGTGTTCGCGCAGCTCCACAGCCTGCTGCAGCGATTTGTAGTCCCAACAATTTTCGCGAGCGCCGGGAGTGTTGAAGAATTCCGTGCGCGATCCCGGCCCAAGAATAAGCGCGTCGTATTCTATCGTTCCAGAGTCGACGACCAAGCGCCGGCTTACGGTGTCCACGGCACGAACTGCTTCCCTGCGAAATATAAATTTGCGTTTGCCGCGAATTTCGCGAACAGCCTGAATGATGTGTCGAGGATCGGTAAAGCTGGACGCGATTTGAGGAAGCAGCGGAGTGAAGAGCAAGTAATTTTGTTCGCTAAGCAGGAGAATTTCTACGTCAGGATCGCGGCCTAACAGGCGGTCGAGTTGTGCAACAGCTTCCAAACCGCCGAACCCCGAGCCGACGACTACGATGCGCTTCATGCCACCTACAAATCTAGCACAGTAACGCGGGCGATAAAACTTGGTCGGTTCGGCAAGGAGAAGCTGATTTTACGGGGGCAGAAACGCCGCCCACCCTGAAAAACGAGCGGCCTCTACCGGGGCAAACCAGTTTCGTAGAGGCCACTTCGTCCCGCGATTTTCGGGGCGAAGTGGGCGCGTTACGTCGCAATTTTCAGCATCAGCACACACGAAATTACGATGCCGTCTCTTACCTACATGGAAGGCGCCGACTCCATTCGCTTCACGCGCATTTTCCAGCTTTCAAATGGCAATCCATTATCCACTTGCCGCATCGTGATGCATGCGTCCACCGGACAAACGAGCGCGCACAAATTGCAACCCACGCATTTTTCTTCCATGATCCGCGGAACATGCACGCCCATCCCATTCGGGTTTTTCTTGCCGTTTCCCGCGACCGTGTACGGCTCAATGCACTGATGCGCGCCGTCTTCGCACGCGATGTAGCAAAGCTGACACCCGATGCACAGTTCCTGGTGAATATCGGCCACAACCTTGTAATTCAGATCCAGGTCGCCCCAATCTTTCACGTTCTGCACGGCGCGGCCGCGAAAATCGGAAATGGTTTTAAATCCGTGATCGTCCATGTACGCCGACAAACCATCGATCATGTCTTCCACGATGCGAAATCCGTAGTGCATTGCGGCGGTGCAGACTTGCGTGATGGACGCGCCGAGGGCGATGTGTTCGGCTGCATCGTTCCAGAAGCCTATTCCGCCGATGCCGATGATTGGAATTTTTACTGTTTTGGCGACGCTCGAGACCAGATGCAACGCAATCGGTTTCAGTGCAGGGCCGCAGTAGCCGCCATGTGAAGATTTTCCGCCGACATCGGGCTTCGGCGAAAATGTTTCCAGATCGACTCCTATGATCGAGTTCAGCGTGTTGATCAGGCTGACGGCATCCGCTCCGCCATTTTGCGCAGCGAGCGCGATGCGCGTGATGTCCGTGACGTTGGGGGTGAGCTTCACGATCACCGGCGTTTTCGCCGCTTCCTTCACCCACGCCGTGATCATTTCGGTGTATTCCGGGACTTGTCCGACGGAGGAACCCATGCCCCGTTCGCTCATCCCGTGCGGACAGCCGAAGTTCAGTTCCAGCGCGTCCGCACCCGCATCTTCTACGCGGCGAACGATCTCGTGCCACGTTTCGCGTTTCGTTTCCACCATCAGCGAAGCGATCACCAGATTTCTCGGATAGCGCTTCTTTACGTCCGCAAGCTCGCGAATGTTAACTTCCGTGGGGCGGTCGCTGATGAGCTCTATATTCGTAAAACCCATTATCTTTGCGCCGCTATAATCCACCGCGCCATAGCGCGACGAAGTGTCGACGACCGGCGCACCAATCGTTTTCCAGACAGCGCCGCCCCACCCGGCGTCGAACGCGCGCATCACTTGCCCCGCCGTGTTTGTCGGCGGCCCAGACGCAAGCCAAAAAGGATTTGGCGATTCAATACCGCAGAATTTTACGCGCAGATCAGCCATGGGGCACCTCCGGTGCAGTGACTGGTGACTCGTGATAGGTGAATCGTGATTCGTAATTCGTGCAATTCACGCATCACTTTTAAATTAACCCTTCTGGCAGGAGCGCCAGGAAACCCACGCGACGACGGCGAATATTCCGATCCACCCTGAGACGCGAAAGGCGGCGGCGATTTGCGTGTCGTGTTCGAGTACTCTCGCATGCGAAAAAAGATAAAACCAATCGTGGATCACATCTTCCGAATCGCCGACCGTCAGCAACGGAAGCTCCTGGGCGCGCGCATCGGCCATGTACACAGAGACAGGGATAAATTGCTCGAAGAAAAAGAAGGCGCAGAACGCTGTTCCGGGCACCTGCCTGCGCAGGGCGAAATTCGCCGCCAGTGCGAAGGGGACGAACAATTGCAGGAAAGTGCCTCCGGCAACCATCATCCATTCTCCAAAAATCCGGAAAAGTAAATGGCCGCCCTCATGAATGGGAATGAAAACGAGGTCAAACCACTGAAAGATATGGCCGCCGAAGAGCGCATTGCCAATCAGCAAACCGTAAAAACTCAGCCAGCCGTAGAACGCAGCGCGCGAAACCGGCTCCCAATTTTCCTCGAGCGCGTCCAGAAACGGAAACCGCTCGCTAAGTGTTGCGGGAATTTCCATAAAAGACTAATTCTCCCCGCGGTGTACCGGCACCGGAGCGAGATACATATCGATTCCGCGAGCTGCCACCATGCCTTCCGCGACGGCGTCCACGACCTCCCTGCCTCCATTCACGCAATCGCCGCCCGCAAAATATTTTAGATTGCCGGTACGATGCTGCGCATCCGTCGCAATCGTGCCGTTTTTACGAAGCTCAATCCCTTTTACGGCTCGAAGAAAATCCGTGGCCTGCTTCTGACCCACGGCGCGCACGACCATGTCGACTTCAATCTTAAAGCCGCTGTTAGGAATAGTTTCCGGAGCGCGCCTCCCACGCGAATCGGGATCTCCGAGCCGCGTGCGCACGCATTCCAGTCCGGTTACCACGCCTTCCGATCCCAGTATGCGCACCGGCTGCGTCTGCCATAAAAATTGCACGCCGTCCTTTTTCGCCAGATCGTATTCATATTGGAACGCCGGCATCTCGTGCTCGCCCCTGCGATAAATTAGATAGACGGTTTCCGCGCCGAGGCGCCGGGCCGCAGTAACGACGTCGATCGCCGTATTGCCGGCACCAATGCAGGCGATGCGGCGTCCAACGGGCACGTTGGAAAACGGCAGCGACTTCGTCGGCTCGATGAATTCCAGAGCGCCGCACACGCCGCGTAAATCCTCGCCGGGAATATCCATGGCCCACGTTTCGCCAAGACCCACGCCGATAAAAGCTGCGTCATAATCTTTTTCGAGTTGAGCGAACGTGATGTTGCGTCCAACTTCTACATTCTGGCGAAAATCAACTCCCAGCGATTTAATCATTTCAATTTCCCGCAGCGCATCGGCGGCGCGTAATTTGTAGGCGGCGATGCCGTACGTGTTCAAGCCTCCAGGCAACTCGCGGCGATCAAAAATCGTAACGCTGTAGCCTTTCTTCGCAAGAGTTGCGGCGCACGCAAGCGACGCGGGCCCGGCGCCGATGCACGCCACACGGCGGCCATTGGGCGCGCTCGCATGAAATAATTTGATATGGCGATCCTGCACATAATTCACGGCGAAACGCTGCAAGCGCCCGATCTCAATCGCTTCCTCACCTTTTTCGACCATCACGCAGGCGCCTTCGCATAACACTTCCGTGGGGCACACTCGCCCGCAGCTTTCGCCCAGAATATTTGCATCGAGGATGACGCGCGCGGCGCCGCGAACATTTCCGGTCATAATTCGTTTGATAAAACCCGGGACGTCGATGCGCGTGGGGCATGCCTGCATACATGGCGCGTCGAAACAGTAGAGGCATCGCGCGGACTCAATGACGGCTTGCCGTGAATTCATCGGCGGCGCGATATCCGCAAAATTTTCCTCATATTTTTCAGGCGATAATTTCGGAGCGGTTTCGCGAAGGGCCATGCGCACACCTCAACGTCGTCGTGCCCTGAAAAAAAGCATGCCGATGGACTCTTTCCACCGGGTGTCAGGACCAGAAATACTTCTGCATTCTAGCATTGAGCCATAAGCGCCATTGCAAGGCAAATTGCGGTGGTGGGGCATAAACTGCATCACTGATGGCCTTTTGTGGCGCGGTCTTCAGCCTGCGGGGTTGGGCGTTTCAAGCACTAACCCCACAGGTTGAAGCCAATGCCACGCAAACTACATCCGCTTGCTACGATTTCGCTGCATGGCCTAAGATGCATCGTTGGCTTCAATCCGGCGGCACGGGGGAAGCAATGGGATTTGACACAATTATTCGCAATGGCACGATCGTCACAGCAACGGATACTTACGCGGCGGACATTGGCATCAGCGCTGGACAAATTTCCACGATTGCCAAATCTCTTCCCATCGAGAACGCTGCAAAATTACTCGATGCCACGGGCTGCATTGTGATCCCGGGCGGCGTCGATGTGCACACGCATCTGGATATGCCATTCGGAGGCACCACCAGCGCCGACGATTTTGAAACCGGCACGCGCGCCGCAGCCTACGGCGGAACGACAACTCTGATCGATTTCGCAATTCAATACAAAGGACAAACGCTTCGGCACGCCTTCGACACGTGGATGAAAAAAGCGGAGGGCAAAGCGGTGGCGGATTATTCCTTCCACTGCATCATCACGGATCTGGGCGACGCGCAGATGGAAGAAATGGGCGCGCTTGTTCACGAAGGCGTTTCGTCTTTTAAACTTTTCATGGCGTATCCCGGAGTGTTCATGATGGACGACGCCACGATTTTCAAGGCCATGCTGCAGTCGGCCAAGCACGGCGGGATGATCTGCATGCACGCCGAAAATGGCGGCGCGATTGACGTGCTGGTGCAACGCGCTCTGGCCGAGGGAAAAACTGCGCCGAAATATCACGCGCTCACACGGCCGACGACCGCCGAGGGTGAGGCCACGGCGCGCGCCATAGCCCTTGCTGAAATGGCAGGGGCGCCTGTGTACATCGTGCATTTATCCTGTAACGACGCACTTGAAAAAGTGCGCGAGGCGCGCGATCGCGGCCTGCCTGCGTATGCGGAAACCTGCCCGCAGTATTTGCATTTGTCGTTGGACGATATGGATGTGCCCGGCTTCGAGGGGGCGAAATACGTGTTCACTCCGCCGCTGCGCGAGAAATGGAATCAGGAAAAACTTTGGCAGGGACTTGCGAAGGACACATTGCAAGTCGTTTCCACCGACCACTGCCCTTTCTGCATGAAGGAGCAGAAAGAGATGGGAAAAAATGACTTTTCGAAAATTCCAAATGGCGGCCCCGGGGTGGAACATCGCCTCAGCTTGATTTATTCCGGAGGCGTGCACGGAGGAAAATTTTCCGCGAACCGCTTCGTGCAACTCGTAGCCACGGCACCGGCAAAACTATTTGGCCTGTACCCGCGGAAAGGAACCATTGCCGTTGGCTCCGATGCGGACATCGTGATTTTTGATCCGAATGCGGAAGAGGTAATCAGCGTGAAGACGCATCACATGCGCGTGGATTATTCGATGTTTGAGGGAAAGCGAGTCAAAGGCGTGACCAAGACCGTTTTATCGCGCGGACGAGTCATCATTGAAAATGGAAATTTTGTCGGTAAAGCCGGCGCGGGAGAATTTCTGCGCCGAAAAACGTACAGCGGCACTGGGTAGCGCGCCGGTATGCGTTTTTCACGAAGAACAGCCGGAATCAGTCTTAATTTCGTTTTTTAATTATCGTGAATTTCCGGACGCCGCGGGTGCAGCAGATCCGATTGGCTCGCCCGAAACGATTAACTCCACACGCCGGTTTTGCTGCCGCCCCGCCGCCGTAGTATTGGTCGCGACGGGATCGGCTTTACCCAACCCGATGGCTGAAACCGTATCTCCGGAAATTCCCTGCCCCACAAGGTAGGTACGCACAGAGTCGGCCCGCTTTTCAGATAGCCGCTGGTTGAAGTCGTCGCTGCCGACGCTGTCGGTGTGGCCTTCGATTTGCAGGCTCAATCCGTTGTGCGCGAGAATAATTCCGCTGACTTTTGCCAGCTTCTCACGCGCTCCGGGTTTTAGAGAATATTGGCCAGAGTCGAAAAGCACGTCCGAAAGGTTAACAATCAGGCCGCGCGCAGTTTCTCGTGTTTCCAGAATTAAATTCAATTGTTGCCGAAGCTGTTCACGGAGTTGAGCCTTTTCCTGCTCGGCTTGCTGGGCCGCCTGATCCGCGGCCTGCCGAGCTTGGGCCAACTGATCCTTTGCCGCCTGCTCTTGCGCCATGGCCGCCGCGCGCGCATCGGCTTGGCGCTGCGCTTCGGCCTGCGCTTCTGCCGCAGCCTGATCCGACTGCGCCTTGGAGCGTTCTGCGCTCAATCGATCGGCGTCGGCTTGATCCGCGCGAGCTTTCGCCTCCGCGTCACGTCGATCCGCTGCAGCTTTGTCGCGGGCCGCGGCCTCATCCTGCATTTTTTGAAGTGTGATCAAGCGCGCATCTTCGGCATTCTGTGCTGCGTCGCGCGAATTTTGGGAAACAGTTTTCTTTCCGACTTTGCCGTTGAGTTCCTCCTGCGCGTTCAGCACGCCAATTTCCGCCTTGTGCAGGGTGTCCGCCGCATATTGCTCCGCACCTGTCCACTTGGCGATGCGCACAGCGTTCTGCGCTTCGTAAAATTCCAGCGGCGTTTTATGATTCATGATGAACGGATGAACCTGCGCGAGGTCAATATTTCGCAGGTATTCGCCTTTTTGCAAGAGTTCGTACTTGGCGTCAATGTCCTCGATTGTCCCCTGTGTATCCGTGCGAATCGTGTTTTCCATCACCACCACGTCGCTCGGCTGGCTCACCGCAAAATAAGGTTCCGCCGTCACAATCAATCCAAACGTCTGCAGATCCGTCGTAACATCCAGTTTGCTGTTCGTTCCGTTCAGCAAGACCTCACCCAGATTTTTTGGTCGGCCTTCGGGCGTTACCGCCCACAATACGTACGTCAGATATTCGGGGCCAAATTGCGTGGCGGGGGAAAGTCTTTCCATTCTGGCGTCAATCTCGATGCGGCCCTGCTTGCTATTTACAGTGGCCTCGCCCTTGGCCTGCGGCAGGAGAGCCGTTCCTTTAAAGTCGATCGGCGTGGACCCGCTGCGGTGACGATAATTAATTGCTTTCGTGGTCCGTTCCACGACGGTCACGCGAAATACCGGGCCGCGGCCCGACCTATCCGTCTGCACATGCTGATCGGGCGCAGGTCCCTGCGCAAACAAACTGACGGAGCATAGAAGAACGGTCAATGCAAACATTTTCGATGCTTGGGCGATCCTGAAAGATTTCATGGGGCTGGCTCCGTATGGTCCGATTTTTTGCGAGTCCGCGTGAGGCTCTGGATTAATTTTGAGCACCGTCATTAGATATCAGCCAGGCAAAATCATCGATACGGGATTCAACCTATATCGAGATACTTGGCGATGTATAAGGGCAGAATGTGCTTTCTATGGAAGATGGCACGATGCGTGTATTTTTTGAATGCTTGGAATTCTATTTCCGAAGATCAGCCCCAAGCTTGAGCCGGTCGATCTTTACTGGCGGAAAACGCCGTACACCCACGGAATTCCTGCTGCGCCCTTCTGCGCTTGGATTATGATGTCATCCCCTCGTTGGAAGCGGTCGAAATCATTCTGGTCTACAGCGATGTGTTCAAATCGCCGCCCATATCTCCAGGAAGTAACGATGAGCCGGCGACTGCGCGGAAAGGCGCCGGTAGCAACTTTTCCAATTACAGTGGAGGGCACTCGAATGGGGCGCGAAGTGTCCAGCTTTCCATTCAGAAAAAGTAGTCCCGCAAAAATCCAGGGCACAGGAATCATTCCGAAGTAAATTCGCTTCATCACTTCCATTTCCTGATGTTTGCGCGCTCGATAGTCAAGCCAGTAGCCTACTGCCAGGGTGCAGAAAAAAACGATGCCGCCGAAAATTTGAATGGAATCCAATTCAAGCGCCGGGAATACCTGGCTGGCGACTACAAACACGATAACGCCCACGAGGAAAATGGCCGTGCGCTTCACCAAGCGCCGGCGTACCACCAATTCCGCCGCTGCAGAAGTCAGCCCGCAGACGGGGCATTGATCGGCGATTCGATCGGAACCACAATCGAGGCACCTCGTCATATGGCGGGCAGACTCTGCAGCAGCGATTCCAGCTGCGATATACCGCGATCTTCAGAAATTTTAAAGGTGACGGCGATGCCATCCGCCGGCTCAACTCTCGCAACCGTGCATTCCAATAGAAGTACCGGGATCACAAGCAATCTGGCGTGGAATGTGGCTCCAACCCACAAGGGAGGCACCAGCTCGGCAAAAAGCCCGCGAGGACCGATGTCTCGCACGCTGGCTTCTAGAACGGCGGAGCCCCAATCAATCTCGATTTTTCCCCGATATTTTCTGCGCTGCGCGTGGCGGCGTTCTTTCGTGGTCGTAGCTGGATCCAAAGGCTGGGTGATCATTTCACGCCCCTTACAGGATGCTATGTTCGGCGCCGCCGAGTGTCAAGGGTGCGAACTGGTTGGCGCGTAGCGATGAAAAATCCCCTCCGCGACATTTTGATTTGTTTTAGGAAAGCGTTTCTTCATTTTTTCTGTGCGCAAGTTCCGCTTGCAACTGCGACCGGATGTTTTCTTGCAGCCGCGTGAGGCAAAGTAAATCTTCAATATCGCGCCGCGGCAATCCTCGCAGCAGCGCCGGGACATGACCCGGAGAAATTTCGGGATGCCGCAAGAGCGCGACTCTCACATGAATCAGGCGAGACCACTTGTCATGGCTCGCCACCGCTGCAATGATCCGCGCTGGAAGAGTTTGTTTGCTTAAAGTTTTCAGCAATTGCGCTTCAGTAAGAAACGAATTATTTAGGGCCGCGCGCGCGACCTGCTCCGGCCCGTGCTGCACCAACCCGGCAGCAATCCGCGTGGAACCGCGCCTTGCCAACATCAGTTTTTGACCCAGCGGCAATTGCGCAAGTTGGGCAAGGATTCTTTCGTCCGCCAGCCTGCGAAGTTCCATGGAAGAGGTCGTCAGCAGACTGACCCGCACGAGGTCCATCAGGTGCAATTCCCGTAGCAGGCGCATGGCGATCAGGCGCGGTGTGTGAGGGTGGGCGGCGAGTCCGAGCCGGACTCTATACGACACGCGCCAGGTTTTGCGTTTGCTGATTTCTTCCAGCAGCAATCCCGAAAGGTCTTTTCGTTCGAGCAACAGACACAGATGCGTCTCATCGAACGCGGGATTGTCGAGCAAAGTCCGCAAAAGGTTTTCATCGCTCGCGGCCAGCAGGGCAGGGATAGCTTCGCGGGAGGCGCCAACGGCTGTCTGGGGATCAACGTGTTCTTCAAGCGCCATAGTTCGCGGTTTGAGTGTTGGATTGAGTTAGCCGCGCGGCCATGCGCGCAGCGGCAAGCGCGGGAAAAATTTCAAGGCGAGAGATTCTAGCGCGCAGCGCCCCGCTCATGAGTACCGAATCCAGCAGTGCGTCAAGCATCTGGCAGTGGCCGAACACGCCGCCACATTTCACCAACGGAAATGCGTCGCCTTTCATTCCCAGGCGGCGAATCACAACCATGGCGAGGTTGCTCAATCCGAGCGCCGATGCAAACATTATTTCCTTCGCCGCACTGTCTTCGGCATTTGCCGCGGCCGCCACCACCGGAAATAATTTTGGGAAAACATCGTCCGGATTTTTCATGATGCGAAGAAGCAAATCGTCCCAGTCGGGGCATTCCAGCGCCCCTGAAATCATTTCCGGCAAAACGCTTGCTGGCGCATCGATGTCACGAACGCGAGCCACGGCGGAAACGGCACGCCTCCCGATTTCAAACGCGCTGCCCTCGTCGCCAATCCACGGACCGTGCCCGCCGACGCGAGCGGTTTCTCCCGCCGCATTTCTCCCGTATGCGACCGATCCCGTGCCCGCAATCAACACGACGCCTGGGCCAGTGCCCACCGCCGCCTCCAGCGCGATTTCGTAATCGCTGGAAACCTGTGCCAACGCGGCGGGAAATTCCTGAGCCAGAAACACAAGTATCCGCCGAACCACGTTGCGGCGCCCTGCCCCAGCGAGTCCGGCGTGAACAGCGGAAACGTCGTCTCCCCGGATATTTGCGGACGCGAGCGCCTCACGTGCGGATTCTCGCAGCGCATCGAATGCGGAATCGTAACCACAACGCAACGGGTTGGAAGGCCCGCCGCGCCCTTCGCCGACGACGTTGCCGCCGGCATCGATCACTACACATTGTGTTTTTGTTCCCCCACCATCGAAACCCAAACTGTAGCTCATGGCACCTCACAACCATGCGGGATCAAGGTATCGCTAGGTTCGGCCCTTGACGCCATTCGCATCCGCACCTATCATCGCCTCGCCTTCCCCATGCGCCTGACCCTTCTGGACACTGCAATTATCATCGTTTACCTGGCTGGAATCACTATTTTCGGTATCGCTTTCCGGCGCGGGCAAAGCACGGTGCGCGATTATTTTCTGGGCGGCCGGACAGCGCCGTGGTGGGCGCTGGCATTGTCGATTGTCGCAACGGAAACATCAACGCTGACGATCATTGGCACGCCCGCGCTGGCCTTCTCCGGGAATCTTACTTTCCTGCAATTCGTCTTCGGGTACCTGGTTGGCCGTGTCGTAATTGTGTTGATCTTTCTCCCTCACTACTTCCGTGGAGAATTTTATACGGCCTACCAGTTGATGGAAACAAGGTTTGGCGTAAGGGTAAAGGCCGTCGCGGCCTCCACATTTCTCGTGACGCGCGTCTTGGCTGAGGGCGTGCGGGTGGCGGCAATCGCGCTGGTAGTCACCGCGGCGCTCGGCACCGGGCAGCGCACTTCCATTCTTCTGATCATGACTCTCGTACTGATCTACACGTTCGAAGGCGGAATGAAGGCCGTGATCTGGACCGACGTTGTGCAATTCCTTCTGTATTTTTCCGGCTCGCTCGCAGCATTTTTTTTACTGTGGCACAGGATTCTCGGCGGATGGCACACCATCGTGCAGGCGGCGGAACCCGCGCACAAACTGCGCGTATTTGATTTTTCACGCAGCTTCACGAATCCCGCCAAGCTTTATACTTTCTGGTCCGGCGTAGTTGGCGGCACGTTTTTTACCATGGCGAGCCACGGCACGGATCAGACCATTGTTCAGCGCCTGCTCGCCGCAAAATCCGAACGCGAGAGCAAGCTAGCGCTGCTTGCGAGCGGCGTCATCATTCTCGCGCAGTTTGCGCTGTTTCTGGTCCTCGGAGTGATGCTCTACGCGTGGCATGGCGCACCCGCCATTGTGGGTGGGCGAAGTTACGATTCGATATTCCCGGACTTCATCGTTACCGCGATGCCACCGGGCGCCCGCGGATTGATCCTCGCCGCGATTCTGGCCGTCGCAATGTCGAATGCCAGCGGTTCGCTGAATTCGCTTGCCGCTTCGAGCGTTGTAGATTTTCAGCATTTGCGCGGCTTGGAAAAATTGGAAGAAGATCCGGCGCGCCTGTTGCGCCGCTCTCGATGGATGACGCTGGCTTGGGGAATTGTGCTTGCCGCGCTGGGCACAATCCGCTGGGGTCCGCTGCTCGAAGCGGGGCTGACCATTGCCGCAATTACGCTGGGAATCTTGCTCGGACTGTTTTTATTGGCATTTCTTTTTCCGCGCGCGACTGCCACAGGCGCGCTCGCTGGAATGTTCGTAGGATTTATCGCGATCCTCTATGTCCACTTTCGCACACCGCTTTTGTGGACTTGGTACGTTCCCTTTAGCGCCACTGTTACGTTTGTGAGCGGCGCGCTTGTCAGCGTCGCAACAGAAGAAAACGCGCGCGCGTAAAGGCTCTTCGCCCACCGCGATAATTCCGGCTCTAGAGACCCCGCGGATTTACGTGGCATAGGCTTCAGCCTGTGCGGGTTTCCTCCTAACATCGGACCACAAATTCGAAGCGTCCAGTTTTTATCAAGGACTAACCCCGCACAGGCTGAAGCCTATGCCACGTAAACCAACGATGGCACCGCTACTTTTCCCGCAATTCGCATGACTCATCAACCGTCGCGAGGATTATCTGTTCAAACGGGAAGGTAAAAAAACAAAAAAGCAGGCATTAACATTAAAATGAGAGAAGAAGATTTGACGACGAATTCATCTATCCCACCGAAGCGACGCGAACCATCATTCCCTCAGCGGTGGATTCCGCGGCCACATCTCGCTTCTCCGAATGAATCGCCGATGCCATCGCTCCCATGCCACTCGCCAACCGCGGTCCCGGCCGCGAAAAATATCCCGACGCATCCACCGCAAAAACGCATCCGTTCTTCACCGCAGGCATTTCTTCCCAGCCTTTAGGCAACGGCAAACTGCGCAACTCTGCTTCCGCCGCTTCCAAGTTGTAGCCGCACGGCATCACTACGATCACGTCGGGACGCGACTCCAACACTTTCTCCCATTCTACGCGAAACGATGGCTTCGCAGCTTCGCCCAAAACGTCAACTCCCCCGGCGCGCTCTACCATCTCCGGAACCCAATGCCCGGCCACGTACGCAGGGTCCAGCCATTCCAGGCACAATACGCGAGGGCGTTGCAAGCCTGCGACCGACCGCTCCACATTGGCGATTTCATTTTGAAATTCTGAGATGAGAGCGCTCGCCTGCTCGCTGCACCCGGCCGCGTCACTGATTAGTCGGATATCGGAACAAACGTCGGCAAGTGAATGAGGATTCAGTGTCACGATTTTTGGTTGATTGGGGAGCTGCGAAAGCGCAGCACTCAAATCATCAGGCGTCGCGGCGCAAACATGGCAAAGATCCTGAGTAACAATAATGTCGGGCTCAATCTCGCGCAATAAATCGACGTCAACGCTGTAAAGGCTTTCTCCCCGATTGAGAAATTCCCGGACTTGCCGGTCTATCGTCGCCGCGCTTTCCGTGTGCGAAATACGCGATTTGATTAGGACCGGTCTGGATTTTGCTTCTAAAGGGAAATCACATTCGTGGCTGACGCCGGTGACTTGGTCGCCGAGTCCCAGCGCAAATAAAATCTCCGTGGCCGAAGGCAATAATGAGCATATTTTCATGTCCGGCAATTTAGCACGGATCCAGAACACTTTCCTTCATTCTCTGCCACATGTTTTTATTTCATTGGTAAAGAAGGTACTTCGCACGAATTCTCTGAAAGGGTTCCAGATCCAAATTCCAATTGGCCACAATGTCCGTCGGTTCGTGCCGCTCTTGCAGATTTTTAATCGTATCAATGTTTCCCAAAAGGAAGACCAATTTTACCACTTCGAACTTATCCGGATAAAGTTTCGCCAAGGCTGCGGCAACCTCAATTCCCATACGCAGCGATTGCAACGCGTTGTGATCCGTCAAGACGACGTGTACTCCTTCGCACACTTCGCCTTTATACAGTCCTGAATCGGGTGTAAATTTTCGTGGCTCAAAATGCGCGCCGGAAATTTTGCGATCGTTCAAGTAGCGTGAGAATTCTTCCCCGCGAATCCATGGCGCCCCAACAATCTCGAATGGCGCTGCTGTGCCCCGCCCAACGGAGACGCCGCCTGCCTGCAAAATTTCGAGGCCCGGATACAAAATGCCGGCATTCATGGATCGCAAGTTCGGTGAAGGACTCACCCACCGAAGACCCGTATCGCTGAACCACATATTTCGGCGCCAATTTTTCATTTGCACGATATGCAGGTCACATCCGATTTTCTTTTCGCCGTTGAACATCTGCGCCATTTCTCCCAGCGTCATCCCCATGCGCACGGGCATTGGAAAGAAGGCAACAAAATTTGTGCGTTCCGGATCGAGCATGGGACCTTCGATGCGGTCCCCCCGTAGTGGATCAGGCCGGTCAAGAACGTAAAACGAGACGTGGTGAGCGGCGGCCGCTTCCATCGCGTAGCCCATCGTCGTGATGTACGTATAAAATCGCACGCCCGCGTCCTGAATATCGAATACAAGCACGTCGATGCCGACGAGCATGGTGGCGGTCGGACGTTCCGTTTCTCCGTAGAGGCTGTAAATCGGGAGTCCCGTAGCTTCATCTTTCGACGAAGAAACACGCTCATCCAGCGCGCCGCGAATCCCGTGCTCCGGACTGAACAACGCAACGAGCTTCACGCCCGGCGCATGCGCTAGTAAATCAATTGTGCTGCGCCCCTGGCGATCAATCCCAGTCTGATTCGTGATGAGCCCAACGCGCTTTCCCGCCAACGAAGCAAATTTCTCCGCCTCCAGCACATCGATCCCAGTCATCGTTTGCGCCGCACACGTCGGAATCAGGAACCACGGATGCACACAGATGAACACGCATAAAACCAAACGAACGAGAAATAATTTCCATCCGATCCAATCGCGAAGTGTTCTTGCGCAGGCCGGGTTCTCTTTCATAAGGTTTTAATCACCAGATTCCAGTCAGTGTGTGTCCGACTGTTGAGCCCAAGTCTTATCAGCAAAGGTTTTATCTCTTCGGGATTTTATCCGTGTTTATCTGTGTGCATCCGTGGTTCCAATGGTGTTTGTGTCACCCCCGCGCGAGTGCTATATATGAATGCTGGATGCGGGCGAAAAAAATGGAATCCGCGCGATGCGAAAACTAAGTCGCGGGCTTCTTCTGCTCGCCCTTTACTCGATGGCTATCACGAGCCACACACAAAACTCTCCGCGCGCGACAGACGCGCCGAAACCCGCCGGAATTTCCCCTGAAGGCGAGCGCTGGGTTTCGCAAACTCTGAAAAACATGTCGCTCGATGAAAAAATCGGGCAACTGTTCTGCGTGTGGGCCTATGGCACTTTCCTTTCCACCGAGAGCCAAGACTACAAGGATCTTCTGCGTGATGTCGAGGAAAAGCATATCGGCTCGTTCGCGATTCAAACGCAAGGCTCACCTGTAGGAATTGTACGCAGCCAGGTTTATCCCACCGCGGTTCTGGTCAACGCGCTGCAGCGCCACGCGAAAGTACCTCTGCTCGTCGCGGCGGATTTTGAGCGCGGCACTTCCATGCGCGTAGAGGGCGGCGTCTCCTTCCCTCACGCGATGGCGGTGGCCGCCACGCGCCGACCGGAAGACGCTTACATGATGGGCAAAGTTACGGCGTTAGAAGGAAAAGCCGTTGGCGTTCCTTGGATTTTCGCGCCTGACGCCGATGTGAACAGTAACCCCGAGAACCCGATTATCAACACACGCTCGTTTGGCGAAGATCCGGCTCGCGTGTCCGAATTCGTAGCCGCATTTGTGCGCGGCGTAGAAGAAAACGGCGGACTCTCCACAGCAAAACATTTTCCGGGCCACGGCGATACCAGCACGGATTCGCACCTCGATCTTCCCACTGTCACGAGCGATCGCGCTCATCTCGATCGCGTAGAACTCGCTCCATTTCGCGCCGCCATAGCTGCCGGCGCAAGCACCATAATGACGGGACACCTCGCCGTGCCCGCGCTCGAACCCGATCTGAACATTCCTGCAACGATGTCTCCGAAAATCACAACCGACTTGCTGCGCACGCAGATGGGTTTCAATGGCCTCGTGGTAACCGACGCGCTCGATATGGGCGGCGTTACCGTACGCTATCCTCCCGGCGAAGTTGCGGTGCGTTCAATCCTCGCAGGCTCCGATGTTTTGCTTGTCCCGCCGGTGCTGGATGCCGCGCTGCAGGCCGTGCACGAAGCGGTCGCGTCTGGACGCATTCCAATGTCGCGCCTGGACGAAGCGGTTATGCGACTCCTGCGCGCCAAAGCCAAGCTCGGACTGTACAAATCAAAGCTGGTGGACATCGAATCTCTTGCGGATCACTACGACCGTCCTGAATTTGCGACGGCTGCCCTGGACATTGCCGATCGCGGCATCACCCTGCTGCGCGACGATCAGCACATTCTTCCCCTCGACTCAACAAAACCTTCGCGCGTTTTGCTCGTCGCTGTATCGGGCGATGTCGACCCCTACCCTGCCGGCAATCTGGAGGGCGAAATTCGCAGCCGCGTCGATTCTTTGACGACCGTTCGAACGGACACGCGTTTTGTGCGCGCGGACACCGCGAAGTTGCCCGCTTCTGACACCTACGATGTGGCGATCGTCGCCATTTTCGTCAGAGTGGCCGATCGCAAAGGCAGCATCGGCCTGCCCGACGATCAAGCCGCCTTCGTGGACCGTGTGCTCGCCACTGGCAAGCCCGTGATCGTCGCCTGCTTCGGCAGCCCTTATCTGGCGCAGCGATTCCCTGCCGCGAAAACGTGGGTTGCGGCCTTCAGCACCGTTGACGTGGCACAGTGGGCGATGGGGCGGGCGCTGTTCGGCGAGACCTCCGTAGGCGGCCGCTTGCCAGTAAATATTCCAGGTGTTGCTGCGCTAGGCGCAGGGCTCGACTTGCCCGCGCAGCCGATGAAGCTGCGCCTGGCAGACAACAAATCCATTGCAAGACTACAGCCTGCCTACGATCTACTCACACGCGCGGTTGCCGATCACGCGTTTCCCGGCGCAGTTCTTGCTGTTGGGTACAACGGCGAACTGAGCGTGCGCGCGTTCGGCACGCAAAGCCATGACGCGAGTTCGCCCGCCATCTCGGCGAGCACCATCTACGACGCTGCATCACTGACCAAGCCGGTCGTCACATCGACACTCTTCGCCATGCAGGCGGAGACTGGGCGCATCGGCCTGGATCTTCCCGTGGCGCGCTACATTCCGGAATGGAACGACGGCCCCAATCCCGAGTGGCGCAGGACCGTCACGGTGCGCAATCTGCTCACGCACACTTCCGGACTTCCCGCACACAAAGATTATTTTTTGGTCCTGCATTCCAAACGCGAATTCGTCGCCGCGATCTGCAGAGAGCCGCTCGAATACGTACCTGGATCGAAAACAATCTATTCCGATCTGGGTTTCATTCTACTCGGCGAAATTCTGGAGCGCGCCACGGGTAAAACCGTCGATCAGCTGGCCCAGCAACAAATTTTCACGCCGCTGCAAATGGCGAGCACGATGTTTAATCCGTCGAAAAATCTTTTCTCGCAAATTGCTCCCACGGAAAATGACACAACGTTCCGCAAGCGCCTCTTGCAAGGCGAAGTGCACGACGAAAATGCCTATGCGATGGGCGGCGTTGCGGGCCATGCAGGCATGTTCACAACTGCATCGGACCTCGCCGCGTTTTGCCAGATGATGCTGAACGGCGGAATTTACGGCCATCATCGCATGCTGACGCGCGCCACAATCTCAATGTTCACCGCGCCCCAAACGATTGCCGGGAACGCGCGGACGCTCGGATGGATGTCGCCCACGCCCAATTCTTCCAGCGGCAAATATTTTTCTCCGCGCAGCTTTGGTCACCTCGGCTATACAGGCACGTCAATCTGGATCGATCCGGACCGCAAACTTTTTGTAATCCTGCTGACCAATCGCGTAAATCCCACTCGCGAAAATGACAAGATCGCCGCGGTGCGCCCCGCTGTGCATGATGCGGTGGTCGAAGCGCTGGGTTTGGCTCCGGCCACCAAGTAGTCCGCGCTGCTGGACCCCTAACTGAATGAGCGATTCCGTTCGATATGGTCCACTCCTCGAGAGCACGTGCGTGCGAATATAGTTTCTCGCGCCACTCGCGCCACTACATGCCAAAACTCAAGGCCACCGAACAGCGAAACCCTCATACGCGTGGAATCGACGCAAAAAGCGCGACCGGAATTTTGCGCGCGATTCATCGCGAAGATGCGTCTGTGGCGCATGCAGTCTCGCGAGCCGTTCCTGCCATCGCGCGCGCAGTAGACGCTATGACCCGCGCAATCCACGGCGGTGGACGCGTTTTCTACGTCGGAGCGGGCACGAGTGGCCGCCTGGCGGTGCTCGATGCGGCGGAGTTGCCGCCCACCTACGGTACACCTCCCAAAATGGTCCAGGCCATCATCGCCGGAGGCCGCCGCGCGCTCACGCATGCGGTGGAAGGGGCGGAAGATGACCGATCGCAGGGCGCCCGAGATCTGAAAGCGCGCGAGGTCAATTCGAAAGATGCCGTTGTGGGAATCGCCGCGAGCGGTGGGACGCCTTACGTTCTCGGCGCGCTAGAGTTCGCTAAACGGGTAGGTGCCGTCACAATCGGGGTAACATCGAACCCGAACACCCCCGTCACCAAGCTGGCGCAAATGAGCATCGTGACCCCCACTGGCCCCGAAGTGATTACAGGCTCCACGCGGATGAAGGCTGGCACAGCCCAAAAACTGGTCCTTAACATGCTCTCTACAGCCACGATGATTCGGCTGGGCCGCGTTTACGATAACTGGATGATAGGCGTGGCGCTGACGAATCAGAAGTTAAAGGCGAGAGGTTTGCGGATTCTCATGGAGGCGTCCGGGTCAGGCGTAGCCGAATCGACACGCGCACTGCGTCAATCCGGACACAATCTGGCCGCAGCCCTCATAATGCTAAAGACAGGAGCAAGCGTGCAAGAGGCCCGGCGCCTGTTGCGCGATACCAAAGGACATGTCTACAGCGCAATTAACCGAGCCAATCGAGTCCCGAAATTCTATTCCCAGAGACCAAATGGATAAGCTTCTGATTGAGGGTGGAAAACCACTTAATGGCACAGTTCACATCAGCGGCGCAAAGAATGCCGCTCTCCCCGCGATGGCTGCGGCGCTGCTGACGCGCGATCGCGTGACGCTCGACAATATCCCGCGCGTGCGCGATATCATCACGATGGGTAAGCTGCTGGCGTATCTGAGTGCCGTGGTCGAGACGCCGGAGATCCCGCCAACGCAGATCATTATCCAGGCGGACACGGTGAATGGAGCCGAGGCGCCGTACGAGCTTGTAAAGACCATGCGCGCGTCGATCCTCACGCTGGGGCCGCTGGTCGCCCGCAGCGGGCACGCTCGCGTTTCCCTGCCCGGAGGCTGCGCCATTGGTGCGCGTCCTGTCGACTTGCATCTTAAGGCTTTGGAACAAATGGGCGCGGAAATTGGAATGTCGCATGGCTATGTGGAGGCGCGCGCTCCGCGCGGCGGCCGGCTACCCGGTGGCCACGTTTTCTTCGACAAAATCACCGTAACTGGCACGGAAAATATTCTGATGGCCGCGTCCCTCGCCGAAGGCGAAACCGTGATCGAAAATGCGGCGCGCGAGCCGGAAATCTGGGACCTTGCGGAATTGCTGATCAAGATGGGCGCCGACATCGAAGGCGCAGGGACCTCCACGATTCGCGTGCGCGGAAAAAAAGAATTGCACGGCGCTACCCACACCATTATTCCGGATCGCATTGAGGCCGGAACATTTCTGGTTGCTGGAGCTATCACCAACGGAAATTTAAAACTCACCGGTTGCGCGCCCGAGCACCTCATTTCGATCATCGCCAAGCTGCGTGAAACGGGCGTCGAAATTCGCGAAACGGCTCCCGGAACTCTCGAAGTGCGCGGCGCGAAAAAGCTGGTCGCGGCCGACGTATGCACCGAAGAATATCCCGGCTTCGCCACGGACATGCAGGCGCAGTTCATGGCGCTGGTCACGCAGGCTGAGGGAACTTCAACGGTGACCGAGACGATTTTCGAAAATCGATTCCTCCATGCGAGCGAAATGGTTCGAATGGGCGCCAACATATCCGTCGAAGGCCGCCGCGCCGTGGTTCACGGACCCACGACGCTTTCCGGCACAAATGTAATCGCCTCGGATCTACGCGCCAGCGCTTCGCTCGTGCTGGCCGCACTGGTCGCCAGCGGCGAAACTGTGATCGACCGCGTGTATCACATTGATCGGGGATACGAACGCATCGAAGAAAAATTAAACTCTGTGGGCGCGTCAATTCGCCGCATCTGACAAATGGCTGGTTCGAAGTTTCTGTGGAGCAAACTGGGGTGTCACGTTTTTGGACGTGGTGTCAGATTAACTCACTGATGCTCTCAGCACGAGCACTGGGGAGCCATGGACAAAGAACAAGCGATTGAGCAAATCCGTGAAGCTTTTGCCTCCAATCTTTATCCTGGCGATTCCTTCCTGCAAGGCTCATACGAGGGCAGCGTCCGTTGCGCCTTTCTAATCCACCTGGAGCCTTACGGAACATCACAAACGAAAGTAGAAATCTTTGAATATCAGCCGGAAGTTTGGGTCGGACAATATTTAGGCTTCTCGGCTCACTCGATTTTTCCTGTGTTCCTTGATGATATTCGCCGCGTGCCGGCCACCGCGGCAGACCGCAACGACGTGCTAAGCGTCGTCAAGGCAGCAGTGGGAAATCCACGCGAATAGATTTAGTTTCGATAGAATTTTGGTCAGAACGAAAAAGAAACGAACAACGGACTACGGCGCGGAAGCCCCCGAAACCTTTTGCCCCATCACCCAAGCCCTCATATTTTTCCAATCCGGATCGTCCTCGGAGGCGAATTGCCTGCCTCCTTGATGCGTGTCGGCAAGGCCGCCAGCTTCTGGAGCCATCGGCATGCGCAAGAAAAGGCTCATGGAGGGATTGCCGGGGACGACCAGTTTGGAGACAGTTTCGAAGTTGCGACGGGATTGCTCCTCGGTCCAGAAGTTTGCCCCAGGAGGAAGCATTTCGAGGCTGAGCGGGCCGCCCCCGTGGCGCATCATCTGATGGCAGACGTAGCAGCGGGCATGGTCGTCCGAACGCTTTTTCAGAAAGATGGGTTCGACGTGTGTTTTAAAAAATTCATAGTCGAGCTGCGGCGTTTGGGCGTCCGAAGCTCCGGATGTCTGCGCGGTTGCCGGCGGGACCGACGTATAGATCAGCGCGGCCGTCGCGATCAGGAAACCTGCGGAAATTGTTTTCAGCAAAACTTTGGAAATCGTCATCGCCTCAGCTCCGTTTCAAATCGTGTGAAATAATTTGCAGCCGTGCTGCTTCAGCAGCCAGGCGAAACGCATGTTTAGTGCAGCACGAGCGTGCTGATGCGATCCGGCATTTCATCGACGGGAATGCGCGTCAGTTCTTTAATACCAGCTACGTCGATGGCGGTAATTGATTTCGTCCCGCACGTGGAAATGTAAACGGTTTTGCTATCCGGGGTGAACGTGACCCACGCCGGTCCGCCGCCGCGCGGCGCTTTTCCAGCGACAGGCGTTTCAGGAAGAGGAACATGGCCCATCAGCTTCAGATCGGGCAGCGAGTAGACGAAGACCGCGTTCGCAGGCCGGCTGTTCGTCCACAACGTCTTGTGGTCCGGCGCGATCCCGATGCCGTGGCTGATGCCTTCGCAGCCCGGAGTAAATCCGCTCGGTTGATCCGGATTTTTGATTCTGGCCACTTCCTTGTGGCTTTCAAAATCCACGACGGAAAATCCATTCGTCCCGTTGAGCTGCGCGAAAATCCGCTTACCTGAACCATCCGGATTGCTCTCGATGATCAAGGGCAGAACTCCCTGGTCGTAATCCATTTCCCAGGCGATTTCCATTTTCTGGAGATCGAACACGGTAAAGAATTTTCCGCCGGGTGAGCCAGCCGCCGCAAATTTCCCGTCGTCGGTGAGCGTCACGTCATGCAGCCCTCTCTTCACCGAAATGCTCTTCAGTTTAACCAGTGTTTTGGAGTCGATGATGTCCAGCGCACCCGCATCGACCGCCTCCTGGCCTGTGTTGCGGATGCAAATTACGATCAGCTTGCCGTCGTTCGTGACGGCGGCGTCATTGGCCCAACCGCTGAGCGGGACTTTTTTGATCTGCTTGCCCGTCTTGCGGTCGCGAACGTCCAGAACGTCTTCGCTTCTGCTGGTGATGTAGAGGCGGTTTCCGTCGGGCGAAAATCGCACCACTTCCGGCGACTCGATGCCCCTGATGACATCGACCACTTTGTTGGTCGTCGTGTCGATGATATCAATCGTGGTGCCGCCTCTGTTCGCGACGTAAACCTGCGCGGTCTCGGCTGCCATCATGGGCAGAACCGCCGCGAACAAAATTCCCAGCAAAAACCATACATTCTTGCGGACGCACAAGTATCTTTTTACGTTTGGCAGGCTCATAATTCGAAGGTGCTCCTCACCCTTTGCCGCAGAGAGTAAAACCGACCGGGCCGCATGTCAACCAGATGTTCGACATTTACTATGATTCCAGCAGTGGTAAAGTTCTGGAGCAGCGACCTGTTTCAATGATTGCAATTTATTCGTACGCGGAGAATCCATGGCAAATGAAAAAGCTTTACCCAGCACGAGGGAACGACTGGGAGACGTGGCACCCAAGCTGGTCGATTTAACGGAAAAGGTATTATTCGGAGATGTGTGGGAACGCCCCGGCCTGTCCAAGCGCGATCGCAGCGTCATTACAGTGACGGCGCTCGTGGCGATGAATCGCACGGAACAATTGCCCTTTCACTTGCAGCGTGCGCTGGACAACGGAGTCACGAAGGACGAAATCGTCGAGATGATTACGCATCTCGCGTTTTATTCCGGCTGGCCCACCGCAATGTCCGCGATGCGCCTGGCAAAAGAAGCATTTGAGGGCAACGCGAAACAAAAGTAAGCGCGAGCTGTACAGAATTTCGATTACGATTTTCGTTGAATGCAAATGCGTGTGTGCTCCGCGCAGATTCGCCGGAACTCGTCGCGATGCTCCACGCGATTCATGCTGCCCATCTCATAGCCGCACAGCAGATCGAGGTTATATTTGGCCGCCAACTCGTTCCATAGCTGCTCCAACCGGACCGCCGCGTCCGCCTGCCCCCTCTTGCAGAGCACAGAAACCCATTCGCCGAACGCCGCGACGCGGGGTTGCTGTGTGTTGGCTGTTTTCAATGCCTCTTCTATCAGACCGCTCGCAACCCTGAAAAAGCGCGCCGGCTCGGGCATGCCATTTACCATGAAGATAGAGAGCGTGCCGCCAGCGTCCACTGTAACGTATCTTCCTTCGTGATTCGCCGCATTCATATCCAGCCCCGCCAGCCTCAATCTTAGGAGAAGCGCATCCTGATGAGCTATGGTCGCGATCACGATGGCCGGATCACCTCGTTTCAAGGCGGCGGCAACAAATCGTGCAAGGCGTTTGAGCAGCACCTGGTCTTCCGAATAAAACTGGACTTCATGGATGGAAGGAGTTTGGTGTTCCTGCTGCACAATTCTGGTAAGTTCCGCGGTTAGTCCGGCCTCCACTAACGAGGATTCACTCTCACCGAGTGCGACTTGCTTGACGTAGAGCGCATCGACGCCCACTTGGCTCGCCACTCGCTCGTAAAGGCCTCGCAGCTGCGCGGACAGGTCCTTTGGTCCTCGTATATAGATGACTTTTTTCACGACAAATGTCACGAACTGTCACGCGCTCATCCTCGGAAGAACCGGCTCTAGCGGTGCACCAGGGACCTCCGTCGATGGTGCATAAGTCGAACAGCAAGTAGAAGATAGGCGCCTGAGATTACCACTCACCATGCACTGGGGGTACGACGCCGCACTTGATGAATACGCTATCGTACATATAACTCCCAAATCTCAAAATTTGCAACACGTATCATTCCATACGATTTAACCAGACACTTAAAAAGTTACCATCACGCGATCTTTAAAATAGGGCTAAAGATGCTACGAGCGTCATATGCAACCGTAAGTGCTCGCCCTAAACGGAAAACGGAGAGCTGTAATAATCAGCTCCCCGCTTCTCGCTCGATTGTATTTTGGACTGCCGGCTTAGTGACACCACATACCCTGGCGCCACGCGTTACAAGCTATTACGATTCACCGGTCATTGGTTACCGATCGCGCTGCTGAGTTCTGCTCAGCTCTGCTCGCCGCCGTTGTTTCCGGTGGATGCGACAGGCGCGCCGCCTGCTTCCTTTTCTTGTTTTTCGCGCTGTTCGCGCAACACTGCTTTGCGCGACAACCGAATCTTATTGCCTTCGATGGCCAGAACCTTAACGAGGACCTGGTCTCCCAGCTTCAACGCGTCGCGCACGTCGCGCAAGCGCTGCTCGGCGATTTCGCTGATGTGCAGCAAGCCGTCGGTGCCCGGGAAAATTTCCACGAAGGCGCCGAACTCCGCCAGCCGCACGACTTTCCCGAGATACGTTTTGCCGATTTCCGCTGACGCCGTAATGTCGCGAATCATCTGCAAAGCGGATTCGGCGGCCGGTCCGTTATTGGCAAACACGTGCACTTTGCCGTCGTCCATTACGTCGATCTTCACGCCTGTCGCTTCGATGATCGAACGGATTTTCTTGCCGCCCGGCCCGATCAGGTCGCGAATTTTGTCCGTAGGAATCTGCAACTGGTGCAGGCGTGGGGCAAACGCGGACATCTTGGAACGCGCCGTCGAAATCGTCTGGTCCATGATGTCCAGAATGTGAAAACGCCCGCGCTTGGCTTGCTCAAGAGCCTGCCGCATCAAGCCGACGCTGATTCCGCCAACCTTGATGTCCATCTGCAGGGCTGTGATTCCCTTGCGGGTTCCGGCAACCTTGAAATCCATGTCGCCGTAGTGATCTTCCGCGCCGGCGATGTCCGTGAGAATCGCATGCTTTTCGCCTTCCACGACGAGTCCCATGGCGATGCCCGCACACGCTGAAGCCAGCGGAACACCGGCATCCATGAGTGACAGCGAACCGCCGCACACCGTGGCCATCGATGACGATCCATTCGATTCCATGATGTCGGAAACGATGCGCATAGCGTAGGGGAAATCGCTTTCGGGCGGGAGCAGGTTCAAGAGCGCGCGTTCGGCAAGCGCGCCGTGTCCGATTTCGCGGCGTCCGGGCCCTCGCAGAAACTTCACTTCGCCGACCGAGAAGGCCGGGAAATTGTAGTGCAGCATGAAGCGCTTGAACGACTCTTCCTCGAAGAGAAGGTCGAGGCGCTGCTTGTCTTCCTTGGTGCCCAGCGTAGTGGTCACCAGGGCTTGCGTCTCGCCGCGCGTGAAGAGCGCCGAGCCGTGCGCGCGGGGCAATACTCCCACTTCGCAAGTGATGTCGCGAATCTCGTCGAACGCGCGAGCGTCGGGACGCCGATTGCGCTGCAAAATATCCTCACGGAAATAATTTTCGCGCAGGCGATCGAATGCGCGAATCGCGAGCGTGCGCTTCTCTTCATCCTCTTCGGGAACCGACTCCTTGACAGCTTTCTTTACTTCGTCGATCAGGTGATAGCTTTCCTTCTTCGGATGCTTCTTGGTGTCGATGGCGTCATGCAGTTGCGCGCCATATTTCTGTTCAATTTCCTTTGCCAGCGCCTCGTCAAACGGCAGCGGCGGAACGGTAACTTTGTTGGGCTTGAGTTGATCGTGCAGCTGGCGAATCGCCTTGATGATCAGCTTGATCTGTTCGTGGGCGAATTCGAGCGCTTCCGCGACAGTGTCTTCGCTGACTTCGTTCGCGCCCGCTTCGATCATGACGATCGCTTTTTCTGTGGCCACCACAACGATATTCAACTGACTTGTTTTTTGCGCAGCTGTCGTGGGGTTGGCAATCAACTTTCCGTCGACGAGACCAACGCGCACCGCGGCAACGGGTTCCGTAAATGGCAGATCGGAAACATAGGCGGCAGCGGAAGCGGCCGTGATGCCGATCATGTCCGGATCGTTTTCGCTGTCCGCGGAAAGCACCATGGCCACGATTTGCGTTTCATTGCGCCAGGCTTCCGGGAACAAGGGACGCAGCGGGCGGTCGATCATGCGCGAGGTCAGAATTTCGCGCTCCGAGGGGCGCCCTTCGCGCTTGAAAAAGCCGCCGGGAATTTTTCCGGCTGAGTACGTATATTCGCGATAGTCCACCGTGAGAGGAAGAAAATCCCGGTCATTCGGTTTTGAATCCATGCAGGCAGTAACAAGCACGACGGTATCGCCGTAACGCGCCAAGACGGCGCCATTGGCCTGCTTTGCAATTTTTCCGGTTTCCAGTGTTAGCGTGCGTCCGCCAACTTCGACTGTCACCTGATGGGGAGCGGGTGCTGCTTGCGACATATGGGGTGGTCCTTTCGACTCCCGCCGCGCCCCGAACCATCGGGCACACGCGTGCGGAAAGCCATTCGAGTGCGGGAGAAACTTTTCCCGTTTGTGTGGAAGAGAAATTCAGAACGACCGCGAGCGGCGTGCCGGAGTGTGTTTACAAAAAAGGCGGCCTGGCAACGATGCCTGGGGCCGCCAAAAACTTACCGAACTCCGCGAACGTCGGTAGATAAAGTTGGCGCGACTGCATTCCCCCTGAGGAGCAGTTACTTGCGCAAACTTAGACGTTCAACAATTGAACGATACCGGTCCGGGTTGCGACGGTTGAGATAATCCAACAGACGACGGCGCTTGTTGACCATCATGATCAGCCCGCGTCGCGATGCGTGGTCCTTGAGGTGCGTCTTCAGATGCGACGTCAGATAGTTGATTCGATCGCTCAATAAAGCAATTTGTACTTCCGGTGAGCCCGTATCCTTCACATGCGTTCGATACTGCTCAATCAACATTGGCTTCGCTTCTCTCAAAATGCCCTCTCCGCCCTGCCCACTATATTTTGCTCTCGTTTTGTCTTCTCTTCGACCCTAGCAGACTACCATAGGCACTGTATGACATGCAAAATTTTTCTTCTTTTCGGGAGGTCCTTGCCACAACAGCGCGCCCGCGCATTTTGGCCCGGGGGCACATCTGGTGACGGTTTTATCGGGGTTCAGAACGTAGGGGCACAGCACGCCGCACCCCTGCCGACAAAAGCTAGGCACCAATCAAATGTGAAGCTATTTATTGAAGGCGCCCCTACTTTCCTCGCACCAGCGACAAAAATTCCTCGCGCGTCTTCGGATTGTCCTTAAACGAGCCCAGCATCGCGCTGGTCACGGTCTGCGAGCTTTCCTTCTCCACGCCGCGCATGGCCATGCATAAATGCCGCCCTTCGATCACCACGCCCACGCCTAGCGGCGCAATTTTCTGCTGAATCGAATTGGCGATCTGGTTCGTCAACCGCTCCTGAATCTGCAACCGCCGCGCGAACATGTCGACGAGGCGCGGAATTTTCGACAGTCCCACCACTTTTTTGTCCGGGATATAAGCGACGTGGCACTTGCCGAAGAACGGCAGCAGGTGATGCTCGCACAAGCTGTAAAACTCGATGTCCTTCACCAGGACCATCTGGTCGTAGCACACGGTGAACATCGCGCCGTTCAGCAATTTTTCCGGATCCTGCTTATAGCCGCTGGTCAGAAATCGGAACGCTTTTTCAAACCGCTCTGGTGTGCGACGCAGCCCGTCGCGGTTCGGATCTTCGCCGATATCTGCGAGGATTTTCCGCACCGAATCCGCGATGGACGCTGTCTCGTCCGTGCCTGGCGCATCGTTCAGCATCAGTTCTTCCAGTTGTTTGCGATCATCGCTCATGGCCGCTCCTGTCTACTCGCCCGCGTATTCGAAACTATTCAGTCCAGTTTCCTCGACTCGTACCCGCTCCAGCTTCGCAAGCGAAAAACGGCGCAGCCGATTAAATATTTCGATGCAGATATTTTCCGTGGTCGGAATATTTTCCTGAAATTCCGCGATCTCCTCGTTCAGATACGTGTGGTCGAAGGGCTCCAGAATTTCTTTTTCCACAAACGCGTCGAGATCCGTCAAGTTCGCAATCATCCCGGTAGCCGGATCGACCGGTCCGGAAACCGCCACTTCCACCACGTAATTGTGGCCGTGGCCGTACGGGTTGTTGCATTTGCCATAGACGCGGCGATTTTCTTCCTCGCCCAGTAGCGCGCTGTGCAGCCTATGCGACGCGCAAAATTTGTACCGCCGCCCCAGATGCAGCTTCATCGCGCGTTCCCGGCGGGTGCAGGCGCATCCGATCGCGCTCCGTTACTTTCGCCATAGCAATCGACAAACAAATCCGGCGTTTCGTACAACCGCACGCGGTGCAAATGGCCGCTCGTAATTTTATTTTCCAGCAGCCGCCAGATCACAGTCGCGATGTTCTCGCACGTCGGAATCTGCCCCGCGAGTTCCGGCACTTCGTAATTCAGAAACCGGTGATCCATGCGGTCTGAAACTTCGTGCTGCAAGATTTCTTTCAATTCTTTCAGGTCCAGCACCATGCCCGTCGCCGGATTCGGCTCGCCCGCCACTGTAACTTCCAGCACGTAGTTGTGCCCGTGCCCATGGGGGTTGTTGCATTTTCCAAAAACGCGGCGATTCTCCTCGGCAGAAAATGCCGGGTTGTGATACAGATGCGACGCCGAAAATTCAAGCTTACGTGTCAGATAGACCATAAAAGTTTTGCAATCGTGATCTTTGAAGCCAGGCGAAAATCCGAAGACCTTATTTCACAAGCGACGTTTCACGAATTACGCGATTCACGATTCACCGAATACTCGCGGCCCTTCCACCCCACGCTGCCCCGCCCGTATCGTCTTTCCGAGTTCAACAGAACCAGCGAATACAGCGCGACCCCGGGCAAATAGTATAGAGCAAGCGTTCCAGAGAAACTATTCCGTCGCAGTTCCGAAGCATAAGCAGCATGCCGGCCCGCCAGGAGCACAGTTCCCAGCACGCCCCAAATTAGATGCACCAGCCCCAAAGGAAGTAGCAGCAAAGGTATCCACGGAACTATCCTGAACAGTTCCTGACCGACGGCGCGCGAATTCCCGCCCATGAGCGGAAATAGATTTTTTGTCCAGCCTTCCCACATGGATCGGAACGTTCGGTACATGCGGACACGAATGATTCCAGCGCCTGACGCGAAGTGCAGCCTTACTCCGGCGTTTTTGGCGAGCCGCGCCAACGCCACATCTTCAAGCACTTCGGTGGACACTGCTGCATGTCCGCCGATACGTCGATACTCGTCCTGGCGGATCAATAAATATTGCCCGCTGGCAGCCGCGACAGCTGATGCGGGGTCGTTCACTTCGTCATAGCGATACCTGTGGCCCAATCGCAAATAAATGAATGGGACCAGCGCCTTCTCCCACCAGCTTCGCGTTTCCTGCTGCGGTGAATAGGAAACGAGGCCGGCCGCAAACTGTGCACCATCCGCAAGCGCTCGCGCCGTCGATCCGGGCAAGTGAACGCCGTCCGCATCCGTGAACAGCAGCCACTCGCCTTGCGCTTCCGCGGCGCCGAGCGATGCAGCGTAGTTTTTGCCCACCCAACCGTCAGGCAATTCTTTCGTCTGCAAAATGTGCAGCTCGGGAAAACGCGCGGCGAGTTGCTGCAAGATAACCGCTGTGCCATCTGTCGATTGGTCGTTGATGACAATGATTTCCCCAATGTCCGGCTGCGAAGCGAGCGACGCAACGGCGGCGGCAATGGTCGCCTCCTCGTTTCGCGCGGGCACAATAGCCGAAACCCGTGAATTGGCATTCATTGTCGATTCGTTTTACAACAGCGATCTTCGTAAAGACGCGCCTTGCTGGTTGCGGTTTCAGCGGCCGTAGAAAAATCGTTGGGGTCAATCTTTGAGTAGCACAGGCACTCTCGCCTGTGTAGGTTTTGCGCAGGGCACGCAGACAGGAATGGCTGTGCTACTCGACGGTCGCCGTCACTAGTACCACGGCATCTACCCTTACGGCAAATCGGTTCGCACGAAACGCGCTGATGAATGTATGATAGAAGCGCTGGGGAACAAACATTGAAACATAAAATTCTAGGACCGATTGGGTTGATCCTCGCCGCGGCTGTGCTCTATGCGTTTGCCGCGCCTTCGTACCGCCAGGGCGAGCCAAGCCTCGCGGGCCGCAAAGCGCAGGACTTTGATATGCAGATTACGGGGGCTTCGCACCTGTCGGATCTGCGCGGAAAAGTGGTGGTCCTGAATTTCTGGGCTTCGTGGTGCCCTCCGTGCCTCGAAGAAACTCAATCGCTCAACACGCTGCAGCAGGCCATCACCTCGAAGGGCGGAGTTGTACTCGGAATCAGCGTCGACGAAGACAAGGATGCCTACGACAAATTCCTGGTCGACAATCACGTGGTTTTCCCCACCTATCGCGACGCCACCAAGAAAACCGCCACAGATTACGGCACGTCCATGTTCCCGGAAACGTATCTGATCGATCGCGAAGGCCGCCTCGCACGGAAAATCGTCGGTCCCCAGGATTGGCAGTCCCCCGAGATTATGCACTCCATAGAAATTTTGCTGAATCAAAACTAGAAGTTGGTCCTTCAGTGGCGCGGGCTTTAGCTTCAGTGGTGCGCGGGTAAATATTTTACGAGGGTGACTCGCGCCACTCCGTCGTCCGCGTTACACTGCACGCGATCCACACGTGAGAGAAGTTCCTGCCCATTTAAGTTGGCCCCGCCATTGGGCTTCGCGCTGGCGGGCGCGAGATTACCCGATGCGTCCGTAGGTAACCCCTGTCCCCTGTAATGGATGGCGACTTCCATGCGGTCGTGAAAGGTATCCAAGGTCACGTCAATTCCGTGGTCTCCCGCGCCGCCTTGCGCCATGGCTTCGCGGCAAACATCTCCCGCAGCTTGAGCTAATTGCACGCTCGCGGCGCCCTCGAGGCCTGCGTGCGCCGCCTGATGCTGCACCGCGGAACAAAACACGGTGACCAGCCGCGAGTCCTTGTCCATATGGAAGACGGTGCGTACCGGATCAATGCTCATTGGATTGGGCCACACTGACTTCGCAGGCTTCCCGGCAATCCGGGCAATAGTATTTGCCGTCCATGCACAACCGCACACCATGCTGCCCCTGGCAATAGCAGCAGTACCTATCGCACTGGCACTTGCCTTCCTGCTGATCGCATTGCGAACAAAGAACGGTGCTTTGCATCCTATTCCCTCATCCGTGCGAAACGCGAAACACAGCAAAAAGCTCGATCAAACCGTGGTGAAACCACTATAGGATACTCCACCACGCAAGAACAAGTCGCAACTATGCGCGAATCCGCGTCAATCTAACCTCGTTGCCGCCTTTCGTAGTGCTCTCTCCTTCTCGCGAATTCCGACAAGAAGAGGGCATCGTTTTTCATTTCGGGGACCATTTTTGAAACGCAACAACCCGAGCGGATGCCCGGCCAAAAATCGCCCGGCTTCTACGAAACCCAAGGCCTTCCCCCTATCGGCTCGTTATCGCGGGATTTGCATATGGATTGCCCATGCTTTCTTGACACCTTTCGAAGCTGCGTGTTAGTTTCGATTTTGCTCTGCAGTCCTGAGAATTTCGAGTGACATCTCCGACGACCACTCATCTGCGTAAAACAGCGTTGAACGCCGTACATCGGCGCCTCAAAGCCAAAATGGTCAATTTTGGCGGCTGGGACATGCCTGTGGAGTACTCCGGCATTGTGGCGGAGCACATGGCGACGCGCACGGCTGCGGGCCTATTTGACGTCAGCCACATGGGCGAGATTGAAGTTCGCGGACCGCACGCACTCGCGCTGGTGCAGCACGTAACGTGTAACGACGCCTCGAAACTCATTGTCGGCCAGGCGCAATATTCGGGGCTGATGACTGCGCAGGGGACGTTCGTCGACGATTTACTTGTGCACAAGATTTCCGATACCCATTATTTTTTGTGCGTGAATGCCAGCAATCAGGATCAGGACTTCGAGCACATCCGCGCGCATAACGGCGTCGGCGCCGAAATCGAAAACGCCGGGCCGCGATACGGACAGATCGCCATTCAGGGACCGAAAGCGCTGGGCCTCCTGCAGCGCTTCACGCACGTGCCGCTGGAGCCGATAAAGTACTACCATTTCGCATTTGGAAAAGTGGATGGCGTCGATTGCCTGATCGCGCGCACCGGCTACACGGGTGAAGACGGATTCGAAATTTATTTCGCGCCGGAACACTCCGAAAAACTGTGGGACGTGCTGCTGCAAGCGGGCGCGGGGCAAGGACTACTTCCCTGCGGCCTGGGTGCGCGCAATACGCTGCGCCTCGAAGCGTCCATGTGCCTCTACGGCCATGAAATTGACGACACGACCACGCCGTGGGAAGCGGGCCTCGGCTGGATTTGCAAACCCGCCAAGGGCGAATTCCTCGGACGCGACGTGCTCGTGAAGCAGAAAGAAAAAGGCATCGATCGTACACTCGTCGGATTTGAAATGCAGGACCGGCTTATCGCGCGCGACGGCTGTTCGGTGGTCATCGGCAACGAACCGAGCGGCCAGGTAACCAGCGGATCGCCCGCGCCATTTCTGAAGAAAAATATTGGCATGGCCTACGTGCCGGCGGCATCCAGGGCGCCAGGAACGGAAATCACGATCGGGATCCGCGCAAATCAGGCGCCTGCGAAAATCGTTCCGATGCCGTTCTATAAGCGAACGAAGTAAAATCGTAGCCGCGATTCTGGTTTAAGTAGGACAGGCTTCAGCCTGTCATCTCTAGAACTCTGCGAGTGCCGTAATCATTGCTGTAAGAAAGAAAAAAGCAACACCAACAGGCTGAAGCCCGTTCTACCGAGGAGTCGTCATGTACCCAACGGACTATCGCTACACCAAAGATCACGAGTGGATTAAAGTTGCGGGCGACACAGGCACGATCGGCATAACCGATTACGCCCAGCACGAACTGGGTGACGTGGTATTCGTGGAAATGCCCGCGGTCGGCTCCAAGGTCGAGGCGGGAAAAGTCTTCGGCACCGTGGAATCAGTGAAAGCGGTCAGCGAAATTTTTGCGCCCGTGTCCGGTGAAGTGACGGAAACAAACGCCGTCTTGACGGGCACTCCCGAAACCTTGAACTCCGATCCGCACGGCGAGGGCTGGCTGATCAAGATCAAGCTCGCAAATCCCTCCGAAGTTTCCGTCCTGATGGACGCAGCCGCCTATCAGGCGTTCATTTCCGAAAAGGAAACCTCGGCCTGATGCGCTATCTTCCCAAAAGTACGTCCGAACGCCGCGAAATGCTGGACGCCGTTGGTGTGCCATCGATCGAAACGCTGTTCGAGTCTATCCCCGACCAATTTCGGTTGAAGCAGCCTCTAAACCTGCCTGCGGCGATGTCCGAGCAGGAAATCATTGAATATTTTCGGGCGCGGGCACGTGAAAATTCCGTTGGCTATACCAGTTTTCTCGGCGCCGGAGTTTATAACCATTTGCGTTCGGTGGTGACCGATGCGCTGATCCAGCGTGGCGAATTCCTCACTTCTTACACGCCGTATCAGGCGGAAATCAGCCAGGGCACGCTGCAGGCGATTTTTGAATTTCAAACGCTGATGTGCCAGCTCACGGGCATGGAAGTAGCCAACGCCTCGATGTGGGACGGCTCGACCGCAACCACCGAAGCCGTGCTAATGGCGGAGCGCCTGACCGGGCGGCACCGCGTGATCGTCGCGCGCTCGCTGCACCCGGAATACCGGCAGGTGCTGGACACGTACACGCGAAATCTCGGATTACGCGTCGACGAAATCGGATTCACGGGTTCCGGCCAAGTGGATACAATTCGCCTGGAAAATGCGCTCACCAGCGAAACTGCCGCCGTCGTCGTTCAGTCGCCGAATTTCTTTGGCGTTCTCGAGCAGATGCCGAGCCTTGCCGCGCTTGCGCACGCAAAAGGCGCGCTGCTCGTCGTTTCCGTTTCCGAAGGCGTGTCGCTTGGCGCCGTGCGGCCGCCTGAGGAGGCAGATATTGTGGCCATGGAGGGCCAAAGCTTCGGGCTTGCGCCGAGCTACGGCGGGCCTTACGCGGGTGTGATCGCCACGCGCGACAAATTTGTACGGCAGATGCCCGGCCGCCTCGCGGGCGAAACGGTGGACGGCAATGGAAAGCGAGGGTACGTTCTCACGCTCGCGACGCGCGAACAACACATCCGCCGCGAAAAGGCGACCTCCAATATCTGCACAAACCAGGCGCTCTGCGCGCTGGCCGTCAACATTCATCTCTGCCTCCTCGGCAAAGAAGGCCTGAAAGAATTGGCCGCGCAGAACCTGGCCAAAGCGCGCTTCGCCCTCGACGCACTGGAAAAAATCCGAGGCGTGCGCCGTGCGTTTACGGGCCCGTTCTTCAACGAATTTGTGGTCGAATTTCCGCGCTCCGTAAAAATGATCAACGCGGAACTTCTGAAGCACAAAATCATCGGCCCACTTCCCGTGGGCAGCTATTTTTCTGAACTGACGAAGCGCGGCCTGTTCTGCGTGACCGAAACCGTTTCGCGCGCCGAGATTGAGCGTATGGCCGAAGCCATCCGCGATATTTTGTCAAAGCCAATTTGATTTATTTTGTAGCGCCCGCCTTTAGGCGGGCACTCCGGGATTCAAAATGCAAATGCCCGCCTGAAGGCGGACGCTACACAAACAAATATGAAAACCGAAGAAATAAGACTGACTGACCGCATCAAGACCGTGGGTCGCCACATCTCCCGCAACGAAGGATTGATCTTCGAGGAGTCCGCCCCGGGCAAGCGCGCGTTTGAGCTGCCTCCTCTGGACGTTCCTGCTGTCGACCCGCGCGCCGCGCTCGGCGCGGATTTCGTGCGCGACGGCATTGACGGCTTCCCCGAAGTCAGCGAGATCGAAGTGGTGCGCCACTTCACGCGGCTTTCAACATGGAATTATGCGATCGATCTGGGCATGTACCCGCTCGGCTCCTGCACCATGAAATACAATCCGCGCGTGAACGAATTTGTCGCGCGCCTCGAAGGCATCGCCACCGAGCATCCCTACCAACCGCAAGAGCTCTCGCAAGGCTGCCTGAAAATTCTGCAGTTGCTGATGAATTGCCTGAAGGAAATCACGGGCATGGATTCGGGCACGCTGGAGCCCGCGGCTGGCGCGCAAGGCGAACTCACGGGACTGCTGCTGATTCGCGCGTATCTCGAAGACACGCAAGGCCACCCGCGAAAAGTTGTGTTAATTCCGGACTCCGCGCACGGCACCAATCCCGCAACCGCAGTGATCGCCGGCTATGACGTGCAAAACGTTCCGTCGGACGAGCGCGGACAGATCGACATCGCGCGCCTGAAAGAAATTGTGAATGGCGACGTGGCGGCGATGATGGTCACGAATCCCTCAACGCTGGGCGTATTTGAGCAAAATATCGCGGAAGCCGCGCATATTCTGCACGAACACGGCGCGCTCCTGTACATGGACGGCGCCAATATGAACGCTCTTGCGGGTGTTGCGCGTCCCGGCGATTTCGGCGTCGACGTGATGCACCTGAATTTACACAAAACTTTTTCCACCCCGCACGGTGGCGGCGGTCCCGGCGCTGGTCCCGTGATGGTGAAGCAATTGTTGGAGCCGTACCTGCCCATTCCGGTTCTTCTGGAGAAGAATGGTCAGCTGGCGCTGGAAAATCGCAAGCCAAAAACAATCGGAAGAGTGCGTGCGTTCGGCGGAAATTTTGGCGTGCTGGTACGCGCGCTTGCTTACACGCTTGCGTACGGACCGGGCATTCGGCAGGCCACGGAAGACGCCGTGCTCAACGCGAATTACATTCGTAAAAAACTGGAAGACGTTTTCGATCTGCCCTTCAACTCACCTTCCATGCATGAAGTCGTTTTCAGCGATGCGCGCCAGAAAAAGAACGGCGTGAACACCATGGACATCGCGAAACGCCTGATCGATTACGGCTTTCATCCTTACACGACCGCGTTTCCGCTGATTGTGCCGGGCGCGATGATGATTGAGCCTACCGAGTCGGAATCGAAGCAGGAGTGTGATTTATTCGTGGAAGCGATGCGTTCCATCGCCGAAGAAGCGGCCACTGATCCGGAACTGGTGAAACACGCGCCGCACTCAACGAAGGTTGGACGTCTGGATGAAGTGGGCGCCGCACGTAAACCCGTCCTGCGCTGGAAACCCAAACCGCCTACGGCGTAGCCTTTAAGTAGCACAGGCACTGATAACTGTGCGGTTTTGTGGATTTATGGTGATTCGGCGACCCGAAGGTTTGAGAAAACCACACAGGCAGGAGTGCCTGTGCTACTTTTTCCGCAGGCCGTTCGGCCGGTGCTATTTAGCGTTAGGTGGGACGGACTTCGCTCCATCCGGCTTTTTCTTTTTCCCAAGAAAGCCGGAGACAAAAGCCCGTACCGTTGACCCCGCACCTATCTCGTCAATACTGTTTCTAATGGCATCGAAGCTATTTTGATTTTTTCTTCTTCCAGCGTGCTCGCGGCTGCTCGAGGGCCGCCGTACGTGCCTGGCGTCGCGGGTTCACGGGCATGGAAGCTCCCTGCCCTTCGCGATGAAACGCAATACACTGTTCCGTATCATCCCAATCCGCGACGATCATGTCGCCGAAACGGATCTGGTCTGTGGGCAGCAGATTTGCCAATGGATGCACCACAAACTTTTCAATGACGCGCTTCAAATGCCGCGCACCATACTTGATGTCCGTGCCTTCCTGCAGCAAAAATCTTTTCGCTTCAGACGTCGCGCGAAACAGGAACTGCCCTCGCCCGCTATCCATCACGCGCTTCTGCACCATGTCCAGCTCGATGTCCAGAATCTTCTCCAACTGTTCTGTCCGCAACGGATGAAACACGACGACCTTATCGAGACGGTTCATGAACTCCGGCGAAAATTTCTTTTTTGCGGCGGCCTGCGCGGTCCGCTCCACTTTCATATCCAACTTTTCTTCCAGCTTATCCTTCGGCTGCACGAAGCCCATACCGCCCGTCATCATCTCCATCATTTCTGCGCCGCCAAGATTGGACGTCAGGAAAATCATGGTCTGCGAAAGGTCCACGCGGCGGTTGTCGCCAAGTGTCAGCGTGGCCTTGTCCAGAATCCCCAGCAGCAGTTGCCACAGAGAATCCGAGGCTTTCTCAATTTCGTCGAACAGCAGAAAACTCATTTTAATTTTGTCCGTGTGATACTGAGCCAGGGACTCCTGCGTAATCAGCGGATGGGTCTCGCGGTGTCCCAGATATCCTGGGGGCGAGCCTACCAGCTTGGCGATTTCGTGCGAGTGCTGGAATTCCGCGCAATCCACCTTGATCACCGCGCGCGGGTTGCCAAACAAAATCTCCGCCGCTGCTTCCACGATGCGCGTCTTGCCGGACCCCGTAGGCCCGAGAAACAGAACATTTCCAATGGGACGCCCCGGCGATGCCATGCCCGCGCGAAACACCTGATACAAATCCGTGACCGCTCGAACGCCGTCCTCTTGCCCCACCACACGCCTTCGCATTGCGGATCCGAATTCCTCTGCTTCCACACTCTGGCGGCTCGGATCGAGTTTCAATTTTTCTGCCAACATGATTCCCCCGTTATTGTTCAGACGCCGGTGGTGAATGTGTCGTTCACCTGAACATGCATATGGCAAGCGGGAGACCAAAGCGCGCACGAATCGCGGCAAATTTGTATCGTATTGAAAATCGGAAGTTTAACCCACGCGAATTAGAATTTTGCTGGATGTAAGTTGCGAGCAGGGCGGTCCGGTCGTTTCGCGGTGGAGCACAAGCGCACGTTTTGAAACATTTCTGGTAGTCGAAGTCTCGGTGCGCGCTCCCGAGCCCTTCACAAACGCCGACGGGCGCCCTATTGCACGGTGAGATTGAGCGTAATCGTGCGTGACGCTCCGGCAGATGAAGCGGTGACCAGTAGCTGATAGCTCCCCGCCGTTGTGCCGCCCGTGCCCGTAGATCCGCCCCCGGACGATACACTGGAACTCCCGCACCCAACCGCCAGCGCGACCAGCAAGAGTGCCGCTGCAGCAGCAATAGGGGCGCGCCGCGGCCCGAACGCGGCCAAGACGATGCCCAGGAACGCCAGCAGATAAAAAACCCAATGAGCGGCGACGAACGCCCACAACGGCGAATTGGGCCACTTGAAACTGGCAATGGGCATACCCAGACCGCTGTGCGCCATCGTTACGGCCGACACGGTGACCACCGTGGGCGACGACCCACTCACCGTCGCAGGATTGGGAGAGACGCTGCAAGTGGCGTTCGGGATGGCCGTCACGGGGGCACACGTCAGCGTTACCGATCCAGAGAGCGATTGCGGCGCAAGGGTCAACTGGAACGTTGCCGTTTGGCCCGCCGTAACCGTTGCGCTGGTGGATGAGCCGGAAGCAGCGGCCAATGAAAAATTAGCGCCCGTGCCGGACAGCGGAATCGTGTAAGGAATCGCCTGATTCGAGGTGATGACCGCGGAAGCTGAGATATTGCCCAACGTCGTAGGGTTGAAGGTAATTGAGACTGAACAGGAGGCTCCTTGACTGAGGTTGTCCAAGTTGGAAGTGCAATTGTTCGATGTCGAAAAATCGGCTGTGTCGGACACAACGACGCTTGCGAAATTCCAGTTTGCGCTTCCGGTGTTGGCGATGGTCACAGTTTGCGCTTGGCTTGAGGTTCCCACCGCTTGATTTGCAAAAGTTAAAGTGGTCGGCGTGATCGTGGTGGAAAGTTGCCCGGCGCCTGTTCCGGAAAGAGGCACGACGACGGGCCCGCCTGGAATTTGCTCATAGGCAAGAGTGAGGGATGCGGCGTACGTCGCATTACCCAGCGGTTCGAACAAGATCACAGCATTGCAGAACTGTTGCGGTCCCAGGCTCCCGCCTTGCAGCGGGCAATTTGTGTTCTGGGTATCGAATTTGAAGTCGGCGGCGTTCGCACCGGAAATTGTGACGGAGTCGATCGGCAGCGGCACGTTTCCGGTATTCCCAAAATTCAATGTTTGCGACGAAAAACTTCCGGCAGGAACTTGCCCATAATTTATCCCGCTGCCATTTGGCTGACTTACGGACAGCCCGGGATTGTTCACGGTCAGAGTGAAGGGCGCGGAATTAAAGCCGGTCCCGTTCTGCACGACAATTGTATGCGCCCCGGGAACAGTCAAATATAGCGAAGGAATAGTTGCGGTGAGTTGCGTCGACGAAACAAACGTCGTCGGCAAGGGAATGCCGTTGCCATCCAGCGAGATTCCTGCGCCTGAAGCGAAATTCGATCCCTGCACCGTGATCGGAACAGGACTGAAGCCCGTTATGGGATTCGGCGTGATACTGGATATGACAGGATCCGTCGCAGCCACAGGCGCGACGTAGAATTCGGCCTCCCTGATGTTAGCGCCGCCGGCGATTAACACCTTTCCGTTCGGAAGGAGCGCCAGAGAAGGGCTGGACCGCACATACCTCAGATTTCCGGCAATCAAGTACGTTTGCACTTGTTGCGGTAGGAGAGGTGGATTCGGATTTAGCAAGAAGGTTTCCGTGTCCA
This sequence comes from Candidatus Acidiferrales bacterium, assembly GCA_035696345.1. Taxonomy (GTDB): domain Bacteria; phylum Acidobacteriota; class Terriglobia; order Acidiferrales; family UBA7541; genus Palsa-360. The sequence continues at coordinate 73,273 of DASRQU010000009.1, forward strand.
CCAGATTTGCGGTTCCCGCAACAAAGATTTGATCGGAGGGAAGGAGCGCGAATCTGTAGGAGCTCTGTATCGAGAAACTTGTATTAAATTTTGACAGCGTAAGTGAAACGGGATCCAGGATAGTCGAGGAATCGACCAAAACCTGACCATTCGGCCATTGGACGGAATCGAACGGAGAGGGTCGGGGGTTGAAAATGTTGTAATTTATTGGCGTGCCCAGTTGGATAAACGAACCTGTGTTGAAGTCGTAAAGTTCGTCAGGTGCGTATGTCCCGGGAGTTGCAGTGTATATGCCTTCCGCAATCAGAATCCGCCCGTCACTTAACGGCGTCGCGGTATGACCCGTGCGAGGCGCGCTCATATTCCCCGTCGATGTAAATGTTCCGGCAACCGGATCGTACAATTCGGCGCTCGGCGTTCCTAGCGGCGCGCTACTAAATAGCCCGCCCGCAATTAACACTTTGCCGTTGGGAAGCAGCGTTGCAGTGTGATTTGCTCTAGTGACATTCGGGTTAGAGGGCGTGGCCCCAAAAGTTCCAGACACCGGGTCATAAATCTCCGCCGACGATACGTAGCCTGTTTGCGAGGAGTTCGTAAATCCTCCGACAACCAGGACCGTACCGTTTCCCAGCAGCGTCGCGGTATGCATTTGCCGCCCGGTTGCGATGGCTCCCGTCAGAGTAAACTTGTTCGTTGCGGGATCAAAAATTTCCGCACTTAGGACAAAGTTGCCGTCGCCTCCTAGTCCGCCGACAAAAAGAAACCTTCCATCTGCCAGCTTCGTCATCGTGCCGCCCGCCCGCGAAAAATTCATGAACGTGCTCGTGCTGCTGAAAGTGCCCGTACCTGGATCGTAAATTTCGATACCGCCTAAATTTGCCCCTGAGGAGCCGCCCGTGATCAGAATTTTCCCGTTTCCAAGCGGTATCGCTAACGGAGAAAACCGCGGTTCTTCCAGGCTGCCGGTTGCTTTGAAAGTGCCTGCTACTGGATCATAAACCTCGGCGGTAGTAATCAAAGAAGTTGTGGTCACTCCCCCTGCAATGAGAACCTGGCCGTTAGGAAGCAGTGTTGCCGAGTGCCCGTCCAACGGCTGCTGGAGGTTGCCTGTGGCTGAGAAGGTGCCCGTAGATATGTTGTAAACCTCGGCGTGCGCAACGGAAACGCCACTACTCACACCGCCTGCGACCAGCACATTTCCGTTTTGCAGGGACGTGGCAGTAAACGACTGCTGCCGCCCAGTGATCATATTCCCGGTTGCGGAGAATAGGCCCGTTGAAGGGTCGTAAAGCTCGGCGAAATTCGTTCCTGTCGAGTCCGTTGAAGAGAGGGTGCCCCCCATGATTAAGACTTTTCCAGTAGGCAACAACACCGCTTGGGCGCTCGAGTGGGACACAACCATGTTGCCCGTCGTGCGACTGAAGGTCCCGCTGGTTGGGTCGTACAGCTCAGCGGTATTGAAATTGACACAGCCAGAATTGCAGTTGCCTCCTCCGGTAATTAAGACGGTACCGTTCGGGAGCGGCGTTGCGGTGTGGTTAACTCGTGCAACGCTCATGCTGCCGGTGGCGGTAAATGTTCCTGTTGCGGGATCGTAAATGTCCGCGGTCGCGGTTTGTCCCGCCGATTCCCCACCTGCAAAAAGCACTTTACCGCTCGCCAAAACCGTCGCCGTGCCAAAACCGCGATTGATGGTCATGCTTCCAGTCGTCGTAGATTTCGCGGTAACGGGGTCATAAATCTCAGCATTGGCCGTGGGGGTTCCATTGGTCGATCCGCCACCCGTAAATAGAATCGTTCCGTTTGGCAGAAGGCTGCTCATCGTCGGGCCCGGGTAGAGCAGTCCGGTCTGCACAAATCCAGGTACGCCTATGGTAGCCGTCGCGCTCTTTGCGGGGTCCGCGTTGCTCGTGGCCGTGACGTGATAAATGCCTACCGATCCCGGTGCGGAATATAATCCCGCGCCCGTGACGCTGCCGCCCGCCGCGCCCTCGTGAACCGTCCAGATCACGGACGTGTCGCTCGCTCCCGTAACGATCGCCGTCAATTGCTGCTTTCCGTTCGTAATCATGTTGACTGACGACGGGTTGACCGTGACGGAGACCGTTGCGAACATCTGCAGCGGCGCCACGAGAAACATTCCCGCGAGGCCTGGCAACACCCGGCGCCATCGAGCGAAGAGGCTCGATGGCCGCACGGATTTACCACGAATATGGTTGACTGGAGCTGAGCTCACAGAGACCTCCCGTTCGGGTGTTGATGCGACGAGAAAACCGAAAAACACGCACGCGTATGAGCCAAACCCCGGCGAGATTTGCTGGTTGGGGTCACACTTCGCCGGATCCTCAGGATGGCCGGAACATCCTGTCACGGACTCGGACTTCATTCAGTGAATGACGGAATTCTCTACGCGGAAGAATTTTATCCCAACGTCCCGCCTCAAATATAAATTTGTTAGTAGAGAGTAACAATTGATAAATGCGAACGGGCTGATTGCTGAAGTCCTTGCGCGGTCATGCGAGAAACACTTCTACGAGAAAACAATTTTACACGACCACCAAGAATGAAAAGGGCGGCCGTTGCTGCGCGGCCGCCCTGATCGAAACGTTTTACATTCATCTGGCTAAATAGCTACTGAGGATCCACCTTTTTCCGGCCGGACGCGACCGGCGGAGGAGCACCCGTCGGCAGCGCTGCAGGCGCCTTCGCCTCGCGAACGATAATCTGCGCCGGGGCTTCGATTACTTTTCCGCCCGTCGCGCGTGCCAATTGCGCGGCCGCGCCACGGGTTGCCTTGGTCGGCGTTGGTACCACCGCGCCTTCGCCTTCCTTCTGGAAGCTGAGGTGTTCGGATTTGCCGTCCCAGTCCACCACCAGCATGTCTCCGAAACGAATTTGTTCGGTGGCAAGCAGATTTGCTAGCGGGTACACCACGAATTTTTCAATGGCCCGCTTCAGATGCCGCGCTCCGTACTTGATGTCCGTGCCTTCCTGCAAGAGGAAACGTCGCGCGGAAGGAGTCGCCCGGAAAAGGAACTGGCCGCGCCCGGTGTCGAGTACGCGCTGTTGCACCATGCCCAATTCGATCTCCAGAATTTCCTCGAGCTGCTCGTGACGCAGCGGGTGGAACACGACGACCTTGTCGAGACGGTTCATGAACTCGGGCGAAAATTTTTTCTTCGCGGCTTCTTGCGCGGTCCGCGTCACTTTTTCGTCCAACTTTTCTTCCATCTTGTCGTTGGGCTGCACGAACCCCATGCCGCCAGTCATCAATTCGGTGATTTCTCCGCCGCCCAAGTTGGAGGTCAGGAAAATCATGGTCTGCGAAAGGTCGACGCGGCGGTTATCGCCCAGCGTCAGCGTAGCCTTGTCCAGGATGCCCAGCAGCAGTTGCCAGAGCGCATCTGAGGCTTTTTCGATTTCATCGAACAGGAGGAAGCTCAGCTTCAAATCTTCTTTATGATACTGGGCGAGCGCTTCCTGCGTGATCAGCGGGTGCGTCTCGCGGTGTCCCAGATAGCCTGGGGGCGAGCCAATCAGTTTCGCGATTTCGTGCGAATGCTGGAACTCCGCGCAGTCCACCTTGATCACCGCGCGCGGATCCCCAAACAGGATTTCGGCCGCAGCTTCCACAATGCGCGTCTTGCCCGAACCTGTGGGCCCGAGGAACAACAGGTTGCCCACCGGGCGTCCGGTGGAGCTCATCCCCGCGCAAAAGACCTGATACAGGTCTACCAGCGCTCGGACTCCCTCTTCCTGGCCTACCACCTTGCTTCTGAGGGCGGCCTGAAATTCCTGAGACTCCACGCTTCTCAGTGTGGGGTCCAGCGGTTGATGTGGCGAGCGACTGCTGTTCATGACCTTACTCTCCTACCGGAACTTCCGGTCTCTAAGAACGCCCCTGTGTGGAGCGCGATCAAACTGGTCGAGTTTGACTCCTACGGTGGAGTGCAGCAGACGGAGCTGCGTAATAATTTCTTGCCCTGCTTCGGGTGCGTGAGCTACATCAAGTAGTGGCGGAAACAAGTCCGCGAGGTCGAGGTTGAGGGTCCTGAGAGCTGAAACGAGTTTTTGAACTTGATTCGATTTCGGATCGTATAACTCGACGCTATTATTAACCTGTTGCCGTAGTTCCGTCCAATCGACGTCGACCGATGGGTATGACTTCGTCACCTGCTTGACAACATCGTCCGTAATTCGCGGACGCTCGCCAAGCTTGGCCAGGTGCAACTGCTTCACCCGGTCGCCCTCGCGGACGTTGTGCACCAGGTAGAAAGTGTTCCCTTTGCGTCGAAGAAAAGCCATCGTTTCTCCAGGGTCCCAGGATCGAGATCGTAGTGTAAGATTCTTCCACTACGGGTGTCAATTCCGATATTGGGTTCTTCAGGAAGTTGCCTCGTATCAGTAACTCCCTTTCCTGTTCCTTCGAACTGAATTCCGTCCAGGCTCCACGTGCCCTGTTTGAGATATCGGCGATCGCCAGAATGTTGTTAATGATCCCCGACCTCTCTATTCAATTAGATGCTCAATGCATCCCTAACGATATCTAGTATTGCGGATGCATGCATTCGCAGCAATAGTTCTTCGGATTCATGCCGATGGTCCTGATGAACTAGTACGCATAGAATGAGATATGGAAAAAACAAATTCCACGAATTGGAATTCCGTATACGCCCTTGTGAAGAAAATCCCGCGCGGGCGCGTGATAACCTACGGCCAACTGGCCAAAGCTCTGCGGCTTTCCGGAGGAGCGCGCACTGCGGGACGCGCCATGTCTGCGTGTCCCAGCGGTAAAGGCGTGCCCTGGCATCGCGTTGTAGGCGCGGGCGGGAAACTTTTAATTCGCGAGCCATATGCTTCGCTGCAGCGAAAATTGCTGGAGAGCGAAGGATTGGAACTCGCCGAAAAACACATTTTGAATTTTAAGCAGTGCGAGTGGAATGCAGGCGGGCCGCGCAGGCGCGGGTGATTCTTGTAGCATAGGCTTCACGCTGGGCGGTTTGAAGCATTGCAAGGGCTAACCCCGCACAGGCGGAAGCCTATGCCACTCAAACGTTTCAACCCCGATATTTTTGGTTTGCGGCGGTTCGCGCCGCGTGCGCGGATTGTGTTATAGATAAGGGCTCATGTTGACAGGCGCGACGATAGAAGTTGTGAATTTGATGAAGCGTTACGGCGATGTGGAAGCATTGCGTGGCGTGAGCTTTGCCGTAAACGAAGGCGAAGTTTTTGGTCTGCTCGGGCCGAATGGCGCGGGCAAAACCAGCAC
>DASRQU010000010.1:0-98449 GCA_035696345.1 Candidatus Acidiferrales bacterium
TACTTCATGTCTCGATCGTGCCGAATTAGCGCTGTCCGAACGAATATGCGATTCCGATTCCAATCCTGAGCCTGCTTTGTCCTTCAGCATTCAGATGAGTACGCAGCAGGTCGAGTTGACCGCGTGCCGTCCAGTGAGAGCTAAGCGCATAATCAGCCCCGCCGCCCAGCATCCAAGTGAATGCCGTATCCGACGCCGAGAACGGTACGGCTGTCCCTTCCTGAATTGTGGAGTTTAAATGCGATAGCCCAAACTGAGCCTCGGCGAAAGGCGTTATGGGATATTTGTCAACATTTCGGGTCCTCAGATAGACTCGCGGCCCGACGAGAAAATTCTGCAAATGGCTCTTGGATGAGATCGCTCCGACGGATGTGAACTCAAACGCCCCTATACGCGAAGTATCCCAAAGGTTGTCATAATCAGCGACGAGGGCCACTCTGTGAGTAAAGAACCAACCGGCACCTGCCTCGAAACCATCCACGCCGAAGTCCCCCGTGGAGTGCGCATATCCGCCGTTTACCTCCAGGCCTTGAGCATGCAGGTGATTAGGAGAACAAATAAACATGAAACAAAAAAAAGAAAGGAATAAGCTCGCGCGAACGCACCGCCACACAACGGATAAATTCCCCATAACTCCTCCGAACATATAGACATTGAATTTAGGACCACCACCGAACTGATATTGCCCACACAAATGCGGCGGGAATATAGGCAGACCTACGTATTAAGAATCATAATTTCGTGTACTTAAATTCGCGCCTCCTATCGCGGAATGACGGTTTCCTTAAACGATGAAACGCACAGGGATAATCGCGTTATGCTAGCCAGATTAAAATGTTTCCAGGCACTGCTTCTCCCCGCGGCTCTGCTTCGATAGACGTTGAGCCTATAGCTTCCGTTGAGGTTTCGTCAGAAGATTGCGATTATCCGACAAAAAAAATCGCAAAAGAAAAACCCGTAAATGAGGAAATCCAAAATAAAAATGCCGTGCAGGATCTGAATTTGCACCGCATGTATGATTCGAGGTGATAAGGCGATCATACCGACCTTTCTACCGTGGCGCCTTCTATGAAAAATCCCAGCCAACTTACGCGGGAAATGGTCCTCGAGCACTGGATGTTTTAATCGTGAAAACGTGACCGCGCCCTGCCCGGGCCTTGCTGGACGCTCTCCGAGCGACCTGGTTCGGCAGCTCTATCATATGCAGCACGGCTTTCGCACGGGGGAGTGGACGGCCGAGATGAAGCGTCTGACGGTCTGCGGGTAAATCATTTCGCATACGGAGCGTTCAACTCGTTTTTTTTTAACGCGGCAGAAGCTTTATAATATTTATGATAGAGACTGCGAGTCTTAAGGCGGTGAAAATGAACTGGACGCGATCTGTACTAGCTCTTTCTGTTCTTTTGATTTTTTCCGTCGCGATGCCCGGCTTGCGGGTTCATGCGCAATCGACTTCAACGGATGCAGACTCGGCAGCGATCCGGCATGTTATTGACGATTTTGTAGGCGCATTTAACCGGCATGACGCAGCTGGATGGGCCATGCCCTTCGGTGATGACGGAGATTTTACAAACGTTTCCGGCCTGACAAAACACGGGCGAAAAGAAGTGGAAGAGCGTTTTAAGGTTTTATTTGCCGGTCCTCTCAAAAACGCTCATCGAACGGTTACCGTCAGGCACCTTCGATTTGCGAAGCCTGACGTCGCGTTCGCCGACGCCGAGTGGGCGCTCGAGGGATCTTTGGCCGGAGATGGTTCGGCGAATCCGGTTCGCAAGGGAATTTTTACATTTGTCTTGGTCAAACAGGATGGGTATTGGAAGTTTGCTGATTTTCACGAATCTGAATTTGTAACCATGAAGTAGCATTGAGTTATCGCGCGCAAAGCGGCTTTATCCCGCTCAATTCGGGGACCATAGGGGCAAGCTCTCTCCGCACTTCGCAGTTTCTGCAGGAAGTTGAATTGCCCGCGGCCGGAGGTTGGTGCATCAGATCACGATGGGATGAATCATCCCGTCGCTCGCCGGATTCCGAATGGTATGGGTTTCCCGTTGCCGTGCCGGATTTACCGAAATACGGAGGTTGCAATTATGTCGCGGATTTCTCTTACCGTGAACGGAAAGGCCCGGACGATTGACGTTGATCCGAGTACTCCGCTGCTGTACGTATTGCGAAATGAATTTCGACTGAACGGACCCAAATTTGGCTGCGGAATGTCGCAGTGTGGGGCGTGTACGGTATTGTCGGAGGGGCGTAGCATTCGCTCCTGCAGCGTTCCTGTCAGCTCCATGGAAAAGCGCAGCATCATTACTCTCGAAGGTCTTGGAAACAGCGCCCATCCCGGATTTCTCCAGAATGCGTTCGTCGAAGAGCAAGCTGCGCAGTGCGGCTATTGCGCGAACGGAATGATCATGACGGCTCAGGCTCTGCTCGACCGGAATGCAAATCCTTCCGTTGCCGAAATCAAGCAAGCCTTGAACGCCAATCTCTGCCGCTGCGGAACGCACGTGCGCATTGTTCGCGCCGTCAAACGTGCGGCGATGGAACGAAATAAAACGGGGAGGGCATGACATGGCGAGCGCGACGATCTCCCGCAGAGATTTCGTAAAAAATGCCACCGGCCTGGTGATTGGATTTTCTTTGTTTGGCCAGCAACTTCGCGCCGCGGAATTAGGCGAGCAATCCGGATTCAACGGCAGCCCGCTGCCCACCCAGCTCGATTCGTGGCTGGTTATCGGATCCGACGGAATCATTACCGTTTTCACCAGCAAGGTGGATCTGGGAACCGGCGTGCTCACCGCGTTATCGCAAGTGATGGCCGAAGAACTCGACGTATCGTTCGAACGCATCCACATGATCACGGGCGATACTTCGCAAACCATCGACCAGTCGCAGACGTCGGGAAGCCGAACGCTGCACAAGGCCGGGCCGCAATTGCGGCAAGCGGCTGCTGCGGGAAAGCACGAACTCCTGAAGCTCGCTGCTGTCCGTCTCGATGTGCCGGCAGAGAAGCTCGCTGTCGATGACGGCGTTGTGAGCGTCGTCGACAATCCATCGACAAACATCTCGTATTGGAAATTGCTCGGCGGCAAGCGCTTCGACGTCGCCATTACCGCGACGGGAACAGCAGCCGAGATGAAAGTTGCGCCGGAAATTTCGCCGAAGAATGCGAAGGATTACAAAATCGTCGGCGCTTCCATTCCGCGCATCGATTTGCCCGCAAAATTTACCGGCGAATTTACGTATTCGCAGGATGTTCGAATTCCAGGCATGCTTCACGGTCGCGTCGTTCGGCCAGAGCATTCCCTTGCGCGTCTGGTGAGCGTGGACGAAAATTCCATCAAGGACATTCCCGGAATCGTTAAAATTGTGAAGGAAGAACACTTTGTGGGGATCGTGGCCGCCACTGAATGGAGCGCAATCCGCGCCTCCCAAGCACTAAAAGCGGCTTGGTCAGAGCCCGAGGCAAAGCTACCCGCGAGCCGCGATGACCTTTATTCCTATCTTAAGGAAACGAAGCCCTTCAAGGAACAATTAGTGGCCAATCGAGGCGACTTCGATGCGGCGCTGTCCCGCTCCAGCCGCGTCTTTGAGGCTACCTATCATTGGCCGTTTCACATGCATGGAATGATCGGTCCATCCTGCGCCGTAGCCGACGTGCGCGACGGCAAGGCAACGGTCTGGGCCGGTTCGCAGGGCACGCATCGAACCCGTAAAGCCGTCGCTGACCTCTTGCGCCTCCCGGAAAACAATGTGCGCATTATCTACGCAGAAGGGTCGGGCTGCTATGGTCGGCTCTGCGCAGACGATGTTGCGGAAGATGCTGCGCTGATGTCCCGAGCGGTGAACAAGCCTGTCCGCGTGCAGTGGATGCGCCACGAAGAGCACGCCTGGGAACCCAAGGGCTCCGCGCAATTAATGACCGCACGCGCCGGAGTCGATCCGCGGGGGAATATTACGGCGTGGGACTTCATGGACCGTTATTTTCCTTATACTGCTGGGCCTGGCATTCCGCTCTTGGCATCCACGCAGACTGGATTGAAGCCCAACGGCCCTGGCTTTCCGGGCAACGGGTATGAATACGGAACTACCGGAAGCGGCGATCTATACGCGTTCGAAAATCAGCGGATTAATTGTCCCGTAATTCCATGGATACAAAACGCGATGTCCCATCTGCGGACTTGCAATCTTCGCGCGCCGGGAGCCGTGGGCCGTACATTTGCCAGCGAATCATTTATCGATGAGGTTGCGTTTCATGCCGGCGTCGATCCTGTTCAGTTCCGATTGCGGTCTCCGAGAAATCAACAGCGCACAAGCGAAGTATTGCTCGCAGCGGCGAAACAGGCCGGCTGGGTTGAGCGTCCCTCGCCCGCGCCAGCCCAGACGAATCCTGACAAGTGCGTCGGCCGCGGAGCTGCCATGTCCGACCGAGATGGCGCGATCGTGGCGGCTGTCGCGGAAGTGGAAGTTGAGAAATCGACGGGGAAAGTAACGGTGACTCGAGTGACCGTCGCGCACGATTGCGGCCTGATCGCGAACCCGGATGGTCTCAAGAACCAGATCGAGGGAAACGTCGTCCAGGGCGTAAGTCGTAGTCTCCTTGAAGAAGTCCAGTTCGACGAAAACGGCGTCACGAATATGGACTGGAGCAGTTACAAAACGATCCGCTTCGAGGACATCCCGGAAATCGATATCGTTCTAATCGATCGTCCGGAGTTGGGTTTTCTCGGCGCAGGTGAAGCATCGATCATCCCTGTGCCCTCAGCTATCGCCAACGCAGTGTTCGACGCAACGGGTGCGCGAGTGCGAGATATTCCGCTTACGCCGGAGCGCGTATTGCGCGCGCTTCAGAAGCTGGAGTCGCGGACTTAGGAGACCTGTTCGCGAACCGCGGGCGAAGCGGAAGCGCACTGGGATGCCGTCGCCATTTTGGCCGAAGCGAATCGTCAGCCTGACGCCGACGCGCTGCATTTGCTACCTGTCCCGGACCGCATAGGCGAAATCACGAACCGAAGCTCGTCGAGCAGGAATGAAGTTGCGATATGAGCAGCAGATTGTGGCCTGCGAGAGGCGCCGCTTGCTTAAGAGTCTTGCAGAGCGAAAAACCTGATTCGCGATGCGTCTCATCGATTCAAACGAGCCGAACATGCGAGCGTTTGCTCATCCACGGTTTGTAAATTTGCACGTTGACCAGCGCGCTTCGTGCTTTCAGCTGCTTGAGGAAGTCGCCTTCACTGTGCTGCGGATTTTGTTTTTTACCAGCGTGCGGTTTCGACTCTATGCGTACGCCAACATCCGCCGCCTGCACCCTCGTCCGTGTGCGCAGAAAATCTCCGAACGCGACTGCCTGAGGAATACTTAGCGCGGCGTGCCCGTCCCGGTTGATCGCCCTGATACGTTCGGCGAGTGCCGCGAGCCCCTTCTTCACTCGATCCGAGGTGAACCGCGGAGCCGCCGAACCGGAGACGCTTTCGCCGCTCAGTGTCGTCAGCCATTGCGCTGTATCGCCAGAGTCATTCTGCTGTTTTACATATCCTTGCAACTCGAGTATCGGAACGATTCGTTTGGCCTCGGCCTCGCCGATCTTCAAGGCATCGACGATGTCTGCGATCGTCCAACTTACAACTCCTCTGGTTTCCTTGAGAAAACTGAATACTTCTTCGATCGGGACCGCGGGCATCGCGGCGGCCGCGGTGGTTCTCCTTACTTTGGTAACGGGGGCGAGCGTCTTCAACTTTTTATTCGAATCAGAGTTGGCAGCCCGGGAAGTTTTCACTATGCGGTTTTCCTCAATCGCTTGCTAGACCGCGAGCCGCCGCTGGATTGTTTCGCACCCGCTAGACTTTTTTTCAGCGCTGTCATCAGATCGACGACGGGCGCCAGGCGCCGCGATTTTTCTGGTTTCGGGGCAGCTTTCCCTTTGCTCTTGCTTTCAATCAGTTCCTGCACTCGTTCCGAATATTCGTCGTGAAATTGCTCCGGACGGAATGGCTTGACCAGCGAAGTGGCAAATTGCTCGGCGAGATCGATTTCCTGTTTTTTCAGATTTTGCGCCGTCGGTTGCCCATAACCTTTTATGTCGCGTATTTCGCTCGGATAATAAATCGTATGCAGAATCAATCCCTTCTGATATGACCGGATAATTACAGTCCTTTCTCGTTGATGCATCGTGACCTTCGCGATGGCTGCGTAACCCTTGTCCTCCATAGCGTTCAGCAGCAGCGCGTAGGCCTTTTGGCCGGCTTCTTCGGGCACCGAGAAATAGGACGTCTCAAAATAAATGGGATCGACTTCCGAAAGCTTCACGAACTGAATAATTTCCATTGCGGTGGAGGATGGCGGCTGAAGGCTTTTTAGCTCGGATGGTTCGACGAGAACGTACTTGTCTTTATCAACTTCGTAGCCCATGGCGATCTCATCGCGCGTCACAACTTCTTGGTCGTGGGGACAGTACAGCTGTTGATGAACACGCGTGCCGCATTTGCGGTGAATTTCATGGAAGGCGACATGAGAATAGCGCGCGGCGGCATACAGTCGGACCGGCACTGAAATTAAGCCAAAGGAAATGTAACCTTTCCAAACGCTCGACGGCATATTCCTCCTTCATTCAAGAAATAGGTGCCGGCACGCTGAATAATTTGCGTTCGTGATCCGCCTTTCACACCTATTCATTACAAATCTAACTTTTTGAAGAAATTCCAACAATCCAGCAAACCCCTTAAGAGGTTCTTTGATTTGGTGGTGGCTCTTTATGCAATTGGAAACGACCTTGGGCGGATTTCAAGCTAAAAAGCGTACTTTATTTTGTCATTCTGAGCGGAGCGAGGAATCTCTCTTCTATCTAGGTATCCGCAAACAAAAGAAGGAGAGATTCCTCACTCCGCCCGGAAATGACAGAGCTTTCTCCACAGCCTGTTTAACCTTCGCATTCGTAGGGTTTGCTGATGACGTGCCGATTCGCGTGCTTAATGAAAATCATGCGAACTGGATTCGACTCTCACGATCGGCAACGGACGAATCACTTCCGCCTTCACCGAAATTACGTTTTCCTGATTCTGCAGCTGTCCTTCGATCAATAAAAATTGCTGGTGCACGACAATTAAATGATACGTGTCATACGTCTGCGGCGAGATGATGGCGTTGGCGATGCCCGTTTCATCTTCCATGCTGAGAAACACAAAACCTTTCGCCGTGCCGGGCCGCTGGCGCGCAATCACTGCGCCGGCAATGCGAACCGGAATCCCGTTTGGCAGGCTGCTCAGTTCGCTCGCGCAGCGAACGCCTTGCCTCTTCAATTTTTTCCGGTGGTAGCTCATCGGATGTGGGCCCACAGTCATGCCCGTTCCGTTGAAGTCAGCTCTTAATTTCTCCTCGGAGGTCATTGGTTTCAGGGGAGACGTTTTGAAGCCTGACGGCTCGTCGCCATACAGTCGTTCTTCCGCGTGAAATTCGCCTTCACTCATTGCAGGCAATTCTATTTTTTCCAGCAGCGGCCCCGCGCGCCGGGCCACGCGTTCCACCTGCCACAGAGCATCCCTGCGATGAATACTGTTTTTGCCCGAAATGAAATTCAGGGCGCCGATCTCCGCGAGCATGGTCAGCTCTGATTTGTGAATAAAGGGAACGCGAAGTTTTAGGTCATGAATGGAAGTGAACGGAAAAATCGCGCGTTCGCGAACAATTGTTTCCGCCACCTCTCTGCGCAAGCCGGTCACGCAGCGCATTCCCAAGCGCATCGCAAAGTCCTCGCCGTTCTCCTCCAGCGTGCATAGCCAATCCGAACAAGTGACATTCACGGGCCTCACCTTCAGCCCGTGCCGCTGCGCATCTTTTACCAGTGTTGCGGGTTGATAAAATCCCATGGGCTGATTATTTAAAATGGCCGCCGTGAACGCGGGGAGAAAGTGGCATTTCAAATACGCGCTGGCATAGGCGATCAACGCGAAACTCGCCGCGTGGGATTCGGGAAATCCGTACAACGCAAACGAAGTGATCGCCAGAATAATTTTTTCCTGAATCTCTGAAGCAATGTGATTGCGAGTCATGCCGAGGCGAAGTTTTTGCTCGATATCTTTCATGCGCACTTCGGAGCGCTTAAAACCAAAAGCGCGGCGCAACTCCTCTGCTTCGCCTCCGGAGAATCCTGCAGCGATCATCGCCATGCGCAACAGCTGCTCTTGAAACAACGGCACACCGAGCGTGCGCGCAAGAACTGGTTCGAGAGAGGGATGAAGGTAATCCACCGTTTCCCGCCCCTGTCTCCGCTTCAAATATGGATTCACCATTTGCCCCACAATCGGGCCGGGACGAATGATCGCAACCTGCACAACAATGTCGTAAAAACATTTTGGCACGAGCCGCGGCAGGCAAGACATCTGCGCGCGGCTTTCAATCTGAAACATGCCCACTGTATCCGCTTTCTGCAGCGTGCTATACACAACCGGATCGTTTGCCGGCAATTTCCCTAGATCGATTTCCTCGCCATATTGTTTGTGGATGATTTGCAGCGATTCCTCCAGCACCGCCATCATGCCCAGGCCGAGCAGATCGACTTTCACAATGCCCATCGACGCACAATCGTCTTTATCCCATTGCACCACGACGCGCCCCGGCATGGTCGCCGGCTCGAGTGGAACAACCGAATCCAGTTGACCCTGACAAATCACGAGCCCGCCGGAATGCTGCCCCAAATGGCGCGGCAAATCCTGAACTTCCAGGCACAGGTCGAAAAACTTGCGAATTTGCGGATGTTTCAGATCAAATCCGGCGTCATGGAATTGATTGGCCAGCGTGTCATTCGCGGCCTTATATTCCCAGGCGCTCACCAGCTTGGTCAGGCGGCTTATCGTTTCCACGTCGAACGATAAAACTTTTCCGATTTCGCGCGCCGCGGAACGTCCGCGATACGTGATCACGTTTGCCGTCATCGCCGCGCCCAGTTGTCCGTAACGTTGATATACATATTGGATGGCGCGTTCGCGCTGCTCTCCGCTCGGCAAATCCAGATCGATGTCCGGCCATTCTCCGCGCTCTTCGGAAAGGAATCGTTCAAAAAGCAAATCCATTCCCACCGGATCGACGGCCGTGATGCCCAGCGCGTAGCACACCGCGCTGTTTGCAGCGGAACCTCGCCCCTGCACCAGAATGCCGCGATCGCGGCAGAAACGAACGATGTCCCACACAATTAAAAAATATCCCGCCAGATCAAGTTTCTCGATGACGGTTAATTCATGCTCGATTTGAAGCCGCGCGCGTTCATTGACGTTTCCATAGCGGGAGATCAATCCGTCCCGGCTGAGTTTTCGCAAAAAATGTATTTGCGTGGCGCCATCCGGAACGGGATAGACCGGGAATTTATATCCCAGATCATTCAGCGTGAATTGCAAGCGGGAGGAAAGTTCCTGCGTGTTTGCAATGGCCTCGGGAAGATCGGAAAACAGCCGCTTCATTTTTGCGGGAGCTTTCAAATGACGTTCTGAATTCAGAGAGAGAAGCCGCCCTGCGCTGCCAAGATTCTTGTGATTTCGGATGCATGTAAAAACGTCGAGGATTTGCCGTCTTTGCGGCACGGCATGGCATACGCCATTGGTTGCCAGCAGGGGCAGATGCAGCCTTCGCGCAATTTCAACAGCCGCCTGGTTCCGCGCTTCCTCTTCGCGCGAAAGATGACGTTGCAGCTCCACATAAACATTTGTGCGCCCGAAAAGTTCGCACAATTGCTGCATGCAACGAATTCCGTTTTTGATTCCGCCATTCCCCAAGGCATGCGCCAGCGGCCCCTCTTCGCCGCCCGTCATGCAGATCAGGCCGGCCGTGCGATCGGCAAGCTCCGCGATCTGCACATGGCCTTCGCCTTTTCGCGCACGCAATTTCATTCTGGTGATCAGGCGGCAAAGATTCTGGTATCCCTCCTGGGATGTTACGAGCAGCGGATAGCGCCACCCCGCTTCGGAAGTAATCTCCGCGCCAACGTGCGCGCAAATTTTGGATTTATTTGCGGCCAGGAAAAAACGTGGAGCGCCGTACACGCCGTCGCGATCGAGCAAAGCCATGCCCGGAATGCCAAGTTCCGCACACGCGCCGGCCAATTCTTCAGGCAGGGAAGCTCCCTCCAGAAAACTGAAAGCCGAACGCGCATGAAGCTCTGTGTACATCAATCGTACCGGCCCCGCACGAACCAGCTGCGGCGAACCCAGTCGTAATAAACCCGGTACAGCCCATTTTGCGGAATCGCCCGAGAATTCTGTTTTTTAGCGGAAGAATCAAAGTGAATTTCAATATCCCATTCGTCCTGCCTCCACCCGCGCTCCTCCCACCAATCTCCCGAAGTCCGCCACGGCCCCGAGGCTGCGATTACATTGCCGCGCATGCCTCGAAAATAAATGAGGCACGGGCGCCCCTCCTGCGAGTCAACGTTTGCAGCCAGTTCCGGCCTGAATCGGCGAAAGGCAATTGCTGTGCGGTGCGACTGAGGCGAGGTTTCTTTCTCTTTTAAAGCAGTTTTTGTGGCGACATATTTGTGAGCGAAATGCGATTCCTGTGCCGCAGGAGAAAATGGCGCCATCCGAAACTCGCCCGGCCGATGCGTGTTCACGAGTTGAGGCGAGCCCACGTTCGCGTTTCCTACGAGTCCCGCAAGGCGCATCATGGTGATTTCCAATTTTTCCGGATCCGGAGAGTCCGGAACAAATAAACCCTTTTGACCTGCGCGCGGCCGGGCCGGCTCCGCGCTAAGAATAATTTTTACGATGGAGCCATGTGGTGGATCGGATTGCAATTGCAGTCGAATCAGTTTCAAAAGTGTTTTGGAATCCCGCATGGGCACGGGAAGGCGCAGGGTTTTCTCAAAAGTTCTCAAATTAATATTCGATTGGGAACGCTTGCGGATTAGTTGGGGATCCTCTTCCACGGAATCCTGCAACTCCATGCGCAGGCAAAAAGCGGAAGCTGCCAGCGAACGTGCCGTCAGGCGCGCGCACAATTGGTCCAGCAATCGCCCAAGCAAAAAGGATAGCGGCTCCAGTTCCGTCACCGCGAAATCGAGAGCCAGCTCTTCTTCAAAGGAAGTTTCCGGATCGGCAAGCACGAGCGCGCGGGAATATACGCCGCATGCGAGCTCGTGCAGGCGCACTCCTTCCTGCCCGAGGCGTTCCGACAATTGCGGCACGGGCAGCGTAGCCAATTCTCCGTACGTGCGAATCCCCCAGCGACGCAAAGTTTCCTGCGTTTCGATCGAAGGCAGCAGCACTTCAATAGGCAGGGAACTTAACCGTGCAGATTCTTCTCCCGGCGGGATCAGAGTAATTCCAGGAAAACCTCGCGCCGCATGAATCGCCACTTCCACGTTCGATGCCACCGCGACATTCGGATGCAAGCCGATGCTCGCAGAGCGTTCCGTCAATTCCGCCGCGAAATTTTTTACAGATTCAAATAGTGAAGTCAGCCCTGCAATGTCCAGGACAATGGTGTCGAGCGCGTTGTCTTCCACGCGGGGAGACGCGGACCAGCCCACGTCCAGAAAAGCGGCATGAGCCATTTTTTCCTGGCTTCGCGAACGGCGGCGAATTTCAATGTCCGGAAACAGCGCGGCTTGCGATCCCCCCATGTCGATTTCGATTCCCGCGCGCCGCGCAGCTGCATTGGTTGCAACAATTTTCCATAGGGGAGGATCTCCGTCCACAAGCGCAACCGCCCGGTCGCGCAGTTCGGGCTCCGCGCGGACGGCGGCTTGCAACATAAAATTTGGAACGTAGACGGAAGCAAATGCCATGTGACAGTTTAAAAACCTCATCCTGTAAATTTGCGCGACGCTTTATTGGTGTGGCTCCTAAAATCCCCAGATCTCGCTGGTTTCAAAAACAACGGATTTGTCATCTCTTTTTCGCAATTCGCCCACATCCTGAAAATCGGTTTTGATTCCACGGTGGTTGCGGGAACGAACCATTTCAGCTCGAATATCGGAACCGTTCACAAGCCGTGAAAATGGATACCGGCAAAAATCGGCCCTGTCTGGCGCGAGTGTCGATTTCCAACGCGATTTTTCCGCCTCCATTTGCAATACAAGCGAAGCACATGTCTTGGCGTGAGGTTCCTGTTCGAGGACCAGTAGAATCGTGGAAGTCCCCTCAATCGCTCGGCGGAAGCGAAACCACGTATCGAGAGGAACGCGATGCACCTGCTCATGAGAAACGTCGCTCAGATCCAGAGCGATGAAACCGAAGCCGCCGGCTTGCAGAACGAAATCGGTGGCCCGAAAACTTTGTTCCAGGTTTTGGCAGCGAACCCACAATAGTTGCTTCAGATCGATCCCCGCCGCTTCCGCAGAGTGGGGATCGAAGGCGTCGCAGCCGTCGATCAGTGCGCATGCCTCGGCATCCATGGTTCTGGCGCCCAAAGCTGAAAACAGCAGGCTCGTCCGGCCGGAGCAGGAAGGGCCAAAAACTTCGATGAGCGATCCCCGCGGAAGGCCGCCAGCCAGCGCGTCGACTTCAGAAATTCCGGTTGCCACATGTTCGACGGAAAGGTCGCGCAATGTGAACGGGGAAGAGACACGGCCCGCGAGGGCGAGTTCGACTTGAGAGCGCAACTGAGCAAGATTGGCGGCCATATTTTAAGGATTAGAGGGAGCGGTTTATATTCGCTTTTTGTTCGCCCTAAGAGATTTTCCGCAAGTTTCCCGAAATTGTCAATCCTCAACATTTCCCGTAATTTCATTTCAATATTCCTGTAGAAATAAAGCACTTACCGGCGGACTCGCATCGAACAAGCATGGTCAAACGCCGCGCAACCGATTCCCCGAACACTTTGTTCCCGATGCACAAGAGTCTGGAAGACCTGAAAATGGAAGCAGAGAAATGCAAAGCCTGCGATCTGTGGAAGCACGCCACGCAAACTGTTTTCGGCGAGGGTTCGCCCAAAGCAAAAGTGATGCTGATCGGCGAGCAGCCGGGCGATCAGGAAGATTTGCAGGGCCTGCCGTTTGTAGGACCTGCGGGAAAATTATTGGATTCAGCGTTGACCGATGCGGGCATTGACCGCAAAAAAGTTTACGTCACGAACGCAGTAAAACATTTCAAGTGGGAACCCAGAGGGAAGCGCCGCATTCATAAAAAACCAAACTCCACGGAAGTCGCAGCATGCCGGCCCTGGCTTGACGCGGAAATTGCCGCGCTAAAACCTAAAGTCGTCGTTTGCCTCGGAGCTACGGCCGCGCAGATGTTGCTCGGTCGAGCCTTCCGCGTCACGGAGCAGCGAGGCGAATTCGTCAAGTCCGAACTCGCTCCCTTTGTCATGGCTACAGTGCATCCTTCCTCCATACTGCGGGAGCCGGATGAAAAAACTCGGCACGACGCCATGAAACGCTTCATCGCGGATCTAAAAAAGATTGTTCACTTGCTGTGAGAACGTGGACTGGATCGTCGTGGCAGATCGCTGAGGTAGATAAAATTAAACTTCGGATTGCATGGGAATCACGTCCACGGAAACGTGCAACTGCTGGCAGCGCCCGCCCACCAGCACGCCGCGAATAGGGCCGATGTCGTCATAATCCCGGCCCCAAGCTACGGTCACGTGTTGTCCGGAAGGGGCAATTCCATTCGTGGGATCAAAGTCAACCCACCCGCGCCCAGGAATAAAAACGCTGACCCACGCGTGAGACACATCCGCGCCTTGCAAGCGCTGCATTCCGGGCGGCGGAGTGGTTACCAGATAGCCGCTGGCATATCGCGCCGCCAAACCCAAAGAACGCAGGCAGCCAATCTGCAAATGGGCAAAATCCTGGCAGACACCGCGCCCGGTTTTCAACACTTCGGTTACAGGCGTGTCGACCGTAGTCGCGCCCGGACGAAACTCAAACTCATTATGAATTCGTTGGGCAAGATGGAGAGAGCAGTCAAAAAGGGAATGTCCGCGGTTAAAAGACGGCAGCGCATATTCCGCAAGTTCGGAATTCGCCGGCACATGCGGCGAATCAAAACAAAATTCGCGCGCGGCGATCGTCGTCGGATCCTGCGACGCATTCAACTCATTGCGCGACTCTTCCCATGAAGCAAATATAGAACTGTCCGCAGCAGGCGGCGTGAAAACCTCAACCACACTTTCCGCAACCACCATCAGCTCGCGATGGCTTTGTTGAAGCGCAAAATAATCGGTGTGATTTCCAAAGTAATCCTGCCACTCCGCGCGCCCTTGCGGATTCGGTGTGACGGTAAGCTGATGCGACAAGCATTTTTGCAATCCATGCTCGCGCGGCCGCAAGCGCGCCACATTGTGAGAAAGCGTCACAGGTTCGGAGTAGTCATACTTCGTGACATGTTTGACTTGATACTTCAAGTGAGCGGCTCCCGCAGGTTTCCGCCTCGCGACAGCGATAGAATCGCGTGCGAGAAATAGACGTGCGCGATGGCTTCGGATAATGCCCGAACATGGTCGATGACTTTGGGCAGAAATTCCGCGAGCGCCTCATGTTGTCCGCCTGCCTGATTTTGCCGCATCGCCGCTTCTTCCTCTTGAATCAACGCGCGCACCGTGCCCAGCACCTGTTGATCCCGGTTGTCATGAAAATCCGTGCTCTCCGCTCCCCTGGGCAGCGCATTGAGATGTTCCCCCACAGTTGCCAGTTGAAAAGCCACAGACCGTGGATTGTTTCTTTCCACCAAAAGCAAGTCCACCACGGCCAACTTTTCAACCCGCGTCAAATACCGCCGCCGGTAGGGGAATGCACATTCCGTGACTTCCAGCACTGCTTCCAGCAGAGCCCTGTCGCTATCGGGATGAAGAATCAGTTTTTTCAATAATTCCAACGTCTGCATGGCGCGTTCCAGCCTGCGCCCCGTGTCATAAAAGCGCCAAGCCTGGCTTCCCATCATCGAGTCGGTGGCCAGCCCGCAAAATGCGGCCAGACCGGTAACCACTCCGTCCAGCAGACGCATCGCCTGTGCGGGGGATCGATCTTCGTCCGACGCCCGGTCAAACAGTTCCTGGTATCCTTCCTGCAGGACCCGGTAGGCGTCCATAGGAAAGCGGTCGCGCAGAACCCGCGTAAGCCCCTGGATTTGCAGAAACGCATCTCGCACGCCCAATCCAATTTCTTCATCGCGCACATAATGCACAAGCCCGCGCATGAATTCCGGTCCATCCGAAAAATTTCCGCCCGGTTGGCACCACGTCGCCAGGACTTTCGCCGCTTCGCTGTCTTCTCTCCCGCTTCCATCCACGTACCGGCGCAAGGCCGTTCGCGCCAGATGTACTTTTCCTTCCGTGCGTTCCACGTAGCGCCCGAGCCAGTACAGATTATCAGCAATCATGCTGGGAAGGTCGCCGGTGCCCAGGCTGAAGGGATTCGGTTGGTTCACACTATCGAGCAGAGTGACCGGAGATACGGGCGCGTCTGACAGGATCCACGTGTCCTTGCTTCCTCCGCCTCGCTGCAAAGAAACCAGCACAGATTCCACCGACGGCGTAATGCGCGTCAGGCCTCCGTTCATGACAACGTACGAACCCTCCCTCGATACAAGGAAGGAGCGAAGCACGAACCGCCGAGGTTGTATTTCACCGTCGTTGAATGCAGGCGCTGTGCAGGACATGGCCGGCAACTGCGCCACGTACTGCTCTGGATGAGCTTTGATGGCATTCGCAAGGTCCGAGAGTTGCCCTCGTGTCAAATCGTATCCGAAGACCGGATCGGCGCCTCTCGTGGGGAATGCTGACTTGATCACCAGTTCCGGAAGACGTTCCAGCACATATTGCATTTCCTTCTGCTGGCCGCACCACCATGTGGAAACAGATGGAAGTTTTAATTCTTCGCCGAGGAATTCGCGGCACAACGCAGGAAGAAACGGCAGAAATCCCGGAGCTTGCAGAACTCCCGCACCGAGCGAATTTGCGACCGCCACATTCCCTTGACGCACCGCCTGCAGAAGTCCCGGCACTCCCAAATAGGAATCACCGAACAATTCCAAATTATCGCAGTAGTCGTCATCCACCCTTCGCAGGATTACGTCGACGCGTTGCAGGCCGCCCACCGTTTTCAAATAAACCATCTCGTCCCGGACAGTAAGATCTTTTCCCTGCACCAGCGAATAGCCCAGATATTGCGCCAGATACGCGTGCTCAAAATAGGTTTCGTTGTACGGGCCCGGAGTGAGCAGCACAATTCGCGGGTTTTCGCGTGGACACAGCTGCAGCAACGCGTCCCGCAGCGCCAAAAAAAAGGGCGCCAGGCGCTCCACGTGATACGCATTAAAAATTTCCGGAATAGATCGCAAAACGGCAATCCGGTTTTCCAGGAGATACCCCGTCCCGGACGGCGCCTGTGTGCGGTCGCTCAGTACCTGAAAGTCTCCATCCTGCGTACGCACAAGGTCCGCTGCGTACAGATGCAGACGGCGGCCGCCAATCACCGGGACGTCATGGCACGAGCGCAAAAATGACGCGTTCCCCCACAGCAACGCGGGGGGCAGCAATCCTTCGAGAACCGCTCTTTTGGCGCCGTAAAAATCCGCCAGCAACAGATCCAGGAGTCTCGCGCGTTGCGTCAAGCCTTCAGAAACGACGTTCCATTCGTCAGGCCCTATCAGAAGCGGAATGAGATCGAGATCCCACGGGCGATCCAGTCCATTCGGGTCGCCGTACACGTTGTGCGTCACACCATTTTCGTGGATCGTCCGGCGCGCCTTTTCGCGGCGGCGCTCAATCCGCGGCGGGCCCATTTCGTCGAGCAAGGACGCGCACACTTTCCAGTGCGGACGCAGTTCCTTGGAAGGTCCGACCATCTCATCGCGCAATTGGTCCGGGACAAAATAGTGATCGCTGATCCCTGCGGTTTGTTCAGGGCCGCTATTGGTAATCTCTGGTGGTATCGGCGGTGGCATCTTAATTTCTGACCAAGGTTTTCTCCGTCAACTATTATGCACGTGTCCGTAAGTCCAGCGTGTACGGGAATTCCTTTGAGGTACTGGCCTCCGGCAGGGTCATGTGCCCGGGAGTGTGGCCGAATGAAAAGAATCGTTCGCGGCGCCTGCTCTCCGCCTCGTTCGCATTCACCGGAAATCGCTCGTAGTTTCGTCCCCCGGGATGCACCACGTGGTAGGTGCATCCGCCAATGGATCTGGCCGACCATGTATCCACCAGATCAAACACAAGCGGCGCGTGAACTCTGATCGTGGGATGCAGGCAATTGGGCGGCTGCCAGGCGCGGTAGCGAACTCCAGCCACAAATTCTCCGTTCGTTCCGGTCGAATGCAGCGGAACTCTGCGTCCATTGCAAGCAACCGCATGCCTGGAATCGACCATGCCCGTAACCTGCAACTGCATGCGTTCGAGCGAGGAATCCACATAACGTACCGCGCCACCGGGACCGGGGTCTTCGCTCAGCACATGCCACGGTTCGATCGCCTGACGCAGCTCAAGTGTGATCCCCCTATGTTCGATGGAGCCGTAATGCGGGAAACGGAATTCAAAGTGGGGCGCCAGCCATTCGAGTTCGAACTTATATCCAAACTCGTTTGTTTCACGTATCACGTCTTCCATATCCTGGCGCACAAAATAGGGAAGCATGAAGCGGTCATGAATTTCCGTGCGCCAGCGAACCGGCATTTCCATGTACGGTTTTTTCCAGAATCGCGAAATTAACGATCGCAACAGCAAGTGCTGCGTGAGGCTCATCCGCGCATGCGGCGGCATCTCAAACGCCCGCATTTCCAGCAGCCCCAACCGCCCTGCGGCGCCCTCCGGTGTGTACAGCTTGTCGATGCAGAATTCCGCGCGATGAGTGTTTCCGGTCGCGTCAGCCAGAATGTCGCGGAAAATACGATCGGTGGTCCACGGAGATATGGCTCCCTCGCGCGGGATTTGCTGGAAGGCGATTTCCAACTCATACACCTGATCGTTGCGCGCTTCGTCCAGGCGCGGCGCCTGGCTAGTAGGACCCACAAACAATCCGCTGAATAAATACGAGAGCGACGGATGATTCTGCCAATACCCGATCAGGCTCCGCAGAAGGCCAGGCTTCCGCAGCAGCGGTGAATCCGCGGGCGTCGGACCGCCCACGACAATATGATTTCCGCCGCCCGTGCCGGTGTGCCGGCCATCCATCATAAATTTTTCGGTTGCCAGACGGGTGAGCCGTGCCTCCTCATACAGCGCCGTCGTGTTCTGCACCAACTCGTCCCAGGAATGGGCCGGCTGCGTGTTCACTTCGATCACTCCGGGATCGGGCGTAACCTTGACCGAGTTCAGTCGAGGATCGTTCGGCGGCGCGTAGCCTTCAATCAGCACCGGCCTGTGCAGCTCCGCAGCAGTTTCCTCAATGGCCCAGATCAGGGTCAGGTAATCTTCCAAAAATTCCTGCGGCGGCAAGAAGATGCGCAATACTCCCCCGCGCACTTCCGTGCAGACCGCGGTTCGGATGACCTCAGGCGCTGACTTTCCTTCGGGGGGAGGCGAATCCAGTACGCGCGGGTCGGATTTTAATTTTGGATAGGTGCCCCTATCTCCCAGACGCTTCTCTGCGGCATCTTGCCTGCCATTTGGCAGGGATTTTGCCGCAAATTTCATGGAGCGGCGAATCGCCGAGTGTGTGGGCAGGGGATTGCGATCGTCCATCGGATCCTGCTCTACCACACGCGGGTATTCGCAGGCCCACGGAATGGAATCCAGCGGAAGGCGGTGCCCCATGGGAGAATCCCCGGGGATCAGAAACATTTGATCGGAGCGCAGAAACCACCGGCAACTGGACCACTTGCTTTGTCCGTCCACAAAATATTCTCTGGTTAATGGCAACGCATAGCCGATTGGGTTTCCGAGCCCTTCTTCCAAAAGGCGAGCCATCCGCGCGCGGTCCTCAGCATTCGCAAGCTTGTTGTCAGCGGCGGTCACGTTGACCGGAAGTCGCCGCTCTTTCCACACGTAATAGAGTTCGTCTTCATACCCGGGCATCATGAGCGCGGGATCCACCTCCAACCGCTGCGCCAGCGACGTCAGAAATTTCTGAGCGTCGCTCGCGGACAGTTGCTGCGGCGAAGTTTCGTCCGCGAAAAGGCTTGGCTCGCGCCACACGGGCTCGCCGTCTTTGCGCCAAAAAACTCCCAGGGCCCAGCGCGGCAGCGGTTCGCCCGGATACCATTTGCCCTGTCCGTGGTGCAGCAATCCGCAGCGTGCGAAACGCTTCAGTAGCCGCCTCGCCAGAGTGTCGGCCCTGCGATATTTTTCCGCTCCCAGTGCGGATAATTTCCATTCGTCTCCATCCATGTCGTCGATGGAAACAAATGTTGGTTCTCCGCCCATGGTGAGACGAACGTCGTTCGCGCGCAGGTCGGCGTCCACTTTGTGGCCCAGGGTTTGAATCTCTCTCCACTGCTCGTCGGTGTATGGCTTTGTGACGCGCGGATCTTCGTGCACGCGCTTCACGGACATCGAGAATTCAAATTCAGTGGTCACACCCCTGCTTGCGTTGTTCCTCTCTTCCGTTTCCTGCGTCACCACGGATTCATCATCCAGAGAGAAGAACCCGTCGATCGCCGCCGCCGTCGATGGATCCGCCGAACACGCGAGCGGGATGTGACCTTCACCGGCAAGCAGTCCGGACGTCGGGTCGAATCCGATCCATCCGGCTCCTGGAAGGTAAACCTCCGCCCACGCGTGCAAATCCGTAATGTCGCGTTCGGTGCCAGAAGGGCCGTCGAGTGATTTTACGTCTGGCGCGAGCTGAATCAGATAGCCGGACACAAAACGGCTCGCCAGGCCCAGATGCCGAAGCATCTGCACCATCAGCCACGCGCTATCACGGCAAGAGCCGCTTTGCAGCGTCAGCGTTTCCTCGGGAGTCTGGATGCCCGCCTCCATGCGGATCAGGTATTGCACTCGCCGATGGATGACCTGATTCAATTCCACCAGGTAATCCACGATGCGCTTGTTTTCCCGCCGCACTTCGCTGATCAGTGCTTGAAGTTTCGGGCCCGGCGGCTCGGTTTCCAGGTAGGGAATCAGCTCACGCGCAAGAACACGGTCATACGCGAACGGATAATTTTCCGCGTATTTGTTTAGGAAAAAATCAAACGGGTTGATCACCGAAAGCTCGGCAATCAGATCCACTTCCACGGAAAATTCTTGCGCCTTCTCCGGAAATACCAGACGCGCCAGCCGGTTGTTATAAGGATCCTGCTGCCAGTTGATGAAGTGTTTTTCCGGGTGCACGCGCAGGGAGTAGCTGACCACCGGAGTCCGGGAATGCGGCGCGGGGCGCAGGCGAACCACATGCGGTGAGAGCCACACAGGCTGGGAGTAGCGATAGCACGTCTTATGATTTAACGCGACTCGAATGCTCATGGAGAATAATTCCTGATTGCTCAGCCCTCATCGCTTCCATTTGTCATATGGTACAGCACTCCCGAACTTGCCGCGCATGGGACGACGCTCCGGGTGCTTAAACGGGGCTTAGCATTCGATGATAAACGGTATTCCCGGAAGCCGTGCCTTTGAAGTTCCAATCCTCTGCATCAAAAAATCAGCTTCAGCGGAACTAAAGGTGACTCGCTACCTGCCAACGCCTTGAAGTAGCACAGACACTCTTGGCTGTGTGCACTTCGCAAAACCCGCACAGGCAAGAATGCCTGTGCTACTCAAACATTCGCCCGAACCATTTTTCCGCGGACTAGCTGCGAGTCGTCCGTGCTGCTAGATTAGTTTTGACTGACTTCAGCTTGGTCTAAGCCATGAAGCCGCCATGCGATCGCGCTGTAATTGAATCCGGGGGAGCCGCAAGCCCTTGTGCGGCAAACGCCCAGCCGTGGATCCTCGCCGCGACAATCCTCGGTTCCAGCATGGCATTCGTCGACAGCACGGTCGTAAACGTCGCTTTACCCGCATTGCAAAAAAATCTGGGCGGCACGGTCGTTGATTTACAGTGGGTCGTCGAGGCCTACGGCCTTTTTCTGGGCGCGTTGATCCTGGTAGGTGGTTCTCTCGGGGATCTGTTTGGCCGCCGGTTAATGTTTCTCCTTGGCGTCACCGCGTTTGCAGCGGCTTCGGTGGCCTGCGGGTTCGCCGGAAATATTAATCTATTGGTGATCGCACGCTCGGTGCAGGGATTTGGAGCTGCATTTCTCGTGCCGGGCAGCCTGTCAATTATTAGCGCATCCTTTGCGGTGCAGGACCGCGGGCGAGCCATTGGCACGTGGTCCGGCTTTACCGCGATTACCTCCGCGCTGGGTCCCGTCATTGGCGGATGGCTGATCGAGCACGCTTCCTGGCGCTGGGCATTTTTTATTAATGTACCGCTCGCAATAGCCGTCATTGCCATTTCTCTGTGGAAAGTTCCGGAAAGTAGAAACCCAGTTCGTGGCAGTGTAGACTGGCTCGGGGCACTGATCGTCACGCTCGGACTTGGGGGCGTGGCGTACGGATTAATCGAATCTCCCGGAGCCGGCTGGAGCAAGCCTTCGATTTGGGGTTCCTTGCTCACCGGCGCCGTCTTCTTGGTGGCATTCTTCTTGCTGGAATCCCGCGCCAGTTCTCCCATGGTCCCTCTGGAACTATTCCGTTCACGCGATTTCAGCGGCGCAAACTTGCTCACCCTTTTCTTGTATGCGGCGCTGGGTATTTTTTTCTTCCTCTTTCCGCTGAATTTAATCCAAGTGCAACATTATTCGGCCGTGGCCACGGGTGCCGCGGCGCTTCCCTTGATTTTGCTGATGTTTCTGTTGTCGCGATGGTCCGGCGGGTTGGTGGCTCGTTACGGTCCCAAACGGCCACTGGTTCTGGGACCGTTCATTGCCGCGGCGGGATTTCTTCTCTTCGCCGTGCCCTCAGTCGGCGGAAATTACTGGCGCATGTTTTTTCCGGCATTTGTGGCGCTTGGTTTCGGATTGGCCGTGAGTGTAGCCCCTCTGACCACGGTGATTATGAATTCCGTGGACCAGAAGCGCGCCGGCACCGCCTCCGGAATCAACAATGCCGTTTCCAGAATCGCAGGCCTTCTGTCAATTGCCGCCTTGGGAGCCGTAATGCTCGGCGCGTTCAGCTCGCATCTGAATCGCAGCCTGAATTCCCGGCCCATTCCCAAAGCCGCGCTCTCTGAACTCCGGGCCGGCGAAATAGACCTCGGCGCCCTCGAAGTTCCAAGTGGAATAGACGCCGGAACGGCAGCTGCCATCAGCGTCTCCATCGCGCAGGCATTTGTCTTTGCCTTCCGGCTCATCATGTTCATCTGTGCCACTCTGTCGATCGCGGGCGCGCTATTCGCATGGCAAATGGTTGAAGAGCCGACGCTCAAAGGCGGTTAAGCCTCTGTGAATACCGTCCGGTGGCGGCCGCGCAGCGCTTGCGATTCGCGGGACGGCCCTTACAATAGCGTTTACTGGCAGGTTCGCCCGCAAATCGTCGGTAAAGCGGTAGCTAATTCGAAAAGAGCGCCGGGCGAAGGGAGATGAATCATGGCAGGAAATACGGTCCGGCTTCATCGGGTGTTGAGCACGACTCCAGAAAGAGTGTATCGAGCATTTCTGGATGCGGATGCGAAAGCCAAATGGCTTCCGCCGAACGGCTTCACTGGGAAGGTGCACCGCGAGGATGCGAAGGTGGGCGGCTCACATAAAATGTCTTTTACAAATTTTTCGACTGGACATAGCCACACCTTTGGCGGGGAATACCTTGAACTCGTTCCGAATGAGCGGATTCGATATACGGACAGATTCGACGATCCGAATTTGCCCGGGGAAATGCAGATTACTGTAACCCTGAAAAAAGTCTCTGTCGGGACGGAAATAAATATCGTGCAGGAAGATATCCCGTCTGTGATTCCGACCGAAGCGTGTTATCTCGGCTGGCAGGAGTCGCTGGCGAATTTGGCGAAGCTGGTTGAGGCAAATGTCCCGGATTGAATGTTGTCCAAATTCACGTGACGTTCTACGATTCCCCGAAAAGCTTGAGGACCAAGTCGATGGAAGAGGAAGAATTTGACGCGTTGGTCCAAGCGCGGCCTTTTGGAACTGAGGACGCAATGCGAGCGGACCGTCAGGTACGCCGCAGCGCATCCCTAGGCATTACCTTGTTTGGAAAAACAGCTGACGATTTGCGGCGCCAACTTCTTGCGAACTTTCCGGAAATTCCTTCGGGCTTCGACCTATCCGATTTCCGGCAACTCCTGCAAACGAGCGTGGTGCTATCGGCGGCGGTGTCTCAAACGGATATTGCTTCGGAAACGATTGCAGTTGGCGACGAGCGATATACGGAGTGGGAAGCGAGGTGCGAAATAGTGCGTCGCGCGATCGAATGTTTGGAAAATCGCTGATTGGCTGCCAGCTTTTTGATTGCGCTGAAATGGGTGATCTTGTCTTACGGAAAATTTTCTTTACGAGCTGCTTCCGGTGCCGGAACGGCCCGAGTAGCAATCCGCCTCAGCCCGAACTAGGAATCGTCAGTTGGAGACGCTGGAGCGAAGTTTACAAGTCGGCTGGATCGAATCGTTCCGACGCCGGAGAATCGACGACACGCTGACACGAAATCCGCCCGCAAATGTACATCCTCGCTAAACATTCAGCTCCACTGTTATAGCTCCTTTTGAGATTTTCAACACGTCTTGTCCAAATTATCAGGTGAAGGTCGGATGGTCGCGGCCGCGAATTTTTAGTATGTTGAGGTGATGCGTTCGCGCGGGCTGATCCTCGGAGGCTTAGCCGCAGCTGCCGTGTTAGGCCTGCTACTGTGGTATTTCCATTCCGCGAAGCGGACCGCGTCTACCGCGACGGAATCCTCCACACCTTCCGAATCTGCCGTAATTCTGGACGCGGGTAATAGATCGCCCGTCGTTCCGGGTACAAATGCGAATTCTGAAGCAGGGCCAACGAACGTGTATGCGCACAACCTTATGCTGCGCAAAGGCGCGACCGGTTTTCGCGTTTACGTCCGCTGGCTTCGCGGGACGATGGTGCGCACTTCGCGCACAATGAATCCTTCGTTCGATGAGCCGGAGTCATTTGTTCTCGACGTAAAGACCGGCGTGATCCATACCAATGTCGGAGACCTTGCCAATTTTCTGAACGAGGAAGTTTCTGGCTCGCCTTTCCGGGACATTAAGTTGACGGGCGACGGAAACACCATCAAGCTGCGCGGCACGCTGCACAAAATTGTTGCGCTTCCTGTCGAGTTGACCGCCACGATTGGCGTTGCCCCCGGCAATCGCGTGCAGATTCACGTGAACAAGATCGATGTGCTGAAAATTCCTCTCAAGGGATTGCTCGGGGGTTTTCACGTCGAGGTCGCCAATCTTTTTCATCCGGGAAATATTCCCGGTATCGAAGTTTCCGGCAACGACATTTTTCTCGATACGCAGAAGCTGCTGCCCCCGCCGCACATTCGCGGCGAACTCACGAGCGTACGCATCGTGAACCCGGACGTGGAAGAAATTTACGGCAACGCGACCGAGG
Organism: Candidatus Acidiferrales bacterium; assembly: GCA_035696345.1. Classification (GTDB taxonomy): domain Bacteria; phylum Acidobacteriota; class Terriglobia; order Acidiferrales; family UBA7541; genus Palsa-360. The sequence continues at coordinate 24,420 of DASRQU010000010.1, forward strand.
ATGTGACGCGCGTGCAGCAGTGGCGCAATTATCTGCAGCTGGACGGCGGCACAATCGATTTTGGAAAGCTGACCATGCGTCACGTCGACCTGATCATGGTGGACCTTTCGGATGACGCATGGTTCGATCTGGATTTGACCAATTATCAGGAGCAATTGGTGAATGGCTATACGCGGATGACGCCGAACGCGGGACTCCAAATTTTTATGCCTGATCTGGACACAATTCCCAAGAACAAAGCCAATCAGAATATCAGCCTGGAATGGCTCAAGAACCGCAACCTCTCGCCGCCAGCCAGCCTTACGGGAAAATAATTCTGATTTGTCCAACCAAGAGGACATGAAACTCGAACGCTAGCGGCCGTAGCCTTCCGAGTAACCGTTCTGAAAGCCCTGCCGGTACATGTTCTTGTACTGGCCTTTGTCTCCGTAGCTGCGATTGTAGCCGCGATCGCCGTCTTCAAATTCGTCGTGTTTCTGCGGCCTGAAAGACTTTCGTTTTCTGGCGTCCTGCTGGCCGATGTTCAGCCCGTCGCGATAGCCATTTTCGTAAGCGGGATCGTACCGATCGCCGCGCCGATCGTAGTCGCGATATCCGTCACGATAAGCGTCATTCCCCTGATACCGCTGGTCCTCGCGATCCCGCCGGTAATATTGATTTTGAGAGCCGTACTCGGTGTATCCGCAATTAGCCGCGTCCCGCTGCAATTCGTCGCGCTCATGCTGCGCTTGCGGACTGTCATATCCATAGCGGTCGACAGCCTTGTCTAAGTCGCGCTGATCCTGACGGATGGTATCCGGACAGGAATTACGATTTTGAGCATGGACTGTAACGCCCACGCCCAGGATGAAAACGGTACCCATTACCAAACTCGATAGCAAACTTCTCGATTTCATGGCGGCCTCCGCGATCTCCGAGATCGGGACTGGGCACGTTTATTTAGATGAGCCGATTTCGCGCGATGTTGCATGAGTTTGGCGGGGCTACATGGAAATAAGGAAATTCTTACTGGGTAGGCATGCCGCAGTCTAGATTCTTGTCCCGCTTATTGCCTGGACCTATGGCCTGATTCCCGTAATTTGAGGGGCATTATCGGTGGATTAACTCCAAGCAATTGTGCATTTGCAGTGTGTGCGGTAGACTCCGCTTGCTCTAAACGTCCAGCAGCCATCTTGTAACTACCGCACCCAAGTCACTCGGGGAATCAGTTTGCTTAACTTGATGCCCCACAGAAAGGCCTTAAAGGAGGCCGGCAATGAAATACGTGATTTCCTGGCGCGAGCGCCCGGCAGCATCGGCAAAAGATTACGAAGCCGCACACGACCGCGTGTTGGAGATTTTCAAGGACTGGAAGAAGCCTGAGAGTTTTACGATTCATCAGTTTGTGATTCGTGTCGGCGATTACGGCGGCTACATGATCGTCGAGACGGACAAGCCAACGGACATTCATTATTTCACCAGCTTCTTTGCAGTATTTGAGTTCAAGGTGGAAGTGGTCGTCGATGTTATGGAGGCGGTGGCTGCCGAAGTATCAGCCATCGAATACCGCAAGAAAAATTTTTCTTAGAGAGATTTATGGCGCGCACTTGGCTGTGATTTGCTCAGGCTGCGTGCTCGGGCAAATCGCGCGTTGCGTGCGCATGCGCGGTTCGTCCGGTTCAAAATTTCCCTGCACCCGAGAGCGCCCCGGTGTGCGTCTATTTGGTATGGCTCGCAGGGTGATATAAGATCGGAAACACTGCGCCAGCTGTGTGAGATCGCGCGCTTCGCAAGCGAAGAGCAACAAGGAGAAAGCATGATGAGATTGGCGAAAGTGGCGTTATTGATTGCCGTGTTGTGTGCCTTGCCGGCCCCGGCGTCTTGGGCGCAGGTGAACGTGGGCGACCAGAAACCTGAGGCCACCGTGCCGTTCGACATGACCACGGTGAGCACCTTCGAATTGCCCTGGCGTATCGCATTTCTGCCTGATGGGCGCATGCTGATCACCGAAAAGGTCGGGCCGATTTGGCTGGTGTCCGCCAAGGGAGAGAAGATTGCGCCTTTGGCAAACACGCCGGCGGTTTACTGGCAGGGGCAGAACGGCATGCTGGGCGTTTTTCTTTCGCCCCATTTCGCCACCGACCAGACGATCTACCTCACCTACGCCGAGCCAGGCGATTATGGTGGAGGCCTCGCACTGTCCCGCGCCAAGCTGACTGCGACGGACACCTCGGCGAAGTTGGAAAATCTCCAAGTATTGTGGCACCAGATGCCCAAGGGTAAGGGCGGACAAGAGGGTGCGCAAATTGCCTTTTCGCCCGACGGTCAGTATTTGTTCCTCACGGTGGGAGACCGCCAGCGCTTCACTCCAGCCCAGGATCCAAACCAGCCCGAGGGCAAGATCCTGCGCCTCACGCTCGATGGCAAACCAGCACCCGGCAATCCTCGCTATGGAGAGGTCGGCGCCGCGACGATTCCGCTGATCGATCCCCCAAAGGACACCGAAGCTGCCAAGACCGCGCCAATCGTGAGCACCTACACGTTTCCCGGACCGAACCAGACACTGGCTGAAACCTGGACCAGCGGGCACCGCACGCCGTACGGCATGGCGTTCTCACCCAGCGGCGAATTATGGGAAGTGGAGCACGGCCCGAAAGGCGGAGACGAGTTGAACCTGATCGAGAAGGGCAAAAATTATGGCTGGCCTGTCGTTTCCTTTGGCGATAACTATAACGGCGTGCCTATTCCGAAGCCTGCCACTCAGCCCGACTATGCCAATCCGGTCCTTTATTGGACGCCCGTAATTGCGCCGGGCAATCTGATGTTCTACACCGGCACGCAAACGTTTCCGCAATGGAATGGCAGCGGCTTGGTCGGCGGCCTCCTGACCAAAGCACTCGTGCGCATCACGTTTGATGGACATGGCGGCGCCAAAGCCGTGCAACGCTGGGATGTGGGTCACCGAATCCGCGATGTGGAGGAAGGGCCAGATGGTTCACTGTGGATGCTGGAAGACGCGAATCCCGGCGCGCTGATCCACGTCACGCCGAAGTAATCGCTCGGATATCCACGACAGAAATATAAAAGGGCCGGAGCGATCCGGCCCTTTTATTTTTTCGGCTAAATCGAGAAGATGACGTCAAGTCAGTTCTTCTAACAACCAACCGAGGGGACTACTCCGGCCAGTTTTCAATAAATCAACAAAACGGTAACCATCGATCACAGACCATTTGCTCAGTTACATTAAATATTATAGAGTGCATCGTCAGGACACCCTTTTTGTCACTGCAATCAGGAGGCGCTCATGAACAGGTGGGTCGGGACTTTGTTCGTCGGCTATCTGGTTTTTGCTTTCCATCCAGCCACACCGCGCGTAAACGCGCAGACGCCGCCGGCAGCGCCGCAATCCGCCAGCGCGGCTTCTTCCAGCGCGGAACCAACTCTGGATTACGAATTTTTTAAAACTCGCGTCGAACCTGTGTTCCTGAAAAAGCGGGCAACGCACGCGCGCTGCTACGTGTGCCACGAAGAAGCCAACCACGCGCTCAAACTGGCCAAACTTCCACCCGGCGCCACCACCTGGACGGAAGAAGAATCGAAACAGAATTTCGATACAGTTTCGCAGCTGGTCACTCCCGGTGATCCACTGGGCAGCACCCTGCTGCGGCATCCTCTCGCGCCTGAGGCTGGCGGTGACGCGTTCCATTCCGGCGGGCGGCAATTCGCCTCGCAAAACGATCCGGACTGGCTGACGTTTGCCGAATGGGTAAAAGGACAGAAGGCCAAGTAAGAGTTTTTTGATCGTCCGTCCGCTGATTTAGGTTCGTGATAAGAGGAGGAATTTATGACGCACAATCGTCGAGTTTTGCTGGCCTTGGGCATGTTGCCGGTTCTAAGTTTTCTTGCGGCGCGGCCCGCGGCAGCAGGAATATCCCGAATTTATGTCACGAACAGCGCTGGCGATACGATTACCGTCGTGGATCCGGTGACGAACAAAGTCGTGCAGACCATCACGGGCATTGAAGTTCCGCACGGCGTTAATTTTTCTAAAGATGGCAAGCAGGTTTTTATCAGCAACGAATCCGAAAGCGTGCTGGATGTCGTCGATCAAAAAACCGGAAAAATCATCAACAAAGTTCCGCTGAGCGGGCACCCCAATAATATCGCGGTCACGAAAGACGGTCGGGACGTGATGGTGTGCATTGCAAGCGGGCAGGGCGCTCTCGACGTGGTCGATATCGCGTCGATGAAAGTCATCAAGACGATTCCGGTCAAGGGACCGCTGCATAATGTGTATGTAACGCCCGACGGAAAGTATGCGGTGGCCGGTTCCGTGGCAGGAAAACGCCTGACGGTTGTCGATATCTCAACAATGCAGCCTGCCTGGGACCTTGCCTTTGACGGCGGTGTGCGGCCCATGACCTTTGACACCAACGCCGACGGCTCGACGAACCGGATTTTCGTGCAACTCTCCAACCTTCACGGATTCGCCGTGGTGGATTTCGCCAAGCACGTGGAAACTTCCCGAGTGATGCTGCCCAAGGGAAATTTTGGCAAAGAAGAATGGCGCATGGGCACGCCGTCCCATGGCATTGGCGTCGCTCCGGACGGAAAGACTCTTTGGGTGAACAGCATTTTGGCCAATGCGGTATTCGAATATTCGTTGCCGGATTTAAAGCTGATCGCGCATGCGGACTTGCCTGTCGTCGAGCGGCCGGGAAAGCCGGCTTCCGGAGCGGTGCCTGAGTGGATCACCTTCACTCCTGACAACAAGACTGTTTATGTTTCGAATTCCGCCACAAGGTCCATGTCCGCCTTCGATACCCAAACTTTGAAGAAGCTCGCGGAAATTCCCGTGGGAGAAGTCCCCAAGCGGATTAATACGCTGGTAATGCCATAAAGGTTCAAGCTGGAATCGAGTAGCACAGCCACTCTTGGCTGTGTGCACCTCACAGAACCCGCACAGGCAAGAGCGCCTGTGCTATCCAACGATTGCCCAACCGATTTTTCCGTTTACGAACAACAACTGTGAAACGAAAAAACGCGAACGCGCATCATCAATCCGCACTCTAGAATCCTGAGGACCGAACAGACGAAGTATCTGGAGGTGGGTAATGAAACAATCGTTGAGAGGACTTGTTGGTGCGTTGTCAGGCGGAAATGTAAGCCGGCGCGAAATCATGCGCGCCCTGGGCCTCACGGCAGGTGCTGCGTTCGCCGCCGGCGCGGTGCCGGAACTCTTGACGGTCTCCGCGGCAACCGCCCAGGAGGCGGTACCCGGCAGATTGTCCCTGAAAGCAGTGTCCTACAATCACATCAATTATCAGGTTCAGGATTACGCCAAGGTGCGCGATTTTTACATAAATCTGTTTGGTATGAAGGACGTGTGGGATGACGGAAAGCAATGTTCCGTGGAATGTGGCAGCCCGCCAAATGCCATCTACATTCGCCCGCTGAACAAGCCCCTCGACCGCGCCCCCGGCAACTGGTCCGCGCAGATGGGCCAAGGCAATGTCGATCACTTTGCATTTTCCATAGAAAACTTTGAGCTGGAACCCGTTCGCGCCGAACTCGTTCGTCGAGGCTTGGAGCCAAAAGGAGACGGCGAATACGCGTGGTCAATCAAGGATCCTGACGGAACCGTCATTCAGATCTGCGCGGTTCATGGCGTTTATCCGGGGGCGGCTGCGCCGAATGCGAAAGAATCCAATGGCTTGAAAAATTTAAGCTCGATTCCAGGACCGGACGGAAAAGGTTTCAAGGCCGTTGCCGTGAGCCATCTGGTGTACAACGTCGCCGATGTCGATCGCGCTCGCGACTTCTACATGAATCTGCTGGATATGAAATTGGTGTATTACAAACCAGGCGGTGTGTTTGGAGTGGACGAACCCGGAGGGCCCGTCTGCTTCCTGAAATTTGGCGAAAATTATTTTTATCTGCGCCAGAGCCAGCATCCGGACAAGAAACCGTACGTCGCACACTTTACGCTGACGGTGGAGAATTTCGATCAGGCCGTAGTCAAGGCGCAATTGGAGAAACTCGGGTACAAACCGACCCCCGACAGCAAATACGCGTGGTCCATTCACGATCCAGCGGGCATGCGGACGGAAGTGGCGGGTAAAGGCGTACCGGAACATGTTGGCGGCGATTGCGGCGGAAGTAACGCGAAATGTCCCGGTGGGGAAGACAAATAGATCGGGCACAAATGTGGGAAGCAGTTTTCTAGTCTCACAAAGCGCGAGGAGTGATGAAAAAACAATTCGGTTTCGTTGTTTTGGCTGTTGTTGGGATTTTGCACTCGAGTGCAGCCTGGGCGCAGTCAAGCGGCAAAACTGCAGACCGCCTTTACGTGCTAGATTGCGGCACCGGGCATGCCCCGGACGAGTCGCGCTGGACGGTTGGCTTTAACGTCGGGAAACCAATCGACATTTCGGTCAGTTGCTATCTGGTTCGCCACGGCAATGAATATTTTCTATGGGACACGGGTATTTCCGATGCAGTTGCGGCAATGCCCGATGGATGGTACCCGAGCAATAATCCCGCGACGGATATTCACTGGAGTCGCGCCAAGACGCTCGAGTCTCAACTCGCCGGGATTGGCGTCAAACCTTCGGACATCAAGTTTGTGGGAATTTCACACACGCATCCCGATCATATCGGCAATGCGGAATTATTTCCCGCTGTGCCGTTCCTCATCCAGAAGACCGAATACGATTATTATTTTGCGCCCGGAAAAACGGGAATCGCGAAGCCTCCATCGGACTCGCGGCCCACTTTCTTGAAGGAACATCCCGTGACCATGGTGCAGGAAGATCTCGATGTGTTCGGAGATCGCTCGGTGATGCTCATCTTCACTCCCGGCCACACGCCCGGACATCAGTCCTGCTTGGTCCATCTCGCAAAAACTGGTTGGATCCTGCTGACCGGCGACGCGGTTCACTTGCAGGATAATTGGGACAACCGGCGCGTTCCGTATTTCACCACCATGCCTGCGGAGCAAAAAGTGCAGACGCAGCTATCCATGCAGCGCATGGCGGACCTGCTTACTTTTTATCACGCGCAACTCTGGATCAATCACGAGAAGGCGCAGAGCGATAAACTGAAACACGCACCCGCATATTACGAATAAGTGTAACTTCCAGGGAGATACATGATGAAGCCAAGAATCGCGATACTCAAAATCATCGCGGGCATACTTGTTTCTGCGTTCAGCTTCATGTGCGCTGCGCCCGGTGCGCGCGCGCAACAAAACGCGACCAGCGCCGCGGACGCCTTGCAGAAGGCGCACGTTCAAGACCGCCTCGCGGAATCGCTCTCCGCGACGCACAAGGGAACCGCTCCAGGCTTTGTGCTGGATCCCGCGTGGCCCATGCCGTTGCCCCACCACTGGGTGATCGGAGACATCGGCGGAATTGCCGTCGACAAGCACGATCACATCTGGGTGCTCCACCGCCCTCGCTCCGTCAGTTCCACGGATAGCGGAATGCAGCCTGCGGCCGGCACGGATGCCAAGGGCAAGCCAATCAGCGCGATGGGATTTCCACGGCCAAACACTCGAATTAATCAGTGCTGCATGCCTGCGCCGTCGGTGCTCGTGTTCGACAAAGCGGGCAAATTGCTGCAAGCCTGGGGCGGTCCTGGCGATGAGGATTTCTCACAGAAAAAATGCCGCGCACAAGATGGTTGTACATGGCCCGCTCGCGAGCACGGCATTTATGTGGACCAGAACGATTTTGTTTATATCGGCGGAAATGGGCAAGCTCGCAATTTCCATGGACAATTTCCGTGGGCCCCGAGTTTCGGTAACGATTCGCACATCCTGAAATTTAAAACGGATGGCACGTTCGTCTATCAGATTGGCACGCCCGGCGCCAAGGGACCGAACAGCAACGACACGAGTGGCGGCGTGAACGGAACTCCCGAACCATTTTGGCCGGCCGATACGGTGGTCGATGCAAAGAATAATTTAATGTACATCGCGGACGGCTATGGCAACCGCCGCGTGCTGATCGTGGATGCGGCGACTGGAAAATACGTAGGGCATTTCGGCGCGTATGGACAGAACCCGGTGGTCGGCGAAAACGGTGGCGGTGAAGACGTCGGCGAGGGCGCCGGATCATGGCCGGACGATTTCAAGGCTGGAAACATGAAGCCGAAATTTTTCCGTAGCCCCGTGCACTGCGCCAAGCTCGCGAATGACGGACTGCTGTATGTTTGCGACCGCGGCAACAATCGCGTGCAAATTTTTAAGGCCTCTGAAGTAGGGAAGCCGTGTGCGAATCCAGAGGGCGAAGTTGGCAAGTGCGGATTCGTGGGTGAGCTGCACGTCGCTCCGGAAACCTACGGCGGCACGTCCGGCACGGTGAACTTTTCGACGGATGCGAAGCAATCATGCATGTACGTTACCGACCTGAACAATGACGTCGTGTATGTCATCAATCGGCAAAACCTCACAGAGCTAAGCCGCTTCGGTGGCGGTGGCCGCGAGGCCGGAAAATTCCATTGGCCGCACGTAGTTTCTGTCGACTCCGACGGAAATGTGTATGTCGGCGAAGTGGACGGCGCTGCGCGCGCCCAGAAATTCCTGCGCTATGGCGCGACAGGCTGCAGCGGCACAGGAGACCCGGAAGTGGGCAAATTCATCGAGTAGACCTGCCTTTGGTAGGACGGGCTTCAGCCTGTCTGGTTTTCGTATGGTGAATCGGCAGCAGTAGGGTCAGTAGTACCGCAAAAAAACAGGAAAAAAGCAGACAGGCTGAAGCCTGTCCTACCAAGGCAAAACCCCTGTTGACTGTCAACTGTCAACAGTATACGATTCCGGCATGGATCGAGCCTCTGTCCGCGATAACGATTTGCTTACCCAGTTGCGCGCGCGCCGCGCCAAGTCTCTCTCCTCGCTCGCTGCCGAGGAGCTCGAACGCATGATTATCAACGGGGAATTGCAGGCGGGCGACCGCATCAACGAGAGCACGCTCGCGCAGATGTTTGGCATCAGCCGCGGGCCGATTCGCGAGGCGTGCCGCAGCCTGGAAAAAAGCGGCCTCGTCAAGGTGGTGAATAACAAGGGCGTGTTTGTGCGCGAAATGAGCGTCGCACAGGCGGCCGAAATTTATGACGTGCGCGCGCATCTTTTTGGGCTGGCGGGACGGCTTGCCGCGCTGCGTGCCACCGACCGCGACATCGCCGGGCTGCGGTCGATGGTCGAGGAAATGGAAAAGGCCAAGGACATCGACGCGTACTACCCACTGAACGTCGCGTTTCACGCGCGCCTCGTGGAGCTTTCCGGGAACAGCCGGCTCGCGGAACTTTACAAAACGCTGAGTAAAGAGCTGCACCTGTTTCGCCGAAAAGGTCTGGTGCAGGGCGAATCCATGGCGTCTTCGAATCGCGAACATGAACTGGTGATTGAGGCGCTGCGAAACCGCGACGCGGATTTGGCGGAGATCGAAATGACGCGCCACATTCTGGCCGGAAAAACGCGCCTGTTGCAAAGCGCGAAAGAAAAAAATCCCAAAGATTTGAAAAATCGTGTCCGCAAAGGCAAGGAGAAAGAATGAAGATCAAGAATATAAAGGCAAGCATTCACTCGACGGCGATTTCTGTGCCGCTGCTCGAAGGGAAAGTGGAGGGCTACGGGCGCGAAGAACAGAAAGAATTTGTTTTTTGCGAAGTGGAAACCGAGGACGGGCTTACGGGAATCGCCATCACGGGACATTTTCTGGCGCGCTCCGTGGTGACCGCGCTGAAACTGTACGTGCTGCCCACGGTGCGCGATATGGACGTGCGCGATCTGGAAGCGATTCACCAGAAAGTTTTGCAGAAGTTGAATCCGCGCGCGATGACCGGCGTGGTTTCGAGTGCGTTGTCCTGCCTCGATATCGCGCTGTGGGATATTCACGGCAAAGCGACGAATCGCTCGGTGGCGCAGATGCTGGGCAATGCGCGCACCTCGGTGCCTGCGTACGTGACATACGGATTTCCGCAGTACGATCGCGAACAGCTAGTGGAAGCCGCCAAGCTGCAAATTTCCAAAGGATTCTCCGCGCTGAAAATTGTGGTGGCCGTGGATAAAAAAGGCTGGCGCGAAGACGCGATCCGACTGCGCGCCGTTCGTGACGCCGTCGGGCCCAACATCGATCTGATGATTGACGCCAACTATCTGTTCAATCCTGTGCAGGCCAAGATGCTGTGCCGTGAAATTGAAGATTGCAACATCACTTGGTTTGAAGAGCCGTTGCACCAGAACGACGCGCGCGCGCTGGCCGATCTTCGCGCGCACACGAAAATTCCGCTTGCCGCGGGGCAGATGGAAGGGCACCGCTGGCGCCTGCGCGAACTGGTGGAGAAACAGGCCGTGGACATTTTGCAGCCCAACGTGTGTTTTTGCGGCGGCTACACGGAAGCGCGCAAGGCCGCGCACCTAGCGCAAATTTACAACATGCCGATTGCCAACGGCGGCGGCTGGCCGCTTTTCAACATGCACACGTTTGCGGGGCTGATGAACGGCTGGATCGTCGAATGGCACCTGGGAATGGTGCAGGTGGGCGAAATGCTTTTTGTGGATTCGCCGCAGCCGGTGAATGGAATGCTGACAATTCCCGACGCGCCCGGCTTGGGTTTGAAATTAAATCGTGAGGCATTGCGCGACAGCGAGGTAAAGGAATAATGAAGATCGTAGATATTCGTGAAATCGTTGTTCCCATCAAATCGGAAATTCGCAATGCGTATATCGATTTCAGCCAGATGACGGTGAGCGTTCTGGCGCTGATCACGGATGTGGTGCGCGACGGACGCCCGGTGGTTGGCTTCGGATTTAATTCCAATGGACGATATGCGCCGAGCGGTTTGCTACGCGATCGCTTCATTCCCCGCCTGCGCGCCGCGGCGCCCGCGGAAGTGGTGGATGAGACGGGCGAAAATCTAGATCCATTTAAAATCTGGAACATCGTGATGAAAAATGAAAAGCCCGGTGGGCACGGCGAACGATCCGTCGCTGTGGGCGTTCTGGACATGGCGGTGTGGGACGCGGTGGCGAAAATCGCCGAGGTTCCGCTGTACCGCTTGCTCGCGAATCGGTTTCGCGGCGGTGAGGCCGATGCCAGAGTATTTGTGTATGCGGCGGGCGGGTACTATTATCCGGAAAAAGATCATTTGGCGCTGCAACGCGAAATGCAAAGCTATCGCGACATGGGTTATTCCGTCGTAAAAATTAAAATCGGCGGCGCGTCTCTTGCGGAAGATTGCCGCCGGATTGAGGCGGTCCTCAAAATTCTGGATCGCGGCGACCAACTGGCGGTGGATGCGAACGGGCGCTTCGATGTGGAGACCGCGATCGCTTACGCCAAAGCCCTCGCGCCTTACGGGCTGCATTGGTATGAGGAAGCCGGCGATCCGCTCGATTACGAATTGCAATCGAAGCTGGCGGAACATTATCCAAACCCGATGGCCACAGGCGAAAATCTTTTTTCGATGCAGGACGCGCGCAATTTGATTCGCTATGGGGGGATGCGGTCGGATCGCGATATCTTGCAGTTCGATTGCGCGCTCAGCTACGGCCTTGTGGAGTATTTGAAGACTCTGGACATGCTCAAGAATTATGGCTGGTCGTCCAGACGCTGCATTCCGCACGGCGGGCACCAGCTTTCGTTGAATATTGCCGCGGGACTTGGGCTTGGCGGAAACGAATCGTACCCCGGCATTTTTCAGCCGTTCGGTGGATTCGCGGACGGCATCCCGGTGGAAAACAGTTATGTGAAGCTGCCGGAAATTCCGGGAATCGGGTTCGAGGCCAAAAAGGAATTGTTCAAAGTGATGGATTCGCTGGCACGAGGGTAGAGTTCGTTTGGGGCTAATGATTTCTTGACGGAGTAAGTAGCGTACATCTGTGGCAGTGGCATTGCTGCAGCCCGCATCTTCAGAGGCGGAGATTTAGATGGCACACGTCGACGTTGCCGCATAGGTATCTAAACCCCGCCTCTGAAGAGGCGGGCTACAGCAGGCGGACGGCAAACGCGGGGGGTTGACTTGGAAACGACGGCGCACGAAGTTCAGCACGAGATGCACCCGAAGAAGAAGCGCACGTGGAAAAATAATATTACGCTCCATGTATTTATCGCCATCGTGGCCGCGATTATTTTGGGCGAGGTGGACCCGAAACTCGCCGTGCAGATGCGGCCGCTGGGCGATCTGTTCATCAAGCTCATCCGCATGGCGATCGCGCCCATCGTGTTTCTGTGCGTTTCGACCGGAGTGGCGCACATCGGAGACGTGCGCAAAGTGGGCCGCATAGGCCTCAAGGCGCTCATTTATTTTGAACTGGTGACGACTCTGGCGCTGGCCATCGGGCTTGCCTCGGTCGTTATTTTTAAGCCAGGCGTTGGCGTTAACGCGCAACAAACCGGTGCGACTTCCACCGATTACTCAGCATACGCGGGCAGCGGAAAAAATTTTACGGTGCTTGGTTTTTTGCTGGGAACGGTGCCGGATAATTTTCTTGGCTCCTTTGTGCGCGGCGATTTGCTGCAAGTGGTGGTGATCGCGCTGCTGTTCGGCATGGCTATGATTGGCATGGGCGAGCGCGGGAAAGCCGTGGTGCACAGCCTGGACGGAATCATGATGGCGTTCTTTGGAATTATTCGCATCATTATGCGCGTTGCGCCCATCGGCGCATTCGGTGCTATGGCATTTACGGTCGGGAAATTTGGTAACGGCGCGTTGTTCGCATTGTCCAAGCTGATCGTTTGCACGTATCTGACCGAGGCGTTTTATGTGTTTGTGGTTCTGGGATTGATTTGCCGGCTGTTTAAATTCAGCCTCATTCATTTTATCCGCTACATTTTTGATGAAATTCTGTTGGTGATTGGGACGTCTTCTTCGGAAAGCGTTTTGCCGCAGCTGATGGTGAAGCTTGAAAAATTTGGGGCCGCGCGCGAGGTGGTCGACCTGGTTTTGCCTACCGGGTACGCGTTCAACCTTGGCGGACTGGCATTGTCTCTGCCGATCAGTACGCTTTTTATTGCGCAGGTTTATCAGGTTCCGTTGTCGTTTGGGCGGCTGCTCAGCCTTGTGGCTATCATGCTGGTCACTTCCAAGGGAGCCGCCGGGGTGACGGGAGCTGCGTTTATTGTTCTGGCCACGACGATTGGGGCGTCCGGAGTTTTGCCGATTGAAGGGCTCGCGCTGCTGTTTGCGGTGGATAATTTTCTGTCTATGGCGCGCGCGCTGGCGAATGTGATTGGGAATGGGGTGGCGACTGTGGTGGTGGCTAAGCTGGAGAATGATTTCGATTCGGCGAAAGAAGCGGCGACGCATTAATCGGGTTATGTGGCATAGGCTTCAGCCTGTGGGTTTTGGCCTTGCAAGGACTAAATTCCACAGGCTGAAGCCTATGCCACGTGAAGCTAGCTTCCATCTCTGATGATGCGGCAGGATTCGATGTCGAAGCTGACCTCGCCGATTGTGAGGCGCGTTTGATCGCGGAAGCCGGCGACGAAACGCAGGAAGCGCCAGACATCCGCAAAATTACTGGCCACGCCGATCGATGCGCGAATCGCGCCGGCGCTTTTGTGGCCGCGCTCCTGCATCATGCGCACGAAGCTCAGCAGGTTTATTTCAGCGCCCATCGTAAATCCGGCGCGCATATCTTCCTCGGTCAAGCCTTCTGCAATTTCTCCCGCGCCCGGATTGCAGAAGCATCCTGTGCGGAGGGAAATATTTTCCGCGCCCGCGAGTTCTTCTACGCGCCGGTAATCCAGCAAGTGTCCGTGCGGATCGTACAGATTCAGGGTGACGGTTCCTCCGCGAGCCTGGGTGGTTGCGGGGCCGTACATGCGCACCATAGCTCGGCCATTCGTGTGGCGCAGGGCCAGCAGTTCTTCAAGGAGCCATCCCGTCAGGCAGCGCACTCGCTCCGAAATTATGTCAATGCCAATCGATTCCAGGTACTGCAATCCGATTTCTACGGCCGGGATAGAAAGATAATTCAGTGTGCCGTCTTCGAACGCAGCTTCGTTCGGAGAGAGAACATGCGCCTGCCCTTGCACCGACGCGAAATTCACGGTGCCGCCGGCGAACCACGGTCGCTTCAGCGCCGCGAGAGCAGAGCGGCGAATGAGCAGCGCGCCAACGCCCGTGGGGTAGCCGAACATTTTGTAAAACGAAAGTGTTACGAAATCTGGCTGCGTGTCGGACAGGTCCAGACGACTCGTGGGCACGAAGGCAGCCGCGTCAAGCAGCACGCGCCAGCCCTTGCTCTGCGCTTTCGCGACGAGATCGAGCGGATGCTTCACGCCGGAGAAATTGGACTGCGCAGGGTACGCAAACAAATTGGCGTGGCGCGGATCGGCGCCGTCCAGAACGGCGTGTAATTTTGCAGCGTCGAGCCGCAGATCCGGCATCGCGAGCGGCGCGTATTCAATGGTCGCGCCTTTGACGCGCGCAAATTCCCTGATCCCATTCACAGAATTGTGATTATCGAATGTGAGCAGGTAGCGGCTACCTGCGGCAAACGGAAATGATTCGCCGATCAGTTTCAGCGCGGCCGTAGCGTTTTGCGTGAAGACCAGAATATATTCTTCCGCGCTGGCGTTAAAAAATCGCAGCACGTGGCGGCGGGTGCGCTCCACATGATCGGTCATCGCCACGGAAGCAGGACTCGCGGAGTGCGGATTGCCCAGTACGCTGGAACGCAACAGATCAAAATGTTTCTGTATTTGCGATTCCGCCCATAGCGAACCGTCTGTGTAATCGAGGTAAACGTGCCGGAATTCCTCGAGGCGGCGGTATTCGGTTGCGCGAAAATCGTCCAGCAGCGAAGTATTCCGGTACTCGGGGAAGCGGGTGAGAAAATCGGCGTCCGCTTCCTCGAAACGAAGTTTTTCCTGCGCGATACTTTCCGCCATTATTCCATTTTATTCTTTCCGTGTGAGCTTTGCGAACCTGGGGCTTCGGATGTTCTATCCTGAAAAGTAGTGCCATCGCGCAAGAGAAAGTGTAGTCTCTCCCGCAACAGGCAGGCCGACGCACCGGGGGAGAGAGCGATGAATCGACAAGCGCGTAAGTTGATGCGTGACGCCGTCTTTTTGTTGACGGCGACGCTCGCATTTGGGACCGCGGATTGGGCCGCGCCGCAGGCAGGAACGCCGGCCGGTATTCCTGCGAAAGCTTCCCCTGCGAAGCAAGCAACAAATGCAAAATTGCCGCCGCTCGAGATTGCGCGCGAAGGCTATCTATTTGCCGGAGGATCGTACGCGACGGTGAAGGATGCCAAGGTAATGGTGAACCAGATTTATGCGGAATTCCAAATTCCGGTACATCGAAAATCCCCGTATCCGATCATCATGGTTCACGGCGGCAGCCAGTCCGGCACCAATTTCACAGGAACGCCTGACGGTCGGGAAGGCTGGGCGCAATTTTTTTTGAGGCATGGATATGCGGTTTATGTTGTGGACCAGGTGGGCCGGGGGCGCAGCAATTATCAGGACGAAACGTACGGTCCGAATATGCCGGCGGACCTGGTCGCAACGCAGAAAAGATTTACCAATGTGGAGCGCTACAATCTTTGGCCGCAGGCGCATCTGCACACGCAGTGGCCCGGGGCAGGCGTGCCGGGAGATCCGATCTTCGATCAATTTTTCGCATCGCAATTGCCATCGATTGCCAATTACGCGCTGCAGCAGGGCTTGAACCGCGACGGTATTCTTGCCCTTCTCGAAAAAATCGGACCGGCAATTCTGCTGACGCATTCGCAGTCCGGCGCGTTCGGCTGGCCGGTGGGAGATGCACGGCCCGATCTGGTGAAGGCGATTGTGGCGATCGAGCCGAACGGCCCGCCCTTTTTTAACGTCGACAACACCGGCGCGCCCGACTGGTTCCGCGAAGTTCCGGAGAATGTTCGTCCCTGGGGGCCGACACCCGATGCGTTGACGTATGATCCCCCGGTCTCGAGTCCATCGGATCTCGCGATTGTCCGCCGGGAGAAACCTGACGACCCTAGTGAGAGCTCGTGCTGGATGCAGATATCTCCGGCGCGGCAACTTCCCAAGCTTCAGAAAATACCAATACTCGTCATAACGTCGGAAGCGTCCTATCACCGCGCCTACGATCACTGCACGGTGGAATATTTGGAGCAAGCGGGCGTGCCCGTCAAGTGGGTGAAACTCGCGGATGTCGGCATCCACGGGAACGGGCACATGATGATGCTCGAAAAAAACAACATGGAGATTGCCGGTGTTATGGCACAGTGGATTGAAAAAACGGTCCCGTCACAGATGGACACATCCGCGAAAAAATAGTTTTAAAACGGTCGACAATTTCGATTCTTGATTTATTATTTACGCCCCAGCCTTGAAGTCCAAGGAACAGACCAGCGACATTTTTGATGCGTACGATGGACGCAGGTCCGTTTGCGGGTACAGCAAACGATTTGAGAGCGTCGCGACCCACCCGACGGGGCTTGCGCGGACCCTCGATATGAGGCAGCGCGCCTAGCCGCTTCGTTTTGTGATGTTTACGCTGTTATGTTTTCGTCATACCTGTACCTCTCAGAGGGTTGCCAATTTCGCGGTTAAGTTAAACTGGTGAATTAGTCGGACTATGAAACTAGCTCTCCGAAGTTACTGGCACGTCGCGGCCGCCTGGTTCCTTGTGGTAGGCGTGTACATCGCCATATGCGAATTTGTACCGATCGGCGTGGGCCGCACCACAGCGTCTAATCTACTATTTTGTCTCATCCCCTTATTCGTAAATGGCGCGCTGCTGCTGAATGCGGTAACTCCCGACTGGCGAAAACGCACGTTCTGGATGCTGCTTGCGTTTGGCTGCGTCCTCGGGATGTCAGGTCAGATCCTGTGGACATACGCAGTGGTGTACCAACATCGCCCGGTTCTCAATCTGTTTGGCGGCGATATTATTTTTTTCCTGCACACCGTTCCCATGATCGCCGCGCTCACCATGCAGCCTCACAAGCGTTCGGACGATCGCAACATCCTTTACGATTATGTGGATTTCGGATTGCTGCTTTGCTGGTGGCTCTATGTATATGTATTTGCCGTCATTCCATGGCTGATCGTGGCGGCGGATGTTCGAAATTACATTCATGCTCACGAAATTGTCACGGCTCTTGAGAACTTGGCATTTGCCGCCGGAGCCGCGTTTCTTGCAGCCAAGACGACCGGATACTGGCGCAAAATTTATATTCACCTGGCCGGCGTTGGAGCCATCTACACGTTTGGATTGGTAACCATCAACTTCGGTATCGATCGAGCGGCTTACTCGATGAGCGAGTTGTATAACGTGCCGCTGCTCATATCATTTTTGTGGTTGGCGACAGTTGGAATTATCGCCAGGCAGACGGCCGAGCCGACTACTAAAGCCGCTGCCGAAAAGTTAGGGGAATTAGCCGCCGGCGACGCTTCACAGCACGGTAGTGCCTGGACAGCGAATCTGGCAAGGATGGCGCTTCTTTCTCTGCCGCTGATCGGATTCTGGTGCATGAAAGGGAGTGTGGCGCCAGCGGCCGTGCGTGATTTTCGGATTCTTGTCACGCTCGGTGCGGCGTTGCCGCTGGGCTTTCTAGCGTTCCTCCGGCATGACCTCGTCAATCGGGAACGTCTCCGCCTGCTACGCGCATCGCACGAGTCCATCGACAATCTAAAGCGGCTCCAAACGCAGTTCGTACAGTCAGAAAAACTGGCTTCCATCGGGCAATTGGTAGGCGGGGCCGCCCACGAAATCAATAATCCGCTTACCGCAATTCTCGGATATTCCGAACTGTTGGCGGACGATCCGATGATTGGGGAGAAGACGCGCGGAATCGCCGAAAAAATTCGTGAACAGGCACGGCGGACGAGGGGCCTCGTCAACAATTTGCTCAGCTTCGCGCGCCAGGCGCCCAGCGAGCAAAGAGCGACATTAGACGTCAACACGATCGTCACGACCTCCGCGCAATTCCGCCGCTTCGATCTCCGCGGGCAAAACATCCGCATCGAAGTACAAACGAGCGCAGGCATTCCCGAAGTTCGCGCGGACATGAACCAGTTGCTGCAGGTTTTTACCAACATCATCAACAACGCTGTATATGCCATGCAGGAGTCGGGCGGAGGAGTGCTCACGGTTCGAACGATGTTTGAAAAGGGAAACGTGGTTATCCTGTTTTCGGATACCGGACCGGGGATGCGCGATCCGAATCTAGTGTTCGATCCGTTTTACACGACGAAGCCTGTGGGCAAAGGGACTGGGCTTGGCTTAAGCATTTGCTACGGACTCGTTCGCGACCAGGGTGGACAGATCTCCTGCTACAACCGGCCCGAAGGCGGCGCGACATTTCGCATCGAACTTCCCGCGGTTCCGACTGCATTCCCGTTCGCGCCGCGCAGCGTGGGCGCGCAAGCACGAAGTAATCCTGCCAAGCTGGCCTAATACGCA
Organism: Candidatus Acidiferrales bacterium; assembly: GCA_035696345.1. Classification (GTDB taxonomy): domain Bacteria; phylum Acidobacteriota; class Terriglobia; order Acidiferrales; family UBA7541; genus Palsa-360. Next base: position 42,822 of record DASRQU010000010.1, read on the forward strand.
GTCAATCTTTGGATTCACAGTGCTGCGCGAAACTCATGGTCTTTCAGCTATAATTTCGTCCCATGGTCCAATCTCCCGCGGTCCCATCACAAGCGTTGCCTGAGTTTGAGCTGCCGCGTTCCATCGCCATTGAAGGACCGATCCGCGTGGGCAAGTCCACGCTTTCGCGGATCCTGGCGGATCGCCTCCACGCGCGGCGCGTCTTCGACCCCGACGACAATCCATTCTTGACCGATTTTTACAAGGAGAAACCGGGTTCCGCATTTCGCGCGCAGATGTATTTCCTGATCGAGCGCCACCAGCGGTGGTTAGAAGCGCAGAAGAACGATGCTTCGCCGCTGGTTTCTGATTTCCTGTTTGAGAAAGACAAGATTTTCGCATACGTGAATCTGGATAACGAAGAGTTAAAAGTATATGAGCGTTATTTTGGAATGTTCGCGGCGACGCTGAAACCGCCGGACCTCGTCATCTATCTTCAGGCGACTCCGGAAGTGTTGCGTGAGCGCATCGCCAGGAAAAAATCTCCTGCCGAAAATCAGATTTCACGCGCCTATCTCGAGGAAATCGTGCGCGCGTATGAACATTTCTTTTTTCATTATTCCGCATCGGATCTTCTGGTCATCAATACGTCTGAAATTGATTTTGTGGAGCGCAACGAGGACCTGCAGCAGCTATTGAGGCGTTTGCAGCAGCCGGTGAAAGGCACGCAATACTTTCTTCCATTGGGCGCGAGCGACTAATGTCGATTGCCGCGATCGCAATCTCGGTTCTTTTACGAGATGTTTATTGTTTAACTAAATAATCCTATTAGTTATAACTTCTTCTTTATAATCTAAACCCTGTACGCGATTGTACGACGAATTATCGAAATAAAAGTTGACATATTTCTCTCGCGGTCACAGAATCGCGCCAATTAAGGACGGTGGGGACCGTCCGCCGGGGTAATACGGATTTCGGTTTAACCCGAGAGTGGGTGGGGCTGACAATTATTTCCAGATCCGACTCATGCATTTATGGGTAGCGAAGCTCATAGACTGCTTGTCTGTGGCTTTGCGCAGGACCGGGAATATTCACACCTGTACTCCGAAGCGGGTTGCAGCTGAGGAGAAATCCGAACCAGCAATAATTCAGAGCGGTGTCGGGATTCATGGAACCGTTGGCCGGAGAACCATAATTATTTGGCTTTTTCCCGGGGCTTATTTTGGGCCAATCAGCACGTGGGGACTGGGGCCAGATTTAATAACGGTTCATTGGACAACTTGGACAGGAGGTCCATACATGAATTCTGTAAAGCCGGGTATTGGGAGAATTGCGCGAATTGGCAGTAAAAACGATGTTCCACTTCTCGTTTGTCTGCTGTCGGTCGTTTTGTACTGCCTGCCTGCATTTTCACAAGGAAGCTTTGGACGAATACTTGGAACCGTAACCGATCAAAGCGGTGGCGTCATTTCCGGCGCTACCATCACAGTAATCGATACTGAGAGGGGCATCAGCAGAACGCTGATGACGGACGAGGCGGGCGCCTACAATGCGCCGAACCTGACTGCCGGGAACTACACGGTTCGCGGCGAAGCCAAAGGTTTCAAGAAAATTGAGCGCCAGGCAGTCCTGATCGAAGTTGGCCACGAAGTTCGAGTGGACCTGGTCGTGCAGCCCGGCGAACAAAATCAAACCGTGACGGTGACGGAAGCTGTTCCACTGGTGGAAACCACAAACGCAACCATGGGCGGCACGCTGGAAAATGCCGACATCATCGATTTGCCCCTGAATGGCCGAGATTACCAAAACCTGCTAGGCTTGCGCCCTGGCGTGATGCTGCAACCGGGCGGTGGTCCATGGACCCAGAGCACGAACGGAGCCCGTCCTGATGAGTCCGTATGGCTCATCGAAGGTATCATCAACTCCAACCCGTTTGACGCCCGCCCCGTGATCAACATGCCGAGTCCATTCACGGACGGCGCGACGATCCTGCCCGTGGACGCCATTCAGGAATTCAACCTCCAGGAAAATCCAAAGGCGGAATACGGTTGGAAGTCCGGCGCGATCGTAAACGTAGGAATCAAGTCTGGGACCAACACGCTTCACGGCGACGCTTACGCATTCGGCCGTTACCAGGCTTGGGACGCACGGAATTACTTCAACATCGCGTCACCTGTCGGCTGCTCGGCGGCGCTTCTTCAATCCAATGGGCAGTGCCCGCAGACGGATGCCCAACTAAAGCAGTTTGGCGGCGTGGTGGGTGGCCCAATCAAGAAAGACAAGCTCTTCTTTTTTGGAGGCTACGAGGGCTTGCGATCGCTCATCGGCTTCGTGGGCGGAATTCCGGTTCCGAATCTCGTGACTGTGGGAAATCCGGCGCTCAGCATGGTCGATGCAATCACCGCTCTGCAGGGTAAGGGGATTCCGATCAGCAACGTCAGTCAGAAGCTATCGGGTTGCAACGCAACGGCAACCCCTGTGGTCTGTACTGGCGTCGACGCGGGCAGCCAATTGTTCCCGAATACGGGAACTTCGAACACTTTCCTCAGCACTTTTCCGACTCAGAACACCAGCGACAATGGTGTCGGAAAGCTCGATTTCCACGCCAATGACAAGAACTCCTTTAACGGAATGTTCTTCTACGGCCACTATACTGCGACGGGAGAAGATCATTCCTTCGTCTCGCAAAACGCGACGGACAGCACGCCCATTACCGCGATGACGATTACCTCGAGCTGGGTCTATACCCCCAACTCCAATATCGTAAATGAATTGCGGTTTGGCTATAACCGCGTTTCGTTTTCCTTCATCAATGTCGATGTGAATAGTCCCTCCAGCACGTATGGAATCAGTACAGGAGTGACAAATCCACTGGCCGGAGGACTGCCAAGCATTGTGATTAACGGCTTTGGCAATGGCGGTACGCCAGTTGTGGGAACCGCGTTCAATCGTCCCCAATATTTTACTCCGAATCCATACTGGGACCTGCAGGACTCGGTTTCAGTTTTAAAGGGCAAGCACTCGATCAAGGTGGGTGGCGAATTCACGCATCTGGAAGCGGATGCGGCGGTATTTAATAACGGCCGCGGCCGATTTAATTTCTTCGGCAACGGCGCGTTCGCGGGTTCCACTCCTCTTGAAGATTTCTTCGCTGGAACTCTTTCGCCTCCTCCGGGTGGATCGGCGGCAACGCTCCTCTCGGGCACGCCGCAATCGAAGCTGATCTCCTACAATTACGCTGCATACATTCAGGATGACTGGCGCGTTACCCCCAGACTGATTGTTAACGCGGGGCTGCGCTATAACCTGAATACACCGATGAAGGACGCCTTTGGCAATATCGGAAACTTCGATCCGTCATCGCCAACAGGAATGGTGCAGCAAGGGCAGCCTGGGTGGGACACCATTTGGAAAACCGATCCCTTCGATTTCGAGCCGCGCCTGGGTATGGCTTGGGATATGAAGGGCAACGGGACGACCGTCGTCCGGCTGGGCGTCGGGCTCATTCATGAAACCTGGAACCTGGAAACGTTCGAAGGACAATTCAATATGCAGGGCGACGGTTCCACGGCGATTAATGCGATTCCGACCGGCGCTACCTTGTCTTGCGGCATAACGACCGTAATTCCTTCTATCATTTGCCCGTCCTCGGGAGGCGGAACCAACAATCTCGGCTCGGCCGGTTTTGGTGCCAGTCAGCTTTGCTGGGATCCAACGACCACCACAGGCCCGGCCCACACCACTGCTTGCGGTCTTGGGCAGACATCGGTCCTGCCGGGCGGCACTGGCGGTCCGAAATGCGGAGATGGCGTGGCGGGAAATCCGGCGCCGTGCGACCTCATGTCTGTGAACCCCAACCTCAAGGTGCCCTTTGTCATTAACTATAACCTTGGCGTCACGCATGCCTTCGGCTCCAATCTCTCACTTGAATTGGAGTACGTTGGCAACCACGGCTACAGGCTCTTGAGTTTTACGGATATCAATCAGGCACCGCTGGGTGCGGCGTATTGTCTGAATACCCCGACCGCAGCGCAGGCTGCCGACGCGTGCAACGCGGGGGGAACCGGGAGCCCTGTTCAGGAATCTCGGCCGTACTTTAACAAGTTCCCGTACCTGGGATACATCTACCAGGTGGGAAACAAAGACTATTCCAATTACAACAGCCTGCAAGTGAGCCTCACCAAGCGATTGTCGCACGGCTTGCTGTTCAACGTAGGCTATACGTACGGTCACGGGCTGGATAACGGTTCTCTGAACCGCTTCGGCTTGAACCCGGAGAACAGCAACAACCTCGCGCAGGACTATGCCAGCAGCGATTTCGACGTACGTCACCGATTTACGGCCACAGCCAGTTACAACATTCCTGGGATTAAAGGCTTCGGACAGTTGCTGGAAGGCTGGCAGATCAACACGATTGTGACGGTCGCCACGGCGCAACCTTGGCAGATCTTCGATGCTGGAGACAATTTCAGCGGAACCGGTGAAAACACGGACCGCTGGAATATTTTCGGCAATCCAGCCGATTTTCCATCTGGCAAAAACAGCATTCCGCAGTGCTCCGGTTATGTTGGGAACTCGGCGGCCAGTGCTAGCTGTGTCGTCACTTCTATCTATGGAGCGAGCCCCGCTCCAAGCACCGTGAATCCCGCGGCCTGCTTGACGGCGATCGGATCGAACGCTGGACAGCTCGCCTCGTTAGACTCCGTTGGGTGTTACGTGTCTGCGAATGGAAAATCGGTGATTGCGCCTCCGGCGCAGGGGACTTACGGCAACATGGGCCGGAACATCCTCCGCGACTCGGGGTTCAAGGACTGGGACTTGTCCATTTTCAAAAACTTTACTTTCCACGAGCGCTACGGAATTCAGGCTCGTTGGGAAATTTTCAACGTTCTCAATCGGCCTATCGCCGCCAATCCATCCGGGGCGTCGAGCTCCGTCAATACTGGCAATTCACCGGGCCCGAACACCTCGTTCGGTGCTTCATTCCTGACGCCGGACTTCGCTGCCGGCAATCCACTCGTCGGCTCGGGAAGTCAGCGAGTCATGCAGGTGGGGTTGAAGCTCAGCTTCTAGCTCGAGTTGAGTCGTCCGGCGCGAGGGAGAGCAATTTCCTCGCGCCGGACTTTCATTGTGAGAGGTAAAGGCGATCTCCGCATTTTCAACGGGAGACGGCGAAAAAGAAAAACGGGTGCGGCTGAAATATTTTCAAGCCGCGCCCGTTTTATTTTTTCTGTGCAAATGAGCGGGAGTTTTCCGGATGCAGGTTTATGTGGCGGGCGGATCTTTGAGTCGTACAGGCACTTTTGCCTGTGCGGGTTTTGCAAAGTGCACACAGCCAAGAGTGGCTGTGCTACCCGGCTATCGATCGTCATCCCAGCTAAGTCTCAAAGAAAGAGAGGTTCCTCGGCAAAACACATGCCCCGGAATGACAGTTTTTTCTTTCTTCCGCCACGTGTTGCCTACGCGGTTTGTCTCCTTGCCAGCACAAACCCGCAGGCTGAAGCCCGCGCCAATTAATCGACCAACATTATTTTATTTCGTCGCGGATTACTGCGCCGCCCTTCATCACAAATTTCACGCGCTCCATTTCGGTGATGTCTTCCAGCGGATTTCCGGAGACGGCAACGAGGTCCGCGTAGCGGCCTTTCTCGACGAATCCGATTTGCTTGCCGAGGTCATAATTCAGCCCAATGGTGGCGTCGCTGGTAGCTGTTCGCAGCGCCTGGGCCGGGGACATTCCCCACTTTACGTAAATCGAAAATTGATACGCCTGCACGCCCGCGCCTTGCAGGTATGAACCACTGCCAAACGTTTGCACGACTCCTGCCGCCACGAGGCGTTTGAAACTCAACTCGGTCAGCTTGAGGCGCGAAGTTTTTCCTCCGCTCACTTTCAAGTCCGCTTGCTCGAGAGGACCGGCGAGATCCCAAATCGTCTGATTCACGGGGCGCATCGTGCCGTCTGCCAACGGAACTTTAAAGAGTCGAATGGTTTCGTCGTCCAGTCCTGGAGCGCCTGTCACGCCGACCACCACATGAATGGGAAGATCGACTCCAGCCTGCAGGCAATTTCGCAATCCTTCGCCGCCATACGCGTGACAGGCAACTTTCAAGCCCCTACGGTGCGCTTCATCCACGATGGCCTGGTTTTCCTCCAGAGTGATCGAGGGCACGGTAATCATCTTGCCATCTGGCATGAAAGCGCCGGCGCCGGAGGGTTGCGGGTAACCGCTGCCTTCGTAATCTTCCGTTTCGTAAATCTTGATCCAGTCCGTGCCGTAATGCGAATGTTCGCGAACGGCGGCGCGCGCGAGCCACGGCGAATTTACGTTCTGCGAATTTTGCCAGATCGGCATCCCCGGGACGAAGCCGAACTCGCCTGGTTCGGACGGCGCTCCGTAGTATGTAGCGCCGCGAGGCGTCAGGCCAGGCCCGGTAACCTGCATTCTGGGGCCGATAATCAGGCCCTTGTTAATTGCGTCGCGCAATTCCACGGTGGCATACGTGAACGGCGAATTCATGTCCTGCACAGTGGTCCAGCCTGCATACAAATCCGCCAGCGCGTAGTGCTGTCCCATAATCAGCGCGCGTGCGTCGTTCGGTTCCTGATTTTGCATGAGGTGCACGTGGCGGTCGATCAGGCCGGGGAGCACGGTGGCGTTGCTCAGATCGATCACATGCGCGCCTGCGGGAATTTTCACGCGGTCCGCAGGGCCAACATCCATGATGCGATCCCCTTGGATGAGGATCACCTGATTAGCGAGGTTCGTTCCCGTTTTTGGATCGAACAGTCGGCCGGCACGCACCGCAACGCCCTCTGGCGGAGCCGGCTGCATGGTAATTTTCGACGCGTCAAACGGCGGCGCCTCAGGCCGGCCTTGCGCAAAAGCCGCCGCAAAATTCCCCGAAATTACGAGGGAAGCGACGACAGCCAAGGCGGCTTTACTGCAAAATTTCCAGACCATCACGGTCCTCCACGAGTTTCAATGATTCAATTCGCAATCGGGCAAGGCATATTTCTACACCTTTCCGAGCGCGATTCAAACTTAAAACGGTTTAAGATTTCTAAAAGTGGGCGTGATTGTGCCGTGAGAGGGAGCAGCGAAGGCGTCCACTCGACTGAAGCGCGAGATCTCAATTTGAAATTTCAGATTTCAAAATTCTTTGTCACTTCTGACGGCAGCGGCAGCAGTTTTCCATCATTCGTCACCCGGCTTTGGCTCTTGCCTCCGAAGATAAATCCACTATGCTGTTTCCCGTGGATCGCGCAAACATTGTGATCATTGGCGGTGGCGTCGTGGGTTGCGCCGTGGCGCGGGCCGTTTCGGCGCGTTGGAGCGACGTGTTTCTCGTGGAGCAGATGCCCAAGTTCGGGATGGGCGCGAGCACGCGGAACAGCGGCGTGATTCACTCGGGAATTTATTATCCGCCGGGATCGCTCAAGGCGAAGCTGTGTGTTGCGGGCAACCGGATGCTGCACGAGTTCTGCGCTGCGCACAATGTGCCGCATAGGAATTGCGGCAAGCTGGTGGTAGCGCATGATGCGAAGCAGGAAGCGGAGCTGGAGCATCTTGCCGAAAATGGCCGCGCCAATGGCGTGGAGGGTTTACGCATTGTGGATCGCGTCGCGGTGCGGACGCGCGAGCCGCACATCAACGCCGATTTCGCGCTGGAAGTTCCTTCCACTGGAATCATTTCCGCCGAAGACCTGATTAAAACCCTTTCGCGCATGGCGATAGAGCAGGGCGCGAGCCTGTTAACCCATGCACGCGTTACAATGCTCGAACCACACGCCGAATTCATCACCGTTACGCTTAGCGAGGGCGACGGCGCAGAGGGACGCGCTTCGTCAAAAGAAACGATCGAAACGCGCTGCGTGATTAATTGCGCAGGGCTGTACTCAGACGAAATTGCAGCTATGTTTGGAAACCACGAACACCGCATTTATCCGGTGCGCGGAGAATATTGCGAACTCGTGCGCAGCAAATCCTATCTCGTGAATAATCTGGTGTATCCGTTGCCGCATGCCGATGGCCTCAGCCTCGGCGTCCATTTGACGCGCACGCTTTGGGGCACTGTGCTGGTCGGCCCGACCGCGGATTACGTTGAGGAAAAAAACGATTACGAGAGCAATCGCCTTCCGGTTGAGGAATTTGTACGGCGCGCGAAAGCGTTGCTACCGGAAATTACGGCCGGAGATTTGCAGCTGGCGTACTCCGGGATTCGCGCGAAGCTCGTGCCGCCCGGGCATGCGGGCATCGCCGATTTCGTGATTGAGCGCGACACGAGTGTTCCGCGCGCGATTCAGCTGATTGGCATCGAATCGCCCGGACTCACCTCCAGCCTGGCGATTGCTGAAATGGTTCGCGGCCTGGCGGCGGAAATTCTTCAGTAGTGTCCAACTAGTCTTTTGATTTCCACAGGGGATGGGTGTCGAGGCGCTGCAAAACAGTAATTCCCATCAGGTTCGAATTATCAATTTGCAGGGAAGTCTGGGCATCGGCGCGGGCATCTCTTAATTCCCCCTGGCTCAGGTGAAGGACCGCACGAGCCGACCACGCCGGCGAATAACGTGGAGACTCAAAAATTTCGCGGTTGAGATTTTGCCGGGCTTCATCTGGGTGATTTGTTTTCATCAAAATCGCAGCATACGTCACCATCATCTCGTCGTAATCGAGGTGATTTCGTCCGCTCAGGCTCACGGCCTTCCGCATCATGTCGAGTGCAGCCTGATAGTTCTTGCGTTGCACTTCCAGACTTGAATACGCCGAAAGCGTTTCCGGCGCGTCCGGATCAATGCGCAGCGCGATTTGAAATTCTCTGTCCGCTAAATCCAGCTGGTTGCTCAGCAAATACGCGTTGCCCAGATTGGCGTGTATCTTCGTGCTGTCCGGCACCGCTCGTGCGCTCGAGGAATAAAGCGACACGGCATCTTTCCAGTCTCGGTTCCGCGCAGCGGTGCGCACGGAAAAGATTAAAACGACGGCGACCAGAACTCCCCACGCAACATTGGTTTGCTTTTGCCGCAGCCAACTCCATCCCAGCGCAACCAGCAGGCAGAACCCAGCGGATGGAAGATAGGCCAGGCGCTCTCCCATGATCGTTCCAGTGGGCACCAAAATATTGGCTGTCGTCGCGAATCCCGCAAAATAAATTGCTCCGGCAAGCGCTGCACCCACGTGCCGCCTTTTAATTGCCCAAATCCATAGAGCGACGACCGCAGCGGCCGCAACTGCCGCGGGCAAGGTATGGCGCCAATCCTTGTAAATTGGAATTTCATTGAAAGAGTAATCGCAGGAAAGCATGGCCGGGTAAACCTGCAGGGCTACGTACTTCCAGGCCACTCGCAGCGCGTTCAGAATGCGCCAGTGCGCGGGGAGAATTCCCAGCGGATTATCGACCCTATTAATTCCGATCTGGCCGAACCTTCCGCCTTGCAGCTTCCACAACACTGCGAGATACACGGCGGTGGCCCCGCCGATCAGCGCGTATTGGATGCGCGGCTTCCATTTGCCAATTGCATAATCGCCAATCACGACGAGCGGAAAGAAGGCGACTGCCGATTCTTTCGAGAGCAGGGCCAGAGCAAAGCACGCGAGCGACGCATAGGGTCGACCGCGCAAATGCAAAATCCAAGCCGCGAACAGAAATCCTGCGGCAAGAACCTCGGCGCGTCCGACGGCCCACGCGACGGCTTCCGTGTGGATGGGGTGGACCGCATAGAGCAATGCAGCGACAAACGCTATATTTTTTGCTTCTTCGGACGCTCCGAGAAGTTCCTGCAACAAAATGTAAAGCAGCCAAGTGGCGGCTGCGTGGAGCAGAAGATTGAGCAGGTGGTACGCAAACGGATGAGGGCCGCTCATCTTCCAATTCACTGCAAACGTGGCGAAGGTGAGCGGGCGAAACACCGACGTCACGATATTTGGAGTGAACAGGCCATGCAGGGATGGCTCGACGACTTGCGCGTTGCGTGCGATATAGAGTTCATCATCGAGGACGAACTGATTGAACACTATGTTGCCGTAAATCAGGGCCACGGCGGCCAGCAGAATTCCGATTCGCAGACGATCTTTCATGACTATTCAAGTCTGCCTCGAAAGAAGGAGAAAGACGCGCGACTTTTTCGCGGGTGGTTAACATATCGTTACTCATTTATTGGTATCGCGAACAAATTAAAGTTTTAAGACGCAGCGGCCGGGAACTCCGTTTTCACCACCAAGTGATAGATCCACATCAGAAGCGTTGTGGCGACGCCGATTCCGGTGATGGCCCACCAGACGTGTTCGGGGCGCTGAGCGACTTCGCCGTAGTAATGCATGAGCCGGCCGCCCAGCCATCCGCCCACGAGCGAGCCGATTCCAATGGGAACGAATGCGAAACCCATATACGTTCCCTGCTGGCCGCGAGGAGCAAGCCGGGACACATATTCGTAATAGCGGGGCGAGAGCACGATTTCGCCCAGAGCCACAACGAAAATGGAAAGCACCACGGCCCACACAGCCGGATGGGATGCCACGATCAGCCATCCTAACGCGGAAATCAGCGTGCCAATGGTGATGGCGCGGAATGCGGGAATTTTCTGCGTGATGTAGGTGACGAGGAATTGCAGGCAGATCACCGTGATTGCGTCCGTAATCAGAATCAGCTCGACGTCGGCATGTGGATCGATATACTCGTGAATGTAAAGGGGCAGCACAATGTACTGTTGCCAGAAAACGATCCAGTAGCCCGAAAAAATCAGCAGAAAAACCATGAAGCGCGGATTGGCCAATACTGTGAATAAGTTTCGCGCGGTTTCCGGCAGTGTGAGCGTCTGAATTTCGCCGGAGCGCCTCGGTTCCTTGAAAAATATCAGCACCGCGACAAACATCAGCAGCACGCTCAGCGCGGAAACACGAAACACATTTTCCACCCCCAGGTGCCGGTGCGCCCAGGACGCGATGTACGGCCCCGCGGCGCCGCCGATATTTACCAGCGTGTAGTAAATCGAATAGCCGATCGAGCGGACATTTTCCCGCGACGCGCGCGCCGTCGTGCCCACAACGCTCGGCTTCACCATGGAAATGCCCAGCGCGGGCAGAACCAGCACAAATGCCACGAGCCCCAGCAGAGGCACTGAACTACGTACGGGCGCCATCCATGCGGCTCCGAGCGATCCCAGCAGGAAATAGGCGCACGTGAGAATTAAATAGGCGAGAGAAAGCGCGCGCCGGAAACCGAGACGGTCCGCAACGGCGCCTCCCAGAATCGCGAGGAACCACACCATTCCGCCGAAGAGGCCGGCGAGTGAACCCGTCTGCTCGGTAGGAATGTTCAAAGATTCGTGGAGATAATTCGCGAGGGAGGAAAACGCGCCGTAGTACGCCAGCCGCTCAAAAATTTCGCTGACGTTCGCCACCCAAAACGCTGGCTCGAACCCTTCGCGAATTTCTTTCAAGCGCTGGCTGAAAGTCAACAGGAACCCCAGTCAAGAAATGCGGAACACTAGCCTAACGGTACGTGCGCGATCGCAAAGATATCACGGTTTTTTACGACTGATTGGAGATAGCAATTGTCTGAGTAAAACTGCCTTATTGATTCGCTGAAAACCGGCGGTACATCACCCCGATCGCCACAATGTTGAAGAGGACGAAACCAACGAGTATTAAGACCGTAAGCGTGGTCGGCAACTGCGGCGCAGTGTCCAGATTTGCGCGCATAGCCATGCCCGTCACGGTAGCGACTACGAAAAGAAACGCGCATCCGTACCATGCGAAAAAATTTTCAAAATAAGCGAAGGTTTCCGCGCGGCGCTCCGGCGCGAGCCAGTATTCTCTGTTCGGCAGATTGATTCTGGCGCCCGGAGATTTGGAAACTTTGCGATGCAGCCAGAACTCGATAAACAGCGCCGGCAAGAGAACGAGGGCATAGGTGATAAAAAACTGACTCTTGGTCATCCAGCCATTTGGCGAGCCAGAGGCGCCGAAATGCGAGGCCATGCGGCCCGGCAGCAGCGGAAAATCGTGGATGCACTGCGCCAACGTCACTAAAAGAATCAGGAAAAACAGAGCTCTGGGAATTTGTTTGCCAGCGAATGTTTGCATCGAAAAAAAGGTTACAAGGCAAATCGACCGGATACAAGAGAACTTGCCCGGACACATAATGCAGCAGCTGTCATGCGATCGTTAAAGCGTGGGGGGGTGTGGCGACACGACGTGTCGTGCCCTTACGATTGCAAGCCTGGAAGACGCCCGGCCTGCTTGTGCGCCGAGTTTTCACAACCAGGCAGCAATGTGCAGCGTAATCCATTGGCCTTGAGCTGTGCCTTGTGTAATGCTATAGCGCTCGATTCTATCCGTTAGAGTGACAGGGGAAAGTGCGGCGGCGAACTCGATTCGCCCATTTGCCATGAATTGGAAACGACAAGCAGGATTTCGCCGATGGTGACGCTCAACTCAATCAAGGAAGCGCGGGAACGCATCCGAGGCGCGATTGTGGTTACGCCCTTCGTACATTCCGAGAAATTTTCGCAGCAAACGGGAAGCGCGATTTTCCTGAAGCTGGAAAACTTGCAGATGACCGGCGCGTTCAAGGAACGCGGCGCGCTCAACAAGATTTTGCTACTCTCCGAAGAAGAGCGGCGGCGCGGCGTGATTGCGGCCTCCGCCGGCAATCACGCGCAGGCTGTGGCGTATCACGCGACGAAGCGAGGAATCAAAGCGCAAATCTGCATGCCGCTGACCACGCCGCTCGTTAAAGTGTCGGCGACGCGCGGCTACGGTGCGGAAGTGATTCTGGCGGGCGCGAATTACGACGAAGCGTGCGAGGAAGCGATTCGCCGCTCAAAAGATGATGGGCTCACGTTCATTCATCCGTTTGACGATGAAGCCGTGATCGCGGGACAGGGAACGCTCGGCCTTGAAATGCTGGAGCAGCACGGCGATCTTGATGCGCTGGTAATTCCCATTGGCGGCGGCGGATTGATTGCGGGCGTGGCATGCGCGGTAAAAGAAACGAATCCAAAAATCAAGGTCATCGGCGTGCAGTCGTCGCGGCTCGCTTCGATGAAGGCTGCTGTGGACAGCCACAAAATCGTCACGCTGCCCGCGAGCAAGACCATCGCGGACGGAATCGCAGTGCGCTCCGCGGGCGCGATTACGTTTCCGCTTGTAGAAAAATATGTGGACGAAATTGTGACCGTGGATGAGGAAGAAATCGCCAGCGCGATTTTGCAATTGCTGGAAAAAGAAAAATTGCTGGCGGAAGGTGCGGGCGCGGCGGCGACTGCTGCGCTCCTCAATAAAAAAACTCCGAACCACGGTAAAAAGCTGGGCGTGCTGGTCAGCGCTGGAAACATTGACGTTTCGCTGCTCTCGCTGATTATTCGCCGCGGGCTCGTGAAGGACGGGCGCCTTGTGCGGCTGCGCATCCATTTGCCGGACCGACCGGGGGCACTGCAGGAGCTTGCCGGGGTGATCGCTACACAAAAAGCGAATATCGTGGAGACGATGTATGACCGCGCCTACTACGGCGTGGTGCTCGGAGACGCCGCAATCGACATCACCATGGAAACTCGCGGGCCGGAGCACGTTGCGGACTTGACGGCTGCGCTCGATGCTGCGGGCTACACCTTTGAGCGCGTACAATAGTTTTTAGTCCTTTGTGGCGCCGGCGCCAGAAAGGCAAAAGCGAATACGCGGTCCAACTTAGCCTGAAACTAACGATGGGGCTCCCTATGAATTCCAATCCACTTTCTTACTTGCATGACCAACTTGCCGAACTCGAATCGAAAGGGCTGCACTTTCGTCTTCGCGTGCTTGACGGCGAGCAAAAACCCATCGCGCACTTCGACGGCAAAGACGTCATCAATCTCGGCTCGAATAATTACCTCGGGCTGACCACGCAAAAATCGCTGCGCCGCGCCGCTATCGAAGCCATCCGCACGCACGGCGTTGGCGCGGGAGCCGTGCGCATCATCGCCGGCACGATGGACCTGCACATGGCGCTTGAGGAACAAATTGCGAAATTCAAGGGAACAGAAGCGTGCGTCGTATTTCAGTCCGGCTTCACGGCAAATTCGGGAACCGTCGCGGCCGTTCTCGGCAAAGATGATTTAATTCTTTCCGATGAATTAAATCACGCGTCGATCATCGACGGCTGCCGCCTTTCGCGCGCCACGATCAAAGTGTTCAAGCACGCGGATGTCGCGGATTGCGAGCGCTTGTGCGAGGAAACGAAGGACTGGCCTGGCCACAAGCTGCTGATCACGGATGGTGTTTTTTCTATGGACGGCGACATCGCCCCGCTTCCGGAATTGTGCGCCCTCGCTGAAAAATATAATTGCATCATGATGGTCGACGACGCGCACTCCTCCGGCGTGCTGGGAAAGGGCGGACGCGGCACGGTTGACCACCTCGGCTGCCACGGCCGCGTGCACATTCAAGTGGGCACGATGAGCAAGGCGATCGGCTCGATGGGCGGCTACGTTTGCGGCTCGCGCGATTTAATCAATTTTTTGTACCGCCGCGCGCGGCCCTTTCTGTATTCCACCGGGCATCCGCCGTCCGTGATTGCCACGTGCCAGGCGGCCTTTACGCTGCTCGACTCTCCCGATGGCGATAAACTTATTAAAAAGTTGTGGGCCAACACGAAATTTTTTCAGCGCCGCTTGAAAAAACTCGGATTCAAAATTGGCGCGACGCAAACGCCCATTACTCCGATTCACGTGGGCGAAGGCGCCAAAGCATTCGAATTCTCCCGTCGCCTGTATGATGAGGGCGTATACATACCCGGTGTGGGAGCGCCCACCGTGGCGGAGGGCAAGGCGCGGCTGCGTGCCATCGTCACCGCAACCCACAAGCGGGCCGATCTGGAAAAAGCATGCAGCATCATCGGGCACGTGGGGCACAGTCTCGGTATTGTTTAATCCTCTGCCGGAGTTGGTTTTTGGAATTTGTAGCGCTCGCATTCAGGCGAGCATCTGCTTGGGCCCGGAGTGCTCGCCTGAAGGCGTGCGCTACAACAAGCGGCGCTATGCTGAAGCGAGCCATCGCTTCATGGTGGCCATAGGTCTCTTCTTTGCAATCGTTTGCGGGCTAGGTCCAGCCCTCTTGCTGCCCACCAGGACAGCCACTCTTTACTCAACACCTGTTCCATTTTTTCCGTTCCCCGGCAGACCAATATGCTAGTTTTAGAGTGTCGGAAACGCTCAGGCCAATGGGTGCTCGGAGTTCGTGTTTTAAGGCATGCGGTCCTGCATGTCCGCGGGGTTCAATGAATCGATTTCGCTCAGTTTTGGGGATGATTGCGGTTGTTTACTGCGCGGTGCTTGCAGGCTGCGGCGGAAGCGGTCAATTTGGTTCGCAGTCGCAGAATAATGGAAATTCTACGGTCGTGCTGGCCGTGACGGACACGCCGCCGTCCAACGCCAGCATTCTTTCTGCGAAGGTCACGTTGACCGGAGCGACGCTGTCACCGGGGAATATTTCCCTCTTTTCCGGATCGACGACCGTCGAACTGACGAAGCTGCAAACGGACATTGCATACATCGCTACGGCCACAACAATTCCGGCTGGCAATTACACTTCCGTGACACTGACGTTCGCAAATCCATCGCTTACGATTGAGAATGACACGGTTGGTGCAATTGGTAGCTGCGCAGTCGGTTCCATCTGCAGCATGGCGCCCACCAGCACAGCCAACTTGTCGACCACTGTGCCGCTGACAAGTTTTACCGCGGCTTCGACTGCCCCCGCAGGACTTCTCGTGGATGTGAATCTGGACAAGCTGCTCTCGTCATCACTCGGCGAAGATTTCGGTGCAGGGACGTCGGTCACATCCTTTGTTCCAGGCAGCAACGCGCCACCTCCGGTCGGAGCGCCTCCCGTGGGCGCGGAAGACGTGGTGGGCCATGTGCAGAGCGTCAACACAGCCACCAACACGTTTACGCTGGCGAACGCGCTCGGCTCGTATTCACTGCGGGCGACGAGCGCTTCAACATTTTTTCAATTTCCCAATTCCGTTTCCTGCACGGCACAGAACTTTGCGTGCCTGCAGAACAATCAAATAGTGAGCGTGGATATCGGAATTCAAGCGGACGGCTCGATCTACGCGCGGAATATTTTGTTTGAAGATGCGGACAGCAGCGACATCGAAGTGGAGGGCATGATCACCAGCACCAATGCTTCGGCGCAACAATTTAATTTCGTGGTTCTATCGACTTCGTCTTCGTTTACGGGACTTGCGATTGGAATGCCGGCGAGTGTGCAATATTCCACTTCCACGTCGCCGCAAACAACTTTCGATGTCGACTTCGTTCATGCGGATAACCTGCAGATCAATGCGTCGTCTTTCGCGTTGTCATTCACCGGACCGGCCGATATCGTTCCGGGCCAGCAGGTTTCGATCCGCAGAAATCCCGCGTCCGGCAGCATCCTCGTTGCGGATCGCGTGCGCCTGCGCTCATCCAGAGTCACGGCTACGGTGCAATCTGTGGGTGCGCCAAACATTTTTCTGAGCAATTTGCCATCGCTGTTTTTTGGGCACGGTGGCGTGTCACAGATCCTTGCGCAGACTTCGGCGATTCCTCCTACCATTTATTTTTCAATCAGCGGATCGATCAATGCGTCCACGAATATCCTCGGAGATCAGGTTTCGGTGCGCGGTCCGTTGTTTAATACGGGCGGGGCGAATCGAACGCTGATTGCGTCGAAGGTGGTGCTGCAGCCTTGAATTCGAATCGTTTTAGTAGCTCAGGCTTCAGCCTCTGGGGTTTCGGCCTAGCAGAGACTGAAATCCACAGGCTGAAGCCTGTGCCACATAAACCTTATGCGGCAACAGGCAGGCTCTCCCTCCGCGACATTTTGTAAAAGCCTAGCAGGACAGCGCCAGACCCCCATAAGAGCACTGCGACCCACACGAAGCTGCCCAGTACTGGAATAAAACCCGCCACGCGGAGCACGAGTAGTCCCACCGCAAGGCGTGTGATCCATGCGCTGAGCGCCGCGTTCGAATCCGCAGGGGCAACGCCCATAATTTTGTTTCCGAGCCACGCGCCGACAAAAACCTGCGCCACATAAAGAACGGGCGCATAGGCCATCGCGGCGGCTATGCCGGCTCCCACTCCAATAAATACCAAGAGCACTCCTATGATCCATACAAACACGCCGGTAATCAGCGCCAGCGCGCCGATTCCGATTGGCAGGCCGATACTTTCCGCCTCACGCAGCGTGGCGCGGAAAAAGCCTGGAAAAACCAGAAGCAGAAAGACTCCGACGGCTACTGCCGCCACGTATCCGAACAGCGCGCGGACTATGGAGCGGGCGGCCGTCCGCCGGTTGCGTCGAACCTCCTGCGTAATTTCCGTTCGAAAAGGGCTCGCCAACTTCGCGCCAGATTCCACTTCAGGTTGTTGCGGCCCTTCGAATGTGGCAGGACCGCGAATTTCTCCTGTGGACGCGACCGTGAGGCTGCCGCCGCGGACCCATGCTTCTCCGCCAATTAATCCTTCGATGTCGCCTCTGCCGATCAGTCCCAGCAAATCGTGCTGGATTTTTCCATCAAAGTCGCCGTCGGCTGCCAGTGCGATAGCGCCGCCTTTGATATTTGCTTTGGCGGAGAGGTTCAGTGATCTGGAAACGGTGGAAAGATTTTTTCCGATTTCACCCTGTAGCATGACGCTTTGCGAAAAGACGCGCACGTTTCCGTCGACGGTGCCATCGATCAGCGTCACACCGGCGAATCCAATCACGTCGCCAGTCACGTGTCCGGTTACGGTTAGATAGCGAGTGAATGCAATCACGTCGCCTTCCACGGTGCCATCGATCCTGACCGATGGACCGGCGGCCACCAGGTCATTGTGAATTACTTCGCCCGCGGGGATGACGACGGCGCGTCCGCGCCGCACGTCCGCCGCCGACGCCTGTTGAGGAAGCGCCACTGCCAGCAGCATTGCGGACATGACGACGGCGACCGCCATGTTACGCCGCAACCTCCGGCGAATCCAAACGATCGCCACAATTGCCACTAAAATCAGCGCACCAACTTGCATCGCATCCATCATGTCACCCCATCCTTCCCAGAAAGCGCCGTTGAAAACGATCGTGGTGAAGAGGTCCGTCCCGCCGAAGCCTGCATTGCTCAAAGGATCGAAGAATGGGCTGAGTCCATCGACCCAAACCCAATACGAAAATGCTGCAAAGGCGCCAAATGCCAAAGTCCAAATCCAGATGGGCAAGCGGCGGGTTTGTTCGCCGAGGATTCGAGCGGGTACAGGCTCGCTATCTTCGGTGAGCGCGGCGGAAAGCAGCGTTGTTTCGCTTTGCAGGGCGTGCAGCAGATTGCTGCATGCCGCGCATTCTGCGACGTGTGTTTCCAGTTCCTGCGCGCGCTGCGGATCGAGCTGACCTTCGAGATAGAGGAGGCAGGCCATTTCATCAAAATGAATCATGCTGCGCCTCCTGCTGCGAGGTCCGCGCCGGATTTGCGTTCGAGGATTTCTCGCAATTGGTGCCGCGCGCGGAGCAGGACGACGCCCACGAATGTTCGTCGCACGGCGAGCGTATCGGCGATATCGTCATAGCTCATGTCCGAGTAGTAGCGCAGGACGAGCGCCATGCGTGAACGCGACGGAAGCTGGTCCATCGCGCGCCGGATTTCCTGGCTGGTGCGCTGCTGAACGAGTTGCTCGAGCTGGCCGGGATCGGGATGTTCCAGCGGCATGTTTTCCACTTCGCCGGTTTCCAAATCCTGGCGCAATTTTCTGCGGCGCAGCAAATCCCAGCAGTGGTTCGCGGCGACGGTGTAGAGCCACGCGCTGAAGGAACGCGTGGCGTCATACTGCGAAAGTTTTTGCCTCACTTTTACGAATATATCCATGGTGGCGTCTTCCGCATCTTCGCGCGTGGGCATGGCCCTGCGGCAAAAACGGAAAATAGCGGGCGCGTAGTCACGGTAAAGCTCGCCCCAAGCCTCTGGATTGCCGGCCTTGGCCAGAGCGATCTTCTCCTGTAATACGGCTTCGTCCGCGGGGTTCATCCCCTCGGGATGTCTCCTGGCATCCATCAGGTAGTACGCAGCAGTGGGTTGAAATATTTCATAGGTGAAACGCCTCGCGGCCATCGCGCGTCCGTTGTGTGGCGGCTGAAAGCACTGTATCAGAGTCGAAGTTGTGTGTGGAAACAGGCATCAGGTGTACACTTTCAGCCCGGGAATCCCTGGTGGGAACCAAGCATCGATAAAATTTAAATGAGTTTGCGCATTTCCATGTGCAGAAGGCGTCCAGTTTTCTAGTGCTGGCTGCGGACTCGAATCGGGAGGATACATGTTGGGAATCGTTCGCGTGCGATGGGCAATAGCGGGAATTCTTGCGGTGGGTTTGCTGCTGGCTGGATATGGCGCGAAGCAAGCCGTGGCGCAAACGAAGCCCGAAGGCAAGAACATGGAGTTGGTCGGCTACAACGATTTGCAAGGACGCGGCGCGTACCAGCCGACGATTCATAAGCAGGGCAATCGCTGGATTGCATATATCGGACACCACGGCGGATCGGCGATGAACACGCTGACTGGAAAAATGGAGGACAACGGCACGTCCATCGTGGATGTGACCGACCCGAAGGCGCCAAAATATCTCGCGCACATTCCCGGCGATCCGAGAGTGCCGGGCCCAGGCGAAACCGGCGGAGCGCAAATGGCGCGCGTGTGCGACGGCAGCCAGCTTCCGCGCGCGGACAAGAAAAAAGTATTTTTGCTGCGCTCGCGCGGCACCGCTTCGCACGAAATGTATGATGTGAGCGATCCCGCGAAGCCAGTGCTCGTGACGGTGGTGGAAAGCGGCTTGCGCGACACGCACAAAAGCTGGTGGGAGTGCGATACAGGGATGGCCTACATCGTTTCCGGAGCGCCCGGATGGCGTGCCAAGCGCATGGGTCAGGTTTACGACCTGGGCGACCCTTCCGAGCCGCAGCACATTCGCGACTTCGGTTTGCCCGGGCAGGAGCCAGGATCCACGGGCCCGCAGCCCCAGGATATGCATGGCGTGATGTCCACGGGAGCCGCCGGAAATCGCGTGTATGCGGCGTACGGCACCACGCGGAGCGGCGTGATCGAAATTATCGACCGCGACAAATTGATTCACGGGCCGAAGGAACCTACCGCCGCGAATCTAGAGTCGCCGCTTGTCGGACGTCTCGATTTGCCGCCCGATGTTGGTGCGCATACCACGTTTCCTCTCATTGGATTGGATGTCGCGAACATGGATAAATATGGTCCAGCCATCAGCAAGAAAAACTTTCTGCTGATCGTCGGCGAGACCACGGACAACGAGTGCCACGCTCCCGAGCAAATGATGCACATTTTTGATATTACCGATGAGGCGAAAATTTTCGGCGTGTCCACCTGGTATGTGCCGGAGCCGAGCGGGAACTTCTGCAGCCGCGGCGGGCGTTTCGGAACGCACTCGACGAACGAAAACATGACCTCAATTTTCTACAACCGGATTATTTTTATCGCTAACTTTAACGCTGGATTGCGCGCCGTCGATATTCGCGATCCGTACAATCCGAGGGAAATCGCCTACTACATTCCCGCCATCACGGACAAAACCGATAAGCGCTGTGTGGGCACGGGCGCAGACGAAAAGTG
Source organism: Candidatus Acidiferrales bacterium (assembly GCA_035696345.1). Taxonomy (GTDB): domain Bacteria; phylum Acidobacteriota; class Terriglobia; order Acidiferrales; family UBA7541; genus Palsa-360. The sequence continues at coordinate 63,422 of DASRQU010000010.1, forward strand.
CAAGGTCGTCATCCAGACCAACAACGTAGAAGTGGACGAGCGCGGCTATATCTACATCGTGGACCGCGCTAACACCGGCATGCACATTTTGCAGCTGACGGGCGACGCACGGAAAATTGGGAATCTACCGTAGCAATTTGCCGTAAAATGTGATTTTTGTCATTCCGAACGAGGTGAGGAATCTCTCTGTGGCTGCATCCGCATGAGAAATTCCTCATTTTTTTGAATGCCCGATTCGGCACGGCTTGTGACCGTCGGCAATCTGAATCTTGAATTTCGGACGATGCGGTGCCTAAATTGTGAGCGTGGAGCCTCGCTCATTTTTTGGCACTTCGCCGGAATTCTGGCTCAGCCTGCAAAACCTGTACGAACTTCGCCTCGCTCAGCAGAAGACCGGAAAAATAATAAAAAATCTTCCGACGCTCAAGCTGCGTGAACAGCTCGCAGCTCGTTAACACATATGTTCCGCGAAAAGTTATGTTTGCTGGGAACGCCAATCTCCTGATTGGCGCCCGCCCAAAACGCCAATCAGGAGATTGGCGTTCCCGGGTCTGCCGCATTGTTATTTGTTCCTCACGGACTTTGATATTTTTGAGATATAGCGGGTGTCTCAACCTGCCAGTAGCTGTTGTTTGGGCGCTGAAACCCCGCGGTGCCGCACGTGGGATGCTCAATGCTTCTGTTTCCGCGCTCACTAGGATAGACTAAGGGCTTCCGAACCTTCCGCTTTTAGGTTCCTTGTGTCTCCTGTGATTGGAAAAAATGACTGAAAAATTACCATCTGTAGTAATTGTGGGCCGGCCCAATGTCGGCAAATCCACGATTTTCAACCGCTTGACGGGGACGAGACGTTCGATCGTCACGGACGAGCCTGGAATTACGCGCGACCGCATCTACGGCACCGCAACGTGGCAAGGAAAATCGTTCGAAGTGGTGGATACGGGAGGGATCGTGCCGGACGACAAGGCGGCGATTCCGCGCGAAATTCTGCATCAGGCGCAGGTCGCGATTGAGACCGCTTCGCAGCTCCTGTTGGTGGTGGATGCGCGCGCGGGACTGACGCCGCTCGATAGCGAGCTGGCGCGCCTGCTGCGGCGCACAGGGAAGCCGCTGGCGATATTGGCGAACAAAGTGGACACGCAGATGCAGGAATCGCTGGCTGCGCCATTTTACGAACTTTCGAAAGAAGTTTTTCCCATTTCGGCGGAGCATGGCTACGGTTTTGACAATCTGCTGGATGAAATGACCGAGCGGTTTGGCGACGTAAGGCCGCCGCAGGAAGAAGTTCCTGCGCCCGAGCCTGCGCAGGAAAAACAAATTAATGTGGCGATCATCGGACGGCCGAACGTCGGCAAATCGACGATGCTCAACCGGCTTTCCGGAGTGGAGCGCGCCATTGTTTCCGATATCCCCGGCACTACGCGCGACGCAGTGGATACGATTGTGGAACGCGGCGGGCGCACGTATCGCTTTGTCGATACAGCTGGAATTCGGCGCAAGGGGAAAACAAATCTCGTCGCGGAAAAAATGAGCGTGATGATGGCGCGGCGGCATCTGGAGCAGGCCGACGTGGCGCTGCTCGTCGTCGACGCAAGCCTGGGAGTTACGGCGAACGACGCGAACATTGCAGGTTACGCCGAGGAATCCGGGCGATCCGTGATCATCGTGATGAACAAGTGGGATCTGGCGCTGGAGGCGGCCGCGGAAAAGGCGGAGCGCGAGCTGGAGCACCAGGAATCGAAAACTCACGTGGCGGTGGAGCGGCAGCGCAAGCACACGTCTATCGTACGCAAGAAAGCGGTGACGGGGAGAGTCGATCCGAAGCAGCTGGCTGAGGATTACGAAAAGATTGTTCGCACACGATTTAAATTTTTGGATTACGCGCCGATTGTTTTTGTATCCGCGAAGACCGGGGAAAATACCGAAAAATTATTTGCGCTGATCAACAAGTTGGCCGACGCGAGGCGCAGACGCGTTTCTACGGGCGAGCTGAATCGCTGGGTTTCGGAGGTCGATCTGGACCGCGGAACTTCGCCGGCCGCGCGAAGGGTGAAAATTTACTACGTCACGCAGGCAGGGACTTCGCCGCCGACATTTATTTTGTTTACGAATCAATCCAAGCGGCTGCATTTCAGCTACGAGCGGTTCCTGGAAAATCTGCTGCGCAAGAGTTTTGATTTTGAAGGAACGCCGATTCGTTTTTTGCAGCGGATGAAGGAAAAGCGCGATTGGACGAAGTCATCGACGCGGCGCACTCCCGTGCCGAAGCATCCTGGCATGAGCCATAACCGCGTGAAGCGGACGCCGCGCAAAGAAGAGCCTGTGGAGGAATAGGGAGCGGATTCGCATTCGCTAGCGCGACGAGTAGAGGCCAAGGTGCGTTCGTGATTTAGTTGAAGGCATCCTCTCTGTCATTCCGAGCGAAGCGAGAAATTTCTCTTCGGTTTGCCACCGTGAAGAGAAAGAGAGATTCCTCGGCTCGCTCGGAATGACAGCTAAGGTTTTCGTTGCCGTCCGAAACCGCGGGAGTGTTTCACTGGGGCGTTGACACTGGCTGAAAACGGATTAGGATTAGGGCTATAAGTTTGCAAGGGTGAGTGGCCACATGGAAGAACTCGAAAACAACGGCAGCGGTAATGGGCACGGTGGCGCTCTCGAGGCCGCAATTCCGGGGAAAGAATTATTCCGGATCGGCGAGGTTAGCCGGGTGACGGCTACGAAGCCGTTTGTGCTGCGCTATTGGGAGACGGAGTTTCCGATGCTGCAGCCGGTGAAAAGCCCCAAGGGGCACCGGCTGTACAGGCAGGAAGATATCGACACCGTCTTCACCATCAAGCGGTTGCTGTACAACGAAGGATTTACGATTGCGGGCGCGCGGAGGCATTTGCGCGATCAGGCTCTTGGAACGGGTGCCGGCGAAGGGGCGAACGGCGGATTGCTTGCAAACGCCACGCCCGCCATGCATGCGAATCACGGCGAAGAGCACGCCCCGCCTCAGGCTGCGCCAGCGCTGTCGCCGCACCTCGCTGTATTTAACCGTCAGACGCTGCTGGATTTGCGGGATTCGCTGCGCTCGTTGTTGACGGCTCTGGAATCCGAGTGATACGCTGGCTCGTTAGAATTTTGTTGTAAACGCCCCGCTTATCTTGAGTGAAAACCAGGGATCAGCGGCGGGGATTTTGGCTATGTGGCGTCTAAATCTTCGCTCCTAAAGAGGCGGGCTACAGATCGGATTTACCCTGCAGACAGTCGGGACGTAGCGCAGCCTGGTAGCGCGCACGCTTGGGGTGCGTGAGGTCGCTGGTTCAAATCCAGTCGTCCCGACCATTTTTCTTCTTTCGTTCTAAAGCCTCAAGGTCGCAACAAATCGCCGCGTTGGAAACTTCGATTATCTGCAGCTTGTTGAGCTGCTTCGTTGATTGCTAACATTGGGGACCTCAAGCGACTGGGTTTACCGGGCTGCGATTTTTTTGATATCGTGCGGTCGAAGGTTTAGCGCACTTCTATACAGACAGGTTGGGTCTAACTTAATCTAAACCGGACAGGCTGAAGCCTATCCTACTTAAGCATGGCGCACATTCTCATTACGAACGATGACGGGATTCAGGCGGAAGGGCTTCGCGCGCTGGTGCAGGCTGTGCAGGGGCTTGGCACGATCAGCGTGGTGGCGCCGGCTCATGAGCGGAGCGCTGCGGCGCAATCGTTGACGCTGCGGCATCCAATATTTTGGGATCAGGTGGCGGAGCATGAGTGGTCTGTGGAGGGCACGCCTGCGGATTGCGTCATTCTGGCGCTGAACAAATTGTTGCCGCAGCGGCCGGACATTGTGATATCGGGCGTGAATCGCGGCGGTAATTTGGGCGAGAACATTTTTTATTCCGGCACGGTTGGCGCGGCGATGGAAGGAGCGATCAATCATATTCCGGCGATTGCCGTGTCCGCAGTGCACAGGGGAAGAGTTTTTCGATTCGATCAGGCGGCGAAACTCGCGCGTGATCTGGCGCAAATGGCGCTTGTCGAAGGTATGCCGCTGGGAACGATGCTGAATGTAAACGTACCTCAATTATGGAATGGCAACGTGCGCATGACGCGGCAATCGAAGAAGGTGACGCGCAACGTTTTGCAGGAAGGTACGGATCCGCGCGGGCGCAATTTTTTCTGGTTGCTCGAGCAAGAGCATATCGAAGGACTTGACCCTCAAAGTGATTACGCTGCGGTTTTCGACGGGGCAGCGTCCATCACGCCTCTGCATCTGGATCGCACGCACGAAATTTCGCTGGACCATTTATCGCAATGGGCGTCCAAGCTGGAATCCGACGCGGAGAATGAAGAACCCGCAACCGTTGCGCGAAAAAGTTTGAAATAAGGCCCCGTTTCGTTCCACGTTGAAACTTGAAAAGCCGGACAGGTTCGTAGCGCAAGCTCCACTCAAGCCTTAATTCGATGTTGACGATGAATGGATCGTGCATTGTGTCGTCCGGCGCCCGACTTTGGTTAACTAGGATCCATTTCAGATTGAGGGAAAATAAGTGAAGCATCGGATACTGGTAGTGGACGACGATGCGCAATCTCGCGAATCGCTCCGTAAGTGGCTGGAGTCGGAAGGCCACGAGGCGGTGCTTGCGGAATCGCTGGAAGAGGGTTTCGTAAAAATTGCGGACCCTCCGATGCCGAGCGTTGTGCTGTTGGATATTCAATTGGGAAATCACAGCGGACTTACCCTCGTCCACTGGGTGCGCCGGCAGAATTACCTCGCGGGCTTGCCTATTGCAGCGATGGCTTCTTTTGCCTCGTTTAAGGAATTTAAAAGGGTGGAAGAAGCGGGTTGCGATACCTGTTTCACGAAGCCCATCGATTTCGGATCGCTGCGCACCTACCTCGTTGGCTTGCACATATTTTCAGACAGCAAAATTGTTAAGTGATGTGATTCGCTGCGCATGCTGGAATTTTGTTCTGGCCGAAACCTGCCAAGTGGCTTCATGATTTCATTGTGACGCGCAACTACAATCCTCCGGCGCCCTTCAGCCCTGTTACCGTTGAATTTGGCCGCGAGATGTCCGGCGACCTCCACGATTCAGAAACGCGCGAGTGGCTGGTGACCAACGGGATCGGCGGGTACGCGTTTGGCACCGTCGCAGGGCTCCAAACTCGCTGTTATCACGGTTTTCTGATGGCCGCGCTGCAGCCGCCGTCGGGTCGCACCTTACTCGTCGCGAAACTCGATGAAACTGCGCGATATGCTTTCAAGGATTTTGCGCTCTCCACAAATCGCTGGTCTGACAGGACGCTCGCTCCTCAGGGTTTTCTGAATATTGAACGATTTCATCTGGAAGGTACAACTCCCGTCTGGACATTTGCGCTGGCCGACGCGCTCATTGAGAAGCGGATCTTTATGGCGTCCGGGGAAAACACGAGCTATGCGCTGTATCGCGTGGTGCGCGCCGGTTCGCCGGTTGAAATTTCAATAAAACTGCTGGCTGACTATGCCGACGAGCACAGCGTCACGGTCGGTCACACGCATCCGATGTCCGTAACAAACATTGAGCATGGGTTAAAGGTAGTGGCGTTCGAAGGCGCGACGCCATTTTTCGTGGTGAGCGACACGGCCGCGGCAAGTCTTGCGAGCAACTGGTACCGCAATTTCGATCTTTCGGCGGAGCATGCGCGAGGGCTTCCGGACGTCACCGACCATTTTTTCGCGGGAGAGCTTCGCGCAACCATCGCACCGGGAGCGTCTTTGACGATTGTAGCGAGTACGGAAGCAGCGGCGTTGCTGGACGGTGAAGCGGCTTTTGCGAAACGACGGAAAGAGGAACGTGCTTTACTGGCAAAATTTTCCGCGGCGAATGTCGCGGGCACAAAAGGGAATTCGCAGAGCGTGCCGCCCGCTGTGTCGCAGCTCGTTCTTGCCGCGGACCAATTTATTGCGGCGCGCCCACTGGCCGACGCGCCGAACGCAAAAACTATTTTGGGCGGTTACCCGTGGTTCAACGACTGGGGACGCGACACGATGGTAGCGTTGCCTGGGTTGTGCCTCGTGACGGGACGACCGTGGCTCGCGCGGAACATTCTGCGAACTTTCTCCCACTTCGTCAGCGAGGGCATGCTGCCCAACCAGCTTCCGGCCGCGGGGGTGGCGCCATCCTATAACAGTGTGGATGCGACACTGTGGTACTTCAAGGCGGTAAGGCAGTATTTTGAATCGACAAGCGATATTGGCCTGCTGCACGAATTGTATCCTGCGCTCGAAGAAATTATTGAGGCGCACGTGCGCGGGACGCGATTCCACATTCACATGGATCCCGCGGATGGGTTGCTATTTGCCGGGGAGCCTGGCGTGCAGCTGACTTGGATGGATGCGAAGGTGAAGGGGCGAGTGGTGACTCCGCGCATCGGGAAGCCCGTAGAAGTCAACGCGCTATGGCTGAACGCGGCGGCGACGATGGCGCGATTTGCAAAGATCGTGGGCAGTGATGCGGCGAGGTACGAAACAATAAAAAATAACGCGCGTGCGGGCTTTGCAAAATTCTGGAACGCGGAAAAACAATATTGCTTCGATGTGATTGATGCTCCGGGGAGCCCGGACGGAAAAGATGCGACGCTGCGTCCGAATCAAATTTTTGCTGTTTCGCTGCCGGAAACCGCTTTGAATGCGGACCAGCAGCGCGCCGTGGTGGAAGTCTGCGCTCGCGAACTTCTGACATCGTTCGGCCTGCGAAGTCTCGGGCCAGATGAGCCAGGGTATCGCGGACATTACGGCGGCACGGTGGAAGAGCGCGATGATGCGTATCATCAAGGCACCGTGTGGGGTTGGCTGCTCGGTCCGTTCGCGCTTTCGCACTTGCGCGTGCATGGAGACGCGCGGCAGGCCATGTCTTTTCTCGAACCGTTGCTGAGCGAAATTAAATCCGGGGGTCTGGGAACGCTAAGCGAAATTTTCGATGGCGATCCGCCGCATTTTCCCCGCGGATGTGTTGCTCAGGCCTGGACCGTGGGTGAAACGTTGCGGGCGTGGAGAAGTATTGCGGTCGCGGTGGAAAGAGAATCCGGCGCCCCAACAAAGTGAAGCTTGGGAACGCTAAAGATCTTTAAGCGCACTCCCAAGCCCCGTCATTTCTCATGCAGAAAAGCCAGGCTAGCGACGGAATCCGCGGAACCTGCCGTATCCACCGTAATATCCAAAGCCGATCACAGGGGCCGGATACCAGCCATAGGGATAGCCATAGCCGTACCCGGGATACCCGTAGGCGTAGGGATAACCGTAGTCTGGCGGTGGTACGGGCCGCCTCATCTGCGGTCGGTTTTCTCGTGGGCGAGAATCCAGGTCGGATTGGGATACCGGCTGAAAGGCAAACTGGCTGTTGGTCGTTGAGATCGTCACGGGATTCCGCAGCCGGAAGGACAACACAGTTTCCGGCGAAACTACGGTCGGTTTGCCGGGCGTGGACATTACGCCGGCGATGCCCGCGCCGGCACCAATACCTGCGCCAATTGCCGCGCCAGTGCCGCCTCCGGCAACCGCGCCGATCAGAGCGCCGATTCCTGTTGTCGTGCCTACGGTCGCGGCATTCCTACCCGCGGAAGAGCCGGCGGAGGTCTGGAACAATTCCGTCTGCAATGGCAATTGCTGCCCATCGACTAATGTCAAGTCGGGCAGATCGAGTCCCAGTTGAGAACTTCCATTTCCGTGGCCGCCCTTTTTCACGAGTGACACGCGGCCTGTTTCGGCCTGGCCCCGACGCGCCACTACCCAGCCATTTACGACCAGAGGTTGGTCCAGATTGGCACTAAAACTATCGCCGGTCACGTTTCGATCGGTGGAAATCCATTCATCGATGCGGACCCGGACGAGAGTGCCGGCAGGAATCGTTAAAGTTTCGGGCGGAACTGGCTGGCTCGATTGTACCTGGGCCTGCGGCGCGGGTACCTGGTCCTGCTGTAAGTTCTGTTGCTGCTGATAGTTCGGGTCTGGCGGCTGCATCTGGCTGTCCGGAGGAGGCGCGTCGTTCCGTTGCTCCCGGGTGTCTGCGCCGTTGTTTGGATAATTGTTTGGCTGATCCTGCTGCGCTCGTGCGGCTATTGACACCGCGCTCAAGGCAATACCCAAGCCAATTATAATCAGTGACTTACTTGATATCCTGCTCGTCTTCCCTTGTACCTTGGGGCTCATGTCCATGCTCCTCGTCCGTTCACGTTCGCAGCCCCGATTGCCGCGGAACCTGAAGGAAAATCGTCCTTAACTCTAATGCTAATTTGATGACTGTGAGTGATTTCAGAGTTGTATCGCAAGAGGATCGCAAAATCCCGGTTACGAAGGGATAAACGGCACCTGGAAGGAGCATCAGACGTCAGCAACTCGTTGCTCGAGCGCGCAAAATTTCTGGCCCTCATGGCCAGTAACCTACCAGTAACCTAGATGAATTTGCGGAGGCCGGGATTGCGGGCATCTTGCAGCAAGTGGAGCAGAAACGCGGAGAAGTCGGGCCGGAAGGAATTCTTCCCGGGGGAATTGCTGCCGAAACTCGCGGACGAATTGCAGGAATTCTTGTGCGAACTGAATTGCAGAAAAGCGGAAGGAGGGAGAGTGCATTTCGCTGAATCGGAGTGTACCCACCGTTGGCGCGACGCGTATTCTACAGTTCATCAGCAAAAAGTCAGCAAAGTTTCGGTTGGTGGATTCACGCGTGAGCGCCGCGATCTCTCCTCGCGTGAGAAGAAAAATCGCGGCGGGTCACGTGTCAATTGATGTTGGACTACTACTTCTTGGCTTTCTTGGGTTTTTTCTTTTCGCGTTTTGGTGCGTTTTTGTTTGCCATGCGCATAGTGTGCCACGATTTATTGCGCTTTGCCAGCGGCAATGGATTGTTCCGCGCGGCATTTCAGGGAATCGTAGCGTTTCGTCCAACACGTCAGGTAAGATCACTCATCCGGACCCAACGTGTACCGATTCCTAGGCGGAGGTTCCATGCGTCCGAAGTGGCCAGTTGCAATTTTAAGCGTTTGCTTTATTTCTGCTGGCTTGAGCGCGGGTCAATCGCTGTCACAATCCGCCACTCCCGGCACCCCTTCGGCTCAAAAGGAAGCGAAACAATCCGACAAGGGAGAATCCGGCTACGTTTTAAAAGTGACGACGCGGCTCGTGACGCTCGATGTGGTTGCGACCGACTCGCACGGTAACGCGATTCGCGACCTCAGGCCTGAGGAACTGCAAATCTTTGAAGATCACAAAGCGCAACAGAAAATTGAGCATTTTGAATTTCTGGAAACGCTGAACCGTCCTGGAACCTCGGAAAATTCCGCGAGCGCTGCACGAAAAGCCGCCGGCATCATTTCCAATCAGTTGCCGCTTGACCAACTGAGAATTCCACCCACCGTTTTACTGATGGACAGCCTGAACACCCAGACGCCGAACCAGATGCAGGGTCGCGCCAAAATGCTGCAATTAATGAGAAGCCTTCCACCGGATACGCCGGTCGCCGTTTTTCTGCTGGGAAGTTCGCTGAGAATATTGCAGGGTTTTACGAGCGATGGACGTCTCTTGCGTGCCGCGTTGGATCGAACTTTGCTGGGGAATTCGATTCAACCCGATCCGCGCAATAACCTCAGCGACACTTCCAATTACGTGCAGGATCAGACCGCCGGCATGGACGTAAACATGGGCGTACAGGCGCAGCTAGGCGAAGTTCAAAATTTTGAGAAGGAAGAATATTCCTTATCCGTGGACCTGCGGGTAAAGGAGACTCTCGGCGCGCTTTCTCAAATCGGGCAATATCTCAGCGGAATCCCGGGTCGCAAAAATCTGATCTGGGTTTCGGAATCCTTCCCGCTGACCATCGTCCCCGATCCTGGTACGGGAAACAATCCATTTGGCGGAAGCCGGGAATATTCGGAAGAAATCAAAATTGTGGGAAATCAATTGACGGATGCGCAAGTGGCCGTATATCCGATGGATGTGCGTGGACTTCAGGCGCAGCAATCCCTCTCGGCTTCGCAGAACATTAATCTTCCGGAGACGCGGCTTACGGGACCCGCAATTGCGAACCGTCTAAGTGTTGAGGACACGGATTTCCAACAAACGCTGGGCACGATGGATGAAATTGCGCAGGACACGGGCGGGAAGTCCTGCAAGAACAGCAATGATCTTGCGGGCTGCCTCATGACGGCGCTGAAAGACAGTTCGTCGTATTACGAAATGTCATTTTATCCGTCGAAGGCAAACTGGGACGGAAGGTTCCATAAGATTGTGGTGAAAACTTCGCGGCCGGGAGTGAAGCTTGTCTACCGTCGCGGCTACTACGCACTCGACGCGGCTTCCCTCGCGAAACGGCAGCCGCCGCAGGAGCATCTTCGCCAAGCTTGCGAGGACGAATTGCCCTCGACAACCATTCCACTGACTGTGCAGCCGATGACCGCTGGTCCGAACGGAAACGCGCCCGCGGGTTTGCAGTATATGCTCCTGATCTCCGCCGCTGGGTTGAGCGCCACGCAGGCGGGCGATTCCTACAACATGAACCTTCGCCTGGCCGATTGCGAATTCGCGCAGAAGCCGACGGTGTTTCGTTTCAACGAGAGAGAGCTGCCAAAAACAGTTACAAGCGAAGTGTTCCGGGGCTGGCAAGCGTCCGGAATTCCAGATCACATCGCGCTGATGCCTTCCGCGGACACGCGTCGAATTCGCCTCGTGGTGCTGGATGTAGATTCGGGATTGACTGGCGCGATTGATATTCCCGTGCTGCCGTCCGAAATTGCGAAGGCGTCTGTACGTGTCGCGCCACCCTCGCCGGTGGTCACGACGCCGTATGTGGAATTTCCGGACAAGGCGAAAGGACCGTCGCAACCCAAAATAGTTGAGTCCTTGACGTTTCGCCTGAATGCCAGCGCTGCTGGAACGCTGAACTGGAAAGGTGACAGCCTGATCTACCAGCTAGAGGGCGACATGCCTTTGAATAAATCCGCGAAAGCGTTTTCCGGATATGCGTTTGGCGGAAGATTCCATTGCCAGGACGGACATTTTGTTGCCGTGGACGCCGCGGACGGAGAGCCAGCGCTGCGGTTTACGTTTCATAATCACAGCGGGAAAGTGCTGGTCGTGGATTTAAAAGGCGACCAGCCTGTTTACGTTGGCGACCTTCCGGTGGATGCCAGCGCGCAGACATTTTTTGAGCAGGTATGGAAAGGCAGCCGTTGCCAGGAGTGAGCGGCGTCAGTAAATGTTAAGGGGCGGGGTTTCTTCGCGCGCACAGGAATTCGAGTTAAAATCGCGGACCGTGGACACTCCTGACATTCGACTGGGCACTTCGGCCTTCACCGCGGCCGGGTGGGAGGGCACGTTTTATCCCGCGGGAATGAAACCCGCCGATTTTTTGAGCTACTACGCCACGAAATTCGATACGGTGGAAGTGGATAGCACGTTTTATCGTACGCCGGCGATTTCCACCGTGAAGGGCTGGTATGCGAAGACCCCGCCCGGATTTTTATTCGCGGCGAAAGTTCCGCAATTGGTCACCCACGAAAAAATGCTGGCGGATTGCGACGAGGAGTTTCATGGGTTTCTCAGAGCCATGGATAATCTCGGCGAAAAACTGGGTCCGTTGCTTTTACAGTTCGGCTACTTCAACAAGCAAGCGTTTTCCGGAGTTCAAGACTTCCTGGCGCGGCTTGTGCCATTTCTTAAAAAAATTCCGCGGGAGTATCGCTTTGCTTTGGAGATTCGGAATAAGTACTGGCTCGTGCCAGCATTTGTCGACGTGCTGCGGGAACACAACGTCGCGCTGGCGCTTATCGATCAGTCGTGGATGCCTGGGCCCAAACAGCAATTTGCGCGAATAGATCCGATCACCTCGGACTTCGCATATGTGCGATGGCTCGGCGATCGTAAGGGCATCGAGCTGCAGACCAAAGTTTGGGACAAAACTATTTTGGATCGCACGGCGGAACTCGGCGAGTGGGTGGACGTGTTGCGAAAAGTTCGCGAGCGGAGAATTCCGATACAGGCGTATGCCAACAATCATTACGCGGGTTACGGACCGGGGACGATCGAGCAGTTTAGAAAACTGTGGCAAAGCGCAACAGCATAGGTGTACTTCAGGCGTTGTATCGCGTTCCAAATCCATGCTCAATGCGACAGCGAGGGTTGCTTCATGGCCTCAGGAGTGTGCGGACCCGTGGATGGATCTCTCCTTTGCCACAGGCCCAGCAGGGTTGCCGCGGCCGCGCACAGTGCAGGAATTGCGCCTGCCTGAAAAATTTCCCGCGGACCCCAATTCAGCTTGAGCATTACGCCAACGACCACCGGGCCGACTATGGACCCGACGCGGCCTATACCAAGCGCCCAACCGATCCCCGTGGCACGAATGGAAGTCGGGTAAATCGTTGCGGCCATCACGTTCAGCCCGCCTTGCGCGGCCTGCACGGTAAAGCCCAGCACGAGGGTGATTGTCATCGTGAGCGGTAGGGACGTGGAGTAGGCGAGCGAGCCGATTAGCGCCGCGCTGCAGAGGAATTCAGACAATAAAATTGTGAACGCGCTCCACCGGTTGATCAGGAAACCTTCGGTCGCGGAGCCTGCGATGCCGCCAACGCTGAATAAAATAATTGCCGTGATTCCCGCTGACACCGGAGAACCTTTTTGCCGAAGAAGCGCCGGCAGCCAGCTCACAACGAAATATAGGATCAGCAGATTCATGAAGTAGGGAACCCAGAGCAGGAGAGTTCCCACCGCGCGACCTTCGGTGAACAAGCGGACGGCGGGCGCGTTGCGATGCTGGGTTTGTAGTGGCGAGCGAGAGAACGGGGCCGTGCCAAGATCGGGCGAAATGCGCGCCAGAATTTTTGAAATTCGGCTGGGATCCGCGCCCGAAATTTCCAGGTAGCGGACGGACTCAGGGAGAATTGCAATCAGCAACAAGGCCAGGAGGAAGGGTAAAATTCCTCCGGCGTAAAACACGGACTGCCAACCCCATCGCGGCAGCATGAAGGAACTGATCAATCCGCCGAGTAGGGCGCCGGCCGGCATGCCGCAAAATAAAATGGAGACCAAAACAGCGACATGACGTTTGGGCGAATATTCGGACATCAGCGCGAGGACGTTAGTGATCGCGCCGCCTAATCCGAGGCCAGTGACGAACCGGACGGCCCACAATTCGGGCAGCGATGTCGCGCGCGGCGTGAGCATGGCGAACGCGCCGAAAATCAGTGTGGAAATTACGATGGGCCACTTGCGGCCCCAGCGGTCCGCAAGCGGACCGATTACGATGGACGAAATCATCAGGCCAAACAGAGCCGCGCCAAAAACGGGGCCGAAAGTTTTAATGGGTATGTGTAAAGTTTCAGCCATCGACGGCGCGAGGAAGCCGATGCTCTGCGTGTCGAAACCATCGAGCACTACGACCGTCGCGCACAACGCCATTGCCCAGATCTGATAGCGGCTCAGCGGGCGCTGGTCGATCATCTCACTGACGGTTAGCGCGCGTTCCATGCAGTCTCCCGGGAAGCTTGCTTCGCAATATTGGTGTGAGGGCAGAATACAACTATTTTCACCGGGAAGGGTAGCTGTCGTGTTGGGAAGTGGTGGTTGAAATTCCTAATCTCTCAGTTACGGAACGATGGTGACGGCTTCTTTCAATATTCCGAAGTTGGCGTTGGCCGCGTCCATGGACAGGACCTGCAATTCCATAGGTCCGGCGGCGGTGGCGGGGACATCGGCGTGAAACGTGTTCTGGACACCGGCGTAGGTCATCGGAATTTCCGATTGTATTTTTCCGTCACGAAGAAGACGCGCAACCACGTGAATCTTGTTTGCGTCCCACAGGCCGTCAGGCTCCGTCGGGCACCCGCAAGCCATTGTGACGGTTGCCTTCACTTCGAACGGCGCACCGGCTTTCACTTTTGCATCCGCCAGCGGTGAAACCGCGGTGACGATGAAGCCATGAATTTCCAGCAAAATTCCTTCGCCGAGAACATCTTCTCCAGGCACGAGCAGCATCGTTTTCGATGTGCGCTGAGTGGCCTGCGAGTTACCCAACGGACCTTCGGCAGAAATTTCCACGACGGTTGGCTTATCGATGTGCAGCACCGCGAGGTAGCCCGACGAGTCGGCGGAGCTGAAGACGCTCATGCCGCGCGTGCGCGGAGTTTTCATAATTGTGTTCGTGTCGCCTGTGCCACCTTGCTGCACCCCTTGCGCGAGGATTTCTCCCGTGGCTGCGTCCTTCACCGTAATTTTTGCGCCGCCTACGTGCGTCCCGATTACCTTGGCATCGCGCGCTACCGCGCGGATCATCACCCTGGTTTCCTTGGCACCTGTCTGGGCAAACAGGGAGCACGAGAAGAGCAGAATGGCGCAGGTTGCGGCGCTGGATAGCGTTCGGACATTCATGGGCGACCTCCGTGGATGAGAGAAAAGATATCACAATTTCAATGGCGGAGCCTCGAAGAGAGTGAGTTTGCATGCGCCTTGGTTTTCGTAGAGGTCGCACGAATTTAGTGCGGGCAGGTTTACACGATGCGTTTATAAACTCCGAAATTACCCAAAGTGGACGGTCCGCAACCGGCGAGAGTATGATTTGTGCGGTTGCGGACTAGCGGGCATGTAACTATAAGCGCGGCACGGGAACATGGGGAAACGGAAGTGGGTTTTCATTTCGGCTGTAGGGCTGCTGGCCGTGTTGGTTGGCCAGGGTATCTATGCGGATTTCAATGCTGGAAGTGATAAATCCGCTAGCCCACAGTCCGTCCATCAGGTGCCGCCGACGGCGGCTCCCGCGCAAGCTGCCTATAATGTTGGCCCGAATCCAGCCTATTCACCGGATCTTGCCGAAGGAGACGGGAAGAATGAAGTTGCCTACAATTGCGGGCTGTGCCACGCCCTGGCTTACATCACCACTCGACCGCCCATGTCTGCGCAGGCATGGGAACACGAAGTGAACATGATGAGAGGATTTTACGGCTTGTCCGTTTCTGACAGCACAGCGCAAAAGATGATTCAGTATTTAGGAACGCACTACACTCCGGAAACCATGAAGCGGTAGAATTAAGTACGGGATCGCAAAACTGCCCTGCCTTGGGAGGACATTGATGAATCGAACGATCGCCATCCGCAGCGGTTTATTTGTCGCGCTGGCGGTGTCCGCGCTTAGCGTGCTCGCGTTTATCCCGGTTAGCTATGGCGCGCCCAGGACTCCCCAGGCCACGGACACTTCCAAAAAATGGGTCGCGCCCGATCCTGCGACGATTCCCGCGGGCCCGCTGGGCGACAGCATCCGGCTCGGGATGAACGTCTTCAACGATACGCCGAAATATGCGGAAAAATATGTGGGGAACAAGTTGAGCTGTACGCATTGCCATGTGGATGGTGGCACGGTTTCGCAAGCGATGCCCATGGTCGGACTGCCCGGAATATTTCCGATGTACCGCGACCGCGAAAAAGCGGTGATTACATTTGAAGAGCGCATCGAGCAGTGTTTTCAACGCAGCGAATCGGGGCACCGCGTTCCGAATGATGGCCCGGAGATGACGGGACTCGTCGCGTACTCGCAATGGCTTTCCCGGGATCAAGTTACAGGCAAGCCGTTTCCTGGGCGGGGGCTTGTTACACTGCCTGAATTGAACGGCGATCCCGTGAATGGCGGGAAAATTTTTGGCGAGCAGTGCGCTGTCTGCCACGGCGCCGACGGTGCGGGGAAATTGCCGGTGGCGCCTGCGCTGTGGGGACCGAACTCGTTCAGCGACGGTGCGGGCATGAATCAAATTTCAAAAATGGCGGCGTTTGTGCAACACAATATGCCGCAGAATGCGCCGGATACGCTGACGCCGCAGGAGGCGTACGATGTGTCGACGTTTATTCACAGTAAGCCGCACACACCTTTTGTGAGGAAAGATCACATGTAATTTGTTATACGGAAATGTTTATCGCACGCAGTTATAGTTGCTGTGGCCCCGCCTCTGAAGGAGCGGGCTACGGCAAAGGTCCGTAGTACGCCTTCAATCAGCAGACAAGGAATCTCATGAAAATGAAGACCGATTTTATTCGTATCGCCGCAATGTGCGCGGGTTTGACAATTGCCGGCGGAGCGGTCTGGGTGGGCTCTGCTCGCGCGCAGGAAAGCGCGCCCAAGTTTGAAGTCGATCCCATGTGGCCGAAGCCGCTCCCCAATCTGTGGGTGACGGGCGGCGTCGGCGGCTTGTGCATCGACTCACACGACCACGTATTTATTTTGAACCGTCGCGATTTGACGGACAATGATCTGGACGCTGGCCGGCAGGCGCCCGTGGTGATTGAGTTCGATCCGGCGGGAAACGTCGTGAATTCTTTTGGGGATCCTTCCACCACTCCTGACACGCCGCACGGGTGCACATTAGACAAGGAAGATCATTTGTGGATTACCGGAACGGGCGACGGCATCGTGCAGAAGTATACGCACGACGGCAGCAAGCTTCTGTTGCAGATCGGCAAGATGGGAATGTTCGATTCGTCCGACGGCACGGCGAAAGGGAAGCCTCTCAACGCCGGGCAAAGCTCCTTCTTCAAGCCTGCGGGTATTTCGATTGATCCGAAAGACGGCGACGTGTATGTGGCCGATGGAGAAACTGTAGGCGGCAATCACCGCATCGCGGTTTTCGATAAAGACGGAAAATTCCTGCGACAGTGGGAATTGAATCGCACGGCGAGCGAGACTGGAAATTCTTTTGTGCCAATTCTTCACTGCGTGACGATGGACAACGCAGGACTTGTTTATGTCTGTGACAGGCGTGGCCATCGTGTGCAGGTCTTTGACAAAACTGGCGAGTTTCAGAAAAACATTCCCGTTGCATTCACAGCGACCTCCAGTTTGCCGCCCGGCCCGGGGCACGAATCCGGAATTTTAGGATCGACGGTGTCGGTGGGATTTTCGCGGGATGCGGGACAGAAATATATGTATGTGGTCAACCAAGACAACGAGAAGATCGATATTCTGGACCATGCCACGGGGAAATTGCTCTCCAGTTTCGCACGCGTCGGACGGCAGCCTGGGCAATTAACCTACGCCCATTTTCTGGCGGTGGATTCCAAGGGGAACATTTACGTGAGCGAAGTGGGTACGGGAAAGCGCGTGCAGAAATTTAACATGGCAAAAGGAAAATAGGGAAATGGAATTGAGTAGCACAGGCTTCAGCCTGTGGAATTTAGTCCGTGCAGGGGCTAAAACCCCCAGGCTGAAGCCTGTGCTACTTACGGCTAAAGATGCAGAAGCTTGATCGCGTTTCCTTTCAGGATGCGCTCGCGCTCGGGGGCGGGAAGTTTGAACTGGTCGAGAACTTCTGCGGGATACTGCACGTCCTGCGCGGCAAAAATATCCGTGCCCACTACGATGCGATCTGTCCCCACCATGGTCACGAGAAACTGAAACGCTTCCGGATAATAAATTAAATAGTCGTAATAAAAACGCCGCAGATAGTCGCGGAACGGGTGCGCGAGAGTCACTTGCTGCCCGTTAAAGTGGTAGAAAAAGTGTTCGATTCTTCCGGCTAGATATGGAAAGGCTCCGCCCGCG
The DNA here is from genome assembly GCA_035696345.1 of Candidatus Acidiferrales bacterium. Lineage (GTDB taxonomy): Bacteria > Acidobacteriota > Terriglobia > Acidiferrales > UBA7541 > Palsa-360. The sequence goes on from DASRQU010000010.1 coordinate 80,953, forward strand.
TGCGGCAAGATCATTTCCAGTTTTGGATATTTGTCAACCGTCCCGGCCATCATCAGTTTTGTTGCGAGAACGGTGTGATCGATCGGCGCGTCGAGTCCGGCCGCAAGATTGATTTTGCCCATCACACGTGGGCCGCCGTAGGTGTTGGCTTCGCCATCCATCTGGTGAAACACGATCGGGTAGCCTAATTCTTCGATGCGCGCGAGAACGGGCTCGAAATTGGGATCGACGATGTAATCGTGCCGCTCCACCGAATCCGGCAAATGCACCGCGCGCACTCCCGGTTTTCCTGCCACGCGATTCAATTCCTTCAATGTCAGCTGCGGATCGCGAATCGGGAGTTCCGCGCCCAACACAAAACGCGAGGGATATTTTTTGCAGGCCTCAATGCCTACGTCGTTGATGACTTGTGCAAGTTGCGCGCCTTGCTCGGCGGAACTCCACTGCCAGGGCATCGCGCCCGAAAGAGTGAGGCAATGCATTTCCACCTCGTGTTCGTCCATCCATTTTATCCGTGCGTCGAGATCGGTATTCAGCGGATTGTTATTGGCGAGAGGATGGCCAAACTCGGCTAATACTTTGTTGTAGGCATCCGGCGACCAGTGCGCGTGACAATCAATCGCCGCTGGTTTTCCCGGTCCATTTTTCCCGGGATGCGCGTCCCACCAGTCCACTCTTTTTTCCTTTCCCTGAGCGGCTGCGCTCACGGGAAGGGCCGCAGCCATGGCTCCGCCCGCAGCCATTTTTACAAAATCACGCCGCCCGACTCGCGAACCGGAAATTAAATCGTCCGACTTCTTCATCGCCGTTCCTCCTAAGGAATGCAAAGTCTCGCCGAATTTGCTGTTATCTCGCTTGTTTGGACGGCTCGCAACTTACGGATTCCGCACTTCGGTGCGCAGCGCCGCCACTGCGGTTCCAGATTCAATTTCTTCGAGGCGAAGTTTTTTTGGTTCCACGCCCAGCGTAAGCACAACCACGATTAGCACAATCAGCAGCGCGATCATAAATGCGAGCACGCCGCCCACTCCGTGCGAGCGGAATAGAGCCACGACGATAAAGGGCATGAAGATGATTGCGCCGCGCCCAAATGTATTACAGATTCCGGCGGCGCGCAGCCTCACTTCTGTGGGAAAAAGTTCCGGTATGTAAATCGCGAAGAGCAGCGCGACCATCACGTAAATCGGGACGATCAGCGAAAAGCCAACGACCATCAGAATTGCCGGACTTGCGATGAACGGATAGAAACTTCCAATCGCGATGGTCGCAAGCGACGCCCCGACGATGGTTCGCTTGCGTCCCCAAGAATCCGCGGTAAATGCACCAACCGCGGAACCAATCGGCGCGCCAATTGCCATCACCAACGAATAGCGGAAGGATCGCGCAACGCTCAGCCCCTGCTGCACGAAAAAAGTTGGCAGCCACGTCACGAATCCGTAGAGCAGCGTATTGATCACCACGAGCGATGTCGCTCCCACAATCATGCGCGGCAAAATGGCGGGGCTGAGTAGCGTAGAGATGTCCCGCGAATGCCTGACCGTCGGTGCGATTAGCGGTTCGGGCAGGGGCGAACTCTGCGCGGAGACTTCTTTTTCAATTTGCGCGAGCAGCGCTTCCGCCTCTGCATTTTTTCCCACGGATTCAAGCCAGCGCGGCGATTCCGGAAGGGCCTTCCTCAAATACCAGACAATCAGCGCGCCGACTCCGCCGACCACGAACATGGCGCGCCATCCAAAACGTGGAACCATCAGCGTGCCGAGCAGCGCCGCAACGGGCAATCCTGTAACGACGAACACGGTCATAAAGCCGAGCCATTTTCCGCGCGACGCGGGCGGAACAAATTCGGTGAGCGTCGAGTATCCCACCACGTTTTCTGCGCCCAGCCCGAGCCCGATGACAAATTGCAGCAGGATTAAAATATTCATGGAGGGAGCGAACGCGGCGGCCAGCGATGCGATTCCGAAGATAGCCAGATTTGCTTGATATGTGAAGCGGCGCCCGCGTCGATCGCCCAGAAATCCGGTGACGAACGATCCAAGCATCATCCCCACAAATGTGAGGGAAACGAATTCCGCGTTCTGGCCGAGTGTGGAAAAGCCGCTCTTGAGGGCCGCGCCTAGAACCGTTGCCCCAATGTAAATATTAAAGCCGTCGAAGAACATTCCCGCGCCAATCAGCCACATGATGCGGCGATGAAACGAGGAAATCGGCAAACGGTCTAGGCGCGCTCCCGCGTTTACGGGCACAGTGAAATCACTTCTTTCTCGAAAGCACGGCGAGGCTACCTACCGTCAACGCTTCCGTGGCCAGGCGGCAATTCTGATCGAAGGAATTTTGCAATGTGGTTTGGAAAAATTCTTTGCAGTTCCGCGCCGCGTTCGCGTCAAGGCGAAGAATGCGCTCAATGAGATCATCCACGTCGGCGGGGAGAGTGGTCGGCGCGCTGACGCGAGAGATGAGCCCGATTTCGCGCGCCTGCTGCGGTGTGACGGGATCGCCAAACAACACGAGAGGGAACGCGAAGCGCGGCAGCGCGTATTCGCCGAGATATGCCATGATCGCGGCGGGCGCGAGCCCGAATTTCATCTCTGGAAATCCCAGAGACGCGTTCTCCGAAACGTAAACGAAGTCGCACACGATCGCCAGACCAAAACCGAAGCCGAACGCGTCGCCCTGCACCTCCGCGACGCTGATCAGCGAAGACATTCGCACGGCGCGCTTGAATTCGATGAGCCGCGCCGCCTCCTTGCGGATCGCCACAGCGTCGCGGCCGGCGCGCTCTCGCCCGGTGCAGAAAACTTTGCCCTTGGCGCGAATGCGCAATACGCGCGCGTTAGGCAGGGCAGCTTCAAGGCGAAGTTCCGCCAGCATCGCGTCAAACATCGCGCCGGTCACTTCATTTTCATGCTCAGGATTGTTTAACGTAAAATTCAGAACGTCGCCCGCGCGCTCGATCTCCACGCCCGACGGCGCGTGCACGCCGGGAAACTCAGATTGTTTGGAGGACATGCCGACACGGTACACAGCAGATGCAATCGATGTCAACCGGAGACGCTAGATATTCATCGGGTTCAGCAGGATCAATAACACTTGCCGCCTCGGAAAACCGTGACGGGTGAGCCGTTGGCGATGAATGCGGAGTCGGGCGGCCGCTCAAGCACGCGCCCTAAATCTTGTCCGTATAATTCTTTAGCATCGCCCTCGAACGACGCTGGCACGCCACGCGAGACTTTCCAGGGAACGTGAGACACGTGGTACTCCGTGCAAGTACCGTCTTTTTGCGCCGAATACCCCCAATAATGCTCCGTGATATATTGTTCGAGGCTCCCTGCTCGCGGTAACTGAGGCGAATCCGATTCCTGCGCCATCAGTTTGCAGCACTGGTTTTTCAGCTGCCACTCGTAGGAAATGGCTTTTCTAGAATTCTGCGCGCGTACAATGTGTTTCATCGGCAGGCACCTGTAGTTTTCGCCGTATACGACGCGCGCCAAAGTGGCGACCGCCTGCCTGGGCACGATCTCAGCGATAAAAACCACTCCGCGCCGAACCTCCCCTGCATGGGTGTGCCGGACATAGAAGCGCAGATTTACTTCTTCGAAATTCGAGTGGAATGGGACGGCCAGTGAACCAAAAAGTTTCGTGCGACAAAACCGGAAACCTACCAGGCTGATATAGGTCGATCCGTCGAAAGAATCCAATTCTGTTTTGTTCGGAACAAAGTTCTTTAGAATTGCCGGGTCGACCGCATAGTTCAGCATTACGAGATCCAGCCATTCCGCGGTGAGGAAGACTTTGTCTGTTGTGGCCATGTGGCAAAAAGTTTAACGCGGTTCGGACGACGGCGGAACGATGCTCTTGATTCGCATGTAAGTCACGAGATTGCCATAGTGCTCATTATTGTGAGCCACATTCGAGAAAAATCGGCTGATGCGCAGCACCGGAGCTTTCGTGCCGTCGTCGCGCGTGCCCTGCACGAGATCCATGGAGTTGGCATCTGTGAGTGTGGCGTATGCGCCATCGCAATAATTTAAGGCGCTATTCAGAGCTTTTACCAAGTCCGCTTTTACCGTGAGCTTTTCAAAATCTGTGGCTTCCATTGGATTCTTTTCGCCCTTGCCGTCCGAGCACCAGCGGTAGTTGAAATTTGCGAGATGCCCGATCAGTTGTGCGAACGTGCGCACTTCCGGCTGCGCGCCGGGGCGCAATCCGTAAAATTCTTCGGGCATTTTTTCCGCCGCGCGCGCGAGATATGTTCCATTCGTGGTGTACGAGTTGCGGAGCCAAAGCGAGAGGTCTTTCGGCGGAGCTTGCGGTGTGGATTGCCCGCAGAGTGGAATGACCGAAAGCAGTCCCAGGACCGCTACGCCAGCAAATTTCCACATGATTGTGGGGCCTCCAAATTCCAATTCGTTTAATTCTGCTTCGATAATGTTACGATCGAAAAATTATTCGGAATCGCGAGCGTCTCGCATCAGGCAATTCGCATCCGCATACGGCAGAGCGCCGTCTGTCATCATCTTGAAAATTCCATCCTCATGCAGTTCGCCTGCCATCCTACCCAGAAAGCCAAGCGTCGCGCGCATGGGTCCTGAACCGACGCTGACGCGCGTGACGCCCAGTTTCTGCAATTCAGCAACAGGCGGAGTGCCAACGGTGGCCAGAATATTCAGCGGCCCAGTCACGCCACGCGCTAATTGTCCAATCGTCTCGCTATCCTTCACGCCCGGCACAAAAAGCGACTGCGCTCCCGCTTCGCGAAAAGCGTTCAGCCGTTCTACCGTGCGTTTCAGCCGAGTTTCCGCGGGGCCGATCCCGTACAAAAATATGTCGGTGCGCGCGTTCAGCACGAATGGCACGCCAGCGTGCTGGGCAGATTCCAAAACAGCGTGGATGATCTCTTTCTGCTTGGCTAAATCTTGCAGAAACTCAGGTTGGTCTTCCGAGCCGTCTTCCAGATTCATGCCCACGGCTCCTGCGTCGATCGCGGCTCGCGCCGTTTCCGCGACCTCCTCCGGCGTGGTCCCATAACCCGCTTCCACATCCGCCGTGACGGGCACGTTTGCGGCGCGCGCAATGCGGCGCACTACGCCGAGCATTTCTTCGCGGGAAATTTTCTCGCCGTCGGGATAGCCCAGCGAAAATGCAACTCCGGCGCTGGATGTGCCGATGGCCGCGAATCCCGCTTTCTCAAAAATCCGCGCACTGGCCACGTCCCACGCATTCGGCAGAACTAGAATGTTCGGCTCTTGGTGCAGCTTAAGGAACTGGTCGCCCAACTCGACTTGAGTCTTTTTCATGGCGTGCCTTGGAACATTGTACAATGAGCAACGGTTTTTAGGCTTGACGCGCCGTATGAACGCGTACCGCGCGTGTCACCATCGCTTCGGTTAACGCACAAAAAATTCGGAGGAATAGATGATTCGCAATCGATTGCTTGGCGTCGCATGTTTCGCGATGCTTATATGCTCCGCCGCTCTTCACGCGCAAAAAGCGCAAACCGTGATCGCGGTTCGCGCGGGTCGAATGTTCGACAGCAAAACCGCGACGCTGCTTACGAATCAGGTGGTAGTCATTCAGGGAGACCGCATCACGGATGTGGGCCCCGCCGACCGGGTCAAAATTCCCGATGGGGCACAGGTGATCGATCTCAGCCAGGCCACCGTCATGCCTGGTTTGATCGACGCCCACACGCATGTTTTTGACAGCATGTCGAACGGATTGCGAGTGACGACGTCCAAGGAAGCTTGGACGATCAGCGCGGTGAAGGAAGCGAAAGTCGATCTGCTCGCCGGGTTTACGGCGGCGCGGGATTGCGGCACGCACGGCGAAGGCTACGGCGACGTGGACATTCGCAATGCGATCAACAGGGGAATAATCGACGGGCCGCGCATGCAGGTTTCCACACGCGGCATCGGAAGCTCCGGCTCCGATTTTATTGGCGCGCCGGGGGTAAATATTACCGGCGGGAACCAGACGATCGCCGGGGCGGAGCAAGCCCGCGAAGCCGTTCGCGAACAAGTCCGCTACGGCGCGGACCTGATCAAAATTTTCCCCGCGGGCGCGTATTCCTTTAATTCTGTTGGCGAATTATTTGTGGATCCGACCATGACGCTGGAAGAAGTGCAGGCCATTGTGGATGAAGCGCACCGGCATCACCGCAAAGTTGCGTCGCACGCATACGGCGGCGAGGGCCTTCGCGAGTCCGTGATGGCCGGAGTCGACACGATCGAGCACGGACAGGCGCTCGACGACGCCGAATTCAGCATGATGATTCAGAAAGGCATTTATTGGGACGTTACAGGCTATCGCTATTCGCTGCCCGAATTGAAGGAACGCGATCTTAAGGACACGGGCGGAAAGTATGATCTGCCATCCATCTTTGAGAAAACATTCCAGAAGGGCATGGGCACGAAAGTAAAAATGATGTTTGGCAGCGGTGTGGACGGCGACCCTTACATGCACGGAGAACAATACACGGAATTTGAGTGGCTCGTGAATCACGGCTTGCAGTCAGCGAAAGCGATTCAGATGGCCACAGCCGTGGACGCGGAAGCGATGGGCTGGCAGAACGATATCGGCTCACTGGAAAAAGGGAAGTATGCCGATCTGGTGGCCGTTGCCGGCGATCCGGTGAAGGACATTACGGAAATGCGGCGGATTAAATTTGTGATGAAGGGCGGAAAAGTTTATCGCAACGAAATGAAGTAAAAAATGTTTTCACACAAAAAAATGGGGAAATTCCATTCGAATTTCCCCATTTTTTATTTTACTTATTGACAGAAGCCGCGAAACCCCCAACCGGTCCGCCAGTTCATCCAAAATTTTCAGCTGTCCCTCATTTAACGGGACGCCGTTGGCCATTCTCTCCTGATAAATTTGGCCGGAACGCTCGCCCGGCAGACGCACTTCGTCCACACCTGGCAGTGTGGGCGATGATTTCATTTCGTCCCACACTTCATCTACATCCTGTTTGAAAGTTTTCACGTCAGCAAATGCCGCAATATCCACTACTGAAATAGACTGCCCCGTGTTGCTGGGGGTTTTTGAATCTACCGTGTAATCGATCACGTCGCGGCCAAACGCTCCGCCATTGAGCGTCCCGGCGAGCAAGCCGATCATCAGCGCGAGCCCGTAGCCCTTGGCGCCACCGATGGGAAGCAGAAAACCTTCGCTCGCGCGCTTCGCATCCGTCAGCGGCTTTCCTTCACGGTCGATCATCCAGCCTTCCGGCATGGGCTCGCCGCGTTGAGCCTTGAGACGAATTTTCCCGAATGCCGCGTTCGTCGTGGCCATGTCCAGAACGATGGAGGGATGCTTCAATCCTGGAACAGCGATGGCGATGGGATTCGTGCTGAGCAGCACTTCTGTGCCGCCCCACGGCGGAACAAGGTTGGTATTGCCCACGCAAAAATAAATTCCGATCATGTCCTGCGCTGCGGCCATTCGCGGATAGAGCTGCGCGGGACCCGCGTGATTGCTGTGCTGCGTTCCCACCCAGCCGATGCCGCATTGGCGCGCTTTTTCGATGGCCAGTTCCGTCGCGAGCTTCATCACCAGATGGCCGAGCGCATTGTCGCCGTCGATCAGCGCCGTACCCGCGCGGTTGTTGACCACGCGAATGTTGGGTTTGGGATTTACCGCGCCTTGCTGAATCTGTTTCACATACTGTGGCAAGCGAAATATTCCGTGGGCGTCGCCCCCGCGCGCATCGGACTCCGCCATGAGCGCCCCAACCTGCGCGGCGTCTTCCGGTGGAACGCCCGTTGACTCGAGCGACCTCGCAATAAATTCAGCCAGCCTGGGAACTGCCACAAGAGCTGGTCCAGTCGCAGGCTTCGCCATTTCGCTCATCGATCCGATCCTCCGCCGCGGAATTTAACAAAGTTACCGCCGAACGAATTTACGAAATATTCGTCTGCGCACTCAATGCAATTTTCCAGCCATCGTCGCGTTTGACAAACAGCCGCAGATTCCAACTGGTGGGCTTCGCGGAAGGATTTCGTCCTTGAAACGCCTGCATGATTACCACATTGCTGAAATCGAACATGCGCATGGTTTGCACGGCAGAGCCGCCGGAGCCGCCATTCTCTCCGTAAAGTTTCCGTGCCTCTTCGAGTTCGTGAATATGCTGCAGTCTCGGTATGTCAGCTCGCGGCGTCAGTGTTTCGTGGTTTTCGTCTGTGTGCGCGGCCCAATCGTCCGGATTCGGATGCCATTCGTCGTTCTTCAAGATGAACCAAGTTTTCATCGCGCCGTCTTGCGCTGCGTTTTCCGGTTTGTAGGGCAAAGTTTTGCAGGGATTTTCGCAAGTTTTGTCCGCAGCGTTCGGCGCGCTGGGCGGTGCCATGTAGTCGGGTCGCTCCGCCGGGATGGGAATGTTCAGAAAAACGAAGGCCTGCCAGCCCGCCGCGTTGTTAACCCACAAGTGCGCGAAGCGCTGGTTATGGTGCATGCCAAGTTCGCGCTCGGCTCGCCCGAGAAAGTCTACCCTGCGCACGTCGAGGGAGCCTTCATTATCGGCGGCGAATTGCGCGAGATCATCAAGCACTTGCGCTTTGGTGTGCAGCTTGCCGTTCGCCTCGACCCACACGAACCGATCGTCAAGTAGCGTTGCGACGGTGTTCTTGTCGCCTTTGGCCAAGGCCTCGGCTAGAGCACGATCTGCCTGGTCAAACGCGGTGGCGTTGCCGGCATTCGCGGACCGTGCCGTGAACAGCGCGAACAATCCCGCGCCAAGCAGCAATCCCGCGGTGAATACATTCGCCAATCTTTTTTTCATTTCGCCCGTCTCCTGATCCAATTTCTTTACAGCAGCCGGGGGCTGTGATCGCGCCAGCACCCTTGTTCCCGAAAGCGGGGTTGCGATTCCGCAACGGATTGTCGCAAACCGAATGCGCACAGCGGGATGATATCACTCTGCCAGTCCGAAATTGGAATAGGAGAAATGATTTCCGATTGAAATCGCAGGCGGAAACTTCGTGGAAATGGAAAATATTCCGTGGAAGAAAAATCAGGCGCGCAGCGCGGTACCGTCCGTTGCGGTCCGCGGAAGATGCTGCGGCACGGGCTGCAAGCCTTTGATTTGAATTAATTGCACGGAATTTACGGGCCGAGGTGCTGCGAGTTTACTCTTAAGGTTCTCGCTGGGAATTCCGGTTCGCGCGAACGATTTCTCGCAATCCTGCGTGGAAGGCCCGCGCATATTTCCCTCGAGATAAGCGAGACCCGGGCATCGCGTGCACGTTGCTCCATGGGAGCACTGGGAGCACGAAGGCATATCGCGAAGGGTAATCGTACGCACTTCCTTCAGCTGCGGCGAATCGCGCCAGATGTCTACGAATTTTGTTTCCCGCACATTTCCGCTGGGCAGGGGAAATTGCACGCAGGGATACACGTCGCCGTACGGTGAGACATAGCATGCGGTGTGCCCCGCGCTGCACGGCAGGGAATCCAGATCATCCTGACCGACAGCCGCTGGCGGTGCGCAGAATTCTTCCACATTTCCGACCAGTTCCTGATTGCGAAAAACTTCTTTTAACGCGGCTTGATCCACATTCAGCTCAAGAATGGAGCGATCGCCATCCATCATGGGCGTAACGGTGGGATCCATAATGAATTTGGCGTCGAGTTCCTGGGCCAGCAGGCGCACTTCCTTATAATCGGCCGCGTTTTGCGTCATCAGCACATTGGCCATCGTGACGTACAAGCCCTGCTCGCGCAAAAATCGCACTGCGTCAATCGACTGTCGTAGCGATCCGGGCATTTTGGTAATCGCGTCATGCACTTCGGGCCGGTGCGAATAAATACTGATCTGCACAGATTCAACGCCCAATTCGCGCAGACGAGCGGCTTCCTTCTCCCGAATCAACACGCCATTGGTTTTGAGTTTTACACAGAACGTGCGGAGTCGCGCGTGCTCTAGAATTTCGAAAAAATCCCTGCGCATCAGGATCTCGCCGCCGCTGATCGTCAAATAAAACACTCCGGCATCGGCCATCTGGTCAAGCAGATTCTTGATTTCCGCCGTCGTCATCTCGCCGTGGTCGTCATGGTCCAGATAGCAGTGAACACAGCGCTCGTTGCAGCGGTACGTTAAATCCAGCTGCACGCTCAGCGGGATATTCATCTTCAGGGCCTTGGCGGCCATTTCCAGAACCAGGCTCATGCGGAGGCCTTGGACGCACGACCCGCTTTCGCGATAGGCGCATCGGACACGAGAACGAGTCCATGAACGGCTAGCTCTTCGATCAATGCTTGCGCGTCTTTCAAGGCCGCGTCCTGCTCGACTTCATATTGCGCGCAAATTTTATTTGTAATGATTTCGTCCAGCGGAGTCACGCCGTCGGCCGCTTCCCAGATCGTCGTAGCCACTTCATTCAGCGTAAAGAGGGTTGAATTCGTGGCGGACATCACCATCGTTTCATCGCCGAGCGCGCGCGCGGCGATGGCGTTGCTGCGTACTACGTAGCAAGAAGTGTTCATACAATCAGCTCCCACACGGATGAAGTAGGCACAAAGGTCAGGCGGCGAACCGGAACGTGAGCAGCAAATTCACATGCGGAATCAAAAACATGTTTCACGAATTCGGGGTCTTTTGCAAAAAACAAAATATTTTCCATCAAACCGCGCACGGCAGCCGTGCCTTCGATAGGCTCGATGATATTTTGTGGCCCTTTTGCGAGCAGATAGATCGCCTCGATCGGCGCTTCGATGTTTTCTCCCACGCGTGCCAGTTCTCCAAAGAAGGGCGTGCCGATCGCCATATAGCGGCCGTTCTTTCGCGTGACGTAGGAAATTTCGTCCGTGAGCAGAGCTGCATCCGGAGGAGCCAACCGCGCCATGGTCGTTTTTCCCGCGCCCGATACTCCCGAAAAGAGAAAAGCCCGGCCGTTCCGAATCGCGCTCGAAGCGTGAACCAGAAAGCCGCCTTTCTTTGCAAGAAGCAAGGTGTGAACGATGCGGATCACGGAATCGAGCGAAAACGGATTAATGGTCTGCTCGATGCACCCGCGAGCTGTTGCCGGGTTAAATTCGGCGCGAAAATCGCCGCGCTCCATCAGCCAGATTCCATCGCGGCACGTTACGCTCAGGTCTTCATCTCCGGATTCCGTGCCCGCGGGCGCCAGCTCAAGATCAAATTCGAAGCTGGCTTCGTGCGAGGAACTCACATACCCGGCATACCGCTCGTGAATTTGCAGAAGGAATGCAGGATCGTCGCAACGCAATCGAATCGGTAGCCCGCCGATTTCGACCACAACACTGGAATCCCTTGCGACGGCCGTTACACTTGACACGAAGCCCTCCTCGGGAGAATCGTTCGCTTGTATGCCGCCAAGCGTAAGTAGAGCGATGTCACTTTGTCCGAAGTTTGGAGCACTCGTGCTGTCAAACGAGTCGCCCTGTTCGGAGCAACTTTAATTTCACGGCGATCGCGCTCAATTAAAACCACGCGTCCCAGCAACTCGGAAGAATAAACAGGAAGGTCGCAATCCCGCTGCCGGTCGCCACGAGTGACCAGGCACAATTCCTCATCGCCATTCGTCGCAACCTTCATGAATTTGCGATCCACAACTCGATGCACAAAAAGCCGCCCGAGCCGCAGGAACACCGCAATTTCACCAGGCAAAATTTCTTCCAGCATGGCGCGCTGAATCAGAACGTGGTCACCGGGAAGAACAGCGGGCACCATGCTCGTGCCGAAAACGCGCAGGCGGGCTTCTCCGTAATTCTGAACCACTTCCTGCACTAGCCCACATGCCAATTGCATCGCCGAGTTGTCGCCGCCGGACTGCTGCGTTTCCGGATTCTGGCTTAAGGATTTCAGAAATAAATCCGCGGCGGATCCGCTCATTTCGTTTTCTGAATGATGTGCTTTCAATTTTGCCTCAAGATTTAAAACAGCGAATCGCTAGTCGCTGAAGTTCCTTGGCCGCGTCCACCCCAATTGGCGAACGCTCGAAGCACAAATCTTAATCCGCGCGTACGCTCCGCTTCGGGACTTTGTCAATCGCGATGCTATAAGCGTTAACACTGGCCCCAATACCGTGTTGCATCGGCGCGCCCATTCAGCATCGAAGCGTAGCTCTTCGCATGAGAATGTTCGAACTGAGGAATCTGAGCGTAAATTTGATTTACGGAGAAAGGCAGGGAAGTATGCCGATAAAAGAAGAAAAAAGTGGTCGGGGCGAGAGGATTTGAACCTCCGGCCTCCTGGTCCCGAACCAGGCGCGCTAGCCAGGCTGCGCTACGCCCCGACGTTACGCACTCAGGCACATGAAAAGGCCCGAATGGAATGTAGAGAATAGCATAGCTTTTCTTCGCTTCCTAGAGCATTGCGGTTATTCTGGCGGACGAACTGCGCCGGGTTTTTTCGGGCAGCTTGTGCGCGCGACGGCTGGGCGACTTGCCGTTTAAGCCGAAAGGCACGCGTCGCGTCTCCGCGATGGCCTGCGCGCGGCCGCGTGCCCTAAACGCTGTGTTATAGTAATTTTTCACGCAGCAGATTTTCTCCGCAACAGGCGCGTCATCCTAAAAATTGGGAGAGTCGCGAATTCGTATTCGCGCATATAGATATGGCCTTGATGGAACGCATCCAGAAAGATTTGACCGCGGCGATGATGTCGAAGGACGAGTTGCGGTTGAGCGTCTTGCGCATGATCAAATCCGCGCTCAAGTACAAAGAAATTGAAAAAGTGCGTCCGCTGGAAGATGCGGAGGCATTGCAGGTTTTGCAGACGCTGATGAAGCAGCGCCGCGAGTCCGTGGACCAATTCACGAAGGGTGGCCGACAGGACTTGGTGGAAAAAGAAACCAAGGAAATCGCTATCCTCGAAGATTATTTGCCTGCGGGCGCGTCGGAAGAAGACATGGACGCGGCGATCGCAGCCGCAATCGTGGAAACCGGAGCGACATCTGTTAAATCCATGGGTGCTGTAATCAAGGCTGCGAAAGTGCGACTGGAAGGCAAAACAGTGGACGGCAAGGCGCTATCCGATAGGGTTAGGAACCGCTTGGCCCAGATGGCATAACCTCAGTTGATCAATCGTGGCGATTTGAAGCTCGACCTTATTTTGTTGTAACTTCGTCTTCCCATTTGTTTTCTGACATCGACATTTCGTGTTCTCCCCGCGTATTCTGCTTCCGTGCCATTGCCTGAAACTATTTCCGTACGCTACACAGAAGAAGAGGCCGGGTACGTAACAGTGCGTCCTGTCGTGCGGCAAACCTTTGGTCTCGACGAACTGCTGGATATGATTCTCAGCGTCGCGGGAAAGGATTTGACGCGCGTTCAGCAACTCCTGCATTCAGGAACGGTCGTTTATCATTTCTACCGCTACACATGGACTGGGTTTGATGCGGACCCGGCTCAGCTTTCCGCCGCACTTGCCAAATTCCCGGACTCCGATCCCGCTCGTCCGTTCGCGCCAAACTTTTGCACGAACGCAGTGTTCGACGGTCCCGGCACGAATCCGCGGCACTTGCTGGACCTGACGAAAGAAGCCGCGTCGAAACGAAAACTGTTCAGCCGGCAAAGTTTTTGGCAACGCCTGATGGACATCGCCGCGGAAGAATACCCCGTCTACGAAAAATATTCCTACTCGCGCCGCGCGGATATGTACAGCGTCATGATGGACTCCGAAAATCTTTTGAAAATTGCGGACGCCGCCGATGATTTCGCTCCGGGAAAGCTGCGGAACGTCCTGCGCATAGTGAATGCCACCGCCTGCATCTACTTCGTCTGCCCGAGATAGGTTTAAGTAGCACCAGGCTTCAGCCTGTGGCATTTAGATTTGCAAGGTCGAAAATCCGCAGGCTGAAGCCCCCGCCAGTGACTCCCGCAACCTCCCGCCAAAATCTTCTCAAGCGCAAAACATTTTAGGCCATAATGCCGGACGGACCACGATCGCGGAGGTGAAGTTTGGCCAATAAACTTTGGAGTTCGACGGCGCCGGCCGCCGAGTTCCGCCCCTACGTGGAAGCCTCGGACGCGATGACGGAATTCAGCTGGCGCGCCGTAATTCTTGGCGCTTTGTTTGGCATTTTGTTCGGCGCTGTTTCTGTCTATGTTGGGTTGCGCGCCGGCCTCACGGTATCCGCCTCGATTCCCATTTCTGTGCTTTCGATTTCCATTTTGCGCGCGTTCGGAAAATCCACGATCCTTGAAAATAATATTGTGCAGACCACGGGCTCCGCCGGCGAATCCGTGGCGGCGGGAGTCATCTTCACTCTACCCGCGCTCATTTTTCTGGGGTTTTCGCTGAACACGGAATACTGGCGCGTCTTTTTCCTGGCCTTGCTCGGCGGCTGGCTGGGCGTGCTGCTGATGATTCCGTTGCGCCGCCAACTCATCGTCAAGGAGCATGGCAATCTCACGTTTCCTGAAGGCACTGCGTGCGCGGATGTGCTCGTGGCAGGTGAACGCGGCGGTTCATTTGCCGGGCGCGTCTTTTGGGGGCTCGGGCTTGGCGGCGTCTATACATTTTGCATGAACACGTTGGGCATGTGGCCCGGCCAACCGGAGTATCGTCCCGCTTGGCTCCCCGGCGCATCGTTCCGTGCGGCAGTCACCTCGGAATATCTCGGCGTGGGATACATCATCGGCCCACGCGTGTCCGGAACATTATTTGCCGGCGGGGTGATTTCCTGGCTCGTGCTGATGCCTGCGATCAAATTTTTTGGTTCGCTCTCATCCACCGTTCCGCTTTATCCCAGCACGATTCCCATCCCGCAGATGACGCCCGACCAACTCTGGGCAAGTTACATCCGCCCGATGGGAGCGGGCGCCGTGGCCGCGTCGGGCTTGATTACGCTAATCAAAACGATGCCCACGATTTTTTCCGCGCTCACGGCTGGATTGGATGACATGCGCAAGTTACGCGAAGGCGTGGCGGAATCCGACCGCACGGAGCGCGATCTTTCCATGCGTTTTGTTCTAATCGGCTCGGCTGTTTTGCTGGCCATGATGTGGGCTTTGCTCCGATTCAAGCCCATCCCCGGCGCGCAGACCGGAGCCTTCGCCAACTTGATCGCGGCGGTTTTCGTAATTGTTTTCGGATTTCTTTTCGTCACCGTGGCGTCACGCATCAGCGGCCTCATCGGTAATTCATCGAATCCGATCAGCGGAATGACTATCGCTACGTTGATGGCCACGTGCGCCGTGTTCCTCGTGATCCACTGGACAGCGAGCGCCTACGCCGTTCTCGCACTCACGATTGGTGGAGTGGTGTGTATCGCCGCGGCCATTGCTGGAGCAACCTCGCAGGATTTGAAAACCGGTTATCTTGTCGGTGCGACTCCCTACCGGCAGCAAATCGCGCTCATTGTCGGCGTTCTAGTTTCCTCATTCGCGATTGGCGGAACACTCATCTTGATGAACATCGGCCTCGCGCAATACAAGCCGATGCAGATTCCACTGGACATCAATAGTCTACCGACCGGCGTCGAACGCCAGGACAATTCTTTTCAACACGAAGGAAAATCCTATGTGCTCGTGAACGCTATCGGCTCCGCGGAAATTCCTGACGGAAAATATCTTTTTGATCCCACAACGAATCGCATCGAGGTGCAATGGGTTCAGGGAATTGGCAGCGATCAGGCCGCAGCCCCGCAAGCGCGCCTGATGGCCACGGTGATCAGCGGCATCCTGAATCAACGCCTGCCGTGGCGTTTGGTTTTTCTCGGGGTGTTTCTCGTAATTGCCGTTGAGTTGCTGGGTGTGCGCTCGCTTCCGTTTGCCGTCGGCTCGTATATTTCGATCGCTACCACCATGGCGATGTTCGCCGGAGGACTTTTGCGCTGGATTGTCGAGCGTGGCACGGAACAAAAAAACGGAGCGGATAGCGAAGTAAGCCCCGGCTCTCTTTACTCCAGCGGATTAATCGCCGCCGGCGGCGTTTTCGGCTTACTGGCGATTATTCTAAATCTTATGCAGGACCCGGAACTGAGCAAGCGCCTGCCTTCCTGGCTCGCGCATATATTTTTCCTGCCCTGGCCTGCAAAAATTTTTGCCTTTGGCGAACGATACCTGCCGCAGGCCAGCCAGTCCCCGTGGCTAGGCGTGATCATGTTCCTGCTGCTCGCATCCTCACTCTATTTTTTTGCGAGAAGGAAGCTCGAGTAGGACAGGCTTCAGCCTGTCTTCGTTTGAATTTCGCATCGCCATTTTAAATTAAACCCAGACAGGCTGAAGCCTGTCCTACTGCTGCCATGCTAAACTCCCGCCGGTGAACGACGCTGCCAACTCAATTTGTTTCCTTAGCGCCATAGAAATGGCGCGCCTCATCCGTGAGAAAAAACTTTCCGTCCGCGAAGTGCTGGCCGCGCACCTGACACAAATCGAACGGCTAAATCCAACAGTAAACTCCATCGTGACTCTCGTCGCCGCAGAGCTTGCCGCAGGCGCCGCCGCGGAAGCCGATGAAATGCAGGCGCACGGCGAAACGCTGGGCCCGCTGCACGGGCTCCCTGTTGTGCACAAAGATTTGCTGGAAACGCGAGGGATACGCACGACGTTCGGCTCGCCGCTTTATAAAAATTACGTTCCCGCGGAAGACGATATCGTGGTTGATCGTATGCAGCGTGCCGGCGCCATTACAATCGGCAAAACTAACACACCGGAATTCGGCGCCGGCTCCCAAACTTTTAATAAAATATTCGGCGCGACGCGCAATCCCTACGATTTGACGAAAACATGCGGCGGCTCGTCCGGCGGTTCGGCCGTTGCGCTCGCCTGCGGATTCGCTCCGATCGCAACCGGCACAGACACCGGCGGATCGCTGCGCAATCCTGCCGCGTTCTGCAACGTTGTCGGCTTTCGTCCTTCAGCGGGACGCGTGCCCAATCCGAAAGCTGCCTTCGCGTGGTGCACGCTGAACACGTCGGGGTGCATGGCCCGCTCGGTCGGCGATTTGGCCTACGTCTTGGGCACGATCGCCGGCCCGGACGCGCGCGCGCCACTGTCCATACATGAGCCGGCAGAAATCTTTGCGCGTCCGCTTGAACGCAATTTCAAAGGCGTGCGCGTGGCGTGGTTCAAGGATCTCGGCGGCATGCCCTTCGACCCGCGCATCCGCACCGTGATCGACGCCCAAAGAAAAGCGTTCGAGTCGCTAGGCTGTATCGTGGACGAGGCCGAGCCCGACTTTGCTCCCGCCGAAATATCCTTCCGCGTCCTGCGCGCGCTCGCCTCGGCGAACACGTACGGCGCGCGCCTTCAGCAGCATCCCGACGCGTTCAAGGACACGCTGAAAGAGGAAATCGAATACGGTTTACGCCTGACAGGAATGGAAGTAGCACGCGCCGAAACCGCGCACGGCCAGCTCTGGCGCAATTTTCAATCGTTCCTCGAAAACTACGAATATTTTATTTTGCCCACCACGCAACTCCCGCCCTTCGACGTCGGCACTCCGTATCCCGCCGAAATCGCCGGCGTAAAATTAAGGAGCTACATCGACTGGATGAAATCCTGCTGGTACATCTCCGCCACAGGCAATCCCGC
>DASRQU010000011.1:0-4647 GCA_035696345.1 Candidatus Acidiferrales bacterium
CGGCGAATTCATGCGGCGGATGGCTACCTGATCGATGCCCAGCTTGCGCGCGGCCTTCGCCAGTAGCGGCTCCATGATGGCGATGCCCTGCATGCCGCCCGGAGAACTCTGTGAACTTCGCGGCGGCGTGTTCGTGAGGACAGTCACGCCGCGCCAGCGCATCGCTTGCGGCTGATAGAGCACTGACACGATGCGGCCGGAAGAAAACGCGTCGCCCACCATGTCATAGGGGCCGTTGTCGCAGATTACGTACATGTCGAGCGCGGTGATGCGGCCCTCTTTGGAGAAGCCGGCCTTGATGCGGCCATGCAGGCTGGGTCGTCCACGGCCAATGAAATTTTCTTCCTCACGCGTGATGCGCATCATTACGGGAGCGCCGGTTTTCTTCGCCAGCAGCGCGGGAATCACGAGCGTAATGTCGCCGGTAATTTTGCTGCCGAATCCACCGCCCGTGTATTCGCTGATGAACACGACGTTGGACTGATCGATGCCCAGCCAGCGCGCAATGGCCGGAACCGTTTGCGATGTGCTCTGCGTGCCCGTGTGCACGAACACTTTTCCATTTTGCCAATACGCCATAGTGCTGCGCGTTTCGAGGCACTGGTGGCTGGTGTTGGGCGTAACAAATGTTTCGTCGAGCACGACCGCGGCATTTTTCAATCCAGCATCGATGTCGCCGACGTGCCACTCTTCCGTTTCTTTTCCGAGCGGCAGCTTGCCTTGCTTCGCGTCTTCAAAATCGTCCTTCGTCCATTTCACCGTACGCAATTCCGGCGGCGTCACCGGCGGCTTTTCTCCCGGCTTCGGCGGAGGGGGCGGGACGCGCACCCACACGTTGCCATCGGTTCTCGCGTTGGGACTTCCCGGACGCAGGCTGGCCAGCGGGTCGGTGACAAACGGCAGAGGCTCAAAATTAATTTTAATTTTTTCGATCGCGTTCGCCGCGGTGAGTTCATCGATCGCCGCGACGGCCAGAATTGGCTGCCCCTGGAACAGCGGCTCATTCGTCAGCGCCTGGTATCCGCGCGGATTCGCGAGGATCACGGTGCCGTTGTCGTTGATGCTGTTCGCGGGAGGCGGAAGTTCGTCCGCGGTGAGAATGGCTTTTACGCCCGGCATGGCCATCGCCGCGCTGGTGTCAATGCTGCGCACGCGCGCGTGCGGCATCGGGCTCAGCAGCAGCTTGCAGAAGAGCATGCCGTCCGCCCGATAATCCTCGGCATATTTCGCCTGCCCCGTCACCTTCGCGTGCAGGTCTCCGGTGGTGTAGTCCTTGCCGATATATTTAAATTTATTTGGTTTTGGGGGCGTTACGTTTGGCATGTTTACGCCTTCCTCAGATTCTCTGCGCCGCGCATCATCGCAGTCAGAATCTTGTCATAGTCCTGGCAGCGGCAAAGGTTACCGGAAATACCGTGTGCGAGTTGTTCCCGTGTGGGATTGGGATTCGTTTTCAAAAATCCAACGGTAGCCATCATGAATCCCGACATGCAGAACGCGCACTGAAAACCTTGCTCGTCGATCACGCCCTGCTGCACGGGATGCAGAGTTCCGTCGGGCTTGGCGAGGCCCTCAATGGTACGGATCTTTTTATCGCGCACCGTGTGCGTGAACACCGAGCACGCGTATTGCGGCACGTCGTCGATCAGCACCGTGCAGGCGCCGCATTCGGCCTGGTCGCAGCCAATCTTGGTGCCCGTCAGCCCAAGCTTGTAGCGCAGCGTCATCACCAGCGTCTCTTGCTTCATCACGTCGACGCGCCGATCCTGCCCGTTCACATTCAGCGTAATCAACCGGTCCACCGCGCCCGGCGCCGATGCCTGCGCCCACACTTTGGACACGCGGAACAGATAGCTGGTCGACGACACCACGCCCGTCGCAATGACGCTCTTGATGACGTCCCGCCTCGAAAGTTTCGCGGAACTAGAGCAACTGGGGTCCGTCACTTCATGGTCTGCCATCGGAACTCCCTCAATAAATGGATTTTAATGGGTATACTCCGGAACAGGAACTGATGTCAACCGTATTAATCCGTACAAAAAATGAATGACTTCTGATTTTCGGTTCGTCGTCAAGAACGGCGCGAGTTGCTATCTCGGTTACAAGTGTCCAGAGTGCGGCATCCGCCCACAATTGGCTCAAATAATGCGGAGGCAAGCCCGGGAGCGCCAATCTCCCGATTGGCACTTAGCAAAACGCCAATCGGGAGATTGGCGTTCCCGAAAAACTTATGATCCAACCTTGGAATTACATTTTACGTGGCAGTTATCCTTAGTACTAAATCCTTCATTTCTTTCCAGTGATAAATTTTCAGCTTTTGTGTCTGGCGTATCGCGGAATTTTTCATTGCCTTGGCAATGTCTTCGCCGGATATTCCCTTATATCTGTCGGCTTTGCCCACCAGAAATAGATCGATCACAGACCACACGCCTATCATCAACTTTTCCCAAGGTCGTTTCTCCTGCCTGTTTCCAGTGATCATGGAGGGACGAAAGATGTGCGTATGTTCAAAATCGAGCGCGATAATATCTCGCTCTGTTTCGCCTTTGGTCTTCACATAAGAAAAATGTGAGTGCGGATTTGCGCCAACCGCGGTCACCAAAAACGCCGATTTCGCTCCCCGCTCTTTCGCAATCTGCGCCGCCAGCACCGGGTAATCGTGATCCACCTGGTAGTACGTTGCGTCGTCAGGCGTGCTTTTCCTGGTTGTGCCCAGAGCAAGGAAAATCTCGTCCGCGGATAGCTCAACTTCCAAGGCGCGCAAGGATTGGTAGTCGCCTATCACAATTTTGAGCTTCGGATGGCTGATGCTTAACTTTTTCCGAACAACCGCTGTCACTTGCGCGTAGTCGGAGCTATTGAGCAGCTCGTTCAGCAGATGCGAGCCCACGAATCCGGTTGCTCCGAAAATGATGGCGTTTTTCATTTCACCTTGGCAATTAGATTTGCCTTGGACATGCGCGGATCATCTCAAGACTTAATCCGGAATCCAAGAGACAGGCACGATTCATCGTCTTCCTCGATGAAGCGCTTGACGACCGGGAAAGCCGTGCGCAGGAGCTTTTCTATTTCCTCGCTGGAAGAGTTTGGCACCCGGGGCCAAATGAACTTAGGCGGCTGCCCGTGAAGATGCCACGCTCTTGAAAGTCCGAATCCTTAGAAACAATGGTGAATTGATTATCCTTGGCATATCGCCAGATTGAGGAATCGTCAGCGCTCCCCAATCCACAGCCGTGAACGTGAGTTGAAGCGGGATAAATATCCACCAACGCTTCAGGCAGACGGGGAGACAAATTTTCGTCAAAGAGGAGCTTCACGCGTTGGAAATTTCCAGCTTGCGCTCGCGATCAGCAGCGTATGCGAGGCACGCACGTATGTCTTCTTCGGTCAAGTAGGGGAATTCCCGCAAGATCTCGGGGTGCGTCATGCCGCTGGCAAGGTATTCCAGCACGTCATACACAGTGACGCGTAGCCCACGGATGCACGGTTTGCCGCCCCGCTTGCCGGGTTCCATCGTGATGATGTCGGAATACGTCATGAACCCCACTTTATTTGAAAAATCGGCCCCAGGCAATCGCAATTTCGCCAGCTTGGCCCACCATGAGTTGGCGGGATTGTAGAACGAAAATTGAACGACGGACGGACCCTTAGAAATCAAAGGGGCCGCCACCCGAAAATTCAAAACGATCTCGAAGCATTCGCCACCCGCCAACCGATCGGCGTTACTTCCTTTAAACGCGGTGCCACCCACCACGGCCCCTTAAAAATCAAAAGCTCCGCCAGCCGCATTCATTTACTGCTTGGGGCCAATAAGTATGTGCAGATCGGTCGGGCTTTTGACTATGGAGGACAAGGCCACGCAACATGAACGATTTTTCTGGTGCGTGTAAAATGGGAGATAAATCGCAGCCCCGACCTCGCCCGGATAACCGATGCTGAGTCGAGGCTGTAATCGACAGTCAATTTAAAACTTCGCTGCAAAATCAAGCCAGGTCATAGCGATCGAGGTTCATCACCTTGCTCCATGCTGCCACAAAATCTCGCACGAAGGTTTGTTGGGCGTCGCTGCAGCCGTAGACTTCGGCGATGGCGCGGAGTTGGGAGTTGGAGCCGAAGACGAGATCGACTACGGAGCCTGTCCATTTTAATTCGCCGGTTTTGCGGTCGCGGCCCTCTAGGACGCTTTCCGATGCGGCGGACTTTTGCCATTTCGTGCGCATGTCGAGGAGGTTTACGAAGAAGTCGTTGGTCAAGGTTTCGGGGCGCTTGGTAAAAACGCCGAGTTTGGATTGGCCGTTATTGGCGTTCAAAACGCGAAGGCCGCCGATCAGAACTGTCATCTCAGGCGCGGTGAGATTCATCAACTGCGCTTTATCCACCAGCATTTCTGCTGACGCTTCGTCCTGCCCTTTGCGCATGTAGTTGCGGAAACCATCCGCGGTGGGCTCCAGCACGGCAAAGGAATGCACGTCGGTCTGCTCCTGCGAGGCATCCATGCGGCCCGGCGCGAAGGGAACCTTCACGTCGTGGCCCGCTTTTTTTGCGGCGGACTCGACGGCTGCGCAGCCGCCCAGAACGATCAGATCGGCCAGAGAGATTTTCTTTCCGCCCGCTGCAGCGTTATTAAAATCTTTCTGGATCGCTTCC
>DASRQU010000012.1:0-6896 GCA_035696345.1 Candidatus Acidiferrales bacterium
CACTCGCTCGTTACCGCTTTTTATCAGGGATGGGATTTGCACCCCGCGCAGTTGCCGTCGCGGTATGCGGCGGTATTTTCATTTTTTCTGGACGGACTTGATTCTTCGGCGGCTCGGCTCAAGAATTTTGTCGAGAAAGCTGCGAAGGCTACTCTGGTCGGCGATGTGTTTGACGATGCCGCCACCGGCCAGGGCTTACTTAACTTTTTCCTGCGGGCTATCAATTGCGGAGCCATCAGCGAAGCGGAAGCCGAGCGCATGACCGGAGTTACAATCGAGGAATTGCACTTCGGCTCATTCCTGAAAATCCTAAAAAATCGCACCAAGTAGAACGGCGAAGTTTTGTGGCGCCGGCGTCGCGCCGGCGGGTTTTTTCCCAGATTCAGCTACCAGTTCATTGGATCTAAATCGGAATCAACTGCCGCGATAAGTGGAATACCCAAATGGACTGATCAACAGAGGCACATGATAATGTTGGTCTGAATCGCCAACCTCAAAAATAACCGGAATCTCCGAATAAAATGTTTCGGTATCCCGTTCGCGAAAGTAATTGGCAGAAAAAAATAACAGCCGGTATGTTCCTGTGTCCGCGTTCTCATCCGCCATGAGATCTGCACAACGCCCATTCGCATCCGTGCGGCTGTCGCCAATCAGCTTCCAATCCTCCCCTGATTTGCGATGCAGCTGCACACGAATTCCACTGCCGGGACGCCCCAGCGAAGTGTCCAGAACGTGTGTGGTGATCGCACTCATGCGGACGTTTGCTCTCCGGCCAAAAGTTTATCCAGGCGAATGCGCGTAATTAAGCGCTGCTGCTCCGCGGCAACCGAGAGTTCGCTGGCCAGGTCATTCTGTAGGCGCTGATTGAGAATCGCAAGCATTCCTTCCGCAGTTTTCCCCGTGGCGCAGACGATATAGATGTAGCCGAATTTTTCAAAGTAAGCGCGATTGGCTCTCGCCAGGCGGTTTTTTACGTCGTCGCTGGCTGCACGCGCGCCGGACTGCTCGCCTTCGGCCCATCGCTGCGCGGATGCGGAGCCGCCTGCGGGCTTATCCCCAATTTGCGGATGGTGGCGGAACGCTTCCATCCAATCTTCGCGGTTGAGTTTCCACCAGACGGAATCAGCGGCTTTGTGTAGCGCGTCCGCAGTTTCATATGGGCGGCGCGACGCCACGGTGGCAGCCCACCGCGCAGAGCCGCAGCAATCCATCAACAGGGTTTCCGCGTGGCCGCAGGGCAGCACATTAAATTCCGCAAGAGTCATCTTATGCAGTGATCCTGGCCGGTTTTCCAAAGATGCGCAGGCGAGCAACGCCTCCGTCCGGATAGATGCGAAACTGTGCGTGAGTGACTTCGCTCGATTCCTGTAACTCTTTCTCGTAAACGTGCACAGAATCCGCCTTCAGTTTTTCTTTCGGCAGAACTTCTTTCCAGGGCAACGCAATCAGCGCTTCCTGATCCACCAAATCGCGCGGCGCCGTGCAAACCTCGAGCGAGCAGCTCTCCGGAAAATTTCCTTTAAAAAAAGAGGTGTCAACTTCGATGCGGCTGATTTTTCCAGCCGTCCCCAGCCGGACGATGCACCAGTCGTGCCCCGGTCCGCGGCGTCGGCGCGTTTCCCAGCCGTCATGCATGCCCGTGGAGCGGCCTGGTTGAATGAGATTATTGCGCGAGCCGAAATACATATCGCTCGAAACTATCACCCACCCCCCATTTTCGACCGCAGCCAGGTCGACCTCAGCGCCGGAGCGCGTGATCGTTTTCCAATCTGGGACGACTTCTCCATGAACTCGAAGGCGCGCCACTCCGCCGTCCGGAAAAATCTTTAAGCGAAGATGCGTAACCCTGTCCGCATGTTTGAGCGCAAATAAATTTCGGATGCCTCCCGCAAGGTCGGACTTCGGCAATAGAATCTTCCATTTTGTCGTAGGCGCTTCCAGTTGCGCGAGGCTGGGGTTTCCGTCAAGCGTGCACGCATCGATCTCGCACTGCTCCGGAAAATTTCCCGTAAAGTATGAAGTGTCAACCACGACGCCGTGGATTACTCCGGGAGCGCCCATTTTTACAATGCACCAGTCGTTGCCCGGTATTCTGCGGCGGCGCGTTTCCCACCCATCCATCCACTTGCCAAACTCCGTGTATTTGTCCGCAATCCAGATGGGAGCGGCAGGCTTTAAAAGATTTTCCTTGGGGGCAAAAAATTCATCGTTCGCCGTGAGCACTACGCCGCCGAGTCGCTCCGAGGCAAGGTCGATATGTTCCGTAAAATCCATTAGCGTTCTCCTCGCCGCAGGAGAGTCCCTTTGGGCTTCCCAAGAAAGCGGCCATGATCGTAAATCATTTCACCGTGTAGAAATGTATTTTCCACCACGCCAGATAATTTGCTTTTTAAATACGGTGTAAGTTTGTGGCGGTGTTGCAGCATGTTTTGCTGAACGGTGAAAGTCTTTTCCGGGTTCCAAACCACGATATCCGCATCGTGCCCCTCAGCGATCGCGCCCTTCCTCGCGTCCAGTCCAGCCAGGCGCGCAGGGGCGGCGCACATCCACTGCGCCATCTGCTCCAGCGAGTATTTATGCGCGCGCATTTTTGTCCACATGGCGGGCAATCCGAGCTGGAGGGATGCGATGCCGCCCCAGGCTTTAAAAAAATCGCCCGAGTCGATGCATTTCATCTCGGGGGGTGACGGAGAGTGATCGGATACCACGAAATCAATTACGCCTTTTTCCAGAGCCGCCCAAAGTTTTTTATTATTTTCAGAATCCCGAATGGGCGGCGCGCATTTGTATTCCGTGCGCCCCCTTCCGATGCTGCCTGAAGCGAAAAAAAGATAATGGGGGCACGTTTCCGCGGTGATGCGCACGCCGTCTTTTTTTGCGCGGCGCACGAGCGGCACGGACAGCGCGGAAGAGAGATGTACGATATGCACTCGCGCCTTAAATTCACGTGCGAGTCGGATGAGCATCTCAATCGCTTTCGTTTCCGCAGCGGCCGGCCGCGAAAGCAACCAGTTTTTATAACTTGCAGCATCTGATTTCGCGAGCTTGCGATTTGACGTTTCAATCAGTTCCGGCAGTTCCGAGTGAACGAGCAGCGGTGCATCCAGTTCCGCTAGGACCAGCAGCGCGACTCGCAAATCCTCCTCGGTCGCGCATTCAAATTCCGGGACGCCCGAGGGAACGAGAAAGCACTTGAAGCCGAAAGCGCCGGCGTTATGCAGCGCGAGTAAATCCGCGGCGTTGCCAGGCACAACGCCGCCCCAGAAGCCTACGTCTACCCAGCATTTGTCGCGACCGGCGGCGCGTTTCGCTTCGAGCGCGGCGACTGTCGTGGTTGCTGGAATGCTGTTCAATGGCATGTCGATCAGCGTCGTCACTCCACCTGCAGCCGCCGCCCGCGTCGCCGTCGTAAAACCTTCCCATTCGGTACGGCCGGGTTCGTTGATATGGACATGCGTATCCACCAGCCCGGGCATCACGACCGATTTTCCCGCCTCAAAAAGATGCCTCCCCGGAAGCGCGTCCTCATAGCCCGTGACAGCGTCAATCGCGCCATCCACTATGTGTACGGTCGCCGGTCGCACTCCTTCCGGCGTTACCACTCGTTTGCTGCGGATTGCGAGGATGGTTTTCATTGTGCAAGCTGCAAAAGAAATTCCCCGAGCAGATTTTGCGCAACGCGTTGGCGATAGCGCACGGTTGAGCGGATGTCGTCGATGGGAGCGATTTCCCCGGCGAGTATCTCTTTCGCCTCTGAAATTATTTGTGACGTGGCGCGCTGGCCGCGCAGCGCATCTTCCGTCGTCAGCGCGCGCTGCACAATCGGAGCAACGCTGCCAAGCGCGATGCGCACATCCTCGATCGCTCCATTGTTCATGAGCGCCCCTCCCGCGAAACATACTTTGGAAATGGCCTGTGCCTTCCGCGTGCCCACTTTGCGGTAATACTGCCGCCATTGTTTCGTTCGCCGCGGAAACCGCACGGCACGCAATAGTTCATCCGGCGCGATACGCGTTTTTTTGTATGCGGTGTGAAAACCCTGGTAGGGCATCCAGCGGACTCCCCGCTGCGAAATCAGTTCGACCTCCGCGTCGTACACGAGAAGCGCGGGAGGAGTATCGGCGGCCGGCGAGGCGTTCATAATGTTTCCACCGATCGTTCCACGATTTTGCGTTGCAATGCTGCCGGTTTCCTTCGCCGCGGCGCAGAGCAGCGGAAAACCCTGCTGAAGCGTTTCGTTCCTCCGAATTTCCGTGTAAGTTGTCAGCGCGCCCAGGGTTACGTAGTCGGCGTTCATTTCGACGCCGCGTAGATCATCCAGCCCGGCAACGCTGAAGAATTGCTTGTGAGAAAGTTTGCCGGCTTCCAACAGCACCATCAGGTCCGTGCCTCCCGCGAAGGGTTTCCAAACTTCCGGCTCGCGGGCAATCAGCGCAAGCGCCTCCGACAGGCTACGGGGGATACGCAACTCGTACGATGGGATATGAGATCTCATCTTGCGTCCTCAATTTCATGCGCGTTTAATTCGCAGGCGCGCACCACGGCTGCAAAAATTTTCTGATAGCCCGTACACCGGCAAAGATTTCCGGCCAGCCCTTCGCGAATTTCGGCGTCCGTGGGATGGGGATGCTGCTCCAATAGCGCGATCGAGGCAATCACCATGCCTGGCGTGCAAATTCCGCACTGCGCTCCGCCACATTGCAGGAACGCATCTTGCACTGCGTTCAACGTTTCACCCTCGGCGACTCCTTCAATCGTGCGGATTTCCGCTGCATTCGCTTCGATCGCGGGCACTAGGCAGCTGTTGACGATCGCCCCATTCATAAAAACGGCACAGGCTCCGCACTCCCCTTCGCCGCAGCCTTCCTTTGTTCCGCTCAAATTCATTTCTTCACGCAACACATCGAGCAATCGCGCCATGGGAAACGCCCGCACATGGCGCCGCTCGCCGTTCACGACGCAGTCGATATCGACACGCTTGACCGCTTCAGACAATCGCAGCCGCCTTTTGCGTCATGACGTCCATCAACACTTCTGGTGTCGCGGGAATTTCGCAAATTGAAACGCCAATCGCATTTTCAATTGCGTTCAGGATCGCCGGTGCCGGGCCGTCCATCGGCAATTCGCCGATCCCCTTGGCCCCGTGAGGCCCGAATGGATACGGATGCTCTTCAAAAAATACGCGAATCGGAGGCACGTCCGCGGCGGTCGGCATAATGTAATTCGTCATCTGTCCATTGGCCATACGGCCGTCGCGCCACACAACATTTTCGTACAGCGCCATGCCGATGGCCTGCGCCACGCCGCCTTCAATCTGTCCCGCGGCAAGCACGGGATGAATCACTTTGCCGATTTCCTGCAGCGCCACGAAGTCGCTGACGCGCGCCTCGAACGTCAGGGTGTCCACGGCCACTTCCGCGACGTACACGGCCCAGGCATACGTGCCATACGCGTCGCCGCTATATTTTTTGTCGTCCCACAACAATCCCGGCGGGGGCTCGTAAACACTGCGCGCGCGAAGTGGGCCGCGCGTTTCGATGTATCGCTTGCAGGCGCGCACAAATTCAGCCTCCGTGCACTGATCGCAAAGTAAACCACTTTCCAGAAGTTTGCGTTTCAGATCGAGCGCCGCGCCTTCTACGAGGTGACCCACCACCATCGATGTCCGCGACGCCACGGTTGGCCCGCTGTTGGGTACGGCTCCAGTATCGGGCTGCGCGATTTCGATCCGATCGTAGCTGATGCCGAGAGCATCTGCCGCAATCTGCGAAAAAACAGTGTTAGTCCCTTGCCCCATCTCCGTGCTCGCGGCAAGGACGCGCACGATACCTTCGGTCGTCGCTTCGAGCTCCACGACGGATGCCAGATACACTTCGCCCGAACCGGTAAATCCGGCGCCGTGCATAAAAGCGGCGAAGCCGATTCCACGCTTGATGGCAGAGCCTGGATTTTCGCGCGCAAAGCGTTCACGCTTGGCGTGATAGTCGCTTTCGCGAAACGCGCGGTCGAGCAATGCGTTGAAATCCACATCTTCTTTGATCAATTGACCGGTCGAAGTTGTCTGACCCTTGCCAAAAAAATTTCTCCGACGAATTTCTTCAGGCGAAAGATTTACGGCGCGCGCGATCTGATCCATGTGTCTCTCAATCGCAAAAATACTTTGCGGAGCGCCGAAGCCACGAAACGCACCATGCGGCGGAGCATTGGTGGCCATAGCGCGAGAATGGACCCGCACGTTCGGGCAAGAGTAGGGCCCCGCTGCGTGAATCGTGCCGCGCGAGAGAACTACCGAAGAAAGCGTGGCGTACGCGCCGCCATCGAGCACAAAGTCAATGTCCATCGCCACTAGTTTGCCGTCGCGCGTCACTCCCGTGCGATGCCGTGTGCGCGACGGATGCCGCTTGGTAGTTGCCACCATGTCTTCCGCGCGATCGTAGATAATTTTTACGGGCTTCCCTGATTTCAGCGCGAGCAACCCCGCGTGTGCCGCAATGATCGACGGATATTCTTCCTTGCCGCCGAAGCCACCGCCCGTCTCCGCTTGAATGACGCGAATTTTATCCGCAGGCAATTTGAAGATGGGCATCAACGCTTTGTGCACATAGTAAGGGCACTGCAACGAGCCCCATACGGTAACTCCATCCGCGGAATTCGCGGTCGCGATCATGCCCTGATTTTCGATGTATAGCTGCTCCTGCGCACCCGTACGATATTCGCCCTCGACGATGACGTCCGCCTGCGCCCACGCGGCGTCGACATCCCCTTTTTCCATGTGATAGGACTTGAACACATTGTCGCCGCCATAGATGATGGCGCGTTTGGCGATGGAATCTTCGATCGTAAAAATAGCAGGCAACGGTTCGACGTCGATCTGCACGGCGCGGCGAGCCTCTTCC
>DASRQU010000013.1:0-4793 GCA_035696345.1 Candidatus Acidiferrales bacterium
AATTCCCGCGCGAGGGTTTTTGGATGAACAGAAAAGTTTTGCACAGGCGCTCTACGATTCTGCAACTGCACCACTAGGAATTGTATATTTTCTATTGACACCACAAGAGCAGGAGCGCAAAATTTCGTCAACTTTTCCGAATGTTGCCGGTCACGGAAACGCGAAAGCGAGAGCGACGGCGAAATTCGCGCAACGTAGTGCCAGGGGGAAAAGCGTGCAATATTTGCCAGGTTGGACCGTGCAATGCATCAATCCAGAGTGCGCGGCTCGCGGCCACTGGTTGCGAGCTGCTGACGCAGGAGGAGAACGCTGCAGCAATTGCAGCGCCCCGCTCCGAAATGTCCCGCCTCCGCTGGGCCCGCGTCTGCGGATGCGTCCACGTTCGCTGGGGAGTTACCGTCCGAGCCGCTCACCCGGCCGCCAGCGGTAGTTTCGCGAACGAATGTCAGGGCCGCTCGTCCCGGCTACGCCGGGCGAGCTGTCCCCGCCTCATTTTTCTTCATATAGAATTTGGACACTTATAGCGCGGGCTTCAGCCTGGGGGTTTAGGCCTTGCAAGGGCAATAATATACTTGACAAATCAATCCACTAGGTCTAGTATTTGTCTTAGGTGATATGGCAATGACTCAGCCAAAGACACTCCAAGAGGCAATCAAGCACTTCTCGAATCCTGATAACGCGCTGGCCTATATGGTCGGCCTGCGATGGCCCAGTGGCGTCGTATGCCCTACCTGTGGCCGCAAGGACGCGCGATTTCTTGCCAATCAGGGCAAGTGGCAATGCAAGAGCGTCCACGCCAAACGGCAATTCTCTGCAAAAGTCGGGACTATCTTTGAAGACTCGCCGATCTCGCTGGAAAAGTGGCTGACCGCTGTCTGGATGATTGCCAACTGCAAAAACGGTGTCAGTTCCTACGAAATCGCACGCACTATCGGCGTCACTCAAAAATCGGCATGGTTCATGATGCACCGGATTCGCCTTGCCATGCAGAGCGGTTCTTTCCTCAAAGTCGGCGGCAGCGGGAAGCCCGTCGAGGTGGATGAGACTCTCATTGGCGGCAAGGCCCGACACATGAGCAAGCGAGCGATTCGCATCACCAGCACCGGGATGAAGGACAAAACTCTCGTTGTCGGGATTCTGGAGCGCGGTGGGCAGGTATGCACAGCGGTTATCCCAAATCGCCGCAAGAATGTTTTGCACGCTGAAATCAAAAAACACGTCTCTGCGGATTCGATTCTGTTTACCGACTCACTGCCTTCTTACGAAGGTCTCGAATCGCAGTACGCGCACAAAATTATCGACCACGCGGTTGCCTATGTTGGCGGCGCAGTTCACACAAATGGACTTGAGAACTACTGGTCCCTTTTGAAGCGCGGTCTTGAGGGAACTTATGTGAGCGTCGAAACATTTCACCTGTTCCGCTATCTGAATGAATAAGCCTTCCGGTTCAACAATCGCGGAAGCAAGGATGTTCCCGTCAACGATGGTCAGCGATTTGATAGCGTTCTCTCCAATGTTCTCAGCAAACGTCTCACCTATGCCGAAGTAACTGGCAAGGTGGGTACGACGGATTCGGAATACCCTGCGTCATAAGCGTGGCCCGAAGCGGAAGAAGGTTTAGTTTTCTTCCGCTTTTTTGCGTCTTTTTTGGCGGCTAGAGCCGCCTGTATTTCGGTGCGAGGAACCTTCATTAGATTTGTCATTAGGTTTGTGAATGCTTCGTATTCTGGCGTTTTCCAGGATTTTTTGTTTTGCGGCTTCATCATATTTCTCCATCGTTTCCTTGATTCCGTATCTTGTTATGGTGCTCCCAATTCCTCCAAAGGAATTGAGATTTAGCAACAATTCCAAAGTCTTTCGCCGCTTGTATCCTTGTGGCGTCCGTAGTGCTGCCTTGAAATTCTCATAGGCCAAAAAGTCGGCTGATTGTAGCGGTATGCAATCTTCCCAACACATCGGTGCAATTGTCACAAATTGTTCGCGGTGCTTAAGCGTCTCATCGGACTTTTTGTTATTGAAAGCGTCCAACAGAACCGCATCATACATACCATGGTCATGGATTAGGGCGATGCGATCTGTTGAGTATCTTTTGTCACCGAACAGCCTAACGCTAATTTCTTCCATGATCCGACTTAAGAGCAAAATATTCGCCACATTTTCCGATTTCTCTTCGGCTCTCGGAAATTCATCCACTAACTCCTTAAGGTTTAAAGTATAAGAAACGACCATGTGTCTGTGGCGAGAAAATATAGCCAATATTTGCTCATGCAATTCTCTTCGCTCGTCTGGCGTCCAGTACTCGAAGTCGTTAAACGAACCATTGCAGTCGGCAGCGTGGTATCTGGAAATTGCCTTTCTACTCTTAGAGAGCAGCTTTTTATTCACTCGTTCTAGAAGCCTGCACCAAGCCTGCTCGATCACCACCATTGACCACCCCAAGCGATTAAGCATGACAGAGTAAAGAGGTTACTTTCCTTACTGCCACTGTCATCTATGTGGCCTACAAACACAGCAAAAAGCCTTTTCTTGAAGTCTTTTCCGAGGAAACTAAATAATTCTTGTATAGATATTCCATATTTATTCTTATCAACCTTACTGAGGGTTGTCACCGCACACCCCCATCCTGCCATTTAGCCCTTGATTCGACAAGTATATTATTGCCCTTGCAAGGACTGAATTTCACAGGCTGAAGCCTGTGCTACTTGAGACCGCGTTCCACGGAATTTTAGAAGTGGGGAGAGCGGCCGGCCGTCCGACCGCTCATGGGGCATGGGCAAACCTAAAATTGCTGCGATGGACTGAAAACTAGCGAGAACGACCCGCTGTTCCCAGAAAACTTAGCCAGAGCAATAAAGTAAGTATCGAAATGCAGATCAGTGTGGTCATCGGCGTTTCCCGGCCGGTCCGTATCGCTCCGATCTGGGATCATTCTGAGCGAACGGCGGCGGCGCGAAAATAGAGCGAAGGTTACATTCGCGCCGGTACTGTCGTACGTTACGCCGGTTTGGTGGATACGCCTTAGCCTATGGAATTTAGTTTTTGCAAAGACCAACCCCACACGCTGAAGCCTATGCCACTCAAAGCCACAGCATTGAATGCTATTTCGGCGCGTGTTAGCCTGCTGCAGTAAAAAGCCCTTCCATTTCATTCACAGTATTTCAGTATTGAAGGAAAAAACTGCTGATGGTGTCTTCCGCGCGGCACATGAGTGAGCACGCCGACGACGAGCGCATATTGGACGTCGTGCGCGAACTCGTGGCCGAGCTTGGACACGAATCGGCCGTGCGTTCCGCGGGAGTTCATTCGCATCTCGATCGCGATCTCGGCCTTGGCAGCCTGGAACGTGTGGAATTGCTCGTGCGCCTGGAGAAAACGTTTGGCACGCGCCTGAGTGAAGACGTGCTGGCAGGCGCTGAAACCGTGCAGGACCTGATCAACGCAATGAATGCAACGGCCGACGCCGCGAATGGCGCCGTCGAGGCGGTTCGCCTGGCCGACAAAAACATTTCTCGCGTTTCACGCACACTTTTTCCCGGCCAGGCGGAAGGGCTTCCCTCCGCGCAAACACTCGAAGAAGTAATCAGGCATCGCGGCCGCGTGGATGCCGCGCAAACGCACCTCATTTTTTACGAGGACGAAGGCGAAAGCCCCACGCTGACATTTGGGGATTTGCTTGCCGGCGCCGAGCGCGTGGCAGCAGATCTCGCGCGGCGCGGCATCGGGCGCGGGGACACGGTTGCGCTCATGCTTCCGACATCTCGGGATTTTTTCCTTTCGTTTGCCGGTACGCTTCTCGCGGGTGCGACCCCTGTTCCCATTTATCCGCCATTTCGCGCGGACCGCATTTCGGAATACGCTGAACGCCAATCCGCCATTCTCGCCAACGCAGGCGCGCGCCTGCTCGTTACTTTTAAAGAAGCGGAAAGCGCAGCAAAACTTTTAAAGCCCCTCGCGCCATCTCTCGACGGAGTGGTCACGGCCGATGCGCTCGTGCGTTCGGATGCTCCCGCTGCTCTCGGAACGCAACTGCATTCGCGCGCAAATGATCTCGCGCTGCTCCAATACACGTCCGGCTCCACGGGAAATCCCAAGGGCGTGATGCTTACGCACGCCAATTTGCTGGCGAATGTGCGCTCCATCGGCGAAGCGCTGGCCCTGCGCAACGAAGACGTCGGCGTAAGCTGGCTGCCGCTATATCACGACATGGGCCTGATCGGCGCTTGGCTCATGCCGCTGTATTTCGGATTGCCAGTCGTGGTGATGTCCCCCCTCGCGTTTATTTCGCGGCCTGCGAAGTGGCTGCGCGCGTTCCATCGCTATCGCGGCACGATTGGCGCTGCGCCGAATTTTGCGTATGAACTGGCCGCTGCAAAAATTTCCGCGGAAGAAATTCAGGGGATTGATCTCAGCTTGTGGCGCGCGGCGCTCAACGGCGCGGAGACGGTGCTGCCCGCCACGCTGGATCGTTTCGTGGCGCGATTTGCACCGTACGGCTTTCGTCGCGAAACCCATTTGCCTGTGTATGGACTGGCTGAAGCGTCGCTCGCCGTAACGATTCCGCAGGTAGGCCGTGGCCCAGTGGTTGATCGGCTGGACCGCGCCGTCTTCGCACAAGAAGGTCGCGCCGTTCCCGTCGCCGCGGAAATTCCCGCCGATGATGTGAACGTCATCTCATTTGTGTCTGTAGGGCCACCGGTCCCGCGCCATGAAGTGCGCATTGTGAATGAAGGCGGCGAAGATTTGCCGGATCGGAGGGAAGGACAGCTGTGGTTTCGCGGTCCATCAACCACGAA
>DASRQU010000014.1:0-13734 GCA_035696345.1 Candidatus Acidiferrales bacterium
AACTGTGTTGGGGCAAACCTGGGAACGCCAATCTCTGTATTGGCGTTTTGCCACCCGCCAATCCGGAGATTGGCGTTCCCAGGAAACATATAATGCCGTGAGAAATGCGGCTCAGCTTCGCGCGATTGAATTCGGGATGCCGCTTTTGTCGTACGGCGTGACGCTGGCGCGAAAAAAACCGAGGCTTTAATTACTGCTGCTGCGGCAGCTGACGCGGCTGTTGTTGGTCTGGACCTTGCTGCTGAGGTTGCTGTTGCGACGGCGGAGAAAGCACCTGCCCAGGCTGTTCTGCCGGATTAAATGGCGACCTTCCCTGCGGCGGCTGGTTCGCACCCGGATTCGGCTGCCCGGGCTGACCCAGTGGAACGCCGTTAGGTTGCTGAGGCGCTGAAGCAGGCGTAGACGGCTCTCCGCGTCCGGCATAGATTGCAGGAACCTGATGCGGCGGCATGCGCAATGCTCGCGGCGTTACGAGGATCAGCAATTCACTTTGCTGTGAGTTTGAAGTCTCTTCCCCCGTTAACAAGCCAATCCCCGGCACGGTGGATACCCACGGCAAACCACTGGTGCTCGTCATTTTGTTCGATTGCAAAATGCCGGACAAAACTGAAGTTTCATTTTCGCGCAGGCGTATGGTCTGTTCGATATTGCGGTTGCTAAGGATGGGTATGCCATTGATGCTCGATCCCGTGAGACTTTTGATATCAAACTGCAACTGCAGCGTAACTTCATCATCGCCATGAAGGCGCGGCGTGGCTTTCACTTTCAATCCCAGATCTTCGTACTGCGCGGACGGATAGCCAACTTGCGCAGACCCCGAATTTGTTAGGGAGGGCAAAGTGTTCAGCGTTACGGTCACCGTGTTGGAAGAATTGTTCGCGGTCACGAGATCTATGGTTGCGTCGCCATTCAAGTCTGCCGCGGCCAAAGCGATCGGCGCATTTCCTGTGGGCAATGAAATCGGGCCGGAAAATGTGCCATCACCGTTGCCGATCAGTACGTCCACGCTGTTTGCCGTTTCATCGGCGATCACAAGGTCGGGATTCGCTCCACTGAAGCTAGCTGCGACAATTCCCACGGGACTGGATCCAGTCGCAACCGTCGACTGTGTTTGAAACGTTCCGTCGCCATTTCCCAGCAAGATCGAAACAGTACTATCATTTTGATTTGTTACCGCCAAGTCTGCTTTCGCGTCTGCATTGAAATCCGTGGTGGCAACGCCGGCAGGACCTTTGCCGGTGGCGAATACGTTTTGCGTTCCGAACGTTCCGTCGCCGTTGCCGAGTAAAACGGAGACAGTGTTGTCCGTGCTATTCGTCACGACGAGATCCGCATTTGTATTATTCGTAGTGTCGAATTCGCCTGTGGCAATCGAAGAGGGCGCTGCGCCCACGGTGACCGATGTCTTTTGATTTGGCGGTGTGCCGAATGTTCCGTCCTGCGCATTGTTCACTTTATTGCCCAGCAGAATCGTTACGGTTCCGTCGGTTTGATTGACGATCGCGAGGTCCGGTTCGCCGTCGCCATCGAAATCCTGCGCGAGCATGGCCACAGGTTTCGCGCCAGTTGGGTAGGCCACCGGCGTCTTAAAAGTGCCATCGCCATTGCCGAGCAGAATAAGGACCTGATTATTCGCCTGATCGGTGACGGCGATGTCAGGAAAGCCGTCGTCGTTAAAGTCACCGGTGACGATGGACGAAGGGCTCGCTGCGGTCGAAGTTGTACCAGACGTGACCCCCGGTAGGACGATGCAAGATGGCGGCACGCAGGTCGCGGCCTGGGCGACGAATGTGCCATCGCCGTTTCCAGCAAGAATTGTAATCGTACCGTCGAGCTGGTTGGCAATTGCCAGGTCGGGATGGCCGCTATTTGTGTTGAAAGTCGCGATCGCAACCGAAATGGGACCTTTGCCCGTATCGTAATCCGTTCGCGGGAGCGAAATGCCGCCGCTGAGGAGCGATTGCGCGAGAGCGGCTGAGTTGGTGGTCAAACTGTTAGAAAGCAAACCCAGATCGATAGGGTAGCGGTCACCTACAAAAAATGTGGCGGGCTTACCGTCCTGCGCGCGCAACAAAACGCGCTGAGCACTGCGAACCGTGCTGAGCGCCGTGCCAAAATTGGCGGAGGCGCCAGGCATTGTGGCCAGAAAAATAGTTTTTCCTCCGCCAAACGCAATCAGCGCGGGAAGCGCGGATCCCGTGGCGGAGCTGACCGAGCTGCTGCCAAAAATACTTTGTAGCGTTGAAATCAGACTCCCGCTGTTTGCCGCGGCCTGCAGTTGGCGAATTTCAGGCACCGTTAGCGCAAAGACGCTGGAGCCAGTGGGCGGCGTGATTCCCAGCTGGGTGGCGTTCGTGCGATCCACCTCGAGAATTTCAATTTCGAGCATCAGTTCGCCGTGCGGCTGCTCGATTTGTTCAAGAAGTTTTTGCGCAAGCGCCACGTTTTGCTCACTGCTGCGAACGGTGAGCGTGCGCGTCGCGGTGTTCAGCTGCGTTCGCGTAATCCCGGTCATTTCGCGAATCATGCGCACCGTTTCATTCATTTCATCAGGGGAAACGGAAGCCGGTAGCGGAAGTTCTTTTTCCACTTCCACCGTGTAGTCGCGAATTTTTTGCGGAGAATCTTCGGTGACGAATAAAGTGTGCTCATCCACCACGCGCGTAAACGTTCTGGTCTCCTGCGAGAGGATCCGCACAGCGGTTTCAAAATCCAGATCAGGCACGGCGAAGCGGACCGCGCGATCCGGCAAGTCGCCGTCGAAAATC
Source organism: Candidatus Acidiferrales bacterium (assembly GCA_035696345.1). Taxonomy (GTDB): domain Bacteria; phylum Acidobacteriota; class Terriglobia; order Acidiferrales; family UBA7541; genus Palsa-360. Next base: position 2,769 of record DASRQU010000014.1, read on the forward strand.
ATCTTCACGCCAAATTGTTTTCCGATTTCTTCATACGCGCTGCGCGTAGTGCCGCGGAAATCGAACGTTTGTGTGCCCGGTTTCAAAACCAATCGCGGAATGCCGCCCAAGCGCGGACCTTTTGCGACTTCTACCTCTTGCTCAGCGGGCGTCAATTCCTGCAGGCGTTCTCGCGCCACAATATAATTTGGATCGACTCGCAGGGCTTCAGTCAGTAGTTCTCGCGCACCTGGGGTGTTTCCGGCGATTTCCTGGCGCTCGGCCGCGTCCACGAGGGATTGCACCACCTGGAATCGAGCATGTTCTTTGAGCAGAGCGTACTGGCGATTTGAGGGGTCGTAGGTCACGGCTTCGGTGTACGCCGCAAGTTCGGCTTTCCAGTCTCCCCCCTGCTCCGCTCGGCGTCCCTGCTGGAATGCATTGCGCGCGCGGCCTTTGTCGGGCTTGGGAGCGGGTTCCGAAGGTTTCTCACCGTGCGCAGTCATCGATATGGCAGAACCGGGCGGGGGTGGGGCCTGCGCAGAAACCGGCGCACCGGATAAAAACGCAGCGATGGTCAAGCTCGCGATACACCCCTTCGCCCTGAGGAACCGGCCACGCAGGGAACGATTTGCGGGGTGACATTGAGGCTCGACCATAGCTAGAATCATGTAGATGCCTATTCTACCGTCCGGGGAGGTACCTGCGGTAGAAACTTGCAACCTTGACCCAAGCGATTCGTTGCATGTACACTAGTGTTTCCAGTTGCGAATGAGTTGCAACTAGAGGGCGTGCCCTCGGGCTGCATTTTTGCGCTGCGCGAGTGTGTCTCTACGCGTAGGGCACGGTTCGCCGTAAACGGCATGTCGCGACGCTCAGGTTTGGACGGCCCCGGAAAAGTTCAATGGACTCTGTCATTCCGAGAGCAGCGAGGAATCTCTTTTCGCCTTGAGTTTAAGAGACAAAAAGTAAGAGATTCCCCGCTGCTCTCGGAGTGACAGACAAAGGATTTTTACCGTCGTGTTTTGGTGACTCGTGTAAAGCCTACACGCGGTATTGGTTGAATAAATTGGTGTTTAAGGACCGCTAGTTGCTCTCTGCGTTTCTCATTGCACTTCGTGAAGGTGTCGAGGCCGCCCTAGTCGTCGGCATCGTCCTGGTTTACCTGAACCGTACCGGACGCGCGATTCTTGCGCGATGGGTGTGGGGGGGCGTGTTCGCGGCGGTTGCGTCGAGCCTGGCTATTGCGATAGCGCTGGAAAGGTGGCGCGTCAGCGAAGACGGTTTTGAAGGCATCCTGCTGCTCGTGGCATCCGTTTTCGTGGTGACGATGATTATCTGGATGAACCGCGTAGCGCGGCATCTGAAATCGGAAATCGAAAGACGCATTGAACTGCACGCCTCCAAAAGTGAGTTTTCCGCTGGCTTCGGCCTCGCCACATTTGTCTATCTCATGGTGGTTCGCGAAGGCGCTGAACTGGCGCTGATTTTGCGCGCCGTGGAACTTTCTTCGGAGGGCGTAGCGGTGTGGATCGGAACGCTACTCGGTTTGGCCGTTGCGGTGGCTGTGGGGGTTTTCTTTTTCCAGGGCACGTTGAAAATTTCTCTCGGAAAGTTTTTTTCCGCTACCAGCACCATTCTAATTATTGTGGCCGTGCAACTCTCGTTGACCGGCATTCACGAATTGAGCGAAGCGATGTGGCTGCCGTCGAGCCGCGTGGAAATGGCTTACGTGGGGCCAATTGTCCGCAATGAATTTTTCTTTTTCACAGTCATTCTCGGCGCAGCCGCACTCCTGGGATTAAGAGAATGGCTCGCTGCGCGCGGCAAGACGCCTGAAAATGTTCCGGCCGACGCGGCGGACCGTCGTCGCCTGGAATGGGAGCGGCGCAAGCAGCGCCGCTGGGCGCTCGCGTCTGCCTTCATCTGCACAGCCGTCATCCTGATTCTGGCCGCTGAATTTGCCTACACGCGCGTGACCGCCACGACGGAAGCTCGCTCGATTGAAGCAGAAAACGGCGCCGTGCATATTCCCATGTCTGAAATCAGCGATGCGAATTTGCACATTTACAGCGTGGATGCGAGCGGCACGAGCGTGCGCTTCATGGTCATTCGAAAGCCCAACGGAAGTTGGGGTACGGCCCTGGATGCCTGCCTGATTTGCGGCACGGCGGGATATCGTCAAGAAGGTTCGAACGTGATTTGCCGAAATTGCGCGTCGGCCATTTACGTTCCGACGATCGGCGAGGCGGGCGGCTGCAATCCCGTGGGGATTCCGTCGCACGCGGAAAACGGCGCGCTTGTGATCGATGTTTCGACGCTGGCGGAAGCCAAGAGTCGCGTTTCGAAGTAGTCGCGAGGTGCGGGAGGTAGCGCCCTTGTCTAGGCAACTTCGTTCGAATGACGATTCGGTTAGCACAGCCGCTCTTGGCCGTGTGCGCTTTGCAAAACCCGCACAGGCAAGGGTGCCTGTGCTATTGAAACATTCGCCCGAACCGTTTTGCTGTAGCCCGCTCGGTTAAAAGCGGGGTTTTCTTTAGATAGGGGTATACGCTCTCGCAGGGCACAGCCAACCATGTTTTTTCGAATTGTCAGCGACTCATTCACGCGCAAGCCGCGCCGCAAAATCTTGACAGCGGCGGCCCTCGCGCTGGGCATGGCCGTGGCCACCGCTACGCTGGAGGTCGCGCTGGACGTGGGCGACCGTCTGGCACGGGAATTCCGCTCGCTGGGCGCTAATCTGCTGGTCACTCCCGCGTCGGACACTTTGCCGCTGGAAATCGGCGGCGTCGATTACCGGCCCGTAGATGCCGGAGCATATTTGCCCGCTGCGGACTTGGGCAAACTAAAAACAATTTTTTGGCGCAATAACGTAATGGGTTTCGCGCCGTTTCTCGATGTGCCGGTCGTGATCGCGTCGCCTCATGCGCAAGTGGGTGCGCAAAAGAACGAGCAAAAAGAATCTCAAAATAATTCCCAGAAAAATCCGCACGAAGAATTAATCGGGACATGGTACAGCCACTCGGTTTCCGTTCCTGATGGGGGCGGCACATTCACGACCGGGATTTCCGCGACCGATCCGTGGTGGCATGTCGACGGGCGCTGGTTTTCCGATGGCGCTGAGGAAAGCGTCGTGGGATCATCGCTCGCGCAGCGCCTGAATTTGCGCGCGGGAAGCAAAATTAAAATGGAGGCGGGCGGGCACGCGCGCACACTCACGATCACGGGAATTGTTTCCACCGGAGGCCGCGAGGACAATTCGATTCTCGCTCCGCTCCAAGTCGCGCAAGATCTAGCGGGCCGCCCGGGCGAATACAGGCAGCTGCTGGTGAGCGCGCTGACGAAACCCGCGGATTCGTTTTCCGAGCGCGATCCCGCGAGCATGACGCCCGTCGAATACGATCGCTGGTATTGCAGCCCGTATATTTCGTCCATCTCGCACCAGATTCAGCAGCAACTGCCCGGCGTGGATGTACGCGCGATCCGGCAAGTGGCGGAGGGCGAAGGCCGCATCCTCACGCGCGTAAGCGGGCTGATGTGGATGGTGACGATTGCCGCTTTATTTGCGGCGGCGCTTGCGGTGGGCGCGACGTCCGCAACGACGGTACTTGAGCGGCGCGTGGAAATTGGCTTGATGAAAGCACTCGGCGCGAGCCGCCGCGCGGTCGGTTCCTTTTTTATCGCGGAGCAATTATTTCTGGCGCTCGTGGGCGGCATTCTGGGATACGCGCTGGGAATTTTGCTGGCTCGTGCGCTGGGCGTTGGAATTTTTGGCATTGCTCCGGAGCAGCGCTGGATTTTACTGCCAATTGTTTTGGTCCTCGCAGCGGTTGTTGCGCTGTTGGGTAGTCTCCTGCCGTTAGGGCGCGCCTCGCGCGTCGATCCCGCACCCATTTTGCGGGGAGAGTGAGTTCGTGGCCAGCCGTTCGATGTTCCTGCGAATTTTATGGAAATTGCTGGGCGCGAGCCGCGGCCGTCTCAGCGTGGCACTCATTGCGCTCACCAGCGGCGCGGCAGTTTGTTCTGCCTTGCTCAATGTGAATTTAGATGCCGAACGCAAGCTTACGCAGGAATTTCGCACGCTGGGCGCGAATGTTGTGATTGCGCCGCCGTCCGGCGGCGGCGATGCCGCACTCGCCGATGCCGGCATTTTGGATCGCGTCGCGTCCCTGCACATCGCACGAATCGCGGCTGCGGCGCCTTATTTGTATGTCGCCGCGAATTCCGGCTCGCAGCCCGTCATTTTGGCGGGCACATGGTTCGACCAGGTTTCCAAAATGAATGCGTGGTGGAAAGTGCAAGGCGATTCGGTGACTTCGCGCGATGACCGCCAGCATTGCCTTGTGGGTGTCACCGCGGCGCGCCTGCTGGGTCTCTCTCCGGGAAGCGCCGTTCAGCTGCGTTCCGGGGAACGCCATCTTTCGCTGACCGTAGCCGGAATTGTGACGACCGGTGGCGCCGAGGACAATCAAATCCTCACCAACCTGGATTCCGTGCAAAACTTCGCAGGGTTGCAGGGCCGCGTGAGCCTTGTGCAGTTGAGCGTAACTGGAACGCCGCCGGAAATTGTGGAAGTCACGCGAAAGCTTGCGGAAAAGTTGCCCGAGCTGGATGTACGGCCGGTGCGCCAGATTGCCGCTGCGGAGGGAACCATTCTGGGCAAGATTCGCGGTATGATTTTCTGGACCATCGCGCTCATTCTAGTGCTTTCGATGCTGGGCGTCGTGGCCTCGATGGCGGCGCTCGCCATGGAGCGGCGGCGCGATGTGGGCCTGATGAAAGCTTTGGGCGGTACGGTGCCGCGCATTATGCGATTGTTCCTGGCCGAGGCGGGCGCGCTTGGCGCCGTGGGTGGCGTGCTTGGTTTTTTGCTAGGGGTCGTGCTGGCGCGATGGATAGGCGAGCGGATTTTCGGTGTCGTGATTTCCGCGCGATTTGAAGTTTTGCCCATTACAATTTCGTTGACCATATTTGTGGCGCTGGCGGGATCGTTTCCCTTGCGCCTTCTGGGTCGTGTGCACCCAGCGGAAATTTTGCGGGGAGAATGATGGCGCCGGTTGTACAAGTCGAGCAGTTGGAGAAACGCTACGGAGACGTGCGCGCGCTGGACCGCATCAGCTTCGAGGTTGAGACGGGCGAGTGGATCGCTATCATGGGGCCTTCAGGATCCGGCAAGACAACGCTCATTAATATTCTGGGCGGGCTCGACCATCCGACGGCGGGTCGCGTGGTGGTTGATGGGCTGGAAATTGGCAACTTGGGCGAAAAAGAATTGACGCGTTATCGTGCCGACAAAATAGGTTTCGTGTTTCAGCAATTTCACCTCGTGCCGTATCTGACTGCGCTGGAAAATGTGATGCTCGCACAATATTTTCACAGCATCACCGATGAAAAAGAGGCGGCGGACGCGTTGAAGCGCGTTGGCCTGGGCGACCGACTGGATCACGTTCCGTCCGCGCTTTCGGGAGGCGAGCAGCAGCGCGTGGCCATTGCCCGCGCGCTGATCAATCAGCCGAAAGTGATTTTGGCGGACGAGCCGACCGGCAACCTTGACGAAGTGAACGAAGGAGTCGTGCTGAAACTATTGCGCGAATTGCACGACGCGGGACACACGATTCTCGTGGTGACCCATTCGCAGTCTATCGGAAATCTGGCGGACCGCCGCGTGGAACTTGAGCATGGCCGCCTGGCGCGGATTGTAACTCCCTCGCTGGCAAAGGATTAACCACACCGCACCCATGCCTATTCCCATCGATGCGCGCAGAAAACCCGCGAAAGTAAAGGTCCACGTTTCTTCCGGCGCGGGCGTGGATATCACCTGGGCCGACGAACACGTCAGTCACTTCGATTTCAGTTACTTGCGTGAACAGTGCCCCTGCGCGATGTGTAATGACGAACGGCAGAAAAAGCAGGCGGGCCTGGAAAAAGATGCGCAACTAAGAAGCGAAAACCCCGCCACGCCAGCTGCCCCGATGAGTTCGCCGCTGCTACCCATGTTCAAGCCAAAGCTCACGGCGAAAGCGGCGCACGCTGTTGGGAATTACGCGCTGCAGATCGATTTCAACGACGGCCATTCCACCGGAATCTACAGCTTTGATTATCTCCGCACCGTTTGCCCTTGCCCTGAATGCGCCCTGTTATTCCGGACCGACCCGCAGGAATAACTTCCACTTACCGTCAGAAATCCTCACCAAGGGACAGTAACTCCTGCGCAACAGTACGTTTCGGGCGTCCAGACCTCCGCAGGGATTCCGGCGTATCATTTTTATTCCAGCCATATGGAGGATTTTGTGCAATCTTATCAGGCCTCATACGCACACAAACGGCGCAGTACCCGCATCGACCAGAACGTACCCGTGGTCGTGCAAGGGGTGGGCGCGATGCGAGAACCCTACCAGGAACAGGTTTCGACGCAGTCCATCAGCTGCCATGGCTGTACCTACCAATCGAAACATGAAGTGATCCAGGGGGAGACGGTTTATCTGGACGTCATTGCCCCGGCGGAAGGCTCGGTGGCCTGCTCAAGCAAAGGGCGCGTGAAGTGGGCGCAAAAAGTAGGCACGGCGAAGGAGCGCGTTTTCCAGATTGCCCTGGAACTGGAGATTGCGGGCAACATCTGGGGCATTCCAACGCCGCCCGAGGATTGGTTTGCGCCGCAGCTCCCGCCGGCCACGGAAGCCGCTGCTCCCTCGCGCGAACTGAAGGTGGTTTCGCGGAAAGAACAGCAGGCAATTGCCGCAACGGTTGAGACGAACAGTCCTTCGACGGGCATCGAGAAGCGCGACGCCGCAGCGGCTTCCATGCCGGCGCTCGCGCAACTAATGATGGGTTTGGGCGAACAGATTCAGACGGTGGCATCGGAAGCGGCTACTGCAACTCTTTTCAGGGAAAAAAGCCGCTTGATCGAAGAGTTCCGTACGCAGTTCAGGGAAGAAGCGTCCAAGGGGATGCAAGCCGCGATCTCCACGGCAAAGGACATGGTGGTGCGCCAAGCTTCCAAAGAAATGATGGAGGCACAGGAATCGATCGCGCGAAGTACCCATGCGATATGGGCGAACAGGATCGAGCGGGAATTAGAGGAGACCCAGAAACACATCGTGAAGCAGGAAAAAGAAGCGACCCGCCGGCTGGACGATTTGGCGGCGCTCACCATTGAGCGCGTGCAGAAAAGCATGGAAATCACGCGCACGGATTTGGTGAACCGATTCGTGGGGCGGCTCCGCGAGCAGGTGGAACCGTTGCTGACCGAGGCCAAGAATTCTTTGCAGAAATTAGAAGCCTCCGAAGCCGCTATTAAGAAGGAATCGGAAGCGATTTACGTTGGATTCGGCAATCAGCTCGAACACAGTGCACAGGCCAGCCTGGCTAAAGTCCAGCAGAACCTCGAAAAAAACACGGTCGCCGCTGCCGCCAAAACGAACGAAACGCTCCAGAGGCTCTATCAGGAGTTTGAAAAAGCGGCGCAGCGCAGCGCGGAGTCGCTCCTGGCTTCCAGCGGAAACCAGATCACCGAAGTTTTGCAGGGAAAAGTGAACGAAATTTCGCAAGCGTTTTCGAGCGGACTGGAAGACCACACGCGAAATTATCTGGAGTCGGTCAGTAAATCGATCGCGGAAATTCCGAATAAGATTCCGAGGCCTGCGAAGTAGGCGACCTGACAGTAGGGCACGGCATGCCGTGCCCCTACACTCTCCTGGATTGTGCGCGCCGCAAAATTTTTTCAATCTTGATTCTAAAATTAAATCATTCGCATCGAAAAATAGGCTGCGTTTTCCGAGGCATTACGGGCCCGATCCATGGACACCCCCGCATAAAGATGCCATAATAAATTCTTTACAGAATCCTTACCTCATATGCCATCCACACCAGCCGGCCAGAATACTGAGCCTTCGCCGCTAATCACCGTGCCTCGCGTCATCGTGGCCACGACGGCCATGTTGACATTCATTTCGTTCTGGCGCGCAGCGGCCATCGTTTTGAATGACCTGGCGTCGTCGGCCTATTACGCGGGCGGCGAATCGGAAAGCTTTATCGGCAAGTCCGCGCCGTGGTTCATCCTCGGCGTCATGCTCTTCTCGTACTGCGTGCGCGCGGTGTATGTCGAAAGCTGCAGCATGTTTGTGCGCGGGGGCGTTTACCGCGTGGTGAAGGAAGCGCTGGGCGGCACGCTCGCAAAATTCTCCGTCTCCGCGCTGATGTTCGACTATGTGCTGACCGGTCCGATCAGCGGCGTATCCGCGGGACAGTATCTGGCCGGACTGCTGAATGAATTATCCGCGTATTTCCATCTGGGCTTCGTGCTTTCCGAGAACTCGACCGCCGCATTTTTTGCCGTCCTCGTCACAATTTTTTTCTGGTGGGAAAACATTAAGGGCGTTCATGAATCGAGCGACAAGGCCCTGAAAATCATGCAGATCACCACTGTGATGGTGGCCGTGCTGATCGTTTGGTGCATATACACCATCTGGGTTCGCGGCGCGCATCTGCCTCCGCTTCCAACGCCGGCCAACATTCAGCTGGATAAGCGCTCTCTCGGCTGGCTCTACGGGCACCAAATCGTGCGCATGATTCCGATGATTGCTGTTTTTGTGGGCATTGGGCATTCGGTGCTGGCGATGAGCGGAGAGGAGTCGCTCGCGCAGGTGTACCGCGAAATCGAGGCGCCCAAGCTGCCGAACCTAAAAAAAGCCGGCGCGATCATCTTCGTTTACAGCCTCCTGTTTACCTCCCTCGTTTCGTTTTTCGCTGTGATGATTATTCCGGACAATGTGCGCGGCAAGTACCTGGAAAATCTGATTGGTGGACTTTCCATGAGCCTGGAAGGTCCATTCGCGTTGCGCCTGGCCTTCCACGTATTTGTCGTCGCGGTCGGGACGCTGATTCTCGCGGGCGCTGTGAACACGGCCATTGTGGGATCGAACGGCGTTCTGAACCGCGTCTCGGAAGATGGCGTGCTGGCGGACTGGTTCCGGCAGCCGCACCGCAAGTACGGAACGTCCAACCGCATCATCAATATCGTTGTGATTTTTCAGATCATCACCATCGTGGCCAGCCGCGGCGACGTGACTTTTCTCGCCAACCTGTACGCGTTTGGCGTCATCTGGAGCTTCACGATGCAGGGAATTGCGGTGCTCGTGATTCGCTACACGCATCCCGGCGACCGCGAATATCGCGTGCCGCTCAATTTTCACATCTTCGGCAAGGAAATTCCGGTGGGCCTGGCCCTCATCACCATCGTGTTATTCCTGATCGCTATCGTGAACCTCTTTACGAAGCCAAGCGCGACTGTCGCCGGACTGATTTTCTCGTTCATTATGTTTGGCGCGTTTACCGTGTCCGAAAAAATCACGCAAAGAAATCGGGGCACGGCACACGTCGAGATGGATCAATTCAATGTGACCGCGCAGGAAGAATTAACGCGGCAATCAGTGGGCGTGCGGCCGGGAAGCGTGCTGGTTCCCATCAGCAATTTTCATGCGCTGTACCATCTGCAGGCGGTGCTGGACCGCGTGCGCACGGAGCGGCGCGACATCGTGGTGATGCACGTGCGCCTGCTTAGCCGGACCACGTCAGGCTCGAGCGAACTGGAAGCCGAGCAGATGTTTGGCAGCATCGAACAATTTTTGTTTACGAAGGCGTTGTCGCTCGCGGAAAAGCGCGGCAAACCCATTCGACTGGCGGTGGTTTCCGCGAACGATCTTTGGGGCGGCATTCTGAATTCCGCGTGCAAACTGGAAGCTTCCACGATTGTTCTTGGCCGATCGGGGAAGGCTACCGTGGCGGAACAGGCGCGCGAAATTGGACTGGCATGGGAACAACTCCCGGATCCTCGGCCGAAGTTCAATCTCGAAATTTTTACGCCGGGAGGAACGCGCGAATTTTTCCTGCTCGGTCCGCACGCGCCGAACCTCACGTCGAACGAAGTGCGCCTCGTGCATCGCCTATGGCTGCGCTTCAGCGATCTTGTTTCCCCGGAAGAGCTGCATCACCACGACGTCGTACACTTCGCCTTGGATGAAGTGATCAAGGAATTGGAAGAAGGCAAGGAAGCGGACGTGGCAGCACGGCTCAGAGAACACATCAGCAAAAATAAAGTGAGCCACGTAAAACAGCCGGATTAGACGTTACTTCCCGTCACTTCATTTCTCATCGCATTTGAATGTTTTGGATATTTTTTGTGCGCGCAAACCCTACAAGCTCAATACAGAGGAAACAGAGAAAAGCGGAGAAATTCAAATGCAAGGGAGGTGTAGCCGCCTCCCAAGCCTCTGCTTTTCTCTATGCCCTCTGTGTTAAATCCTTTGACTTCGCCCGGCCACGGAAAACGCAGCTTACGCAGTTGCAGTTACCTCAGACGTGCAGTTCATGCACTTCGTCGCCTTCATCGGAATCGCGCTCAGGCAATAGGGGCACTCACGGATGGAGGGGGGTGCCGGCGTGGGCTTAGGAGCCAGGCGATTCACCTGACGCACCAGAATAAATACGGCAAAGGCCACGATTAGAAAGTTGATGACCGTGTTTAAAAAAATGCCGTAGTTCAACGTGGCAGCGCCCGCCGCTTTTGCCGCGGCAATCGTGGGATAGTGCGTCTCCGTCAAATTAACAAACAAGTTCGAAAAATCGACATGGCCCAGAAGCCTGCCAACGGGCGGCATCAGGATATCCGCGACGAACGAGGTGACGATTGCTCCGAACGCCGCGCCAATAATAATGCCGACCGCCATGTCTAGTACATTTCCGCGCATTGCGAACTCTTTAAATTCCTTAAGCATGTGGGACTCCTTTTTGCGGACGGGGATTTCGTTGCGAGCTAATCTGTGCGGAGCGATAACACGGCCGCCAGCAACCCCCGCAATGCGAGAACGCCGCCGGCAGCCGACAAGGCCAGCCCAACCCACCTAAACGTAAGAAACACGAGGCCCAGCATGAATAATCCGACGATTACAAGGGAAGCACCGCCCACGCGTGCAACGGTGCGCTGCGATGT
>DASRQU010000015.1:0-18241 GCA_035696345.1 Candidatus Acidiferrales bacterium
GACTGCCCCGCCTTCCAGCGCCTCCACATGTCATTCCGCTGCTGCTCAGACAGCTTCAACCGCTTCTTAAATCTCATGAACACCACCTTATAGAGAAAAGATTTATATCAGATGGTGTTGCATCGACCGGTTGAGCTGGCAGGCTTTTTTGGAAACATGTCCGAAAATAAGTTTGTCTGCGGGTCGGTACCTAATAAAAAATCGAATCTCGGAAGTTATCCTTCGCGCTCCTGATCTTTACTTGATGCACGCGCGCATATTACGGTTTCTTTTATTATCTAGTTCCTTTGTTTCACACCAGCTAATGTCGCGAACGCACAGCCTGGTTCTCCGCAGAGCGAAGAACCGTTTGGCATGGAACCATTTAGAATTTCCGCTTGTTCAATTGACGGGCGGCCTTTGCGCGGCGGTTTTCAATTCCACGGTCGGCGGAAAATATTTCTCGATACTGGGCACTCGCACGATTTGGAGCACGCCCATCAGGATCACGGTAGCGGCCAGTGTGCCCATGAGGAATTTCTGTTTATAAAGTTTCTCCGGATTTTGCACAGGACTTTCGGGCTGGAAAGCCATATGGAAATAAACGGTCATCAGAAGGGCAAGCGCGGGAAACGCCAGGATCAGCTCGATGCGATAGCGCATCATGTAAGCCCCAAACAGCAGCATGGCCAATGATGCATAGAAGAGAACGGAGACAAGCAACGACTCTTCGGTATACCACTTGAAAGAGTTACGGTAGGCGCCGGCGCGCGATGCTCCGATCTGTCGATACTCGCTGAACCGTTTCAGCGCCATGAAATAGCATCCGATCATCCAATAAGCAACCAGCAGCGAAATCGGGGGGGTAATCACCGAGGTAACCATAAACCAGCCCAGCAGCATGCGAATCGGATTGTTCACGGATTCAATGAGCACATCCACGTAAGGGGCATCCTTGGCGCGCAGTGGCGGAATATTGTAGACGCAGCCCATCACCCATAGCGAGGCTGCGGTTAACATGAATTTCCCCGAAACCTGCCAAGCGATCACTAAGCCGATGACCATCATTGCAATCCATTGCATGTACGCGCCGGTGATGGAAACAATTCCCATCGCCGCAGGACGCATGCATTTTGTGGGGTGCAGCCGGTCGAAAGGAGCGTCCAGAACTTCGTTAATCACATAGTTACTGCAGGCAATCAGTGTTGTGGCAAGAAATCCCAGGATCAATTTCGGGATTAACGCGCGAGTTAGCAGATATGGAGCTGCGGCAAGGGGCAAAACAATTCCCGGCAGCACAAAAATATTTTTGATCGAATGATCGAGGCGAGCAATAGCCAGGTGACCGCGCAGCACCATCCTGAGCGGCAACGCTTGCGGCCTTGCCGCATGGCTTAAATGCATATCCTGCATAAAGTAGCTCCCGGAAATCCATTAAGATTGAAAACCTAGTGCCTGGCTGAGCTCGCGATAATTGGAGACAGTGAGGCACCGCGCGCGATTCGGTGACTTACCGAAAAGTACAAATTGCGTGTTGGCGCTCGCCGCACAAGGCAAATCCACATCCGCGCGATCTCCCACGTAAATCGCTCTCCTTGGTTCTACGGAAAGTTGCTGCAGGCAGGTCCGCAGGCCGAGCGGGTGCGGCTTTAAGTGGCCCACGCCTTCGTCGTGCGAGGAAACTACGGCGTCGAAATATTCAAGGATTCCCATTGCGCTCAGCTTTTCCGCAGCAGGATAGTCGGACAGTATGCCCAAACGAACGCCATGCGCTTTCGCCTGCCTCAGCAGGCCAAGCAGACCGGGGTACAACGCTGTTTTCAGATGGCGAAGTGGGCGATGTTGAAACCACTCCTTGACGGATAGTTCGACGAATTCGGGATGTTCGCCGGACAGTTCAGCCGCGACGCAGAGCTGGAGTTGTTTCGCCGAAACGTCGCTGCGAGCCGTTCGAACCAGTTCATGGGCCCTGCGGTACGCGCGCAGAACTTTTAAGGTACGCAGTTGGCCAACGGGTTCTTTCGTGAACTGCGCCGCCCATTCAATCAGAATTCGCGTACGCAGGGAGCGCTGAGGATACAGTGTCCCATCCACATCGAAAATGATGGCTTGAACGTTATTCAACGCCGTAGACCTCTCGCCGGGTTTCGCCAGCCGGATAAAACGCCATCGCAGAAGCCGGTTCCTTCGCCAGAGCGAATGCCAGTGGCATGGCGAGCGGAACAACGTAAGGAATTGCATAGGCGGCGTGACCGATCAGTGCCATCGTCAAAGAATGTAAAACCAGCGCCGGCAGGATAATCAGGAGAAAAGGAACGGTAATTTCCCATCCTTTGCTGCGCCAGCAAACCCAGCAGGCAATGAACAGGATCGCCAAATACATGCAGTGAGCCAGCGTACGCAAGACGCTGTAGTCCCCCGCCAGAAACCAGAACCCCATTACTACGGTACGCTTCGCTAAATAGCCGGGATGATGAAGAGCCAATGACTTGAAATTAGCCGTTGCCAATTTGCTCAGTTCTGGGTAATAGCGGTCATCAATCGTGAAATATTGCTCGTCGAGATCAGGTAGGTTCACGTGCAAGCGGTCCGCAACGTCCGTAAACGGCCACTGCACGTTCGCCCAGGGATAAGGAGAGCGAGCATAGCGCATCGCTCCCATGAAATAGGAAAGGCCCGCGCCGTCCGATATCAACACGGGTCTGCCGACGTTCCGATAGTTTCGAACCGCGTATGGGAGCAACACGGAGACAAATGCGACCCACATCGTCACCACCGCCGATGCGGAATTTCCTAAGGTTGGCCGTTTTCCGCCCAGCTTCCATGAGCCGGCGATCGCGGCCAAAAGAGCCAGCGTGAAACTGCCGGAAAGCACGATCAGCGCGGGATGATCCAGCGCAGCGAGGGCGCAGCACACGCCCAGACCGGCGGAAGAAGCGAGCAGGGGCCCGCCAAGAAGAAGCCGAACAAAAAAATACAGAGCTGCGGCGACAAAAAAAGTGGCCGTGACCGTTGTCATCGGATTTTTAACAAACCAGATAAGCCACGGATCCAGAGTGACAAAAGCAGCGGCGTACAAAGCGGCGGAAAGGCTCCGGGTGAGTTGCTGCGCTGCAGAAAAAATGAGAAGACACGTTGCGATGCTCGCCGCCAGATTCAATAACGCGTTCCACAGTTGCGGATGCCCGAACGCTACTCCAGGTGCGAGCAGCAACGGAAAGAGCGGACCACGTGTAACAAGGTGATGTGGGCCGAGTCCAATTTCATGCCTCTGAATGATGTTCTGCGCGATTTGCAGATACCCGTCATGCGCCGTGTCGCCGAACGGAGTACCGTGGTGGTATGCAGCCGCCAGCAATGCGATCCGCGGGATAAGTGTGATGGCGATGAGACCCCACCTCGGGTTCTCCCACCATATGGAGGAATTATTTTGAGTCATACCATTCAGCGCGGGTCTAACGCGGTTAAAGCATCGCTCGGACTGCGGCACTTGGACCCGGAGAATTTCTATGCAAGAACCAACTTTGCTACGAATCAGCGGTTCCGTCCCAAACATATAGCCGCCCGGATCGCGAGTGCCCATCAAGAAAAAACCCTATGTTCGGACCGGAAGTCGAGTATTTTCGTTCTATGGCCGGAATTTATTTGGGGTTCGGCTTCCTCTCGGTTGAACGGCGCTTGCGTCTTAGCACAGCTGTTCGATCTGCTGCGATAGAAACAAACACCTCCAACGAGTCACTAATTAAAGAGTTTTCACGCGCACGGTTACTGTGTTCACCGTATCGACCGCGTACGTCACTCTTGTTACATAGAAGTGGCAGCGGGAAATATTCAAATTGAGATAACAGCTTGAGGTGCAGTTAACAGTTCGCGAGGTTCGACGCTTCTTCAATTCGCAGTCGCGCGTTTGACTGCGGGCCACGCCGCCCAATTGAGACTCTCGCCGTGTCTGTTTGCCTTAATTCTTAGAAAGTAGATCCCGAATGAAATCTCATGAAGCCTTTCAGCCACAGGTTCGCGCGCACTCCGGTGCCGAAATCCGCACCGATCGAAATGCGGTTGGGGACTCTGGGGGCTTGAGTTTTCTCGCGGGGGTTACCCTGGCAGCCTTGATCGTAAGGCTTGCGGTCGTGGCCAAGGTTTATCCACTCTTTCTTTCCCCTGATCAGGATTATTGGAAATTCGGCTACGAGATGGGGCATGTCGCCTACTCGGTGGTGACTGGCCACGGCTTCGCGAATCCTTACTGGGGCCCGATTGGTCTGACAGTTAAAGTTCCTCCGATATACGTCTATTTTATGGCTGCGGTTTTTAAAATATTCGGAATCTATTCGAAATCAGCCGCGATTTGCATCCTGAGTATTGGAAGTTTGTGTTCCGCGCTTACCTGCATTCCTATTTATCTCATCGGAAAACAACTGGTTGGGATCCGCGCGGCGCGATGGGCTTGCTGGTTTTGGGTGCCGTTCCCGCCGGCGCTATATTTTTCGGCGGACCGCATGTGGTACTTCGGCGCTGCTACTTTGCTCGTCGGTTTGCTCGTGTTGTACGCATTTCGACTAGCCCATTCCACAAGCCTGTGGGAGTGGACCGGATTCGGGGCGTTGACGGGCTTTGCCGTTCTCATGAATCCAGTGATCTTGACAATTTTCCCTTTCCTGGCGGGATGGGCCTGCTACCGGCTACAAAAAATCGGAAAGCAATGGGGTCTGCAGGCTGGCTTGTGTGTGCTGATATTCTGCGCGGCTCTCGCTCCATGGCTGATTCGGAATTACGAAGTGTTCCATCGACCAGTATTTCTGCGGGATGATTTCTGGCTCGAGTTTTACGTGGGCAATGTGGGTAACTGGCCGTATCGATGGAACGGGTCTATTCACCCCTCCATGAATTCCGGAGAACTGCAGGAATACATCGCATCCGGCGAGCTTGCCTACATGGCCCACAAGAAAGTCCAAGCGGTTGCTTATGTAAAGGCGCATCCCGGTCTTTTTCTCTGGAGAACGATGCGGCGCTTTCTGTACGTGTGGACAGGTTTCTGGACGCTTCATTCCGAGTATCCGTCGGTTTTGCTGGGCCTCACAATCAATTTTTGCTACATCGCTTTTACCACTTTGGCGGGGGTCGGTTGGTGGAAGGCTTACCAGCTGCATCCCGATAAAGCCATCCTCCTCGCTGTGGTTTTGTTTGTTTTTCCCGGCGTGTACTACATCACTCACATCGAAATGGGATACAGGCATCCGCTCGATCCCATTCTAGTTCTCTTATTCGCTTATGCCCTGGTTCCGGCGCCTGCGATGGCGACCTCACGCATTTCATCCAAATCAGACTTAGAAATTCAGGAAATGAGAGTGGAAGGAGCACCATGGGCGCCAAAGCCAAACTTGTAGCCGAAACCGCAGCAATGCCCGCGTTGACTGAAGAAATCGGGCCAGCCGCCCAGGAGAAATCCGCAGCGCACGCGTCGGCTGAAGGCCCGCCGGAACCCGCGCGCCAAACTCTTTCCATCATCATTCCCATTTATAATGAACGCCAGTATGTTGAGAAAATACTGGAGCGCGTTCAATCCGCTCCCATACCTCCAAATCTAAACCGCGAAATTATCGTCGTGGATGATGGCTCGACGGATGGAACCACGATGATGCTTGAAACGCTCGGTGGCGACCGCACGATAAAAATTCACCGTTCCATTCTCAATTTCGGCAAAGGAACAGCGATTCGCGTCGGTCTTCACTACGCCACGGGAGAGTACATCCTGATTCAAGATGCTGACCTGGAATATGATCCAAACGATTACGAGCAGTTACTTTTGCCATTGCTTGATGGCCGCGCGGACGTGGTTTACGGTTCGCGATTTATCGGGAAAGTGAAAGGAATGCGTTGGCAGAATTATCTGGCCAATCGGATGCTCTCATTGCTTTCCAACGTCCTCTACGGCGCACACATTACGGATGAAGCCACAGGTTACAAAGTATTTCGTAGAAAAGTTCTGGACGGAATGGCGCTCAAGTGCAAGCGATTTGAATTTTGTCCGGAAATTACCGCGCGTGTGCGGAAAGCCGGTTTCCAGATATACGAAGTGCCTATCAGCTACGAAGCTCGCACGGCAAAGGATGGAAAAAAAATAAAGTTGCGTGACGCGTGGGAAGCCTTTTACACGCTTGTAAAATATCGCGTCGTGCGCTGACGGGCTGCTTCCCCATGAGGCCACTTCGGAGCAGCAACCCAGCCACGATCGAAGAAACTTGCGAAGGATCCGCAGGAAGAACGTTGTACACATCCGTCCGTGCCCCATTGAGAGCTTCGCCAGGATTTAAAGTGCCTTTTTTTAATCTGAATACATGGTTTAATCGAAAATTAATATGGACCCTTATATAGATTGGCTGAAAGATACCAAGCAAGCTTTGTTCGAGGTCGCGGGTAAGTACTGGAGGCCTTATCAGAGAGGCCTCGTTCCGGCGTCCGTCAAGCCTGAACCGACGGAGTTGAGTGCGCAACAGGAACGCGAATTGCTGTCTAAGTCGGGAGCGCTGTTCTTGCGTTATTTTACGAGAAGATCTGAAGAACCGACAGCTTTCTGGTATACAGCCTGTCAAGAATACAACTTCGAGAACCTCCACCGAAAAATCAGGACCCAGGTTCGGAGGGCATATAAAGACGTCCGGATCGAGCGCGTCGACCCAGTGTGGCTCGCGGATAATGGCTATGACTGTTACACTGCAGCTTTTTCAAAGTACCGGAATGCGCGTCCCGAACCTCGCGAAGCGTTTGACGAAATGTGCCGGGGCTCACTGGGAGGTCCCTTCGACTTTTGGGCGGCATTCGTGGGAAATAACCTGGCGGGCTTTTATAAGTATGCCATCGGCGACGATTATGCGGCTGGACTCGTTCTCAAACTGGACCCGCGCTATCTATCGCTGAATGCAGCTTCCGCCTTGCAGGATACGATTTTGACGAAGTACGTTGTTGAGCAGAAGAAAATTGTCAGCGTCGGATTCCGCTCTCTGGTTCACGACACAAACATGCATCAATTCTTGACAAAATTCGGCTATCGCCATGTTTATTGCGATCTGAAAATCGCGTACCGGCCGTCGGTAAGCGGCTTCGTTAATTTCGTATACCCGTTTCGCTCCATCATGGGGATTGTTCCGGATTCGGGCCTTACAGCCAAAATCAAGGCGTTAATGGCTCAGGAAGAGATTCGGCGTTCATTTGAAGTGAGGAGGGATCACCGTGCGAATCCTCCCACATTACATGGATAGGCCCCTTTCGCGCCGCTCGCTTTTGCTTATTTCTGTGGTCCGGAGTTCGAACCTCTCCGGGCACACCACTTTTCCCTCAACGAAACTAATTTTCAGTTTTACGGGACGAACTCCGGCTCGCACTGCGTGAGCGGCCCGCATATCTTTATGGAATATAGAGAGCAACGGACGGAGCTTTGAAACCCGAAAGGGTCCGCCACCCGGAAAAGCAAAACCGGTTCTCCAGCGCTTCGATTCTGAGATGTATTCTCGGGCCACGATGTCTGATTGAGAAAATACAGTCGATGCCCCACCCGCGATCACGCCTCGGTCAAGCGCAGTAGCCGGCATTCAGTTGGCGCGACGTAATTTCCGTATCGCGGTCGATTTCCGGGGACGAATTACCGGGGCGGGCTGAGCCAGCAAGTTAATTGCAAAAATTCTATTTGACGTTTCTTTTGCCATCTCTCGAAACTTTAGCTCGACATTTTCCATCCCAAACGTGCAGGCTCGCCAGACTGTAGTTCCATCCGGGAATTCTTCAAATATATCGTAATCACAATTTGCAGAACCTTCTGGAGACTCATGATGCGTGGGGCAATCGGACACTGGGGACCTCCTGCTGTTGCGATATCGGTTTTATATCATCGCCGGATTCTAACGTACAAGTTAAACCGCCGCAGTTAGTCACAGCTTTTCCACAGATTCAACTTGCAACGTGAGGTGCAACCCACGCGTCTAAACAACTCGGATGCTAAACCCATCGTGGACGGAGCAGCCGATGTACGAACACAATCTTATTTTCCAGTGCGAAGCTTGCAAGGAAAATTTGTCCCTTTCCGTCGTACGGACCGAAAATAATTTGGAAAGCGTGGACATGAGTGTCTTCGATCTACTCTGTCCCTGCGGATGGCGAAGCAAAGCATATGGTGTTCAGGCCAAAAAGCACTGGACAAGACCACTCGCCGCAAACTGAAAGCAGTAGCGCCCTATTTGGGACAATATTTCTTTCGGTCTTTGCGAGTTTTTCGAAATTCGACGGCCAGCTTACCGCTCTGCAGGTGCGCGGAACGAATGTGCGGGAGGTAGCAGGGTTGCCTCTTTTTCGGGGATGCTACTTCTTGGCGTTCCTATCTCTTTTTTTCTGAGCTGCTTTCACTTGGCTAGCGATATAGGCGGCCGCCTGAAAGTTTCCGCTCCCATTAGCGGCATTGATTCTCTGACCCGACCCATAAGGCGCGCTATTGCCTGTTTCTCCGACCGTGATCGAGCATCCCTGTTCCCCCTTCTTATTCTGATCGGCTTGAACCTCTACGACAATGGCGATAGTTCCTTCAACCGACGCGAACCGGTCGATTGTCAAAGTGTGGAAGCGTTCGTCCGTTATCACACCATACGCACGGCGATGGACCGCGTCCTTGACGTCTAACCAACACTGATTGGGCTCCACGTTCACAAACTGCTTGGCAATTTGGCCGAAGCAGGGTGCAACTGTGAAAAAAAAGAGGGCCGAACATCTAATACCGTAATAGATCGCTTGTCGGCCGATTCGCATGGCAGCTCCAAGGGTACAGCGGTTATTCTCGACAATTTACCTCCCTAGTATGAAATCGTCAATAACGCATGCCGTATCACCCCGGCCGGACATGTCGTATTCCAGGCGCCTGATGTTTCGGTAGCACAGGCACTCTTGCCTGTGTGGGTTTCGCAACGTGCACACGGCCAGGAGTGACTGCGCTACTCATAAACCTCTTGCCTACGAACTTACGCATGAGTTGCCTAAAACAATCGCGACTTCGAAAGCGAGACGGCCGGTTTCACTTTGAGTCTGGCACCAACTTTGTTATGTTGGCTTCCGGGCGGTCGCAGTTCGCCGATGCGTTCTTACCCGGCGGTTCAGCCCGCGTAATGTTGTGTACCGCAAAATGAATTTTGGCGACACATAGATCTCATGATCCAGGAAATTCACATTCGAAACTACGCCGTGATCGAAAACCTGACCGTGGAGTTTCATCCCGGGCTTAACGTGCTCACGGGTGAAACGGGCTCAGGCAAATCGGTTTTGGTGGATGCGCTCGATCTGGCGCTCGGAGGACGCGCTTCGCCGGAGGTGATTCGGACAGGAGCGAACCGCGCTACCGTCACCGTTGTATTTCGGGCCGATGCGGCTGGCGCAGGCGCGCGCAAGGATTGGGCGGGCCTTCCGCCGCCCTGGTTTGAGTGGCTGGAGCATTATGGCGTGGGCAGCGAAGCCGAGGGGGAGATCATCCTGCGGCGCGAAATTCAGGCGGGAGGACGCAGCCGTTTGCTGGTAAACGACCAGCCCGTGACGCTGGCGGCCGCCAAAGAACTCGCGCCCCTGCTGGTCGAAGTGCACGGGCAGGGCGAACATGCGTCTCTTCTCGTGC
This sequence comes from Candidatus Acidiferrales bacterium, assembly GCA_035696345.1. Lineage (GTDB taxonomy): Bacteria > Acidobacteriota > Terriglobia > Acidiferrales > UBA7541 > Palsa-360. The sequence continues at coordinate 9,626 of DASRQU010000015.1, forward strand.
GGGATGCCCAGCTCGATTTATTGGATAATTTCGCGCGCACGGAAAAACATTTGGCCACCGTGCGGGCGCTCTATGTGCAACGGCAGGAACTGGAGCGCGAGTGGGACGAGCTGACGCAGAGCGAGCAGGAGCGACTGCGCGTGCTGGACCTGCTTCGCTTTCAAGTGGACGAGCTCTCCAAGGTTTCTCTGGCGCCAGGAGACGATGAGCGCCTCCAAGCCGAGCGCGCCGTGCTCCTCAACCTGGATAAAGTTCGCTTGGCCGCCGCCAGTGCGTACGCTGCGCTTTACGAGGACGAAGGTTCCGCGCTGGAGCGTCTCGCGGCAGCGGATCGCGCCCTCAATGATCTGGCGCGTTACGATACCGCGCTCGAGCCGCACCGCGAACCTGTGATAGCTGCTCGCGCTGCGCTCGATGACCTCGCACGCGCGTTGGGCGATTACCTCGGCAAACTCGAGGCAGACCCTGCGCGCCTCGAAGACGTCGAGGACCGCCTGGCTCTGCTCCAAAAGCTGAAACGGAAATACGGCGGAACGGTGCAGGAGATGCTGTCGTTCGCGGCGCAGGCGAAAGAGGATTTGGCGCGTCTTGAGCATGCCGACGAGCGTCGCGAAGAAGTGCGGCTCCAGTTGGCCGCAGTGAGTGATGCGTATCACAAAGCGGCCTCCCTGCTCTCCCGTGATCGCCGTGCCGCCGCGTCCCGACTCGCGATCGAACTCCGCAACGAACTCTCGCATCTGGGCATGGAGAAAGCGCGTTTCGAAATAGATTTTGAAGAAGTCCAGTCCTCTTCCAGCGCCGCGAACGATTCGCCTGCGTACGCCGGCGGCCCCAACGGAATTGATCGCATCACGTTTCTGGTTTCCGCCAACCCTGGCGAGGAATTACGGCCGCTCGATCGAGTCGCCTCCGGAGGCGAAATTTCCCGGTTGATGCTGGCGCTCAAGACGGTGAATGCGGCGAGCGCCGGCAATTCCCGAGTTCGCACAGTCGTATTCGACGAAGTGGATGCGGGTATCGGTGGGCGCGTAGCAGACTCAGTCGGCGAGCGCCTGAAACGGTTGTCTCGCGAAAACCAGGTGTTATGCGTCACGCATCTTCCGCAGATTGCGTGCTTTGCCGACCACCACTACTCAGTGGAAAAAGTAGAGCGCGCGGGCCGAACCTTCGCATCGGTGCAATACCTCGCCACGGAAAGAGAGCGCGCCACCGAACTCGCCCGCATGCTGTCAGGCCGGCGCATAACGGATGCTGTGCTGCAACACGCCACCGCCATGCTGAAGCAAGGTTCGCGGCGCTAGCCTCAGCATGGGAGATCTGGCAAGAACCAGTTGCTTTCAAGCGACTGGAACGAACCCGAGGGGCCGGACGAAAGTCCGGCCCTTTTTTTTCGGCACCGCGCAGGCAGATAAGCGCCATGCTGAAGCAGCGTGTACGAAGGTCGTAACAGTAGGACAGGCTTCAGCCTGTCTTCTTTCGAATTATTCTCAAGTTGACGAAAGTCAAAAACAGACAGGCTGAAGCCGTCCTACTGTCGCAGCGGTCACGAATGGAACCGATATCGAAACGTCGACAAAGAAAGGGCGAACCCACTAAATTCCAAAGAGCCGCCCGTTACGCGTAATTTCTCAACACTTCCACGAGCCTGGCGAGAGCAAGCGTATCTTGTTCGCAGTAGGAAAGTAGAGCCTGCCTTAGCCTGGCTTTTTCCGTTAACGGCGTCCCCACGGCAATCAGCTGCGCCCAGGCTAACCCTGCCGCCATTCCGTTAGCCACTTCCAGATTCTCGTAAGCCATTTCGGGCACGAACGCGGGCAACACGGCCTTCAGTGAAAACGACCCGGCAAACGCAGAATGGTAAACATTCCCACGGACGACCCTGAACAGGTCCCACATCTTTGCCTTAATCGAGTCGATTTTTGCAGCATGCTTGGGCAGCCATCGAGCCAGATCATCCAACCGCGAATATTCAAATGTTTCGTTGTACACCACGATGGTCCCTGCTCCAATCGTCGCCGTGCACAGGGATTCCACAAATGGCACTCGCGGATCAGAATTATCCCCGGCGAGAAACTTAAAGTGTTCAATTGATGCGCCGCGTCTCTCCAACCGGTGCACAGACCATTGGAAAGGAATGTGGTCATACGGTGCCATTTTGGCAAACCGCGGAAGCGCCGGAAAGACAGTCTCAAAATCCATGAAGCACAGAGGATACTTCAGGCTCCCGAGCTCATCTGCGAGTTGCGGGCCGATGAAAGGTTTGCCGGTTTTGGAACAATCCACGGCGCGTCGCTGTTTGTCTGTCAACTTGAAGTCGTTCGGAATGAGTTTGATTGACTTGATTCCCGCGCTGGCCAGTTGCTGCACCTTTTTCGCGTGAATCCCGGGCAAGAAACTTACGTGGTCCGCAGGTAATTCTGGATTGCAATGGCCATAAAATTCGCAAAGAACGGGTTCCTCACAATGACTCCCCGGCAAGATGTCCGGAGGTTCCGGTTTATTCAGAATTTGAAATTGTTCCTTGAGGCGGTCCGATATTTCAACGTCGCTGATGGCGTCTTCCGGCTTCACTTCGGCTTGGATGAAAAGTCGAGAAACGTCGAGGTTCCTCCCGTCGAAAACATATCCCCGATTCAGGTGCATGAGCCTCGCCTGCTTCACTTCGATACCCGCTCCGGTAAGCACGTGGCGCTGAATTGCAATGTCATATGCGTAATGCGGCTTAAATTTGGTCGAGGATTTTACTTCTATCAAATTGTGGCCGGAGCGTCCGGTGCGCTGCAGGATGTCTGTGCGAACAAGCACGTTTCCGTGCTGAAATGTGGCTTCAAAAATCGCCGGAGCTTCGCCCATGGTTATCAGATCGCGAGTCACTCGAAGGGCTTCGTCTAAGGCGTTATGCCCCGCTGTTACCGTCACACCGCCAGGAAATGCTTTCTGTGCTTCGAGGCCCACCTGATGACCTTGCGCCATCACGGCGAGTGTTCCATCGTCCCAAGCCGGCGCAAGGTCGGGCTGATTAACCGCCAGGTACAGCCGCTTCAAACACTGGACCCCGGCCACGAATTTTGATTTGGAGATTCGCATTTGGTGAGTTAGATGATTGCATAATACTTACCCATTGCGATTGTTCGCTGCAACAGAATTCAATACGAGACGGATAACTGACCGCGCACATTTTCGCGGCATTACCCGCACGTGGCAAAGCTTTTAGTAGGACAGGCTTCAGCCTGTCTTTTTTGAATTATACTTAGTCTAACGATAACTAACTACAAAGCCTTCAATATGTTTATTTTATAGTGAATTAAACAGTCAGTTTATAATCCCGCATCGCGCTGGTCTAGATCAGTGCCGTCACGATGCTCGGATTTTTTGCAATACTGACCGCAGCTCTCGAATGTCTGTTACTTTTTCCAGGGACAGCACGGTTTCGATGAGCTTGTTGCCGTTGGGCAAGCCAATCACTGGGGCGATCAGGTCGCGCACTTTGTCCACTACCTCTTCGCGGGACATGGGGTTTTCTACTGTGCCGCGGACATCTTCCACGCGATCGCTTAGCTGAGTTCCGTCCACGAGCGTGACTTCCACGATGGCGACGCGGGTGGGCATGAGTTTCTGCAAACCTTCGTCACCGGCTAGCTGAATTTTGGCGCGCTCGCGGAGAATGGCGGGGTCTTGCATGCGGGCGGTGTCATGCGTGGAGCGGAAGGAAACCGTTTTGTCAATCAGCATGACGGCCATGAGATGTTGCAGATTGATGTCCACAATTTCGCGACCGTTTACGATGGAGGCTTGGCTGCTCGCAAGGCGCACGACTACTTTTTGCACCTGCTCAGGTTTGAAATCGTGTTTCTTTTGGATATTAAACAACGCGTCGAGCGGCGCTTGAATGGGCGAGCCGACGGTCCACTTCTTGATGTTCGTGCGCGCCACTTCGTGCTGCTCGCCGAGCTTGTTGACGAGCCCCGCGGGATCGGCTTGCGGGGCGTAGGCCTGAAAATAATTGTCAGCGCCTGAAAAAATGTCATCCACACCCGTCCAGCCGGACTGCACAAGAATTGCGGCGGTCACGCCGTTGCGCGCGGGCCCTCCGGCAAAGTCGAAACCTTTTTCGATGTGGTCAGGATCGCGCTGCCAGGCCGCGGTGCCGCCGGCTTCCTGCGCTGCGTAGCTCAAGAGCCAGCGCATCTGCTGCGAGGTCAGGCTCGCCGCGCATCCCGCCGCAGCAGCAGAGCCGAATGTTCCGGCAATGTTGTGGCTGCTTTTGTGCGTTTTCAGTTCAATATCTCTGCCGCCCATGGTCATGGCCACGCGCGTACCGACGTCGTAGCCGAGCGCCATCGCACGCAGAAATTGCGTGCCGCCAATTCCGAATTGCTCGCCGGCGGCAAGCGTCGCGGGGACAATCGAGCAGCCGGGATGGCTTTGCGACGGCCCGTGCGAATCGTCTGTCTCGTCGGAATGCGCAAGGAGCCCGTTCGTAAGCGCGGCTTCAATTGCGCCGCAGACAATGTTGGATGCCGCGACGGTCGCAACTTTTTCTCCGCCATACGCGCGAGCAAATTTGAGCGCCGCGCGACCCGGCGGAAGTTCCGATCCGGAAATCATCGCACCAAATGTATCGAGCGTGTGCCGCTTGGCCTTCTCCACCACTTCCGCAGGCAATTCGCGATCGCGCGCGCCACTCATGTAAGTGCTCAGCTGCTCCATCACCGGACTTACGGCTTCGCCTGCCCGCAGCAGCTGAGGAACAATCGTGGCGCCGGCCAAAGCCAGTCCTGCGGATTTCACAAGGTCTCGCCGGCTCAAGCCCGGCAATTTTGATTTTGACTTGCCAGAACGATGTGACAGCTCTCGCACCAATGTCTCCCGGCTATCTGAAATTAAACTCGCCACGAACACAAACACTTGAACTCTTTTAACTAATGGTCGTTGGATTTTCTGCAACGGGCTGCGGCTTGAAAATTTCGTCGATGAGGAAAAGATCGGTGAGCAATGCCCGCAGGTGAATCGAAGCGTTTAGATTATCGACCAACTGGGAACTGATCGTGGTTTGCGCCAGCACGAGCTCGATCGAAGCGAGAGAATCGAGCGCGTCGCGCTGAAGCACTTTTAAAAACGCGAGGTAGCGCTCGGCAGGCTGAAGATTCTCGTCGCGCACCGCGCCGGCATACGCTTCAGCCAAACCTGTCAGGCTGGCTACGGCTTGATTCAGAAATTCGCGCACCTGGCTGCACGCGTGGCTGTGTTCCTTGCCGGAAAGTCCCTGCCCCGCATAGGCGAGCATGAACTCGTAGCATTCTTCCATCGCGCTGCAACGGGAACTAACCTCTTCGCGACCCATCTACGAAGAGGCTTTCTTGGTGTCCGCCACGGGCCAGCGACTCGGATCGTGATGTTCCAGATATTGGTCGCGGGTAATCCAGCCGAAGATCATCGATTTGGTAATGAAAAGTTTTTCCGGGCGAATCGCAAAATAAATATGCACGGTGACGAGCGCAACGAATCCAACGCCTGCAAGCCCATGCAGCACGTACATCCAGCCCCACGTCATATCGCTGAACAGATAAGGATTGCGCGTAAAAAATGGCGTCTGCACGCGCTTCATCATAAACACGCCCGTGCCGATCGCGGAAAGTCCCGCGAGCAGCACGATCAAGTGGTACAGCTTATTTTCCAGCGGATATTTAGCAAACTTGCGCGGCTCTGGAGCGGACTTGCCCATCGCCAGATCCATTCTTCGCTTCGCGTCTTCGATATCTGTCGCGTCAGGCCAAATGGACCAGAAATCGAGCACAAACGAGGCGTGAATGATGTGATAGATCACCGAAATCGTCAGCACGATGCCCGCGATCCAGTGCCACTTCACCCAGGCGAACTGCACGCCAACCTTGGGCAGAAACGCGGTGAACAACAATGCCAGCATGGACAGCGCCATGATCCCGTGAAATGCCCGCGCGCCGAAAGAATGCCGCGGGACATGCGCCGGAATCTGCGCAGGATTTACTGCGGCGGCGCTGCCGGCGGTTCCCTCATGCGCGGCGGCAGACTTCCCTGTGGCCGCCACATAAATTGCGTGCACCACGAGAAACAAAACACCGGCGATCGCCGATACGTACAGAAGCGTCCACGAAATATGCAGCGGGACTTGCTCGCCCCACGGACTTGTGGCCCATTGAATGAGATTCAAAATTCCTCCTACGCAGACGCGCCGCGAATCGCGCGCTTCACGAGATTTCGGAGCAACGGCACTTTGAAGCCGTTATATTGCAGCGGTTCCGCGCCCTGAATCGCGATCTGTCCCGCCATATCCGCGGTTTCTTCGCTGCGCGACTTCCCTGTCACGGCGGCCTCGACGGCGGTGAGGCGCACCGGATGCGCCGCGACGCCATTTACGGCAATGCGAATGCGCTGGATGGTGTTGCCGGAAAGAGTCATGGCCGACGCGACGTTCACCAGCGGGAAATCCCAAACGTTGCGGTCGCGAACTTTTTCGAAATAGAACTGCGCGCCCGCCCACGTTCCCGGAATTCGAATGGACGTCAGCAAGTCGCCGGGTTTCAGAATCGTCATTTTTGTGATGTCGATGGACGGGCCGATGAAATAATTTTCAGCGTCCACAACGCGTTCGCCCTTCGGCGTTCGAACGACCATCTTGGCGTCGAGCGCGATCAGCGCGGGCGCGGTGTCCGAGGGATTCACGGCCACGCAGCGATCCGCGTCCAGGATGGCGTGCTCGCGGTTGAGGCCCGTTGGCGTGTCCGCGTAGCAAATATTGCCGCCGGCGCGATAGCACGGCCAGCCACCTCTGTAGTACCAGCAACGTGCATCCTGCGAAACGTTCCCGCCAATCGTGCCCTGATTGCGAATCTGCGGAGATGCCGCCGACTCCGCAGCATGCGGAAGAATACTGAATTTTTCCATGACCACCGGATGGCGCACCACTTCCGTAAGCGTGGTCATCGCGCCAATCTCAAGGCCGTCGCCGGCCGCACGCACTCCGCGCAATTCTTTCACCTGGCTCAGATCGATCACCACTTCGGGCCGCTTGATGCGGTCCTTGAACCAGTCAAAGCTATCCAGACCGCCGGCCAGCACCCACGCCTTCGCTCCGTAGCGCGACTGCAAAGACAGCGCGTCGTCCACCGACGTGGGCTGAAAGAGTTCGAACGCTGGTATTACGTCACGAATGACAGCCATTTTCCGTTCTCCTCAAATCTTACGCTCAAGCATTTCCGGTTATGGCCTGACAAATATCCGAGCCTGCCAAATACAAAATTATATATTCGAACGCAGCGGATCCTGCATCGGCTTGCCCGATTCGAGCGACGTCAGGATCACGTCCGCAGTAACGGGCGCACGGCGGAAAATTTCGTCGCCCAGGGCATCGGACAACGCATTCAAGATCGCCGCGCAGCCGCCGCCCACAGGAGGCTCGCCAATGCCGCGAGCGCCGATTGGCGTTTCGGGATCGGGGATTTCCACGGCGGCCCAATCCATCTTTGCGGGGATGTCCAGAATCGAAGGCGGCTTCGTGTGATAGAAGCGCCGCGATAGAGGCAGACCGTAGTGCTGGTCATACACCCATTTCTGGCCGGTGGTGTGGCCGATTCCGAGAATCGAGCGTCCCAGAATTTGCCCGCCGAGCGCGCGCGGATGGAGCACGGTGCCCACGTCCGCGTACGCGAGGAAATCCAGGATGCGATACTGCCCGGTCTCCACGTCGGCTTCGACTTCCGCAAAGGTGGCTACGAATGAAAACGTGTTGCCGTCATGCTTGAAATTATCTTTCGCCACGGCCATCAAGCCCTGTCCGGCTAACGCGGTGGCTGAGACGGCGGTAAATTTGTTGATGTCCTGCGGCAATTCGTGGCCGTCGTAGACGCCGCCGAGTTGAATCGCCCGCTGCGCGGCGTGCGCAAGAGTCATGCCAGCCCCGCCCCCTTTGCGCGCCACTCGCTCATTCGCCACCACGTAATCTTCCGGCTTGCCGCCCAAATCTTTCGCGGCAATTTGCTGCAGTTTGGTGATGGCATCCGCCGCCACGGCATTCGCTGCGCGCGTCATCGCATGCGTGGTCTGGCTGCCGCCTGAGGGGCACGTCCACGGTAGATTCTTTGACGTATTGCCCCAGGTGAGTTCGCATTTTTCCCACGGCACGCCGATCAGTTCGGCCACCACACGGTGCACATCTGTCCAGGATTCCGTGCCGAGATTTCCGACGCCGGACTGGATGTAAACATGGCCGTCCGGCTTGATGACGAAGAGGCCGTCAAAGCCAACCGTGCCGCCGGAGTAGCTGCTGATGGCCACGCCAACGCCGCGCACTTTGGAACCGTTGCGCTTGCCTGAATTTATCTTGCGCTCGTTCCATTTAAATTGTTCCGCGCCGCGGTCCAGCGCTTCTTTGATGAACGCGCTCGTGGCGTACTGCTGCTTTCCGGCCACGAGAGGGCCGAAAGGAGCTTTGCCTTCCGGCGAATTCATGCGGCGGATGGCTACCTGATCGATGCCCAGCTTGCGCGCGGCCTTCGCCAGTAGCGGCTCCATGATGGCGATGCCCTGCATGCCGCCCGGAGAACTCTGTGAACTTCGCGGCGGCGTGTTCGTGAGGAC
>DASRQU010000016.1:0-23139 GCA_035696345.1 Candidatus Acidiferrales bacterium
TCCAGCGGCAGTTCCTACGGCTTGACGGCGACGTGGAATTCCATCGGCACCGTGAATATTGTCGGTGGCCGCGTCCAGAACATGGCCCTGAGCGGCTCCAGCGTGGGCACCAGAAACATTTATTTCGACAAGCGCTTCTCCGCTGGATTTGCGCCACCTTGGTTTCCCACCACAACAATTACGTCGACCACGACGAACACGGCTGTCCCGGCTACGCCTGTTGCCCTGCGAACCTCATGGGTGAACTCTTCGGCCCAGTAACTGCTCGACGGCGAGAATCTGGAAAGCAAACGTCGCCCGGGATTAATTCCTTGGCGACGTTTTTGTCTTCGGCTCGTAAATTGTTCCGCGAAGTTTATGGCCCAGACTTGAACCGAGCCGAAAACGGTGCTGCCGACGGCGGCACTATACAGGCAAATTGCACCGGCCAGCCCGGATCGCTGAATGCGTTTCTGCACAGGGACGTGAAATTAAAAATTACGTTGCCCAGAATTACGGGGCCGTCCAGCGGTTCCGCGTAAATCCGGTAATTCTGCAAACTTCCGACGGCCAATTCCTGCAGCGAAAATGTCCCGTCAAATTGCGCCGGGCCAGCGCCGCTGCAGCTCCATCCGGCGAGGACAGCCGCGACAACATTTCCGGTGGCGTTGTCCACGGCCACGACTTGTGCGGGAAAAATGCCGGACACGTCGCCCGGCGAGAGTGGTAAAGCGAGCGGATTCGCCGGCAGGACGCGTCCGCTAATCGTCCCCATGTGCACGGAGTCGCTCGGATTCGGATACAGAACTCGCAATCCCGTGCGATCGTCCTCCGCCAGAGGCGCATCGGGAGATCGCGCCGTGGGTCTTGCGCCCGTGAATTGTCCCGGCGAGGGCGCGAAGGGAAACATCATTGCCGACCACACGCCTGAGTGATTGAAACCGAAACTGTGACCTAGCTCATGCGTGACAATCGACTCCAGATCGTACGAATTGGGATGCGAAGCCAGCGCCTGCGGAGTGGCAAATGTTGTGTTGCCATCGCCCGGCATCAGCAATATATCCGCGTCCATAATTTCTCCGACAAACGTGGATGGATTGCCCGTGGCCGGCAGCACAATGCCGATCGTGTCCGCCGAGACCACGCGCGTGAATGCCAGAACGCCGAGCGTGAATCCGGGATCATTTTGATTGAAGCAGATCGAGTTGATTCCATCCGTAGAATCACAAGCTGCTTGCGTAGACGTCCGCTGTAAAGTGCCCAGCGATGTTGGCGTCAGCGCCGAACCGGAAACTCCGGTCCACACGGCGAGCGAAGCATTAATAGCAGTTTCGATTTCGGTGAGCTGCCCGCTCGTCGTTTGATCAGCGGTAATGATCGTGGGCGTATTGCCGCTGAGCGAGGTGCTCCACAGCCGGTTGACGGAACCTGGGGTTGAAATATCGAAGCGGGTGAGTTGCGGGCAAGAAGTTCCGCCGGACGCGGCGGAATTTTGCCGCATGTCCGCTACGGTTGTGCCCAGATCGTACGCCCCCGCACCTGCAGCTGTGACTTGCAAAAGAAAAATGTAAGTGACCGCAACCGAAATCGTTTTACGAATCCTGGGCACTCGATTTACGCTCATCGCGTCTGTCCTGCACTACGCGCGATAGCCGAAGCGACGCGCCCGCGGAATTCTTCGACACGCATGCGGTGAATACCTTCCGTCCGGAAACTTCTCGTCGCGGGATCGAAAACGGCGAACGCACTGGAATCCTGCGTAACGCTTTGTGTGCCCGTTCGCGGTTCGCGCGAAATCCGGAACGTTCCCTGCACCCACCCGGCTACGCTGAATCCGCCCGCCGCAGAAGTTTTCAGAAATACGATAGCGTCATCGCCTGCACGGAATCGCGGCGTCCCTTCCACAGTAGCGGTAAGGTGTCCCACGCGTCCTCCGGGCAGGCGTATGAAAATTTCCTCGGGCAGATTTCCCTTGAAAATCTCCACTACACGGAGCGTGGTCACCGTCCAGATCGTCCCATTTTCCCAGCGTGACTCAGCGCCTGAAAAATTGACGCGCGCCACCGCATCCGATCCTGCGACCAACTGATCGAGGCTGAGTCGCTGGAGAGTCGTAGCGCTCGCCGTTGCGAATGCCATGAAAATAATCAGAATCGGAAGAAAAAATAAAACAATCCGAAATAACGCAATTCGCGGGCGTAGTTTAATGTTCGTTCGCGGCATTTGATTGCACCTCAATTTATTTCGCTTCGATCCAATCTTTACGGCTTATTCATGATGGGTTATTTCACGACGATCGCGCCGCTTCCCGCAGCCATGTCGCCATTTGGATTTGTGATAAACAGAGTTCGCGCGCCCGTTGGGGCCGTGGACGGCACCGACAGCGTAAGGTGAAGAATTCCCAGCCCCAGCGGTTCGCGATTGATCACTGCAACGTCAGGTACGTTGGGTCCGCTCACCGAAAAAGAAAAAGATGCCGATAAACCGCTCACGGAAAAAACGCACAAATCACCGCTGCCATTTCCGAATGGCGGCGGTTGAAGGATTACCGGATTTCCACCAAGCGTGCATGAACCTATCGACGGAGAATACGGTCCGATGGCGGCGAGGCTCAGGCTGACGTTTCCGCTGGCTCCTGAACCGCCATTGGTACTGAGATCGACTACGACGATGTCGTTTCCGGTGCTCGTCGGCGCGCTGGGTGTTAGCGGAATGATGGACATTCCGGAGCCTGGCGCCAGCACCACAAATATTTGCGTATTGGAAAGCGTGCCGTCTGGATTCTGCAGCTGCAAGTTGAGATTTCCCGCGGACTGCAAATCCGCTGCCTCCAGCGAGGTAATGCACTGAGTGCTCGATGAACAGTTCGTGGAGCGCGGCGTTCCGCTCACTAAAATCGTCGAACCTGGCCCCGGACTTGTCGCACCAAAATTGATTCCTGTGACCAGCAGCGTGAACCCCCCTGCGGTGCCCGCGTAGGCGCTTGTGGGGGCAAAAGAAAAAATGGCCGGGCCATTCCCAAGAATTACAGTCGCGAATCCTGATTGCGATGTATCTTCCGTGCTGGTGGCAATCACGGAAATCAGCGCAGGCGACGGCACACTGGGGGGTGCCGTGTACAACCCTGTCGCGTCGATGGAGCCACAGTTTGCTGGAATTCCGCACGCCGATCCCGAAATTCTCCAGATCACCTGTTGATCCAATGAGCCGGTGACGACGGCAATGAAACGAATTGGCTCCGTATTCGCCAATGTGATGTTGCCGGGCTGTATGCTCACGGAAACGTGCGGCAAAATTGTGATGCTTGATGACGCGCTCTTCGTACTGTCCACCTGGCTTGTCGCTGTGATCACCACCGGATTTGGCGAAGGCATCCCCTCGGGCGCAACGTAATCGACGCTTCCCAGCCCGCTACTTAACGCCGCTTGGCACGGGTTCGATCCGGTGACGCAGATCCGCCCGATCGCCGGGCTTCCTCCCGAGATCCCGTTCACCGTCCACGTGGCAGTCTGGTTCGCGGTGCCGCTGATTTGCAGAGAAAATGTTTGCCGGTCCCCCACGGCAACAAATGAAGTTGTCGGGTTCAGTGCCAATGTGATTGAAGATATCAACGTGACGCTTGCGCTCGCGGAGGAGCCAGGGCTGGCGTTGCTGCGCGCTCGTACGGTCACGATGCCGCCAGCGGGAAGAATTTGCGGGGACGTATACGTCGTGCTGTTCGGCGAAATCTGCGAATTCAAAATCGAGCCGACCGTGGCGTTTCCCCCAACCACTCCGTTCACGTCCCATGTCACTGTCGTATCCGCGGCTCCCGTGACCATGGCTTGAAAGTTTTGCGTCGTGCCGAGGAGCACGGATGCCGATGCCGGCGTAATCGCCACGCCGATCACCGGAACGATGCTGATAGGAAATGAAACTATCTTTGTCGGATCCGACAGCGGAGTCGCGACGATTTTCACGGTAGCGGGCGACGGAGGAATCGCGGGAGCCGTATACGCTCCGCTCTGCGTGATGGTTCCACACACGTGTGCAGTGCAGCCGTTACCCGCAACGCTCCACGAAACCTCTCGATCAGGATTTGAATTTGCCGCCGCAGAAATTGTCGCGGCGTACGTCGCCGAGGCGCCCGCGTCCACGGTCGCCGGGCCATTGATGGAAATGGAGAACGTGCTGCTAAGGTTCACGGCAACGGCTGCAGCCCTGGATGAATCGGCCACGCTTACCGCCGTCAGCGTAACGGAAGGCGTAGCCGGCAGTATTTGCGGTGCCGTATAAATGCCGCCGGCATCCACGCTTCCACACGCTCCGGGGCAGTTACTTCCTGAAAGAATCCACGTGATAGCTCGATTCGGGCTGCCAGCGGAATTTATCGCGGCTGTGAAGGTTTGCGTGGCGCCCAGTTCCACAGAAGCGATTTGCGGAGATATCGAAATCGATATGTCCCTCGAGATCGTCGCCTGCGCGGCGGAACTTCTCGCGGAGTCCTCCACGCTGGTCGCAACGATAGAAACCGCAGCTGCCGTCGACAAATTCACGGGAGCTGTGTAAGTGCCGCTCACGGAAATAGTTCCCATTGTTGGGTTGCCGCCGGTAACTCCATTAACGCTCCAGACGACGGCGGAATTCGTGGAATGACTCACGGTCGCAACAAATATTTGCTGCCCACCCAACAAAACCGTCGCAGTCAATGGTGCAACTCCCACCGTAATTGAGGAGGGAGGCTGTGACGGGCCATCTCCGACCGCGCCACAGCCCAGCATTGATGCGATGAGTAACAACAGCGGACAAGTGTGCAAAACCGGGTGAAGTGAGTTGCACCGTCCGCGTGGTCTTGGGGATGTTTCCATTGCCGTGGGGATTGCACGAAGTGTGCCAACGCGGAGCAGAAAACAAACGTGCAGGAATTTGAAATGTTTCACGGATTTGCCGCCGCAAAAATAATCCGCAAAGCTTACGCATTCAGCGTGTTGACCATCTTTGTTTTTAAAATTGTTCAGCACACTACGAATTTTGCAGGGGGCATTACGTCGAGCGACGACTCGCAATCGTGCCGACATGGGAATTTAATTTGGGAAACGTGATTCAATTCGGGCGGACAAAACTGTCAGTGATCGCACGGCCCGATGGAGCGCCATTTCCACAGCCTGAGTTGACACATGCGGCCCGCGGCTTCAATAATTCCTGCATGGCTCGCCCCGACGCTGCGCATCGCGTAAAAAGCTATTCCGCCGCCACGGGGTACGTGTACCAGTATTATTTTTACGAGGTGAATAAAGCCAAGCGCGGCGCCGTCGCGGGAACCGAATATGTGTACATGGCATCGGTCGATCGCAAGCACGTTTTTCCGGTGAAAATTTTTGTGGCCAAGGAAGCGCTGGAGGAATGGTCCGTCCAGACAGGCCGTGAATTTACCGGCACGGAAGAGTATGCCGTTGCCAAGATGCGCTTGTTTCAGGCTTTCGACGATGTGGAAAATTTGGCGGAAAAAAATCCTGATTTGACAGTTGACGGATCGAACCTCGAAGAGCTTTCCTCCCAGTTGGATTTGTAAAAATATGGACGCCGCGTAGCACAGCCACTCTTGGCTGTGTGCCTTTACAAAACCCGCACAGGCAGGAGTGCCTGTGCTACTCAAACATTCCTCGCTCAGGGGCTAAAGCCCCCCCCACCAGCGGCATCCTGAATGTCGCGGCTAAAGCCGCGACCCACAAGGAGCAGCACGAATAACGCGACGAAAAGCACGCAAAAAAAAGTGAATTAAATCGGGTGAGCCGAACGAAATTCTGCTGCAATCGAGATTAGCAGGAAGCCTTACGGAGTCAATTTCAATTTTGCAAAACCGGGACGATCATCCTTGTTGAAATAAGAGATTTCTCTTCGAACGACTAGCCCTCCGCGCGACTTACTTCCGCAAAACATCCGCCAGCGCCGGCGCTAGATCCGGTTGCTGAAACCGGTAGCTTGCGCCGGTGAGCTTCGAGGGCATCACTCGCTGGCTCGAAAGCAGCAACGCGTCCGCCATTTCTCCCAGCGCGAGGCGCAGCGCAAACGGCGGCGCTGGAAACAAGGCCGGCCGATGCAAAGTTTTCGCAAGCGCCTCGGTAAATTCGCTATTTTGAACCGGATTGGGAGAAACCGCATTCACCGGACCGGACAGCTGTGAATTTGCGAGCGCGAATTCCACAATGTTCACAACTTCCGCAAGGGTTATCCATGACATCCATTGCCGGCCGTTGCCCATGCGTCCGCCGACTCCCAGCTTGAACGGCGGCACCATCTTCGCCAATGCGCCCCCATGCGCGGCCAGAATTATGCCAAAGCGTAGACTGGCCACGCGCGCGCCAAATTCGGCGCCCCGCGCGGTTTCCGTTTCCCATTCGACGCACACCTCCGGTAAGAATCCATTTCCGGGAGCGCTCTTTTCGGTAAGCGTTTCATCGCCGCGATTGCCATAAAAGCCAATCGCGGAGGCGGCGACAATGATGCGCGGCGGGTTCTGCAATTTTGCGAGTTCCCCCATCAGGTGCCGCGAGGCGTCGACGCGGCTCGTGCGTATCATCTTTTTTCGCGAGTCGCTCCATCGTCCATCCGCAATGGACGCGCCGGCGAGATGAATCAGCGCGTCTGCGCCCTCGGCCGCTGCCGCCGCGAATTGCCCGCCAACCGGATCCCAAGCAACGTCCTGCGAGAAATCAGCCGCCGTAGATTTAGAATTCGAGCCGGGCCGCACCAGCCGCGCAATCTGATGATTTTGTTTTTTCAGCGAATCGGTGATGGCCGTTCCCAAGAATCCGCTCGAGCCCGAAATGAGGATGCGCATGAGGAAAGTCTCCAGTGGTTCAACGCTACGGCGCGAGCGCCTCCCAGGTCAATTGGATTTAAGAAAACTGAAGTGAGGGATTCGGGCGACGTAGAAAACAGGGAAAAATTTAAAACAAAGTCAAAGGCATCGAAGAGAAAATTCTCACTACTCTCGGAATGACGAGTAGCACAGCCACTCTTGGCTGTGTGCACTTTGCAAAACCCACACAGGCAAGAGTGCCTGTGCTACTCAGAGCCCGAAACATTTTTCCGCGGGCTGTCGGATTACGCTTTCACGTCTTCTTTTACGTTTCCATCGACATCCGCCGGACTCGCGGGCACGATGATCGGAGTGGGCGGGGAATTCAGCGCCTTCGGCCCGGTCGGTCCATCGGAAGCGAGCGGACCCGAGCCCGTGGTAAGCAGTTTATTGAGGATGGGAATATTGACGCGCTGCGATTCGACGAAGTCCACGCCCTCGGCCGTGAGCATGAAATCGGAATTGTCTGACCGGGAAATGTAGCCCTTATTGCGCAGGTACCACGTGGTGAACTCCAGATAATCGCGAGGAAATCCCATGCGTTTCTCAACTTCCAGCAACGAAACTTCCGGAACGTAGGGATTTGTGCGCCGCTGAATATACAGCAAAGCGAGAATAGCCAAACGCCGGTTTAGTTCGCCTTCGAGGCTATCCATGAAATCGATCGACGTGGAAAGCGGGACCGTCTGTGGGCCGTCTTTTTTGAACGCCGCGTCGTACTCGGCGCGCCGCGCGGGATTGGAAAGAACGTCATACGCCTGCTTCAGCAAAAAGAACTTTTCGGCGTCACCGGTTTCCGGATTGTCTGGGTGAAGACGAACAGCCAGGAAGCGGTACACCCGGTGAATCGTGTCAGGCTCCGCATTTGGGCTGATTTGAAGGAATTCGTAATAATCCGGAATCTCCATTATCTTCTCCCCGCCACGCCGCACTTGTCTTTACATGTGTTTACATGCAAATTTCTTTATAGACTATTTATAGACTTAGGATATCGCGCTGTTTGACTAGCGTAAATGCGAGCAAACGCGCTGCGGACCAAAGATTAACCAACCCAGGCATCTCCGACCGTGCGGCGTGCCGCCCACCCATCGACGAACTAGTCGTTCCGGGTCGGCATATTCCTGGCACTGTAATCGAAATTGACGGTGTCGATGGCGACGCGGATGCGATCATGCGCCTGGTCGATTGAAGCAAACACCCGCGATTGAAGCCCGGCATTGGCGGCATCGTCTCGGTCGCTGCTGCAATCCAGCCTGGCTCTGTCCAACAGCCGCATGCTCATGGAGAGGCGCGCGGCCCAGGTCATGTGAGCATCCATTTTCCGTGCATCCCGCGCCATTTTATCGTTCAGAGGCGCTTCCTTGCTGATTTCCGCGATGGCGCCATCGATGTTGCCTATCGCCAGGCTGACTTCGTCCTGCGAACCTTCTGCGATGGAAACATTGTCGGCCCGCGTCAGCAGCGCGCGCGCCGTGCGCAGGTCGTCCAGGCTGCGGACGTAGCCGGTATGGTGCGCCGCGAACGTGGCACCGGGCATCGAGATCAGTAATCCGAATGAGGTAATCAGCGCGATTCGCGTAGTTCTGAACATGAGCAAAACCTCCGTGAGTATCAAGAATCGTACGCAGGCGCGGAGGTGGCGATGGTACGACCGTTTATTTTGTCTGAAAGGTTATCGGCAAGTTGGGCCGGTCTGCTACTTCGGGAAAGGCGTGCCAAGTGGCGCGTTTCCTTACATTTACTTTGCTCCGCGTACGGAGTGGAACTTTCTGATGCGCACGGATAGAATACCGCCATGCGTGTGCGTGTATTATTCTTCGGACGCCTGAAAGACATCGTCGGAAAATCGGAAGAGCAGGCCGAGCTATCCGATGGCGCGCGCGTGGAAGACTTGTTCGAGCGATATGGCCGCAATTTTCCTGAACTGGGGAAATTCCGTCAGTCGGTCGTCGCGTCCGTGAATCAGGAGTTTGCGGAGTGGCGCGCCCCGCTCGCCGCAGACGACGAAGTGGCTTTTCTGCCGCCGGTCAGTGGCGGAGCGACGCCGTCGGGCCCCAAGCTTGAAGAAGACATCTACGCGCTGATTCGCACGACGATCGCGACAACGGAGATCGTGGCGCAACTGAAGGCCGCTGAAGATGGCGCCGTGGTCATGTTCGAAGGCATCGTCCGCAATCATTCGGCGGGACGTTCCACTCTGTATCTTGAGTACGAGGCGTACGAGTCGATGGCGCTGGCCCAGATGCGCCAGATCGGCGCGGAAATGCGCGAAAAGTTTTCCATACGGCGATTCGCCATGGTTCACCGACTGGGCCGCCTGGAAATTGGCGAGACGGCGGTGCTGATCGTGGTCTGCTCGGCGCATCGGGCCGCCGCGTTTGACGCGTGCCGCTATGGAATCGACACACTGAAACGCAATGTGCCCATCTGGAAGAAGGAATTCTTCCGCGACGGCGCTGCGTGGGCCGATGGAGAAATGCCCTCTACTTGAGCAATCCTTTTCGACCGCGCACGAATCCAATCTCTGTGCAGAAACGCATTTTCCGCAAACGATTACAAAATAATTATAGTGGCAAGGCCGGGCGGTGGCGAACCTGCGCACGAGTCACGCTGGCAATTGCGTTCTGTGCAGGCAGCCTCGTGCTGCTTGCCACGCTCACGTGGAGGCCGCTTGCGGCGCATCCGGCGGACGATCAGGACCAGCGCGGACGGATACGCTCAGAGGTCACGATGGTGAGCGTGCTGGCCAGCGTGCTCGGCAAGGATGGCCGCCCGGTGCTGGGCCTGACCGCGGATCAGTTTGAGGTTTCGGAAGAGGGTGCCAAACAAAACATCGAGGCATTCGAACCGGAAACGCAGCAGCCGCTGGATCTGGCCCTGATGATCGATTCGAGCTTGAGCGAGGTTAAGGAACTGGAATTTGAGGAGGACGCCGCGTCGCGGTTCATTCAGAAACTGGTGCGGCCCGCGGACCGGCTGGCGGTGTACGAGTTTGCAGACGCGGTCACGCAGCTTGCCCCGTTTTCTTCCAACATTTTGTCGCTGCAAGCGGGGTTGCATCGCATTGTGCCCGGAGACGGCACCGCACTCTATGACGCGATTTTTCTGGGCTCGCAGGGGCTGACAAAAAATCCGGCGGGGCGCCGCCGGGCCATCGTCCTGGTCACGGACGCGGGAGAAACGACTAGCCGCGCGGACTTCGATACAGCGAGGCGAGCCGCGCTGCGCGCCGATGCCCTGCTCTACACGATTATCGTGCGCGCCGTAAAAACGGAAGGCGGACGCAACACGGCCGGCGAGCATGCGCTCGATACAATTGCCGACTCCACCGGCGGCGCCATTTATTTTCCGGACACGATTGCGCAGCTCGGCGACATGTTCGATCGCATTGACCGAGAGCTGCGCACGCAGTACCGCATCGGCTACTATCCGAATCCGAAGCCGCCTTCGGGCACGTACCGTAACCTCGAAGTCCACGCGGCGTGCGAGTGCACGGTGCGCAGCAAGAAGTCGTATTTTTCGGGCGGGCGGCTGGAATAGGTGATTTGCTTGCCCTGAGCGTCTGCGAAGGGTGACTGGTGACCGTGATTCGTAACGTGTGAGTGATGAAATTCAGTTCGTGCTTCCGTAGCATCCTCTCCCCACTCTGAAATCCACAACTCTCAACTTCCCCCCCCAATCTCGCCTATTTAACGAAGCCCGAATCTGGCATCATTTATCTGAGGATTTTAACGGGCATGCAATCTTTTCTAGATGTGGCAGTGGAAACGGCGAAAGAAGCGGGGGCCATTTTGCTGGAGGAGTTCGCCCGGCCCGTGAAGATCAGCTATAAGGGTGAAGTGGACATTGTCACGCAAGCGGACAAGCGTTCCGAGGTGGCGATCGTATCGCGATTGCGGAACCATTTTCCGAAGCACGGAATTGTAGCTGAGGAAGGTGGAGGGTCGGAAAGCGAGTCTCCGTTTCGCTGGCACGTCGATCCGCTGGACGGTACCACCAATTTTGCGCACGGCTATCCGTGCTTTGCGGTTTCGCTGGGTCTGGAGGAAGCGGGCGAGCCAATTGTGGGCGTGATTTACCAACCGGTGAGCGGGGAAATGTTTACCGCCGCCAAGGGAGAGGGCGCGTACCTGAATAACAAAAAGATCTCGGTGTCTCAGATCGATACACTTTCGACGAGTTTGCTTTGCACCGGTTTTCCCAGCGTGAAGCGTTCACAGAACCCTAATATTCACTACTACTGGGATTTTACGTTGCGCTCCCACGGCGTGCGGCGCGATGGCTCGGCGGCCATGGACCTGGCGGCTGTGGCGTGCGGGCGATTTGAGGGTTTCTGGGAGTTTGGGCTGCACACCTGGGACGTTGCGGCGGGCATTCTATTAGTGACGGAAGCCGGGGGCAGGGTAAGCCAGTTTAATGGGCAGCCCTACCGTCTGGGGGATAGAGAACTTCTGGGGTCCAACGGCCGCGTGCACTCTGAAATGCAGGAAGTGGCCGCGAGCATTGCGGAGAAAGCCGCCTCGAAGTCTTTGCCTCAGTAATCGGGTTATAACGACCCAGGAGATTTCCACGTTGCAATCCTACAGTTCCGTTTTGTGCACGCATCCGTAAATCATTGGATTGACGCCTATTTGCGATGGGTGGTAGGCTGAAAGGAGTGGCAGTATTTACTGAGGGATGATGGGGAATACCGTAATTTTTCCGGTTCCTGGCTCCGCAACCGCCGGGGACAAATTGAATCGTTGGCTGGGTCGATGGCGCCAAGGCGGCATTGAGCATTACTCCGTAGAGCCTACCCCACGACCGCTGCCGGTTTGGCGTTCCGGTGAACGCTTTTTTGTGAACGAGGAGCGCATTTGGCTGGATACGTTGCCGTCATCCTGCCAGGGCCTGCGCATCGTGCAGATTTCTGACATTCATCATGGCCTGTTTCTCACCAAAGAATGGCTCTCGGACGCAGTAAAAAAGGCGAATCGCCTGAAGCCAGACATTATTGCGCTGACAGGCGATTATGTGACGTATTCGCGGCGAAATATCGAGCCTGCGGCGGAAATTCTGGGTCGACTGCGCGCGCGCCTCGGTGTGTACGCGGTGCTCGGCAATCACGACTTCCGAGTGGATGCGGACGCGGTTACCTCCGCTTTGAAGAGGCAGCACATCGATGTGCTGCGCAATCGCCACGTGGACTTGCGCCTTGGCGGAGAATCGTTTTATTTGGCCGGCGTGGACGATTATGGATACGGCGCGGATTTGCGCCGCGCAGTAAAGGGCATCCCACAAGAGGCTGCCCGCGTATTGCTGGCGCACAATCCCCGGATTATTCATCTCGCTTCGCGGCACGGCGTGAGCCTCGTCCTTTCCGGCCACACGCATGGCGGGCAAGTGAATATACCCCTTTTGGGAACCGTTTACGGTAAGTCCCCTGAGCGGTTGCGCTACAAGATCGGCTGGGACCGCATGGGCGCAACGCAGATTTATGTAAGCCGTGGCATTGGCACGATCGTGCTGCCATGCAGATTGCGCTGCCCGGCTGAGATTACCCATTTAGAGCTGCTGCAGGGCGCTAGCGGAGCTTCCCCACTGGTAGCCGCGGACTAACCCTTTATAATTATAATCAAAAAATGCGCGCCGTTGATCTGATCCGCCGCAAGCGTGACTCGGAAGAACTCACTCCCGAGGAAATCCAACAATTCATTGCAGCCTATACCGCCGGCGAAATTCCCGATTACCAGATGTCTGCGTGGCTGATGGCCGTGGTGCTTCGCGGGTTGAGCCGCGCTGAAACCGCCGCGCTCACGGAAGCTATGCTGAGGTCGGGACAGGTGCTCGACTTTTCCGATCTGGCTGGGCGCAAGGTCGATAAGCACTCGACGGGCGGCGTCGGGGACAAGACGTCGCTAATTATTGCGCCAATCGTTGCGGCCGGCGGATTGAAAGTGCCAATGATCAGCGGGCGCGGGCTGGGGCACAGCGGAGGCACGCTCGACAAGCTGGAATCGATTCCCGGATTTAACGTGAACTTGTCACTCGGCGAATTTCGGCGCGTGCTGGAGACTTGCGGATGTTCGCTGATCGGGCAGACGGCGGAGATTGCGCCCGCGGATAAAAAAATGTACGCGCTACGCGATGTGACCGGGACGGTTGAAAACTCCTCGCTGATCTGCGCCTCCATCATGAGTAAAAAGCTGGCCGAGGGAATCGATGCGCTGGTGCTGGATGTGAAGACCGGCTCAGGCGCATTTATGAAGAAGCTGGAAGATGCTGTGAGCCTCGCGGAATTGCTGGTGGAAACCGGGAGGCGCATGGGCAAAAAAGTGGTGGCGCTCATCACCGACATGAATCAGCCGCTGGGGCGCACGGCGGGCAACGCGATGGAAGTGGCGGAGTGCGTGGACGTCTTGGCGGGAGGCGGTCCTGCGGACCTGCGCGAGCTTTGTCTGGAGCTTGCCGCGTGGATGTTTTTTTTGGGCGAGCGCGTGAAGACGTTGGACGAAGGGAAGAAACTGTCTACGGATTTGATCGTGTCAGGGCTGGCGCGAGAAAAATTTCGCGAGATTGTGGCGCTGCAGGGCGGGGATCCCGGAGTGGTGGACGATCCGCGGCGGCTTGTTCGCGCACGGCAGACTCTGGACATAGTTTCCGCAAGCGCGGGATACGTTGTGGCGATTCAGTGCGAGCAGCTTGGCACGGCTGGTGTGGTGCTGGGCGGCGGACGCGAAAAGCAGGAAGACGCGATCGACCCGGCTGTTGGCCTCGTGTTTCTCAAACGCATTGGCGATGGCGTGCAGCGCGGCGAGCCGCTGTGCACGCTGCATTACAATTCGGAGGCGCGCCTCGCCGAGGCGCAGCGTCTGGCGCAGACCGCGTATCGTGTGGGCCCGGAGAAACCACAAGTTGCCCCGCGGCTCATCTATCAAATTATTGGCGCGTAGTAAATTTAGTTGGGAAAAGGCGAACGCCTGCTGCTACGCGATCCACCCGGATTGCAGTCACGGCAAGGCTGCCCGCTCAAAAGACGAGCGTGCGCTAGGAAACCGGTTTTGCGCGATGAGTTTATTTTAAAGAGCAGTCCATATTTCTCAGGGAATAGAATGTTTCCTGGGAACGCCAATCTCCTGATTGGCGATTTGCCACCCGCCAATCAGGAGATTGGCGTTCCCGGGGTTGCCCTAACGTAATTCCTCATCATCGCAACCACTATTCCTGCGCATCCAAATTTGCACATTTCGACTGGCGGGCGGGCGTGCTAATGTGACGGGCATTTCCCGTGCGCATCCGGGAAACGAGGCGAGGACGAATGGGCCGATTCACAGGCGTGCTGGGACTGCTGACGATGCTGGGACTGGCGTATGTGTTCTCAACCAACCGGCGCGCCATCAAACTGAAAATGGTGGTGTGGGGATTATCTCTGCAAATTGTTTTTGCTTTCCTGGCATTTTATTGGACATTTGGGCAGCGCGTTTTCTTTCGCCTGGGCGATGCCGTGAATCATTTGTTGGCCTACGCGTTTGTCGGTTCGGAATTTGTATTCGGTGAATTGGGCAAGCAGCATTCGTCGATTGGATTTATTTTTGCGTTTCAGGTTTTGCCGACGATTATTTTTATCGCGTCGCTGTTTGCGCTGCTGTATTACCTAGGCGTGATGCAGGTGGTGATTCGCGCGGCGGCGTGGGTGATGCAGCGGGTGATGGGCGCGAGCGGCGCGGAATCGCTGAACGTGGCGGCCAGCATCTTTATGGGGCAGACGGAAGCACCGCTGACGATTCGTCCATTTCTGCCGGACCTGACGCAATCTGAGCTGATGACCATCATGACCAGCGGAATGGCGCACGTTTCCGGCGGAATCATGGCGGCGTATATCGCGTTTGGAGTAGAAGCGCGGCACCTGCTGACGGCGGTGATCATGACGGCGCCGGGGACTCTGTTGATTTCCAAAATGCTCGTGCCGGAAACGGGCGAACCAAAAACGATGGGCGTCGTGCACATGGAAAACGTGGAGCACGACTCGAATTTTCTGGCGGCGATTGCGCGCGGCACAGGCGAAGGGCTGGGCATGGCGGTGAACGTGGGAGCGATGCTCGTGGCGTTTCTGGCGCTCATCGCGCTGACCAACGGAATGATGGGCGGGATTCACAATTTTCTTGGCGGACACGGAATCATGTGGTTTCCCACGAGCCTGCAACAAATTTTTGGCTGGGCGTTTGCGCCGGTGGCTTGGATCATTGGCGTGCCGTGGCACGATTGCGTGCAGATTGGAAATTTGCTTGGCACGCGCATGGTGCTGAATGAACTGGTGGCGTTTTCGTTTTTGGGGCCGATGAAGGGGACGCTCGATCCCCGCTCGTTTACGATTGCGACGTTTGCGTTGTGTGGCTTTGCGAATTTCAGTTCGATTGGCATGCAGATTGGCGGCATCGGGGCGCTGGCTCCGAATCAGCGCGAACAGCTCGCGAAATTCGGCATTCGCGCCATGCTGGCGGGAACCATGGCGAACCTCATGTCCGCTTCGATTGTGGGGATCTTTCTGAAATGAGCGCGACCGTAATTACGAAATCAAAACCGACGCAGAGTTACGTCCGCGCTGACGTCGCCGCGAAATATATTTTTTCAAAAACGAAATTGCGCCCGCGCATCGGCGTAGTGCTGGGAAGCGGGCTGGGCGGATTTGCGAATGAAATTGCGGGCGCCACGCGGATCGAGTACCGGCACATTCCGAATTTTCCGCGCTCTACGGCGATCGGGCATGCGGGGCGCATGGTGATCGGCAAAGTGTCGGACGTGCCGGTGGCCGTGATGCAGGGGCGCGTGCACATGTATGAGGGCTACTCGCCGCAGGAAGTGATTTTTCCCATGCGCGTGATGGCGCGCATGGGAATTCGCGCGGTGCTGCTGACGAATGCGGCGGGCGGGATCAATACGAATTTCAGCCAGGGATGCCTCGTGGTGCTGCGCGACCACATCAATTTGCAAGGAACGAATCCGCTGATCGGGCCGAATGACGAGCGATTTGGCGAACGCTTTCCGGACATGACTCGCGTGTACTGGAAGCCGTATCAGGCCGCGGCGCTGGAAGAAGGCAAACGGCTGGGAATGGAAATTGCGCAAGGAGTTTACGCGGCGCTGACGGGACCGAGTTACGAGACGCCTGCGGAAATTCGCTACCTGCGCACGATTGGCGCGGACCTGATTGGAATGTCCACCGTGCCGGAAGTGATTGCTGCGGGGCACATGGGAATTCGCGTGCTGGGGATCTCGTGCGTGACGAATATGGCGGCGGGGATTCTGGATCAGCCGATTACCACTGAGGAAGTGATGGAAACCGGAGAGCGAGTGAAGGCGGATTTTGTGGCGCTGCTGCGCGCCGTGATTCCGCGAATGAGTGAGGATTTATCTTGAGCGAAACGACTGCGCGGCATGATTCGCTGATCGCTGCCGCGCGTGTAGCGCGTGAGCACGCGCACGCGCCGTACTCGAATTTTCGGGTGGGCGCGGCGGTTCGCGCGAAATCCGGGAGAATTTTCACCGGGTGCAATGTGGAAAATGCCACGTACGGGTTGACGCTATGCGCCGAGCGCGTCGCCGTCTTTAAGGCGATTTCCGAGGGCGAGCGCGGGTTCGACGCTGTCGCGGTGGTCGCGGATACAGACGCGCTGACGCCGCCGTGCGGGTCATGCCGGCAGATACTGTGGGAGTTTTGCGGCGACGCGGAAGTGGTTCTCGCGAACCTGACGGGGAAAGTGGAGCTGCATCGGATGTCCGCGCTGTTTCCGAAGCCATTTGATCAGTCATTTTTGTAGGCATATATACATCGAACTGGCGACTGGATTTAAGTAGGACAGGCTGAAACCTGTCTGGTCTGGTTTTGTGGGGCTTACAGAATTCAAAAAGAAGACAGGCTGAAGCCTGTCCTACTGGTGCTACCCGCGTTCGGCGCTGCGCTGGCGGACGAGGCGGGTGGCGGCGGTGCGCAGGGTATCGGCTATGTTTTTGCTGGTGGCGAGAAGTTTGACGTCGTTTGGCTTGATCAACGGCAAGAGATGGAGGGTGACTTCCAACGGAGATTTGGGATTAAAAATTAATGCACGAAGGATGACGTAATTTTTTCGGAATTTGCGATTGTTGGCGATGAGGCGAAGAGTTTCGTCGCTGAGCGTAGCCATTTTTGCGAAGGATTCGACTTCCTGCTCGGAAAGTTGCGGCGATTGCAGGACGGCGCGCTGCACCACTTTACAGGGGTCGCGGATCAACAGGACGCGTTCGTCGCGGCCGCCCTTGAGCGCGAGTTGCACGCGGTCTACGACGCGCAACCGCGAAAGTTTTTGCAGCAGCGTTTCGCGCTTGGCCTTGTCCGGCTCGGCTTCTTCCGCAGCTTCCTCAAACGCGCTGATCGGCTCGTAGTCTTCGCGCTGCAATTCCTGCAATTGTGAGCGCTGATCGGCGTTGATCACGGACGAAGCGATCAACTCGGCTACCAGGCTGGGCGAAGTGCTCAGCCGGTCCAGGTCTTCAAATAAATCCTGCACGCCTGTAACGGAAAGGTAGCGGATGACGGGACGGAGGACTTCGATGGGGCAGGTGGAATTTTGCGCGAGTGCGTCCGCAACGCCAGGCCTGCGCGGAAATTCGGCGGCGCAATAGGCGAACATTTCCGGCGCGGCATTTCGACGTGCCAGCGCCGAAATAACATACGGCAGCGGCTGCGTGAGCAGAATGTCGGCGGCGCGATTGCGAATCTGGTGATCGGAATCAGCGGCGAGAACGCAAAGAGTTTCGATGCGATCGTCCGTCGCAAACGCGGCCGCTTCTTCGCAAATTGCGAGCTTGCGTTCGAGTGTGGCGTGGTCCAAACGGATTTCATCACGCAGGGCTTCGTTAATTGCCGCCTCCCGGCGCGTCTTTCAGGGAATCGCGCGTGAGCGTGACCTTGCCGGAATGCCCAGAAGGACCGATGGGACGAATTGCTTTTCCGTTTAATTCGAGGCGCAGTGCGCCGGCATCCTTGGCGGAAACTTGAAAATGGTCGGCGGCCGAGAATACCTGATTTTCTCCAGCCTTCAGGGTGCCTTTATAGACGACGTTTTTATCCGCTGTAACGGTGATTCGCGTTTTCTTGGCCGCTTCCACTTTTAACTCAAAACGATCCGCGACTGCCGTGACCGGCGCGGCGCTCGCGGCAGCGTCGGCAGGAGTGATTGGTGCGCCCGGAGGCGCAGGAGGATCCGACACGGCATCATTCAAGTTCCCGGACGCACTTGCGGAAGCGCCCTGGGCACCGGCGACGGATGAGGCGCGTGGCGCATCCTGCGAGGCCACGGGAGGCGACGCTGCGGAGACTGCAGATACCGGCACCACGTGCTTTGCCGCGCGCCACGCACGGAAATGGCGCAGGCCAACCCAGCTTCCAGCAAGAAGCGCGATGAGAATGACGGCGGTTATTCCCCAGGCTAGCCACGGCTGGTCAGGAGTGACGACAGGAGGGCTTCCCGTCCACACGGGAACGCTGGGGCGGTCGCCAACCGCCAGCGTGTATTCCGCAACAATATTTTCTTCGTCGAGTCCGAGATATCGAGCCATGGCGCGCACAAAGCCGCGATTAAAGACGCCACCGGGAAGCTGCTCCCATTGGTCATTTTCAATTGCTCTGAGGAAGCGCTCCGCGATACGCGTGGCGGAGGCGATTTCCTCCAAGGTAACGCCGCGCATCTCCCGTTCACGTTTGAGGCTTTCGCCGAAGGTGCCTTTATCCATTGTTCGTAAGCGATCCAATAGTCCCAGCGAATATAGGCGGCAGGCGCAGGAGTGTCAATCACATGCCGCGCGGGCGGGTAAGTCATTCAGCACAAAAATAGATAGGTGGGTTTAAGGGATGTGAATGTGGCGATGGACCCTTTATTCCGCGGTCTGAAATGGCCGCAGGGAAAGCCACAGGCTGAAGCCAGTGCTGCTGAAGGCCGCAAACGGCTGCGAGAGGGGCTTTACAATCGGGAAACACCGCTTACAAGAGAACATTGCACATAGCGGCAAACGCTGACTATAATTTCTAGTGCCTCAATACCTTCCGTCTGAGAAGGTGGCCCACGTTTGAGAATGGCACCAAGGCTTCTAGTGACAATGACTGACAATTTTCCTGGAACAGAGCGTCGCCGCAGGGTTACGGCTCGAGGAGAGCAGCGCGAAGCAGGCGAGATCGCGGTGTTCCACGAGCTTGGCAAGGCGCTGACGTCGTCGCTGCAGCTCGATCAGGTTCTCCGCACGATCATGGAAAAGATCGACGAATTTTTGCGCCCCGATACGTGGTCGCTGCTGCTAGTCGACGAAGCCAAGCAGGAATTGTATTTTGAGCTGGCGGTGGGCAAGGGCGCGCAGGCGTTGAAGGACGTGCGAATCAAGATGGGACAAGGCATTGCCGGCTGGGTGGCGCAGAACGATGAAGCCGTGATTGTGGCCGACGTGAGCAAGGATACGCGGTTTTTTTCACAGATTGACGAAAAGACGAACATGGAGACGCGGTCCATCGTGGCCGTTCCGGTGCGTTACCGCGACCATTGCCTGGGCGTGATTGAGTTGATTAATTGCGTCGAGCGCGACGGCTTCATGGAGCATGACATGGCGCTGCTCGAAGCACTCGCCGACTTCGCGGCCATTGCTCTGGAAAACGCGCGACACGTGAAGCGCATTCACGAACTGACGATAACGGACGATTGCACGGGGCTGTTTAACGCGCGGCACATGGATTTTATCCTGGAGACGGAAATTTACCGCTCTCAACGCTACGGCTACGAATTTTCCGTGGTGTTTATCGATCTGGATCACTTCAAAAAAGTGAATGACACGTACGGCCACCTGGTGGGATCGAAGCTTTTGGCTGACGTAGGACAGATTGTGAAGAGCGCCTGCAGGCGCATTGATTTTGCGTTTCGCTATGGCGGCGACGAATTTGTGATTGTCTTGCCGCAGGCTTTGAAAGAGAACGCGTTTATTGTCGCGCATCGCCTGCACAAACTCATTGGCGAAAAGCACTGGCTCACCGACCAGGGGCTCGACATTCGCTTTACGGCGAGCATCGGCGTTGCGTCATTTCCGTCGGACGCGAAAACAAAGTTGGAATTGCTGCATCTGGCGGACGAAGCGATGTATGCCATCAAGAACACCACGCGCAATGGCGTAGCTGCCGCAAAAATCGGCGTCCTGCCACCCAAGTAAGTCGGAACGAGTCGGGAAAATTTCGCGTCGCATCTGATATCCACAAAATCAGCAGGACCCCTTCCCGCGCAACTCCTTGATTCACTTCGTATGCCATGCTAGTCTCACCCCTTCCGGTAGCACGCCGAAGTGTAAATGGAATGGATGCGCCGGAGAGACAAGATGAGGAGCGCATGTCCAACGAAGCATTGGGGATGATTGAGACGAAGGGCCTGGTTGCTTCGATCGAAGCTGCGGACGCAATGGTGAAGGCCGCCAACGTCATCCTCATCGGGAAAGAATATATTGGCTCGGGATATGTGACGGTGATGGTGCGCGGAGATGTGGGCGCGGTGAAAGCTGCGACCGACGCGGGCGCTGCCGCGGCGCGCCGTGTGGGCGAACTGGTTTCGGTGCATGTGATTCCTCGGCCGCATGAGCATGTGGAAAAGATTTTGCCGAATGGCGGATTGCCTCCGGCGCCGAAGAAATAACGCCGGTTCATTTCGCGTCGTCATGCGGTTGGTGATCCGGAGAGAATTTTGTGGCCGCCTGTTTAGGGCTGGGATTTTTGCTGCATACGTTCACCTAAAACCTCCGCCCGTGATCCCTTGTTTCACTCGGGACAAGCGAGGCGGGCTACAGCAACACGATAACAGCGGTGCGATCAACAGCACATGTTTTCGGGAGAAGGTAAAGCGTTTTGAGCCTGCGCGATCGCGACCTCATCTCCATTCAAGAAGCTAGAGAACTGGCGGCGCGTGCCGCTGCCGCACAAAAGAAATTCGCCGAATTTTCCCAGGAACAAGTCGACGCGATTGTGGAAGCCTGCGCAAAAGCGGCGGCTGAGAACGCGGAGCCATTGGCGCGCGCTGCGGTGGAAGAAACTGGATTCGGCAACGTCCCCGACAAAATCATAAAAAATACGCTCGCCGCGGTGCACGTGACGCGCGCGATTCGCGGCATGCGCACGGTGGGAATATTGCGCGAAGACCGCGAAAAGGGAATCGTGGAAGTTGCGTCGCCCATCGGCGTGGTCGCAGCGGTGATTCCTTCGACGAATCCCACGTCCACCGCAATTTACAAAACGCTCATTGCCATCAAGGCGCAAAACGCAATCGTGCTAAGCCCGCATCCGTCCGCGATTAAATGCATTTGCCGCGCGGCTACCGTGCTCAATCGCGCGGCGCTCGCCGCGGGCGCGCCCGAAGGATTGATTCAGTGCATGCAGCACACAACTCTCGAAGGCACGCGCGAACTGATGAGGCGGCCCGAGGTTGGCGTGATTCTCGCGACCGGCGGCACCGGGCTCGTGCGCGCGGCGTACGGTTCCGGAAAGCCAGCGTACGGAGTGGGGCCGGGAAATGTTCCCGCATTTATCGAGCGCACTGCGGATGTGCGCAAAGCGGTGGCGGACATCATCGCCGGAAAAACTTTTGACTACGGGACGATCTGTTCGTCCGAGCAGGCTATCGTGGCCGAGGAATCCGTGCGAGAAAGCGCGCTCGAGGAATGCCGCAGGCAGGGCGCCTATTTTCTTTCCGCGGAAGAAATGGAAAAAGTTTCACGGCTTGTTTTTGTGCACGGATCGCGCACGCCGAACACGGAAATTGTGGGACGCGCCGCCACCGTAATTGCGGAAATGGCGGGGATAAAAGTGCCGCTGGCCGCTCGCGTGCTGATTGCGCGGCTCGAGCCGGAGCAGGTGGGACGCGAGTATCCGCTCTCGGCGGAAAAACTTTCTCCGATTCTGGCATTTTATGCTGTGCCGAATTTTGCGGTCGGAGTTGCGCTTTGCCTGCGGCTGTTGGAGTTCGGCGGCCTGGGGCACACGTGCTCGATTCACTCGCAAAATCGCGCGGCGATTCTGGAGTTCGGCGAAGCGATGCCCGCGTTTCGCGTTGTGGTGAACAGTGCATCCGTGCACGGCTCCATCGGCTACTCGACAAATCTGTTTCCGGCGATGACGCTGGGCTGCGGCGCGCCGGGCGGAAACATTACTTCGGACAATATCGGGCCGCAGCATTTGATGAACGTTAAGCGCATCGCGTGGGAAGCGCGGCCCGTGGAACATCACACAATTCCTGCGGATCTGCGCATGGCAGGCGCGGCGGGTTCTCCCGCGCCCGTCGCGGTGCAATCGGAGGCGAGCATGGCGGCATCACAGGAATCTGAGCGGGCATCTGCGCCCGCGGTTGCGGCGTTGATTGAGTCGAAGCCGGAAGAAAACAAAATTGCGGCAAACGCTTCCGAACCGGCGAAAACATCCGGCATCGACCGCACGGCCATCGCGCGCGTGGTTGAAACTGTGCTCGCGGCGCAGGGAATTGCGCGTGGGAGCGGCGTGCCTGCAGCTTCGACGATTCCTGCAGCAACGGCAAATTCGGCTGAGTCGGAATCTGTTCCGGCAGCTGCGAAAACTCCGGCCACGATTGCTACGGAAATTGCGGATCGATTTTTTGGAGTGCGGGCTAACGTTGCGGGTGGCCCGGGCAACGCGAAAACTCTCGCGGACGCATCGTCTCCGGAGCAGTGCCCACCTGAAGGTGGGCGCTACAGTGTGGGTGGCGCCAAGAAAAGTGAAATGCCCGTGAAGGCTGCGTTTGAGGTGCAGGTGTTTGTCAGCGAGAACGATGTGCGCAGGGCGATGACGCGCAGCGAAAAAATTTACATTGGGCGCAAGACGATTCTTACGCCATCGGCGCGTGATCTGGGCATGGAGCACGAAGTGTTTGTGGAAACTGAGACGGGATCGATTCGGTGATGGTTTTAGTAGCACAGTCTGAAGCCTGAGCTGCTTTAACCACCGATGATCGGCATTTATCTGAATCGATAAAAGGGAAAATTAAAATGAGAAAAATTTCGATTTCTACAATCGCGCTGGCTTGCGTGTTGTTTTTCTCGCACGGTGCGGCGGCGCAAACTTCCGAAGTGCACGTGCTCGCGTCGAACGGGATTAAGGCTGTGCTCGAAGATTTGCGCGCGCAAGGGGAACACGCGATCGGGCATGCGATTACTGTCGATTACAAACCGACCGCCAATCTGAAGCAGGATATCGACGCAGGAGCGCAATTCGATCTGGTCATCGTGACCGCGGACAGCATCGGTCAACTGACGAAGGAAGGAAAGACGCTGGG
>DASRQU010000017.1:0-52145 GCA_035696345.1 Candidatus Acidiferrales bacterium
GCGAAATACGCGCCGCCGTAGTAGCCGTAAAACATATAGTGCGGCGTCACCTGGTATTCAAAACCGCCGATACCGGAACCGGCATGGACTGCGGAAAGGGTTCCGTTCGGTTTGACGATTACGTCGGGGCCCAGCCCGAAGATGTATCGGCCGCCGCCGTCGCTGTAGAAGGTATTGGCGATGATGTGCAGATTGTGAATCACTTCGTAGTTCAAGTTTATTGAACCACCGCCGCCTGTAATCGTATTCGTGGTTGGTGAAGTTGTCAGGTCATTAAGCACTTTGAAACTGCGCAGCAGGCCCGCGACCTCAATGTGAAGTGAGCGCCCCGCCGGATGAGCATCGAACGCCGTTTTCACGATGATGTCGGGAGCCACATTGGGCACGGCCGTATTCGTCGCGCTGCTCGCGGCACTCGTGCTGCCGCTTCCGTTGTCGAACTGCGAGGTGAAAAACGTTGACGGGAAGACAACCGACGCGGGTGCGTATTGTTGTGGATTTTCGAGAGAGAGACCAACGGCCCAGTTATTCGTGGGGTGATAGACCACGCGAACCTGCGCTTGGCGCGCCCACGTCAGGCCGACTTGGAAGTTTGGATCTTCATCCACCGTAGTGAACACATCCTGCGTCAGCGGTGAGAGGCCCACTCGATTTGGAGTGAGCAAAGACCATTCCTGGCCGGCCAGAACTTCCCACTTCCCGTGGCGCACATTTGCCCAGTAGACGCGCAGGCGCAAGCTATCGCTGTTGGCAGTCTGGTAGGCGTTCGCCGGTTGGAAGCCGAGGAAATCGGTTTCCACGTAGCCGGTAAGGCTCGTCGACTCGGTCAGGTTGGCGTCAACCTTGAGAGACAATCGAGAATACTGCGATGAGAAACGCGTCTCGGACAAACCCGCTTGCGGCAATACGTTGTGGAATGGAATTGCCCCGAACGCCGTGGCTATGCCGCTACCAACGTCTGTGCTGCGATATAAGGAAGTGAAATCGAGGAAGCCGCCCGGTGTGAATTCCGCGGAGCCGATTTTAAACGACAGAGGAGATTTGTTTTCGTTCGGGCCGCTGGCAGCTTCCTGCTTCATCGCATTCGGCGATGCTGAAGCGCTAGTTATCGCAGTCGAATTTGCGGGCTGAAATATCTCTGGTGAAACAACAGTCGCCGACGCGGGTGCCTCGTTGGGGGCCGTCGGTCGCGCTTCGACGGCTGCCAGCCGTGTTCGCAAATCGCGCAGTTCCTCAGCTTGCGACTGGACCAGATCCCGCAACTCTTGCATTTCCGACTCGACTGCCGGCCTTTCGTCCGCCGGAGTTTCGGTCTTGTTTGAATCATTAGACTTCGCCGCCGGCTGGTTGCCGGTGTAACTCGGGCTTGCACCGCTATCGCCCGCCCGAACCGTTCCCATCGATGCGCCCGCAAGAAAGACTAGAAGCACTAAACGATTCACTATTCTTCGCATTTCCCACTCCATGAGTACCGCGCGATCATGACAACCTCCATCGCGCCCGGACGTACAAAAAGCATGTTGCATTCCATTTGCGTGATTGTTGTGACGCCCGCACATGTAACTGGAAATGAGGGGTTTGGCCGAATCGAGATCTATTTTTCTGGAGCGGCGCGCTGTCAGATGTCAATGCTTCGAGCCAACATCCCGACAGATGTCCAAATGCGGCCACCCCGAGGTGTTGGGCCGCGCTGCGCTTGTGGTGGACAGAAACTCTCTGTTCTCGTCGTGCGCCGCGTCGGTGATCCGATTTATAGTTGCGGCTCAAGTGGTTTCATCATTCGGGTAGCGACGGAGCGAGTGGAGATACGGTGACTCGCTCCGTCTTCCCGGCTACGCGGCGTAGCCTTGCGGATAAGGGTGGAGGGCGCTTTCGGGGATGTGTGGTGGGTAGCAACGCTGTTCGCATTCAATCTGCAATTTCGCGTCATTATGTTTGTGCCCATCAACGTCTTCCTGGTCTGTTACCGGCGCGTCGCCCGACGATGGGCGAATTATTCTGTTGCTGTCCCGCAGAAGCTCACCGAGCTTCAACCGCGCACGTAAAAGCCGGGACTTCAGCGCATTCTTTGAAATTCCCACGGTTTGTGCCGCCTCTTGTACCGACAGGCCGTCCAGCTCGCACATTTGTATTGCGCTGCGCAGTTTTGGAGAAAGTTGGTCGAGTGCTCGGCGCAGCGCTTCCTCCATCTCTGCTTGGGCGCAGAGGTTCTCCGGGTTCGGTGTTGTATCCTTCAATTCACGTGCGAAGGCTGCACCGTCGTCTTCGTGCTCGTGATCGATTGACAGCATTTCGTAACGCGAGCGCCGTCTCAACTTCATGAGTGCAACGTTTGAGACGATCGTGGTGAGCCACGTGGAAAGTCGCGAGCGGCCCTCGAACTGGCCAATGTGTTTGTAGGCGGACAGAAGTGCGTCCTGCACGGCGTCTTCGGCGTCCTGGACATTCCGAAGTCGCCGGAGCGCGACCCGGAAGAGGATTGGCGAATAGCGCGAGACCGCGTCTTCAAATGCATTTCGGTAGTCGACGAATACTGGGGTGGCTGAGGCGCTCACGACTTGGCTCCCGTTTATGAAGTTCGATGTCGCGTTGGAGAATGCAATCACTCTTCCAAATGCCTTGCCAAGGGAAATGGGCGGCGCAAGCCATTTTCATCAAATGAGTTACGTCGCTAATTGGGTGCGGTCGATTAACATATCTATTCACGGCATTCATTCGTCGCTGTCGTCGGGTAGACAGAGTGTCGAGATGCGGGCACCGGGCAGGCCGTTGCAACACTCCTTTGTGAATTCACGGATGCCGGAGACCGGGACGCCGACAGGTAGGATTCAGAGTCTGTCTAAGAATTTGGGACTCGGAACTTCAGTGGCTTAAACAGGGAAAACACGGGTCTCTTCTGTCATTCCGAGCGAAACGAGGAATGACAGGCGTACTGATTTTTCCTTAGCCTGTTAAAGCCGGAGTTTTTTGCAGGACCTATGTCGTGGCTAAAGCCACGATCCTCAAAGATTTTGCCGCTCTAACCCGGATTATTTGAGGTATTCAGCGTGAGGCCGATGACATTTCTGGCAGTCGGCGGGACCTAACAAGCGAAATCGCATCAGACCGATACTATTGAAATATATAATCATTGCCGATCAGATCCGTGCGCTGCGGAAGCTGATGCCTTCTTTTCCGACCGTGGTGTCCCGCGGAGGTCTTTCCACGGACCGCCGTTCGAGTAGCGCTCGGGATACAGAACCTTCGAACGCGGATCTTCCGCGGTGTCGAGTTGCAGGACCATCCACTTCGGATACGGAGTCCCCGGATCCGAAGTTGCATCTAGAAGTTTGACGTCGTCGTTCGAAAGCTGCAGGTCTACAGCGCGTATATTATCCTCAAGTTGCTCGACCTTCCTCGCAGCGATAATCACGCTGCTCACTGCGGGACGCTGCAGCACCCATGCAAGAGCCACGCGCGCAGGGCTTGCGTCATTTCGGGTGGCCACTTGCTTCACCGTTTCGACGACGCGGTAGCCCAGCTCTTCGTCGAAGGGTACGAACGAACCAGCCTCTGCAAACCGTGTGCCGGCAGGAGCGGGATTTGTGCGGCTGTACTTGCCTGTGAGAAAGCCTCCAGCGAGGGGACTCCAAACCAGGATGCCGATGTTGTGGTACTCGGCGAATGGCTGAAATTCGAATTCGAGACTGCGTCCAACAAGACTGTAGTACATCTGTGCCGTCACGTATTTCTCCAACCCCAGTCGCTCCTGCAGCATGACCGCGGTTGCCGCCTGCCACGACATTAAGTTTGAAAGCCCGATGTAGCGAACCTTTCCCTGGCGCACCAGATCGTCCAGCGTCCTCAGCGTTTCCTCGAGCGGCGTGTTGCTATCCCATCCATGCACCTGGTAGAGATCGATGTAATCGGTCTGCAAGCGTTTTAGACTGCCTTCCACTTCGCGCATGATATTCACGCGAGTCGCACCGCTTCGATTGAAATTCTCGCTCATGGGGAGCCGGACTTTGGTGGCCAGAACGATCTCGTCCCTGATCCCTTTCAACGCGTTTCCTACCAGAGTCTCGCTCTCGCCAAGGCTGTACACGTCCGCCGTGTCGATGAAGTTTATTCCGTTGTCCAGAGCTACCTGCACCATCCGTGTTGTGTCCTCTTGACCGAGATTGCCCATGTTCATCTTTCCGCCGAACTGCATCGTGCCAAGCGCCACCTCGCTCACAATCAGCCCGGTGTTTCCCAGCTTCCTATATTTCATTGCGAAACTCCTCTCGATAATGGTCCCTTAATATAGATGCCGCTTTCGAATTTCGAACGGATCCGCGAAGCATGCTCAGCCGTGTGTTGTTCTGCGTGCCAAGGCTGTCCGCTTTGGCACGCCACTCCGGCGTTCTCACCCTGCTCGCCTGCGACAGTGCGCGACGGACGCCGGCGGCGTCAAGATCTGCACCGTAGACCGGAGTTCCGGGCTGCTGCCTCCACGACCCATCCAAACCGCCTGCGTCCACGCCATCGAATCCGAGTTCGTCGATGAGCCGCACCACAATACGTTTAGCTGTAGCGTCATCGCCCGCGATTGGTAAAGCGACCCGACCTGGAGTACCCACAGGCTTGCCAAGGTCTCGAATATGGTGGGCATAGATATTGTTGAACGCCTTTACCACCGACCGTCTTAGTTGTTGCTCCACCCACCGACTCTCTGCGGTCCCCGCTTCAATACCTTCGATGCGGCCGTCCCGCTGCTGTGGATAGTAATTGCCGGTATCGATGACAACTGTGCTGGCGGGCACGCCTGCGAACAAACTGGCAGGTAAGCTTGGGATGTTTTTCTCGGGAATTGTCACAATAACCAAATCCGCGCCCCGAGGCGCGTCCGCGACCGTGACCGCAGTCGCCCCGGTCTCCGTGGCGAGGCGTCCGAGCGTCTGCGGACCGCGTGAGTTGGCCACAGAAACGTTGTGTCCCAACACGGTGAGGCGACGTGCGAGAGTTCCACCGATGTTGCCTGCGCCGATGATTCCGATTTTCATGGTCGCTCCTTACAGTTTGCATTTGTGTAGCCACAGCACGAATATGTGTAAGGTAATGAATCATTCAATTATTATTTTTTCGCAGCAAACGCGCGAATATGCTTCACCAGCACGTGAATCTGATCCGCGCTGAGCGAGCCTTTAAATGAAGGCATTCCGCCCTTGCCGTCGGAAACTACCTGAGCAAGTTCTGCATCCGAAAGCTTCTGGACCGCCTCTGAGCGGAAGTCCGGCACATTCATGCTTTTTCCAACTTCAGAGCCACTTCCGTCCGGCCCGTGACATAGCGCGCATTTCGTCTTGAAGGTTGCCGACGCTGCTGCGCTATCCTGCGCGGCAGTTGCGCGAGCACTTGAGATAGGAAAGAGCGTTAGGCCGGCGACCACCGCCGTAAGAATTGCAGACGTGTAAGTCAATGATTTTCGAGTTTTCTTCTGAAACATGGTCTTCTCCTTTGTTGGACTTTTCATTTCCTGCTCCAAGCATCCCCGAGCACCGGCTATGCGAAAATCAGCTGAAACCGAGCTTGCTGATTGGCAGATCTCTAACTCGCTTGCCGGTTGCTGCAAAGATCGCGTTACAGAGGGCCGCCACAAACGGCGGCACCCCCGGCTCACCGACGCCAGCCGGCGGCGCGTCGCTATCGACGATGTGTACGTTGGTCTGAGATGGTGCTTCTCCAATTCGTGCGACTGGGTAATCCTGAAAATTCGATTGGTCGATTACACCGTTCGTGGCGGTGATCTCGCCGCTTCGTACAAGGCTTGTTCCGAACACCGCGGCGCCCTCGAACTGGGCGCGGGTCGCCTCTGGATTTACAACCCGGCCCGCATCCAGGACCATATCGACGCGGGGAATCCGCACCTCGCCCTGATCGTTGACTTCGACTTCGACGACTGTGGCAGCGTAGGTCAAAAAACTTCGATGCGCGGCAATCCCTACGCCACTGCCCTTGGCATGCTTACGCTTTCCCCATCCGGATTTTTCCGCGACCATCTCCGTAACATGTCGCAGGCGACCGGTTTCCCAAGGGTAGGTTTCGAGCGACGCTCCATAATTCGGGTATTGCACACCATTGAAATCGATCGTGCGTGGCTTCCCAATGAGGTCCAGCAAATAGTCAGCCGGATCGCGCCCGGAGGCATGGGCCAGTTCGTCCGTAAAACATTGGATGGCAAACGCATGATAGATGTTCGCCACAGAACGCAACCAACCGATACGGACGTGAGCCTTCGCGGGGCCATTTTCAACTCGAAGATTTGGCAGATCGTAAGGAATGTCCGTCCATCCTTGCTGCAGGTGCGGGGGATCGCCGTACACCGCATTCACATCGAAAATGGAAGTAATAGGCGGGAACACCGAACGTTGTAGCCACGCTGTCGGCTTGCCGTCCGCGCCCAGCGTCGCCTTCATATACATGGAAGCAACGGCGTTGTAGTAGTCGAATTTAATATCGTCCTCGCGAGACCAAACAACTTTCACAGGCCGGCCAACTTTTTTCGACAAAATGGCCGCCTCAGCGCAGTAGTCTGGCTTCGACTTGCGTCCGAATCCACCGCCGAGCAGGGTCACATGGCAGATGACGTCCTCCTTCGGGATGCCCAATTCCTGCGAGACGATATCTTGCACCGTCTGCGGGCTCTGGGTCGGCGCCCACAGTGTTACCTTGCCGTCCTTGAATTCTGCGAGGGCCACCAACGGCTCCATCGCCGCGTGCGCTAGAAGCGGAACATAGTAGTCGGCCTCGTGGACTTTCCCGCCTTTGCCGAACACCGCGTCAGCATCGCCAATATTGCGCACCACTTTGCAAGGATTGTGCGAAGTTTCGCGCAACTCATTTTTGTAAGCTTCGGAGTTGAAAGTTTCGTTCGGCCCGTTGTCCCAGGAGACGTTCAACTTTTTGCGTCCCTGAAAGGCCGCCCAGGTGTTGTCTGCAATCACCGCGATGCCGCCAAGCGGCTGAAACGCCGGCGGAGGCTTGTAAGGATCAATTGGAATAGTCTGATGTACGCCCGCGATTTTTAAGGCTTCCGTGTCATCGAACGATTTCACTTTCCCACCGATAACGGGCGGATGCTCCACGGATGCGTAGACCATTCCATCGACACGGGCATCCATCCCGTAAATGGCTTTGCCGGTCACGAGTGCTTCCAGATCGTAACTTACGTGTCCTTTGCCGATGTAGCGCCAGGCGGTCTTTGGCTTGAGCTTCAGCTCTTCTACTTTAGGAATTGGAAATTTCGCGGCGGCCTTCGTGAGTTCACCGTAACCCAATTTGCGTTTGGTCGAGGAATGCACAACCACATGCAATTCCGTCGCACACTCCGCCGGAGGAACTTCCCACTGTTTGGCTGCTGCTTGAATCAGCATGAATCGCGCTGTTGCGCCGGCTTCGCGCATCGCGTCATAGAATGAGCGGATCGAGTGCGACCCATCCGTGAACTGATCACCGTAGCGCTTGTCGCCAATGGCTTGCTCAATTTTTACTCGATTCCAGTCTGCGTCCAGTTCATCCGCAACAATCAAGGGAAGGGTAGTTCGACTGGTCGTACCCATTTCCGACCTGCTGGCCACAATCCACACGGTCCCGTCCGGATCAATTCCGAGGTACACGCTCGGATTCAATTTCGCGCGATCCGCATTGGTATTGTGGGGGAGCGTGGCGCCGGACAAAATCTTGGGGTAATAACGCACGCCGAGGACAAGGGCGCCAGCCACGAATACGCCGCCCGTCAGGAATTTGCGCCGGCTGACGTTCTCAATCGAGCTCATGCCATTTCCTCCGCAGCGGTTTTGATTGCCACGCGAATCCTCTGGTAAGTTCCGCACCGGCAAATATTCCCGGTCATGGCTTCCTCTATTTCCGTGTCGGTTGGATTCTTTTTTGTTTTTAGAAGTGCCGCTGCCTGCATGATCTGTCCCACCTGACAGTAACCACATTGCGGCACGTTAATTTGCATCCAGGCCTTCTGCACCGCGTGCAGTCCGTTCTGCTCGAGGCCCTCCACTGTCGTGATATCTTTTCCGGCAGTGGCCTGCATGGCTGTTACACACGCTCGCGTGGCTTGTCCGTTTACGTGCACGGTGCACGCGCCGCATAATCCGACGCCGCAGCCAAATTTTGATCCCGTCAGGCCCAAGACATCGCGCAAGTACCACAGCAGCGGCATTTCTGGATCGCCGCTGAACGATTGATCTGTTCCATTCACCTTCAATTGAATCATTGCGACTCCTTATTTCGAGCGCGTGGCGTTATGTGAAGTCACAAGGTGAATTCTGCAAATCCAGTGCCATTCGCCAAAATGTTGCAAGTTGTCGGCAACTCCTTCAGATCTTGGCTCTTAGAAAGGCGCGGTGAGCCGAGGCCACTCTCAAAGCCGAAGGAAG
The DNA here is from genome assembly GCA_035696345.1 of Candidatus Acidiferrales bacterium. Classification (GTDB taxonomy): domain Bacteria; phylum Acidobacteriota; class Terriglobia; order Acidiferrales; family UBA7541; genus Palsa-360. The sequence goes on from DASRQU010000017.1 coordinate 8,412, forward strand.
AGACTAAGAGTGTCAGCATCTGGACAGGAGTTCCAGCAGATCAACACCAAGTTCAGGCCGAATCCCGCGTCAGCAATGAAAGAATATTATTTTGACAGATAGTGTAACTTCAGCTGCGGGCGTGGAAATATGGACCCGCATTTTCGATGGAAGTTATGGTTATTGAGATTCGTGGGAAAACTTGATTTGAGGCGATTATCTTCGGACGATGACCAACACACAGGCTTGTAAGTTTCCATTTCAAGGGCTCAAGAACTTCCAATCAGAATGCCCGTGATGAACACCAGCGCGCCGCCGAAGGCAACCTGAATTGCCGCCGTAACAGTGGGTGTATCCATGTAGCGATGCCGTACCCAGGTGATCACCGCGAGTTCCGCGAGAACCACGACAAATGCGACCATGAATGCCACTCTGAAATTCGGGATCAGAAACGGCAGCGTGTGCCCGATGCCGCCCAAAGTTGTCATCGCGCCGCAAATCAGTCCTCGTACCCAAGGATGACCGCGGCCGGTCAGGCTGCCATCATCGGATAACGCTTCCGCGAATCCCATGCTGATGCCCGCACCGAGCGAGGCCGCTAAGCCAACCAAAAAGGCGTACCGCGTGGTTCGACTGGCCATCGCCGCAGCAAAAACTGGTGCGAGCGTTGAAACTGATCCATCCATAAGTCCGGCAAGCCCCGGCTGCACAATCTGCAGAACGAACAGGCGCCGGCGCGCCCGGTCCTCGTTCTCTCGAATTTGCGGAGGCAGGTTCTCGACGGTGAGTCGCTGGGCCCGATCTTCGTGACCGCGCTCTTCTTCAGCCAAGTCATCGAGCAGTTGCCTGACGTCCACGTTTTCTGCTCGGCTGGCCGCGCGCTCATAAAACCGGCGCGTCTCGACTTCAATCGCGCTGGCTTGCCCGCGCACCGCGTCCAGGCCAAGCGGGCGCACCAACCACACCGGTGTACGACGCACGAAGCCCCTTACATCCTGTCGCCGGATGAGAGGAACGTGATCTCCAAATTGTTTTTGGTACAAGGACAGAAGTCTCTGGCGATGGCTCGTTTCATCCGCCCGCATTGCCTGAAAGATTGCTGAGGATGCAGGGAAATTATCCCTCAGTCCTTCGGCAAAATCGGCGTAGACGCGTTCGTCTTCCTCTTCAAGAGAGATGGCGAGCGCCAATATTTCTTTCTCAGACAAGTCATCGAATTTCTTCAAGGAAGTGCCGATCGTGGCGCCCCTGGGCTCACGTTACTCATGCTGGTGCTGCTGCTGAGTTTGCCGCAGCACTCCGGCCGCACAGGTAAACTGGAGCGATCCCATCCGCCCCCTAGCGCCTGAATCAGTAAAACTGTATTTGCCATGCGCCGGCCCAAAATGCTAACGGCAGTCACCTCGTCCGAAAGCGCAGCGCTTTGCGCGATGGTCACCTCCAGATAACTGGTCACTCCTCCGGTATAGCGCGTGTTCGAAAGATCCAGCGATCTCTGTGCTGCCGTCACTGCCTCGTCCTGCACCTTGGCTTCATTCTCCAGAATTCTCAAAGCGGCCAGGTTGTCTTCCACCTGTTGGAACCCGTTCAGGACACTTTCCCGGTAGGCAGCGACTTGAACGTCGTACGCGGCGCGTGCTTGATCGGTGAGCGCGCGGCGTCTTCCTACGTCGAAAACCGTTCCCAAGGCTGAGCCTCCCAATGACCATAGCCCGCTTGGACCGGTGAGCAAAGTCGTGATGCTAGTGCTTTCAAAACCTCCGCCAGCGCTTAGACCTATGATCGGATAGTAGGCGGCTTTCGCAACCCCGATCTGGGCATTGGCGGCTGCGACGCGCCTCTCCGCAGCTGCGATGTCCGGGCGTCTTTCCAGCAGTTCTGAAGGCACGCTGACAGGAATGGCCGGGGGTGGCGCGGTGAGAGGAAGCGGCGGCAGACTAAACTCGGCAGGAGGCTTGCCGATGAGAATTGCGACCGCGTGTTCGTATTGAGCGCGCAACACGTCTATGTCAATCGCGAGCGCGCGTGTCGTATCCAACTGAGTCTTGGCCTGCTGAACTTCCACTTCCGAAGACAATCCTCCCTGGTAACGGCTCTCGGTCAAACCGAAAGCATCCTGATACTGTTTGACCGTGGAGTTTAGAAGCTGTTCCTCGGCGTCCAGGCTGCGAGCTTGAAAGTAGTCGATCGCCAGATCCGCGTGCAAACTCAGATTCACTGTCGCTAGATCTGCAGCGCTGGCTTGCGCTTGGTCTCGATAAGATTCCACTGTGCGGCGAACGCGTCCCCACACATCGGCCTCATAGGAGACATCAACCGGCATCACAATGTTGCTGTATGTAATGCCCACAAGGGTCGAACCCGGCGGCGGGGCGTGGGACGAAACTCGCGTTCGATCACCGGACAGGCCAGCGGTAACCGTAGGATAGTAGGCCGCCCGATTGTAACGAACGGCGGCTCGGGACTCCTGATACTGGGCCTCGGCGGCGATCAGATTCTGGTTCGAAACATCGACTTGCTCCTCCAATTTATCAAGCTCTGGATCTTTAAAGATCGTCCACCAGTTTCCCCCAAGGTTTTGGTCATTGGGCTCGGCAGGCATCCAATTTGCGGTTTCTTTATAAGCGGAAGGGGTCGCGGCCGATGGCGTACGGTAGTTCGGACCTACGGCACATCCTCCAGAAGTCAGGATAAGGCTTACGACAAGAACCCACCGCCAAGCTCCGTTCGCCACGCCAGACACTTCTAGCCGGCAGCTCATTTGGAGTCTCCCGGTAACGTGGTTTGAACCAATTGAACTTGCTGCCCCGATACAACAGAGTCCGGCGGATTGATAATGACTTGATCGCTTGCCGTGAGACCAGCCACGATTTCGATTTGATTCCCGAAATCGTGGCCAGGAGTTACGGACGTAAGGACAACCTTCCCGTCCTTTACGACTCCGACTTGCAAACCTTCTGAACGAAAAATCAAAGTATTTACAGGCAGCAGATACGTGGATGCCTGCGACGCCACTTTCAAGTGCACTTCTGCGTAAGAGCCGGTGAGCAGTGTGCCTGCCGGATTGGCCACGTCGATTTCAATCAGCAAAGTCCGGGTTGACACGTTGATGGCTTCCGCTGTCCGAATTAGCTTTCCCTGGAATTTGCGGCCGGGAAATTCGGCGAGAGCCAGATCCGCGGTCATGCCGTCCTTGACGCCCTGTGAGTACTCCTCTGGGACGTTTACGTAGACACGTAAAATGCCAGGTTGCGCGATGTGGAATAGATCGGTTGTTACGCCGCCATTGCTTCCGGAATTGATAAGGTCCCCGATGTCCGTATTGCGAGCTGTGACAACGCCATCGAACGGAGCATAAATTTTTTCAAAAGACTGCAGCGCCTGAAGTTGTTTGACATTGGCCTGAGCGGCTTCAACGGTTGCAGTGTTCGCGTTGAAGTTGCCATCGGCATTGTCGACGTCCTGTTGAGCAACGGCATGCGAATTCAATAATGTTTCGTAACGGCTCTTGGTGATCTGGGCGAGCGCGAGATTTGCTTTCGCGGTATTAAGGTTGCTGAGCGATTGCTCGAGTTGCTGGTCGACTTCAGGGGTCTCGATCACCGCAAGCAACTCCCCTTGCTTGACGTGCGCTCCTATGTCGACATACCACTTTTTCAGATACCCGTTCGTACGTGAATAGATGGGTGACGTGATAAATGGCTGGACATTTCCTGGAAGAATAATTTCCTGCACAGGCGTCGTCCTCTGTGGCGTTACAACCGATACTGCGGTGAGCGCCACTTGCGACGTATCCGCTCCCAGCTTCGCGTTTGCTTTGACGCGCGACCAAATCCCCGAGCCCACAAGCGCGACGGTTACGAGCAATGCAAGCGACGCAATGACCCATCGTTTGTATGAGTTAGCCCCTTTTCCAACCTGATTCAAGTTGGGTGCATGCCCTCCGATTTCTATTGCATGGTCATTGTTAGGTGACATGGTCGCTCCATAAAATACTGCGCACCGCTAGCTCGCGCTTGGGGCTGCTTTCGTGCGAGACCTCTGAAGTAGGCTGAAAAAAGCCGGGACAAAAAAGAGTGTGGAAATCGTGGCAAAAATCAGGCCGCCAATCACCGCCCGTCCGAGTGGAGCGTTTTGCTCACCACCATCCCCAAGCCCCAGCGCCATGGGTACCATGCCAATGATCATGGCCAGTGCAGTCATCAATACGGGTCGAAAACGCGTGAAGCCCGCTTCCAAAGCGGCGCTGACGGAGTCGCTTCCTTCTTGCATTTTCTCCGTGGCAAAGCTCACGACCAGGATGCTGTTTGAGGTTGCCACGCCCATGCACATGATGGCTCCCATGAGTGCGGGAACGCTCAGAGTCGTGTGCGTCACGAACAAAAACCACGCAATCCCAGCGAGTGCTGCCGGAAGCGCTGAAATCATGATGAAAGGGTCCAGCCAGGATTGGAAATTCACCACGATCAACAGGTAGATGAGCACAACGGAGAAAGCCAATCCGCCGAGAAGTCCAACGTAGGACGACTGCATGGTTTGAACCTGCCCACGAACGACCACACGAGAACCGCGCGGCAGCTGTTGCCTCGAATTGTCGATGATCTTGTTCATGTCGCCTGCGACGCCGCCCAAGTCACGCCCGGTCACCGATCCAAAAATGTCGATTACCGGTTCGATGTTGTAATGAGAGACCACGGCCATGCCTGCTCCACGCTGCATGGAAACCAGACTAGCCATGAGCGATGGCGGAGTCGCCGGATCTGCACCAGTGATTGGAATATTCTCAACCGCTTGCAATGTGTCCGCCCGGTATTGCGGAGTTTGCGTTGCGATTTGATAGCTGACGTGGTTTTTTGGATCGACCCAAAAGGTGGGCGAAGTCTGGAAACTGCCGCTCAGCGACACCAAAAGATTTTGTGCAATGTCATGGGCAGTGAAGCCAAGTTCTTCGGCTTTCGTCCGTTCCACGCGGAAGCGCAAATAGGGCTCGTCAAACGGCTGTTGAATTCGCAGATCGGCGGTACCCGTAACGGATTTCAGTTGCTCGAGTAATGCGTCTGCGTAGAGCCTGTTTCCTTCCACGTCGTTACCCACAACCTGCACATCAAGGGGAGCTGGCAATCCGAAATTTAAAATCTGGCCCACCATGTCGGCCGGCAAGAATGAGAAAGTCGTGCCGGGAAACTCTTTCGAAAGCGTCAGACGAAGCTGACGAACGTAGTTGTCGGTAGGATGATGATTGGCGTTTAACGTGACGAGGATATCCGCGTCCGATGTCCCGACGGGAGCCGAATTGCTATACGAGAGATTAATGCCGCTGTATGGCAGACCGATGTTGTCGATGACATTATGGAGTTCCGTAGTTGGAATCTGCTTGCGAATCGATTGTTCCACCAGATCGCAAAGGTCGGCGGTGTCTTCTATGCGCATCCCTGTGGGTGCTCGCAGGTGAAGTTTGAAACTTCCACTGTCCACATTAGGGAAGAAATCCCGACCCAGCCACGGGATAAGAATTGCCAGCGAGCCAAGGCAGAACGCGAAGAATGCAATTAAGAATGCAGCCCTGTGACGCAGAGCATCCTCCAGCAGACCGCGATACGTACCGCGAAACTTCTCGAAGCCCCTCTCAAAACCTTTTTGAAGTCGCACCAGCGGGTTGCGGCTAGCCGGAGACCCGTCGCCTTCCACTTTATCTCCGCGCAAAAGGTACTTCGCCATCGTCGGAACAATCGTCCGGGAGAGCAGATAGGACGCCAGCATAGCGAAAACCACCGCTTCGGCGAGCGGCACAAACAAATACCGGGCCACGCCGGATAACAAAAACATAGGCGCAAACACAATGCAGATCGAAAGCGTGGACACGAGAGCGGGTGTCGCGATTTGCGAAGCACTATCGAGCACCACTTCGTCCATTTCTTTTCCTGGTTCGGCCGCGCGATTCCGGTTGATGTTCTCGACCTCGACCGTTGCGTCGTCCACCAGAATTCCCACCGCTAGAGCGAGACCGCCCAGCGTCATGATATTGATCGTTTCGCCGATCGCGCTGAACACGATGATGGAAGTCAGGATGGCGAGTGGAATGGAGGTCGCGATAATTACCGTGCTGCGCCAGCTGCCCAAAAAAGTGAGAATCATGAAGGCCGTCAGGCATGCAGCAATCAAAGTCTCTCGGACAACTCCGCTAATTGCCCCACGGACAAATATCGATTGATCTGCCAGAGGGCTTATCTGGAGTTGTGGGGGAACCGCCAGCTGAATTCGAGGAAGTAGGGCCTTGATGCCTGATATCACGCTCAGTGTCGAAGCATCGCCCGCTTTTTGAATCGTCAGCAGCACGGAACGCTGCCCGTTGACACGCACAATGTTTGTTTGCGGAGGAAATCCATCGCGCACCCAGGCGACGTCTTTGACGTAAATGGTAGTGCCGCCGATGGATTTGATTGGGATGCGATTCAGGTCCTCGATGGATTGCGGCGCCGCATTGGGGATCGAGACATCGTATTCCCTGGAACCGATTTTCGACGTTCCTGTAGGCAAGATTAAATTCTGCACGCTGATGGCATTCACCACGTCCAGCGCTGACAGTCCTTTCGATTGCAGTGCGGTGGTATTCAGGTCCACTTGTACTTGGCGTTGTTTGCCGCCGTAGGGATATGGGACAGACGCCCCCGGCACCGTGATGAGCTGCGTGCGAATGAAGTTCAGGCCATAGTCGTTGAGTTGCTGCTCCGAAAGATTTTGGCCCGAAAGCGCTAATTGCAGAACCGGCACGCTCGATGCGCTGTAGGCCAGAATGAGAGGCGGCGTCGATCCCGCCGGCAACTGCCTCAGCTGCGTCTGAGAGACGGCCGTAATCTGTGCAATCCCTTGCTCAATGTTCGCGCTCGGCTGCAGGAATACTTTGATGACAGCCGTTCCGTAAAGCGACTGAGACTCAATATGCTCGATGTTATCGACAGTGGTGGTAAGAGATCGTTCCGTGACGCTGACAATCCGGTCCGCCATGTCTTCCGGCACTAGACCGTTATAATTCCAGATAATGCTGACGACCGGAATGTTGATGTTCGGAAAAATATCGGTGGGCGTGCGCACGATCGCGAGTGTTCCCAGGATCAGAATGAGTATGGCCATCACCACAAAGGTGTAGGGCCGCCGCAGCGCGAGTCGAACGATCCACATGCCGAACGTCTCCTGACTTTCACCAGAAAGTTTCTTACCCGACTCTGTGAATAATGCATCCGGGATGCCACGGTGGAGCGGGAGCGAAGATATCAGGAAGTAATTGCAAACACGGGCGCTTGAGAAGAAGTGACGGGAATTTAATCTGTGGGGCTAGGCGTGAATCGTCCAATCCGTTGAATGATTGTCAGTATTTAGACAGTAGGCCTCTGTCACAACGGGCGGAACCGATGCAAGTTTTCGATTTAGTTTTTGCTTTAGGCGCCATAATTCGCGGTGCGCTCGACCAGGCCAAAAATCAACAACATAAGCACCGGTACGAACAACGCCCCCATGGCGAAGCGAGACGCTAACGCTGCTCCAAGCACGGCTCCAGCGAGAAAGGCAACCCAAATTCCAGTCAATAGGGTTGCGCGCCGCCAATGATTGTCCCGTTCCCCTTGCAACTGTGGCACTGGATCCCGCCTGATCCCCATCGCCAAGTGCTGGGCGATGTTGCTCAAATCTCCAGTTACGAATCCCAAGTTCACGGACTGTCCGCCTACGTGCGTGATGGATGTGTTCAGGATGCCCATGGCGCTGCTTAGTATCATGATGCTTAGCCATCGCGGCCCGCTGAAGTAAATCACAACGATGCAAACCAGAAGCAGGGCCGCCACCAGGACGGAATGCTGCGGAAAACCTTTATTTGGAGCGGAGAGGACAAGCAGTATACCAATGAAGATACCAAGCACAAAAAACGGAATCGGAAGCAAATTATGCCCGGCAACGGCGAGCTTAGCCAGCCCGGCATTCAAGCCCGCAGAGGTCGTGTTGCCGCTCATGAACGAGGCATAAACCCCGAAATGCAGCAGAGCGTACGAGTCCACGTACCCTGAGATCAGCGCGCGGCCGGCGGCACTCCACGCTTGCAACTTCGCGGCGCCTTGTCGTGGCGACGCTCGGATGCCGATACCGCTGTCGTTTGTCCATTGTTGGCCTTCGGTCGATGACATCACTTTGCCCCTCGGCCGCGGGTACGCGTTTCCTGTTTGTTTTCTCGACAAGCGGTATCGCGATTGCACGAAGTCTCGCAGTCAGTTTACGCCGGAAGTCCCTTTCCAATCGATGACGTCAACCAACTGCCATGGAAATCCAATGAGATTGTATTGCAACTCTCCTTGCTTATTGAACGCGAGCGCGGCTTCAGGATAGAAACTTCCTTTGCTCTTGGACTTATTCTCGTCGTCCAGATCAAATTCTCCGGCGGTCAAATTGTAGGAGGTGGATAGGTTATCCCGATATACCTCTCCGAATCTAAGAAGGCGATTGGTGACGAAGCGAATCGTTCGCCCGCTTGGAGTAGGAGTCATTTGTATGTAGCTCACGTCAAAACCGAGCGTACCCGTAACTGCGATGTGACCCACCGCCCGCATCTTGGATAGCGCATTGTACAAGCCTTGATCCTTCCCAACCTGAAATGCCTCGGTGAGTATCTGTTTGTCTGCCGGAGGAGAATATTCGTAAATGGTCAGAGTTATACTGAATTCCTTTCCCATCTGCGCCTCTGTCCCCATGGCAGTGGCATCAATCGTTTCCGGCTTCGACCGGTCTTGCGAAAATGCCGTGGTATTTCCCATGCTGAGCAGACCAATCACAAGCAAGCTTCCGATGGCGAGCTTCTCGCCTTTAAAGAAAAATTCCATGGTTTGCGACATTTCTCCTCCTGCAAGCGTGACGTCCTTCTTGAGTTCCTCAGTGAAACGCCGCAATCGCTTCGCCGAAAGTTCCGCGCGACGAGAAATCTTGGAAATAGCTGGTGGATCAGGGGATGCGCAAATACTCTTGTGTCTCCCGTAGGGCAGTCGATAATCAAAACTGTCGGAATGTTGGCATGGTGTCTATTCGACTGGATGAGCGAGACTTGGCATGTGTCACAGCAGCAACTAAATGGACCGTCGATTGCTGGTACCGAAAGTGGACGCCCGGACGAATTTCGATAAACCGGCGTGGCAAAGCTAAGAACGAGATGTGTTGTGATGATTCCCCAAACGTGGTAACAGAAACAAGAAGACGAAGCAACTATGGCAGCGAGGCAGGCTGTGGAAGAGCAGAAACCATCATTGCTTAATGACCCGCCCCTGGCGCAACGTTATGGCCTCGCCGTCGTGTCCGTTGCCCTCGCGCTTGGGTTGGCAATTCTGTGTGAGCGATTCAACTTCAGAGAGGTAGAATTCCCTCTCTTCCTGTTCGCCATCGCTTTGACCGTCTGGTACGCGGGGCCCGGGCCGGGAATTCTTACCGTCATCCTCTCGAGCTTGTCTTTCAACTTCTTCTTCACGCAACCCATTTACACCTTCTACGTCCAACGTTCTGAAATCCCGCAGTACATTATTTTCGTGACATTTGCTGGGCTTCTCGCGTGGTTCAGTGCGGTTCGCCGCCGCGCTGAGAAACAGCTTCTCCAATCACGAAATGAGCTTCAGAAGCAAGTCGCCGAGCGAACGCAGCAGGCTAGCCTGCTGAATCTCACACACGACACCATTTTTGTCCGTGACATGAAGGATGTCATCACATACTGGAACCGAGGCGCTCAGGAATTGTTTGGATGGACGGCTGAGGAGGCGACTGGGAAGCATGCGCACCGGCTCTTGCAGACCGGCTTTCCGGCTCCGATTGAAGAAGTTCAAGCAGAGTTGCTACGCACCGACCGTTGGGAAGGTGAACTTCAGAAGACGAAAGTCGACGGATCTCGAGTCGTCGTTGCAAGCCGATGGTCTCTGCGCAGAGACGATCAAGGGCGGGCGGCTGCGATTCTAGAAACGAATAATGACATCAGTGACCGTAAGCGACGCGAGGACGAAATTCGCCAACTGAACGATGAGCTTGCCGAGAGAACGGCCGCCGTTGAAGCCAGTAACAAAGAATTGGAGGCATTTGCATATTCCATATCGCATGATTTGCGTGCGCCGGTTCGCCATATGGCCGGATATACCGAGTTACTCCAAAAACATGCCTCGACGATTCTCGACGAAAAGAGCATCCGATATATACTCACAATTCTCGAATCGGCGAAGAGAATGGGTACGTTGATCGATGACCTGCTGGCCTTCTCAAGGATTGGACGCGCGGAGGCGCGGGCGACGACCGTCAACCTGGAACAACTTGTGAAGGATGTTCTGAGCGAACTACAGCCGGAGACAGACGGGCGAAATATTGCATGGAGAATTGGAGCCTTGCCCGATCTGTATGGAGACCGCTCGATGCTGAGGCTTGCGCTAGTCAATTTTATTTCCAATGCTGTTAAATTCACACGGACACGCCCACACGCTGAGATTGAAATAGGATGTTTCGAGAAGAACAGCGAACGAGTCATCGTTTTCATCAAAGATAACGGAGTTGGTTTTGATATGAAGTACGCGAATAAGCTATTTGGTGTATTTCAACGTCTTCACCCGAGTGAGGCTTTCGAGGGTACCGGCATCGGTCTCGCCACGGTGCAACGCATCATCCATCGTCACGGGGGCAGGGTTTGGGCTGAAGGTTCGGAAGACACAGGCGCAACTTTCTTTTTCTCGATTCCTGCGCACAGGAGATAAAAAGCATGGATATATTGGGACGCATATTGATGGTTGAAGACGATCCCAGAGACGTGGAACTTACTTTGACTGCGTTGGGTGAATACAACCTTACCAATGAGGTTGTTGTCACTCGTGATGGGAAGGAGGCTTTGGATTATCTTTATTGCCGGGGAAACTTCGCCGATCGAACAAGCGACAATCCTGCCGTCATGTTGCTCGATCTTAAACTGCCTAAGGTCGATGGATTGGAGGTGCTGCAGCAGATCAAGGCGGATGAGAAATTGAAAATGATTCCCGTCGTGGTACTGACTTCTTCCCGCGAGGAGCGGGACATGGTGGCGAGCTATAAGCATGGAGTAAACGCCTACGTGGTAAAACCGGTTGATTTTCACGAGTTCGTGAATGCGATCAAAGAACTTGGGGTTTTCTGGGCGATCATCAATGAGCCTCCACCGGGAAGTATTACTAAAGGTAAATAAACTTATTGGAGAAGCATGCTTGTGAGTTCCCCTTTGCGCATTCTGCATCTGGAAGATGACCCTAAAGACGCAGACCTGCTCCAGGCGACGCTGGAGGCGGACGGTTTTGCCTGCAACATAACGCGTGTTGAGAATCGCATTAATTTTTGTGCGTCGCTTGAAAAGAGCGATTTTGACCTCATCCTGGCGGATTACACACTGCCGTCCTTTGACGGCATTTCAGCATTGAAAATCGTCATGGAAATGCGCCCCGAACTGCCATTCATCTTTGTCTCTGGCACCCTGGACGAGGAAGTAGCGATTGACGCACTCAAGATTGGGGCAACTGACTATGTTTTCAAAACGCGGCTCTCCAGGATTACTCCGGCGCTGCAGCGGGCACTACGTGAATGCCAGAACCGTGCCGAGCGCAAGCGAGCGCAGGATGCGTTGCAGCGGAGCGAAGGGTACTTAGCCGAAGCACAGAAGATAAGCCAAACGGGCAGTTTCGGTTGGAGCGTTTCTACGGGAGCGCTTTTTTGGTCAGAGGAAACCTTTCGAATTTTCCAGTACGATCGGATGACGACTCCGATGCCGGAACTCGTTCTTCAGCGGACTCATCCGGAAGATGTTGCTTTTGTACTCCGAACGATCGAGCGCGCCACTCGGGAGCTGCAGGATTTTGATATTAGCCATCGATTACTGATGCCCGACGGCTCAGTCAAACATGTTCACGTATTGGCTCATGCCGTTCGCGATATATCGGGCGAAATTGAGTTCATTGGCACCGTGAGAGACGTAACGGAACGAAAGCGCGCGGAAGACCGCTTGCGCAAAGCCCAGTCGGAACTCGCGCATGCCAACCGCGTGACTACCATGGGGGAGCTTGCGGCCTCCGTCGCACACGAGGTGAATCAACCGATTGCCGCCGCCGTCACCAATGCAAATACTTGCCTCCGGTGGCTTATGCGCGATCAACCTGATTTGGAAGAAGCCCGCGCTGCCGCGATGCGAATCGTGAAAGACGCCACGCGGGCCGGAGAAATTATCAACCGGATTCGCCTGTTCTTCAGCAAGAGCGCTCAACAATGGGAGCTGACGGATGTAGACGAAATCATTCGAGGAATGATTGCCCTGCTGCGCGACGAGGCAATCCAACACAAAATATCGTTCCGGGCGGAACTGGCGACTGGAATCCCCAAGATCATGGGAGATCGCGTGCAATTGCAACAGGTCATGCTGAACCTAATCATGAACGGCATTGATGCGATGAAGGACGTGGATCGGCCGCGGGAGCTAATCATCAAGACGCAGCGAACGAAAAACGATCAACTTCTGGTTTCCGTCAGCGACACTGGCGTCGGACTACCCGAACAAAACGCGGACCAGATCTTCAATGCTTTTTTTACCACCAAGGCCCAGGGAATTGGCATGGGGCTGTCCATTAGCCGCTCGATTGTTGAAATGCACGGCGGCAGGTTGTGGGCCGAGAAAAACGCGGCTGGCGGTGCAATCTTTTTGTTCACCCTGCCGGCCGCTTGCGATACCGTTATATAACGAAGCCCGAATATGCCAATGTCTACGCCGAAGTGGTGGACCAACCCTCCTTCCAGCGTGAAGTGTACTCTCACTCTCGTTTCCGTTGCCGCAGCGGTCATGAGCGCGTGGGTGTTGTGGCATTTCTGGCATTCCGAGGCCTTTGCATCGGTGTTTTTCTGCGCCGTCATATTCAGCGCCTGGTTCGGCGGCTTCCGGCAGGGCCTGCTCGGAGTGATCGTGTCTACCTTGGCGTTCGATTATTTCTTCCTGTCTCCGAACCATTCTCTTTATTTAAATTCGAGTCAGCTCCCGCGTTTAATTATCTTCCTGGTGTCAGCTCTCATAATTGGCTTCCTGACAGCCTCCCAAAGGAGCACCACCGTATCACTCCGGCTGGCGCGGGATGAGCTGAGCGCAAATGTTCAGGAACTTGAAAAAACCAACAATGAATTGCGTGCGGAGAACTCCGAACGAAAGCTGACCCAAGTTGAGCTTCGACGCAGCCAGGCATATTTGGCGGAAGCTCAAAGGCTCAGTCATACCGGAAGTTTCGGCTGGAGGATCGCAACCGGCGAGATCATCTGGTCGCAGGAATCTTTTCGGATATTCCAATACGACCCAGCAACAAAACCTACCCTCCAACTTATTCTGCAAAGGGTGCATCCCGAAGACACGCGCTTGGTGAAAGAGACAGTCGAGCGTGCGTCGGAAGAGGGAAAGGATTTTGACCATGAATATCGCCTGGTCATGCCGGATACGTCCGTCAAATATGTCCATGTTGTGGCTCATGCCACGCGCGATGAATCGGAAAGCGTCGAGTATGTTGGAGCGGTGATGGACATTACTTCCGTAAAGGAGGCGGAAGACCGGACCCGCCGGATCATAGACACCGTGCCGGCTCAACTCTGGACGGAGACTCCGGAGGGCGCAGTCAATTTTGTGAATCGCCGCTGGATTGATTACACGGGAATGACACTCGAACAAGCAGTGGGATCGGGCTGGAATCACGTGGTGCATCCCGATGACCTTGAGCGAGTGCGCAGCCAGTGGCGAAAACGTCTTTTGGAGGGGAAGCCCGGCGAGATCGAGTCACGCCTCAGAAGGTCCGACGGAGATTACCGCTGGTTCCTCAGTCGAGTCTGTCCGTTAGTTGGCCGCTCGGGGGAAATCCTCGGATGGTACGGCAGCGATACCGATATTCATGACCTGAAAGAAGCGGAAGAATCGCTACGGCGTAGCGAGGGTTATCTGGCGGAGGCGCAGAGGCTCAGCCACACGGGCAGTTGGGCATCGATACCCGCCGCGGGCGAGATCAGGTACATGTCCGAAGAATGCTACCGTGTGCTGGGTTACGATCCGCGGGATGGAGAACCGCGATACGAAATGTTCTTCCAAAACATTCATCCGGATGATCAAGCCAAAATTCGGGACGCGGTTGAAACCGCAGGTCGCGAGAACGCCGAGTTTGAGCTGGATTACAGAATCGGTCATCCTGGCGGCGAGATCAGAGATATCCATGCGGTAGGCCATCCCGTTCTCCGCCCATCCGGAGAACTCGTCGAGTTCGTGGGTACCGTCATGGACGTCACCGACCGCAAGCGGGGCGAGGAAAAGCTGCGACAAAGTGAAGCGTACTTGCGCGAGTCACAGCGCCTGGGCCATATAGGCAGTTGGGCATACAAGGTTTCCTCAGGCGAACTTTTTGCGTCGGCAGAGTTCCTCCGAATATTTGGTAGAGATCCCGAAAAAGAAAAAGCGACCGTGGAAATGTTTCGGGGTAACGTTCACCCTGAGGATCGAGAGTTCGTCGACGAAACGATTAATAAAGCCATGCGCGAAAAGACAGAGTTTGCTTTGGACCATCGAGTTGTTCTCCCAGACGGATCGATAAGGCACGTTTACAGCATGGCCCATCGCGTGTTCGACAACTCCGATACCATCGTTGATTATATTGGGACGGTCATGGACGTGACCGACCGTAAACGAGCCGAAGAAGCGTTACGGCGGGCACAGTCGGATCTTGCACATGTCAACCGTGTAACTACCATGGGGGAGCTGACTGCCTCCCTGGCGCACGAAGTGAATCAACCGATTGCCGCAGCCATCACCAATGCAAATACCTGCGTGCGATGGCTTACCCGTGACGACCCCGATCTAGAAGAGGCACGCGCGGCCGCGATGAGGATCGTCAAAGACGGAACGCGCGCGGCGGAAATCGTGAGCAGGATTCGCCAGGTCTTCAAAAAAAGTGTGCCCGAACGTGAGTCGGTTGATGTGAACGACGTCATTCGGGAGATGATCGTACTCCTGCGCGGTGAGGCAACGAAGCATCGCGTATCCTTCCACACGGAGCTTGCGGCAATGCTCCCCAGGGTCATGGGCGATCGCCTCCAACTGCAGCAGGTGGTAATGAACCTTATCGTGAATAGCATCGATGCGATGAAGGACATGGCTGAAAAACGAGAAATTGTCATCACGTCGCAACGGATGGAAAACGAGCACATTACGGTGTCGATCAGCGATAACGGCATGGGTCTGCCACCGCAACAGGAAGATCAGATCTTCAATGCCTTCTTCACAACCAAACCGCATGGCACCGGCATGGGACTTCGGATCTGCCGCTCGATCGTTGAATCGCATGGCGGTCGCTTATCGGCTGCCAACAGCTATCCGCGCGGCGCAACCTTTTCTTTCACTATACCCAGCAAATCCGAGGCACATGAATGATGCCCGCGAGTTCTCCCATGGTTTTCATCATTGATGACGATGCGGGCGTACGGGCGTCCATTCAAGGGTTGCTAAAATCGGTCGACCTCCGGTCCACGGCGTTCGGAACGGCGCAAGACTTTCTACGCAGCAAGCGGCCGGACACGCCTAGCTGCCTGATCCTAGACGTGAGACTTCGTGGAGAGAACGGCCTGGATTTCCAGCGCCAGTTAGCGGAAGCGGGCGTAGCTATTCCTATTATTTTTATCACGGGATATGGAGACATTCCGATGACCGTGAAGGCAATGAAATCCGGAGCGGTGGAATTCCTCACCAAACCGTTCCGGGACCAGGAGTTGTTGGACGCGATTCACCAGGCTTTGGACCGCGACCGGATAACGCGCCAAAAGCAAAGTAATGCCGCCGAGTTACGAAAGTGTTACGAATCATTGACCAAGCGCGAGCGGGAGGTTTTGGCCTTAGTGATTTCGGGAATGCTTAATAAACAAATCGCTTTCCACCTTGGAACCACTGAAATTACGGTAAAGATTCAGCGCGGCCATGTAATGCGGAAAATGAAGGCTGCGTCGCTCGCGGAACTCGTCAGAATGGCAGAAAAGCTTGAAATCCCGCCCCGCGAGAACTAGCTCGTTCACGCGATCAACTTCGTCCCCTCAAACTAGCGGCGGTTCGCCAATCGAGCGGGTATTAGTCTGTTATACGAACGTATGATTGCGCGGTTTTGAGCATCGCCATAGGCTCACACCATGGCTACTAAAAATAATTCTAAATTGATCGCGATCGTTGATGATGACGATTCGATGCGAAGTGCGATAGAAGGGCTGCTGAAATCGGTTGGTTTGCCCGCTCAAGCCTTTGCGTCGGCGGAAGAATTCCTGAAGTCCGGCCAGCAGCACAAGGCGACTTGCCTTATCGCCGACATCCGTATGCCTGGGATGTCCGGTCTCGAGTTACAGGCCCACCTAAACACTGAACGGTGCAGGATTCCGACCATTTTTATCACGGCACATGGGGACGAAAAAATGCGGATGCAGGCGCTGCGAGCGGGCGCCGTGGAATTCCTGTCAAAACCGTTTGACGATGAAGCTCTGCTCGAGAGTGTTCGAGGAGCTCTGGAGAATTAAATCGGGAAGCGCATCCAGCCCGCCAGGAGGTCCTTAATGGCCGTATTTGGGGGAGCTTTCGAAAGATCGAAGTCCAACGACCACAATCCGCGCAAATTCGAGCAACTGATTGGTAAAAGTCGTTCGCTGGAAGTAGTTCTGGAACAAGTCGAACGCGTCGCGCCTACCGATTCAACAGTCCTTATTCAGGGTGAGACAGGCACTGGCAAAGAGTTGATCGCACGCGCCGTTCACAATGTGAGCTCGAGGTGCGGACGCCCGTTTATTAAATTAAACTGTGCCGCGATTCCGCACGCTTTATTAGAGAGTGAACTGTTTGGCCATGAGAGAGGCGCTTTTACGGGCGCCATCGCGCAAAAGCTTGGTCGTTTCGAACTGGCCGACAAGGGAACGCTCTTTCTGGATGAGGTGGGCGACATCCCGTTGACACTCCAACCCAAACTGCTGCGCGTCCTGCAGGAACAAGAGTTCGAGCGATTAGGGGCGACCAGGACGCAGCATGTGGACGTTCGTCTCGTGGCAGCGACCAATCGAGATTTGGCAAGCATGATGAAGCGAAACGAATTTCGGAGTGACCTCTATTATCGTTTGAATGTGTTTCCGATTTCGCTGCCTCCATTGCGGGAGCGCCGCGAAGACATTCCAGCGCTGGTCACACATTTTGTTGAAGTTTATGGTCGCCGCATGGGCAAGCAGATCGACAACATTTTGCCGGAAACCATGTCTGCGCTCAGTTCTCACCAGTGGCCGGGGAATATTCGCGAGCTGCAGAATTTCATCGAGCGAAGTGTAATCCTCAGCGCCGGTCAGATACTGCGCCCGCCACTTGCAGACCTAAAGCGCTCCCCGGCTGCGGAATCAACGGGCGCCATTACTTTGGAAGAGGCAGAACGAGATCACATCCTCAAGACACTCGAGCATACAAAGTGGCTCGTCGCAGGACCCAACGGCGCCGCAGCTCGCCTCGGGATGAAGCGGTCCACGCTTTACTTCCGCATGCAAAAACTTGGCATTTCACGTTCAAACGCAATGGCCGCTCCTCCCCGGCAGAGCGATAACGACGTTGAGATGGACCTTCCGCTAGATTGATCCGCAGTCCTCGCTGCGAATGCGATAAAAATAAAATCATCAGAAAATGTTCAGAATGTCGGTAATGGGACATAGCGTCTAGCCGGCTGGCACCTCGCATTATTCCGACCCTGTCTTGCGTCTCTACTTTCTGTGACTTACAAGCTGGATCCGTTTGGCACGCTTGTTGCCTATTCCAGTTTAGTCCGCGAGGCATTGAAGCCTGACAGAGCGGCAGAAAAGGAGAACTCATCATGTTTACTGAACCAATTGAAATGGCTCACACGAGCCGCAACCGCACAGTGGGACGCAATTTGCTTTTGTCGTTCATTGCCCTGGTTTTTACCATTGCGTTTTCCCCGAGCACTGGGCATGCACAGATTAGTGGGGAAATTGTAGCGACCATTCCGTTTCAGTTCCACGCGGGCGACACCAAACTTCCGGCGGGCAAGTACGTTATCCATGTGCTCGATAACTCCGATCTAAAAGTGATGGAAATTAGCAGCGCGGACGGCTCTACTTCTGCTCTGTTTGAAGTCGAGCAATCACAAGTCAACACCGCGCCTGCCAAGACCGAATTGATCTTCAATAAGTACGGAAATCGCTATTTCCTCGCGAAGTTATTTGACGAAGGCGAGCAAGGCGGCAGCACGGTCGATAAGTCTCGCTACGAAGAGAAGGTCGGTGCAGCCGCTGCGGAAGCGCAGGCACATGTGCCCGCCCAGCATCGTGGGCAACAAGGAAGCTAACAACCACCTGCCACTCCAACAACGGGGCGCGAGCTAGTTGCTCTCGCGCCCAAGCGGTTATCTGACGTCAGCAATGGAGGATTCGCGATGAACAGGAATTTGAGAACGAAGTGGATCGAACAGTTGTCCAGTTGTCTTGTTTGTTTTTTGCTCGTGCAGCTTACTGCACAAGCTGCCTCCCGCGGGCCGAGTGTGCAATCCCAGGACCCTTCGTCAGCGCCGGCGGTGCAGCTATCTACTCAAGAGCTGCAGCAACTGGTCGCACCAATCGCCCTGTACCCGGACGCTCTGGTTGCGCAGGTTCTTGCGGCTTCCACCTATCCAACCGAAATTGTCGAAGCGGATCGCTGGATGCAGAGCCATCCCGACCTAAAGGGTGAAAAGCTAGGCAAGGAAGTCGACAAACAGTCCTGGGATCCCAGCGTGAAAGCTCTCACGCAATTTCCATCGGTTCTTGAAAACATGGACAAGAACCTTTCCTGGACTTCGTCCCTGGGCGACGCGTATGCCAATCAGCCGCAGGACGTAATGGACGCCGTTCAGGCCATGCGCCAGCAGGCCCAGAAGGCTGGTCATCTGAATAGCAATGGGCAGGAGAATGTAACTACGCAAGGCAATACGATTGTCATCCAACCGTCCGACCCCGATGAGGTCTATGTGCCGGAGTACGATCCGTGGCTTGTCTACGGCTATCCGATCGTTGCCTATCCCGGTTGGTATCCCGTGCCCGGAATCTTTTATGACGGTCCGGGACTTTTTTGGGGTGCCGGTTTTGGAATCGGGTTTTTCGGAGGATTTGGGTGGGGATGGAACAACTGGGGATGGGATTGGCACGGCCACAGGATGCTCTATGACCACCACGACTATATGTCGCACAGCCGGACCATCGTGAATCGCAATAATTTCAACGGACGCGAAGGCTTTAATCGCGGCGGCGCGTTCCGCGGGAGTAATCCTGGGGGTAGATATTCAACATTCCATGGGTCGCTTCCTTCTCATGGGCAGGCTGGAATGCACTCCGGCGCGTTCAGTGGTTTTGATCACGGCGGAACGGTCGGGGGTTTTTCGTCCCGTGGACAGTCAAGCTTTGGAGGTGGGTTTCATGGCGGTGGCTTCGGGGGCGGCTTCCATGGGGGCGGCGGGTTCCACGGCGGTGGTGGCGGTGGACACCGGTGAGGCCATGAATCTATTTGAGAATGGCAAAAATCTGAATGGAGGGAATTTCCATGTTGAGGAACATGTTGATTTTCGTTCGACCGAAGTGGAGGACGTTTGTTCGGGTTGCTGCATTTGGTCTATTTGTACTTTACGGGCCGGCTTCGTCAATGCCCACGTGGGCTCAGCAGGCGGGACAGCAGACCTTTGCTTCGGTTGAAGACGCCGGCCGCGCTTTGTTTGCTGCAGCGCACGCACCGGATGACCGCTCTCTCTTGACCGTCCTCGGGCCCGCCGCGAATGATGTGATTTCGTCGGGTGATCCGATGGAAGATTTGGACGCACGCACCAACTTCTCGACCAAATACGAAGAAATGCATCGGTTTGTGAAAGCGCCAAATGGAACTGTAACCTTGTTAATCGGGGCCGAGAACTGGCCGCTGCCGATCCCTCTTGTAAACAAAAACGGAGCCTGGTATTTCGACACCGCAGCCGGCAAGGACGAAATTTTATTCCGCAGAATTGGCAAGAATGAACTCGAAGCAATGCAAGCCTGCGGCGATCTGGTGGAGGCCCAAAAACAGTATTACGAGAAAGGTCGGGATGGCCTGTCCAAGGAGTACGCCCGAAAACTCGTGAGCGATGAGGGGCGACACAACGGTTTGTATTGGGAGGGCACAGTCGATCAATTCGATAGCCCGATCGATCCTCTGATCGCTTACGCACGTCAAAATCGTCCGGTGGATCTGGTCGGAGCACATGATCCGTTTAATGGCTATTTTTTCCGGATCCTTACGAGCCAAGGGCCTCATGCCCCAGGCGGCGCGAGGAACTACGTCGTAAGCGGAAAGATGATCGAGGGATTTGCGTTCGTCGCCTATCCGGCGGAGTACCGAGCCTCGGGCGTGAAGACTTTCATCGTAAGCAAGTCGGGGAAGATCTATGAAAAGGATCTCGGTCCGGACACGACACGGATTGCTCAAACCATGACCGCATATGATCCGGATTCCACCTGGCACAGCGCGGAGTGAATGAGGCTAGCGAGTTGCGAATCAGCAATTCCATGCTCTTCGAAGCGACGATGCTCCCACTCGATCCTGCCCGTCGCACGGGCAGCACCGGCGCTCCTGCGGGAAATCACCTGGCAGAAAGGAGATCGAAAAAATGCGCAATCGAACTCTTTCAACGTCATTGGCTGGGCTTTTCGCGTTTTGCTTCCTGCTGTTTTCAGCCGGAACTAAGTCTTGGCGTCTCTTTTCGGTGAGCGCCGCTGGAGCACACTCGCCAGATGCTGTCGGACGGATGCCTTCGGGATTCGACGAAGATGTTGCCAAGGTTGTCGCCGACGTCGATCGGGTTGAAATCGACACCTTGAGAGCGATGAGCCGGACAACGCTCGACCGCCAAGGCAAAGTTCGCACGCTGGGAAAGCTGTTACTCTTCGATAAACACCTTTCGGTAAATCAGAACGAGGCGTGCAGTTTCTGTCACACGCCGGAAACAGGGTTCACTGGCCCGATCCAATCTTTAAACCAGAGCACAGTTTCATATCCGGGATCTGTGAGAACGCGCTTCAGCCAGCGAAAACCGCAAAGCTACATGTACGCGACGTTCGCGCCTGTACTCCACTACAATGCGCTGCAGGGCGACTTCGTTGGCGGGAACTTCTGGGACATGCGCGCCAGCGGCTACCGATTGCAAAATCCAAGCGCTGAACAAGCTCAGGGACCTCCGACAAATCCTGTCGAGATGGGGCTGTCCGACTCAGCCTGTCTGGCTTACCGGATCTCCAAGGCTCCATATCGCGAACTATTCGACGCGGTATGGGGCGACGATTCGTTTGACATTCATTGGCCGAAGGACGTCGAAAGCGTCTGCGCGACGCCCGGACCGCCGCCCGATAACGATGCGTACCCGGTCCACCTCAGCGTCGCTGACCGGCAGCGGGCGAACCGTGTCTATGACGACTTCGGCATATCGGCGGCAGCGTACGAAGCTTCGCCGGAAGTCAGTCCGTTCACTTCGAAGTACGACTATGTTGAGGCAGGCAAGGCCCAATTCACCCCACAGGAAGAAATCGGGTACGCGTTGTTTCGCAGCAAGGCGCATTGTAACGAGTGTCACCGCGATGGCGGACCTGGCGAAGAGCCCCTGTTCACGGACTTCACTGCAAGCAATCTGGGCGTACCTCGAAATCCATCCGTGCAATTCTACTTCGAGGCCAAAGCTGACGAGCGCGGTTACAGTCCAAATGAAGCTGGCTCGAGTTACGTTGATACAGGGGTTGGATATTTTCTGCGCAAAATGAAGAGTCTAAGCGGCCAACTGAATCCGGACTCGAGGTGGATCGAACTGGCTCCCAAGTTCGACGCCAAGTTCCAGGTGCCCACGCTGCGCAATGTGGACATGCGTCCCATCCCTGACTTCGTGAAAGCCTATATGCATAATGGCTATTTCAAAAGTTTGAAAGAGGTGGTGCATTTCTACAACACGCGCGATGTTCTGCCCACATGCAAGGCAGGAGATCCTGGAGAAAAGGTCACATGCTGGCCGCCATCTGAAGATCCAACCAACATCAACAAGCGACAACTCGGCGATCTGAAACTCACGGACAAGGAAGAGGACGATATTGTCTCTTTCTTGAAGACTCTGACCGATAACTACAGTGCTCCGATCGCAGAATCTAAAAGGTAAAAATGTTCTGCGGGCCGCATCGGGCACTTCGAGGCCTCTCTGCGTGTTGATGGCGCCATTGTGCGATTATTTGAAGACGTCGACGCCATCGCTCTCGGTGAGACTGGCAGGCACGGAATTCATCTTAACGCCCGCAGCTGCGAATGCCTCCGCAGACCCTAGCCCGCATTTCTCAAGTGATTGTATGTTTCCTGGGAACGCCAATCTCCCGATTGGCGTTTTGCCATGCGCCAATCGGGAGATTGGCGTTCCCAGGTTGGCCCCGACGCAATTCATGCCAACCGTGCCTTGTGATTGGAAAGCGATACCGTTTCGGTCACATAGCCAGGAAGCGTCGTTAGACCACGGTTACGGCTCGGTCCCGTTCGCGTAGTGAGAAAGTCAGGCTAGGCGGAATGACCTTTGGTGGATAAACTCCATTCCTTCGGATGAATTGGACCTGCTCCTGCGTTCGTGCGCTGCAGCGCCAATGCAATTTCTTCAAGATCTGCGTCTGCAAGTTGCAGGGAGGCAGCTGGAATCCAGCCGTCGACTTGAGCCGGTGTACGCGCACCTACGATTGCTCCTGTCACGCCGGGCCATGCCAATGCCCACGCAATTGCCACCGAAGATACCGAAACGCTGTGCCTTTTCGCGATTGGACGCAAGGCGTCGCGCAATGCAAGATTCCGGCTGAGATAGGGTTCGTTGAATTCCGCCGCGCCGCGCCGCCAATCGTCAGCTGCCATATTTTTCACTCGAAATGCGGTGAAGCTGTCTGTCAGAATTCCGGATTGCATCGGGCTATAGCAGATCACGCCGGTGCGATGTTTTTCACACCATGGAATTTCCTTGTCAGCTGCCCTGCGGTTTATCAATGAGAACGGAGGCTGCAGGGAATCCACACGGTGAATCTGCTCGCAGCGCTCCAACAGTTCGGTGCTGAAGTTCGAAACTCCTGCAACGCGAACCTTTCCTTCTTTCACCAACTTGGCCATCTCTAACCAGGATTCCTCGACCGGTGTTCCTATGTTGTCTGGCCAGTGAAACTGATACAGGTCGATGCGTTCGATGCCCAGACGGCGAAGTGAGGCGTCACATTCGCGTCGAATGGAGTCAGGCTTGAGCACTCGACGCGGTTCTTTCATGCGATCGTCGTCATCCCAGATGAGGCCGCATTTCGTGAAGATGTAGGGTCTCTGAGACGCCGGCAAATCGCGTAGCAGGCGGCCGACAACTTCTTCGGAATGGCCCAGCCCGTAAGCTGCCGCTGTGTCGATCCAGTTGACGCCCAACTCGAGAGCGTGATGCATCGTGGCGATTGAATCAGAGTCGTCCTGAGGCCCCCATCCATAGGTCCAGCCGCCGCCTCCGACGGCCCACGAACCGAATCCAACCGTCGTGATATTGAGATCAGTGGAACCTAGTGTGCGCGTGGGTAATGTCATGATTTCTCCTTGAAATTTTAAATCGATACATTCCGGATTGACTAATGCATCTTGAATTCCAAGGGTTGGTAAAAAGCCAACGGGATAGAGATTACGTTGAAACATGGCGGGTTATTCGCGCGTGCGAATTGTATTGACGGAGTCAGGGCGACTCTTAATTCGCCTCCGAAGGCTCCGGCATTCTGACACTTGACCACATGCCGACACTTGAGCTGTTGCAGCGGTCTTGTGCACACACGGCCCCGTCTTTCTCTTTTGCAAGTAAGTAACTGATTTCACGGAGCCTGAGCTTTACTTTTTTCGTGGTTCCGCTCATGGCACCGTAAATGCATTTGTGAGGGTGCGGCTAGCTGGAACGTTGGGGGTCTAAGCACATGCTCACATGGATGATTGGAACGAGCGGAGACTGGGTTATCACGATCGTGCGGGTTGTCCTGGGAGTTGTCTTCTTTGCTCACGGAGCACAGCTCGCGTTCGGTTGGTTTGGCGGGCCAGGGCTGCAAAACACACTGAAGGTATTCCGAGAGCACTTGCGAATTCCGGCGCCCCTGGCAATGTTGGCTGTTGCCGCAGAATTTCTGGGCGGTTTGGGCTTGCTCGTTGGGCTTCTGAGCCGCGTCGCAGCCTTAGGTATTGCGGTCGTCATGCTTGTGGCGCTGGTTACCGTGCACTGGAAATTTGGATTCTTCATGAACTGGTACGGCGACCAACGAGGCCATGGAATTGAATATCACATTCTGGTTCTGGTTCTCGCTCTCGTGGTGATGATCAAGGGAGGCGGGCCTTCCTCTCTGGACCAAGTTCTGCAGCAGCATATCTCGAATCAAAAAGGCGTCACGTTGGGCGCTGGAACGGAGAGAGGACAATGAACTCAGTTACCAAGGATCGCAGCAAACTCGGATTTATCGGCATCGGCGCGATGGGCTCTCGAATGGCCGGGCGTTTGCTGACGCGTGGTTTCCACGTGACCGTTTTTGATCGAAATCCTACCAAAGCCAATGGTTTGATCGAGTCGGGCGCGATCGTAGCGCCGTCCATCGCCGAATTAGCCGCGGGCTCGGATGTAGTTCTATCGAGTCTTCCGAACGATGAGGCGGTGCGCAGCGTCTACATCGGACCGCAAGGAGTGCTGGACCACATTCGCCCGGGTTCGCTGATCATTGAGATGAGCACCGTGAGCCCCGACACTTCGCGTGAACTGTACAGATTAGGTTCCGAGCGGGGCATTCGTGTGCTGGACGTACCGGTTTCCGGCAGCACTCCGGCGGCCGAACAGGGTTTGCTAACTCTACTTGCCGGAGGTGACGAGGATTCCTTTAACGCGGCCGACTCTATTTTCGCCGCGATAGGAAAGCAATATTTCTATATGGGACCAAGCGGATCGGGAGCCACGATGAAATTGGTGGTGAACACTTTGTTGGGAGTTGGCATGCAAGCGATCGCAGAGGCCGTTGTCTTCGGAGAGAAGGCGGGGCTTGATCGACAACGCCTGCTTGAAATTCTGGCAAAAACAGCCGTCGTAGCGCCCGCTCATTTAGGAAAGCTCTCGAAAGCCAGGGAGCATGACTACCGGCCAGAATTTGCAGTGGGCCTTATGAACAAGGATTTTCGGCTGATTTTGGAAACCGCATTAGCCGTTCACGCCCCCATGCCCACTGCGGCGGCTGCGTTTCCGATAAACAACGCCGAGTTTGTCGCGCGCCCCGACTACGATTTTTCCACGGTGATCGACTACATGGAAGAACTGGCCAAAGTTGATTCCATAAGCCCGAAATCCGAAAAAGCAACAATCCCTCAAGCAAACTAATAAGGCGGGCTCTTAAATAGAAAAGCGTGGGAGGGAAGCACAATGCGGAATAATAACTTGAAAAATAAGAGCATGCTATTCGGCGTCGTCGCGCTCGGTACGATCTACGCGGGCAGTTTGTTGGCGCCGACTCAAAGCCAAACGCATCCGCGCGCAGACTCCAAGGACCAAGCGTGCCCGAACGATAATAGCGGCTTGAGGTTACCCGTCGGGTTTTGCGCAACGGTTTTCGCGGACAACATTGGCCATGCCCGTCACATGATCGTCGCGCCAAATGGGACACTCTACGTCAACACCTGGTCGGGCAGATACTACGGCAATGACACGCCTCATGCTGGCGGTTTTCTGGTGGCCCTGCAAGACAAGAGCGGAACGGGAAAGGCCGATGTGATTGAGCGCTTCGGCGAAACCGTCCAAAGTGGCGGAGCGGGCGGAACAGGAATTGGCATCTACAAAGGATCGATCTTCGCTGAGAACAACGATCGGATCTTGCGATATGCGTTGCCATCGGGCGCCATGGCGCCGAGCGGCTCCGCCGAAACAATCGTCTCAGGCTTGCCCCTTGGTGGTGACCATCCGATGCATCCTTTCATCATCAGCGCCGATGGGTCGATGTACATTGACGTTGCCACCGCGACGAATTCCTGCCAGTTGAAAAATCGGACACTGAAATCTCCCGGCGCCGATCCCTGCACCGAACTTGATACCCGCGGCGGTATATGGCTTTACGACGCAAATAAAACGAACCAAACTTTTTCAACAGCGCAGCGCTTCGCCACGGGAATCCGCAACGCGGAGGGCTTGGCCATTGATTCAAGCGGGCGAATGTTTGTAACCCAACACGGCCGCGACCAATTGCACGCGAACTGGCCCAACATCTACAAGCCCGACCAGGAAGCAACCCTGCCGGCGGAAGAATTGTTGCTGTTGAAGGCAAAGGGCGATTATGGCTGGCCCGAGTGCTATTACGATTCGTTCGCGGAAAAACTGGTTCTGGCCCCGGAATACGGCGGCGACGGCAAAACGGCCGGCGCGTGCGCGAACAAGATCGGTCCCATTGCGGCGTTTCCTGCCCACTGGGCGCCGAATGCGATGGTGCGGTATGACAAGGAGCAATTTCCGGCACGGTATCGTGACGGCGTCTTCATCGCCTTCCACGGCTCGTGGGATCGGGCGCCCTATCCGCAAAGTGGTTACAACGTAGTATTTCAGCCGCTCGCTGGAGACCACGCATCCGGCACGTGCGAAATATTTGCAGACGGTTTTGCGGGACCGGTGAAATCGCCGGCGAAAGCCGAACATCGTCCTAGCGGGTTGGCCGTCGGTCCGGATGGTTCGCTCTACGTTTCCGATGACATCCGCGGACGAATATATAGGATCGCGTATCGTGGCGGCCCCGCTGACATCGCCGCCAGGATCACGCCGTGCCCGAGCGCCACCGCTCCGGCCGGAAATCCTGTGGACGTGGCCGCACAGCCACCCGAGGGCACGCATCCTGATGCCGGTGCCGCGGCCATGAGCCGCCTTCCCGTTCCCAAGGGCGCAACACGAGAAATGGTTGCGCTCGGCAATCGCATTTTTCACGGCCAGGTGGGCGGAGCTGCGTGCACGGGCTGCCATGGTGACAATGGTGAGGGTACACCTTTAGCACCCGCGCTGACGGGCAAGAACAAGAAATGGCTGTGGAGCGATGGCAGTTATACCGGAATCGAAAAAACGATCACGGATGGTGTTCCGCAACCTAAAGAATATCGAAGCCCGATGCCACCGATGGGCGGCGCACAGCTTACATCCGATCAGGCATCGGCGCTCGCAGCCTACGTGTGGAGCTTCAGCCATAAATGAGCTACCTTGCGTACGAAAATAAATCGGGAAGTGTTCCAATCGCGGGAGTGCTGCTTTTATTCGCCGTAGTTCTCTTTGCTGGCGGTCAATGCTCGGCGGCGAGCGGTCCTGCAATTCCCAACATCTTCAAACCGGAGTCGACGCCTGCTGACTCAATCTATGGACTGTCACTTTTGGTGCTAGCAGTTACAGGTTTTATTTTTGTGATTGTTTTCTGTTTGATCGCGTACGCCATAGCGAAATTCCGCAAGCGTTCGAATGATGAACCGGAGCCACCTCAGGTTTACGGCAGCAATCAGATTGAACTTGCCTGGACGGTTATTCCAGTTTTGATTGTGCTGGTGCTCTTTATGGCGACAGCCCGCGTGATCCACGCCATCGAGGACGCTCCCGTGCCCAAGAGGGCGCTGGAGGTCACTGTCATCGGTCATCAGTTCTGGTGGGAATTTCGATACCCCAGCCTGGGTATCGTCGCCGCAAATGAACTGCACGTTCCGGTCAGCGATCCCTCGCATCCCACGCCCACATTCCTGACGCTGCTCTCCGCAGATACAGATCACAGTTTTTGGGTTCCGCGCCTCGCGGGAAAGACGGACTTGATTCCGAATCGCGTAAACAAAATGTGGATCGATCCGCATGACGTTGGGGTGTATGTCGGCCAATGCGCCCAGTACTGTGGAATGCAGCACGCCAAAATGCTGCTGCGTGTATATGTCGATTCACCCGAGCGATTCGAGCAATGGGTTGAGGAAGAAAAAGAACCCGCACGAACGAGCGACGCCGCGAACGAAGGGCGGCGGATTTTTGAAACGACTGCGTGCATCAACTGCCACACCATTTCCGGAACCGTGGCGGATGGGCGATTCGGCCCCGATCTGACTCACTTAATGAGCCGTGAAACGATCGCCTCGGGAGCCGCGACAAATACTCCGGAAAATTTAAAGACGTGGATTCAAGATCCCGATGCGATTAAGCCCGGCTCTCTGATGCCAGCCATGAAATTGGGCGACCACGATCTGAACGCGCTTACGGCATATCTCCAAACGCTTCGATGAGAGAACAAACGGATGGCCTCGGATTCCATCGCGCTGAACGTAATTAACCAGGACACACGGCCAATCGGCGACCGTCTCCACGATTGGGTCGTCACCGTGGATCACAAGAAGCTCGGAATTCTCTACATCCTGTACGGGTTGGTATTTCTCATCATCGGCGGTATTGAAGCGACGATCATGCGGATCCAACTGGTCGTTCCGCACAACCATTTTGTTTCGCCTGAAGTGTTCAACCGAATGTTTACCATGCATGGCACGACAATGATTTTTTTCGTAATCATGCCAATCCTGTTTGGCTTCGGCACGTATTTGATTCCTCTGATGATTGGCACTCGAGATATGGCTTTTCCGCGGCTGAATGCCTTCAGCTTTTGGCTTACCGCTTTCGGAGGTTTACTGCTTTATTTCAGCTTCATTGGCGGCAACGGACTATATGGCGCCGGCAACGCGCCCGACGTAGGTTGGTTCGCTTACGCTCCGCTTACTTCGCGCGCGTTTTCGATTGGGCATAGCACTGACTTTTGGACGCTCGGTCTGCTCGTTTCCGGCTTTGGCAGTATCGGAACGGCGGTCAATTTCATAGCCACTATTTTGTGCATGCGTTGCCCAGGGATGACGCTGGGGAAAATGCCGCTGCTCGCCTGGCTATACCTGATTGTGGGCGGAATGGTCATCCTGGCGATTTCGCCTCTTACCGCGGCACAGCTCATGCTCTCCGTCGACCGGTACCTCGGCGGGCATTTCTTTGACACGCAAGCGGGAGGATCGGCGGTTCTCTGGATGCACTTTTTTTGGATATTCGGCCACCCGGAAGTTTACATCCTGGTGGTTCCAGCATTTGCCTTTGCATCGGAAATCATTCCAGTATTCTCTCGAAAACCAATCTTCGGATACCCGGTGATGGTTGCGGCGACGGTGTGCATCGGGTTCATCAGCTTCAGCGTATGGGCGCACCACATGTTTACGGTCGGGATGAGTTCCTACGGAAACACGTTCTTCACTGTAACGACAATGATCATCGCCGTGCCTACGGGAATCAAGATCTTCAATTGGATCGGGACGATGTGGGGAGGAAAGATTCAGTTCAAGGCTCCAATGCTTTTCTGCATCGGTTTTCTGTTTCAATTCCTGATCGCGGGACTCACGGGAATTATGATGGCGGCATCACCGTTCGACTGGCAACTTGGCAATTCCTACTTTGTGGTAGCACATTTTCATTACGTCATCGTTGGGGGAATTCTTTTTACTGTCTTCGGCGCTTTCTACTATTGGTTTCCAAAAATGAGCGGGCGCATGTACAGCGAGACTCTTGCGAAATGGCACTTCTGGCTGTTTTTAATTGGCTTCCATCTGACGTTCGACTTCATGCATATTCCGGGAATTTTGGGAATGCCTCGCAGAATCTACACCTACGAACCCGGACGCGGATGGGGAATCTGGAACATGATCGTCTCGATCGGCGTGGTCTTTCAGATCGCCGGCATCCTTGTGTTCGTATTCAATCTGCTGCAATCGCTGGTCAAGGGCGAGCCGGCGGGTGGCGATCCCTGGGACGCGTGGACACTCGAATGGTCCACGAATTCACCTCCGCCCGAATATAACTTCGCCAGGATTCCGGTTGTCCAGAGCCGGCGTCCGCTTTGGGATATCAAGCATCCGGAAGATCCGGATTGGAAGTACGAATAGAGGGAGACCTCGATTGCGCAGCGCAGCTATCACACGAACTTCGATTGAACCGGAGTGGGTGCTTCCATCGCGCGGGCGAGTGGGCATGTTTTCCCTAATTGCCGCCGAAGCTGCCGTCTTCACGATTTTCGTGGTCGCCTACATTTTTTATGTGGGAAAGAGCGTGTCGGGTCCTACGCCGAAAGACGTGCTCGAACTACCGATCGTAGGAACCGTTTGCCTGTTGTCAAGCAGCGTGACAATCCATCTCGCCGTCAGGGCTCTGCGCAATTCAAAACTGACCGTCTTCGGGGTGTGGTGGTTTGTGACAATTGTGCTTGGCGCAATTTTCCTGATCGGAACGGGAATGGAATGGCGTCACTTGATTTTCGATGACGGCGTGACCGTCAACACGAACCTCTTCGGCACAACATATTATTCGCTTGTCGGACTGCATGCTTTCCACGTCACCGTAGGTTTGATTGTACTTATCCTCGGAATGATTTTTTTTCTTCTCGGAGAAATAAAGCCGGAGCATAGCCAGCGCGCGGAAATCTTTTCCTTATATTGGCATTTCGTGGACGTGGTCTGGATCGTTGTGTTCACCGTGGTTTACATCGTCGGCCGCTGAGGAAGGCAGAGTTCTATGGATTCGCCAAGCATACAACCAACAGCACCCCAAGCCACCCCGGCCACGGTCATGCTGCCGGCACCGACACCTCAGCCCATCGTCTTAGCGTTCGGTGTCTCCCTTCTGTTTGCGGGGCTGGTTACGAGCGCCTCGGTCAGTATCCTCGGAGCAATTCTGTTCGTGGCTGGCTGCGTCGGCTGGTTCCAGGAAGTTCTCCCGCACGAAAAGGAAGAAACGATTGCAGTCAAATCCGAAGCACCGCTGATCTCTCGCTCCCGCCGCGAAATCGAAAGGCTGGCAGTGGCGCCGGATCTCCCGCGGCCCCTACTTCCACTCGAAATATATCCAGTGTCTGCAGGAATTAAAGGGGGCCTCGCAGGTAGCGTGGCCATGGCAGTACTGGCATGCCTTTACGGTCTGTTGAAGCAAGGAAGTGTTTGGTATCCGATTAATTTGCTCGCCGCAACCGTTTACTCTCAATCCCTCGAGTTCCGATCAGCCTCGCTCAATGCGTTTCATTTGAGTAGCTTCTTAATCGCTGTTGGCATTCATGGGTTCACGTCTCTGCTTGTCGGCCTGCTGTATGGAACCATGCTGCCGATGGTGCCGCGCCGGCCGATTGTTCTGGGAGGCGTCGTCGCGCCGGTTTTCTGGACAGGCTTGCTGCATAGCATCTTGGGGCTCATCAACCCGCTGCTCGACGCGCGTATTGATTGGCCGTGGTTCATCGCCTCCCAGTTTGCATTCGGTGTCGTCGCCGGATTGGTAGTAGCGCGACAGGAGCGTATCGGCACGCGTCAGTTCGAGCCGTTCCTAATGCGCGCAGGGATCGAGGCTCAGGGCCTGGAAAAAGGCAATTCAGCAAAGGAAGGATCGCGATGATGTTCCGTCTGCTGATCCTCGGAGCCCTGGGCCTCTCTGCGTTTTTAGGCGGATGTACGAACGCCGCAGGACGGTCACTCTCGGGTGAAATGCCAGCCACTCCGAGCGAAGTTTCAGATTTTGGCGCGTTGTACGGCCAGAATTGCGCCGGTTGCCACGGTGTGGACGGAAAGGGCGGAGCCGCCATCGCGCTCGCTAATCCGGTTTACCTGGCTGTGGCCGACGCAGAGGTTTTGCGCCGCGTGACAGCAAGTGGAATTCCTGCGACGTCGATGCCTGCGTTTGCGCAGAGCGCCGGAGGCATGCTCACCGATAAGCAGGTCGATGTAATTGTAAACGGCATTCGCGATCGATGGTCAAAGCCGGACGTTTTACTGGGGGCCGACCCGCCGCCTTACTCGTCATCGGCGCCTGGTGATTCCACGCGCGGATCGCAAGTGTATGAGACTTATTGCTCTTCCTGCCACGGAGCCGGTGGTCACGGGGGGCAAAAGGCAAGTTCCATCGTCGATGGATCGTTTCTTGCATTGGTCAACGATCAAGAACTCAGGACGATTGTCATCACGGGACGCCCAGAACTTGGCGCCCCCGATTGGCGGAGTGACCTTGCCGGGAAGCCCATGTCCCCGCAAGATATCTCCGACGTCGTCGCGTGGCTCGCTTCCCAGCGGCCGAAATTTCCTGACCTGCCATTTCCAAAAGCAGGGAACTTGATAGGAGAAATCCGATGACTTCTATGATCGGATTCACCAGGCGTCAACTTCTAATGCGGCTCGGAATTTTCTGCAACGGCCTCGTCGCTGTCTTTTTGGCCGTGCCAATTGCGCGATATTTGCTTTCACCTGTCGCACGCGCTCGCAGGTCAGGCTACGACTCATGGGTTCCTCTGGGCGACGTAGAACTGTTTCCTTCCGGCGAAACTCGCCTGGCCACTTATCGGAATCCAGTGGTAGGGCCCGGAGACGGAGATACGGCAAAAATCGCCTGCTGGGTTCGCAATGTGGATGGGAAATCGTTTCAGGTGTTTGCCATTAACTGTGCCCACCTCGGCTGCCCTGTTCGCTGGTTCCCGCAATCCAGTCTGTTCATGTGTCCCTGCCATGGCGGTGCGTATTACCAGGACGGCTCGCGCGCCTCTGGCCCTCCCGAACGCGGTTTGTTTGAATACGAATACCGGATTGAGAGCGGGAAGCTGTTGATTAAAGCCAGCGAGATGCCCACGCCGGGTCACGCTTCCAATATCGTGCGCGAGATACGCTCATGCGTATGATCGAATCCGTCGGCGAATGGCTGGACGCGCGTCTGCAGCTTAGCTCGTCGATTCGCGCCACGATGGAGCACCCGGTTCCGCGCGAAACCGCGAGCTGGTTCTATGTCTTTGGCAGTGCAGCTTTCGTTGTTTTCATGCTGCAAATTGTTACCGGCATCTTGCTGGCGCTCATCTACGTGCCTTCGGCCGGTGAAGCCTGGAACAGTCTTCAGACCCTTAATCACGATGTCGCACTCGGTTGGTTCATCCGCGGCCTTCACGGTTGGGGCTCGAACTTTATGGTTGCGATCGTCCTAATCCATATGGTTCAAGTCTTTTTATTTGGCGCGTACAAATATCCGCGCGAACTCACCTGGGTTGTGGGCGTGCTTCTTTTGTTGGTGACTCTAGGCATGGCTTTCACCGGACAAGTTTTGAGATTCGACCAGGATGCGTATTGGGGACTTGGCATTGGAGCATCGATCGCCAGCCGTGTCCCCCTGATAGGACCATCGATCGTTAACTTAATGCTGGGTGGCCCGATCATCGCAGGTGCTACTCTGTCACGATTCTTCGCGCTCCATGTTTTCGTCATCCCCGGACTTCTCATCGCGTTTGTGGCCGTTCATCTACTGATGGTTCTGAAACTCGGAATCAACGAATGGCCCATGCCCGGGCGAGTGGTGCGGAAGGCCACATATATAAAGGACTATCACGAATTGACGAAAAATGACGGTGTGCCCTTCGTTCCCGGCGCCGTTTATAAGGATCTGTTTTTCGCGGCCTTCATTTTGCTTTCAATCGCTGCGTGCGCCACGCTTTTCGGTCCGTTTGGCCCGTCTGGTCCGCCGGATCCTACGATCATTCAAACTGCGCCCCGGCCGGATTTCTTTTTCTTGTGGCTTTACGCGGTGCTCTCGCTGTTGCCACCTTCGATGGAGACTCCCGCTCTGCTCATCGGGCCGATGGTGGTAATTCTAGCGCTGTTGCTCTTGCCCTTCGTTTTTGGCGAAGGCGAGAAAAGCTGGCGTCGCCGTCCCATCGCTGTACTCACGATTCTCCTGGTAGCAGTAGCGCTCGGAACATTTACGCGCCTCGCCGGAAACGCACCGTGGAGTCCGGTGATGGACGCGTGGAGCGGGATTCCAATTCCGTCCAACCTCCTGCGCAACCGATCAGCACTCGAAAGGCAAGGCGCTCTGGTTTTCCAACTGAAGCAATGCCACAACTGCCACTCGTTAGGCGATCAAGGCGGAAAGCGGGGCCCGGCTTTGGACGCAGTAGCTGTGCGGCTAACGCGAGATCAGCTGGTTCGGCAAGTGATTCAGGGAGGCGGGAACATGCCCGCGTACGGCAAAAATCTAAGCCCCGCTGAGACAACGGCGCTTGTTGCGTTCCTAGACACATTGCATCCTGTCGGACAATCTCCGGCGCGGGACGCCTCGCGAGCGATTGCACTGGGAACCGGGCCGATAATAGAGCCTTTAACCGATCACTGAGACTTGCAAAATTGTAGGCTGAACAACAGCAATGACTTCCGACGCTCAAAAGATCTTCGCATCGTGGTACACCCCGCTCGGAGTGGACGAATTCCTGTCCTTGGCAGCGCTGGTCTACCTGATCGGCTGGCTTCGCCTCCGCGGAGCTTTCCAAGACCTAATTTCAGCGTGGCGGCTCGCCGCATTTCTTAGTGGAATTGTTTTAGTGTGGATTGCAATCGGCTCCCCGCTGAATGCATTTGATGACGATTCACTCACCGTTCACATGGTGCAGCATCTCTTACTCATTGCGATGGCGCCTCCCTTGATTTTAATGAGTGCTCCGGCGCTACCGCTTCTTCAGGGGTTCCCAAGGTGGATCACTCATAGCCTGATTGCCCCATCTTTGCGATGGAGCTGGGGAAAGCGACTTGGGCACTTCGCCACGAATCCGGCGATAGGTTGGCTTGCGAATGCCGTTGTTTTGATCGTTTGGCATATACCTGCAGTTTTTGACCTGGCACTTCATTCACGCACGTGGCATGAATTCGAGCACGTATCGTTTTTTGGTGCAGGGCTTCTGTTTTGGTGGCCGGTGGTACAACCGTGGCCGAGCGTTGCACGGTGGCCTCGGTGGTCCATTCCGCTTTACCTTTTCTGTGCCACCATCCCCTGTGACGTCCTTTCCGGTTTTCTGGCGTTCTGCGATCGAGTGGTTTACTCGTCCTATCTCCGCGCACCTCAAATCCTGTCATTGTCTCCTCTCCACGATCAGGAATGCGCGGCCGCGATGATGTGGACGTGCACAACGATTATTTTTCTCGTCCCAGCAGTCATCGTCACAGTCCAAATTCTTTCGCCGAAAAATACGTCATTCGCGGGCCGCCAAAGGCTGGCTGGATTGAACAGAATCGGGGGCCAGGGTCTTGATTCCTCGAGGCCAGGGAACAATTGAAGAATGGGCATGCTTGCGCTGGTCACGTTGCCGTTCAACCTAATTTGGAGGAACCAACGGCGATTTATGATTCAAGCGGCTGCTGATTCATGACAAGGGATAAGCGAACGCCTCAGGTGCTGGACCAGGACGAGTGCGGTGGAAAGCAAGGTGTCAACCTGTTAGACACCTGTCGGCGTGGCAACGTTGGGTCAAGCCGGGCCGCGCCGCGCACGCATTACATAAGAACATTCCACCTGCTCAATCGACACATAATATTGAGAATACGAAGGCACGTTGCGTGCCAAACGATTGGAAGGCGGCGTGCACCTGACATAACGAAGTTGAGCGGTCGAAACTGGCCTAGATAGTTCTCGAGATGTTAAGTCACCGGTCGGCCGTCGAGAAGCCTTAGACATTCTCGACGACCGATCGACAAAACTTCAGATTTCGGAGGCGGACGATGAACGACAACACAGATTCGGCGAGCGGGCACAAATGCGCTTATGTGGACTGCAAGTGTCAGATCCCATCGACGAAGAAATACTGCAGCAACTACTGTTCAGACGCCGATGGCGTTGTAGAAGTCGAGCTACAGTGTGAGTGCAAGCACGCTCCGTGTGCACTAGACTGAATGCAGTTTTTTTCAATCGCACCATACAGAGGCTAACTGTTTATCTGGCTGGCGCGGAACAGAGACACGTTTACTCGTACGGCATCGAATCGTTATGCCTGGCGGTTCGCGCCATCTTTTATCGGCAAAGTCGAAAGTCGGCAGGTAAATTCGCGTCGGGCTGGTTGCAGGCTAATTTAATTCCTGCCCTAATGCTATAATTTAAGCCGCAGCGTTGCGATTAAGCCTTGGTAGAATGCGATTTTTGTTGCCGTGCATATTTGCATTGCCGGCGGTTGAGGGGCCAATGAACATTCACCGTAAACAGCAAAATGAACTCCCACCATCCATTTCCATGCATTTCCCCGAACAGAGGTTGTTTTCAACGCTGGATGATTCCGGCATAGGCGTCGTTATATGCGATCGACGTCTGCGCTATAAGGCTCTGAATCAGAGCCTGGCCGTAATGCACAACGTTCCGATCGAGGCACATTTGGGCCACTCCCTTCTACAGGTCTTGGGAGGATTTGCCGATAAAGTGGTTCCACTCTGGGAGACTGTTTTGTCTACAGGTCGGCCGGTGGGAAATTTGGAGATCGTTGGACAGTTTCCCGAAAGCTCAGACGTAGGCCGGTGGGTCCATAGTTTTTTCCCGTTGAAGGATCGCAGCGGACGGGTAACACATGCCGGCTGCTTTGTAATTGAGGTTGTCCATCTTCCGGTAGCTGAATCTCTGCCTTCAAATGCGGCCCGCAACACAATATCGCAGACAGCTAGTAAGCCGCTCAGCCATGGTCAACGCAAATTCAAACAACTTTCCAGTAGAGAACAACAGATACTTCAACTTCTCGCCGAGGGTAACTCGAACAAGCAAGTATCGTCGACTCTCAATATTAGTACGAGGACGGTCGAAACCTACAGAGCCAGACTGATGTTAAAGCTTCAAGCTTCGTCATTTGCTCATCTCGTACATTACGCGATTCGGAACCGGATCATTACACTTTAGAATTTATTTGTGTTCAGGCCTTCGCAACATCATCCCGCAGGCGATTCTTCCCATATTTGTACAACAGTGTTTTTCTGTAGGTAGTATTGCGTACGAATTGTATTTGGGTGTTTCCGTTTTTTCGATATGTATAATTCAGTTGCTTTTGATGTCTTCCGCGCAAGCGATTGTGGGAATCGTAAAGCGCGGAATTCGAAGTAAAGTTCGACGATTTGAGCTCTGATCTGCAGTTCTGATTAGAATGTAGGATACGCTAAGGGTTATTTAAGTTGGCAGTAGCAACAGTCTTTAGGAATCTCCTTTCCCCGTTGAAATGAGAAGCCCTCGCACCCAGTAAGTGCTTCAGACCCCGGGCCCAGTTTCGCCCACAGAAAAAAGCAAGACGACGAGCGGGCGTGCGCTGTCTTTGCATCCTGAATTTGCTCTCGTCCAATTAAAGCAAGCGATGCCCGCGTCGTGACGTCAGTCGGACGCGGGTGATGGCAGTGCTGCGCCCAAAAAATAAAGATTTGGTCCTGACTTAGGGCGCACTTTTACAACGTCTGCGGGCAATGCAATTCGGCAAGGATAATCGCTCTCATTATATAAGGAGGCTTCATATGGGCTTGGGAAGTTCCCGAAAAATCAGCACCGTTTTCGCAATATTTCTGACAGCGGTATTTAGTTTTATGGGCGCCGCTGCCGCGCATGCGCAGGTTAGCGGCGCAACTTTGACCGGAACCGTCAACGACCCCTCTGGAGCGGTCGTCGCAGGGGCTCAGATTTCCATTAAAAATATAGCCACCAGCATCAACCGTGACACCACTTCCGATTCCGCCGGCCTATACACGGTGCCGAACCTGGACCCCGGGACCTATGAAATCAGAGTTTCGGCCACTGGATTTTCCACGGTAGTGCAATCGAATCTTTTGCTCTCCGTCGGACAGCAACAACAAATCAACTTTTCGCTGAAATTAGGCGACGCCACCACCACGGTTGAGGTAAGCGAAGCGGCCCCGCAGATCGACCTGACGTCATCGGCGGTTTCTGGACAGGTTGAATCTGAGACCGTTCGCGAATTGCCGCTGAACGGTCGGGACTGGACACAGCTCGCCACCTTGCAGCCCGGTGTGAAGCAACTCGAAACGCAAGTCGCCTATGCATCTGCCGCTCGCGGCAACCGCGGCTTCGGCGGCGAGATGACCGTCTCGGGTCAGCGATCTACATTTAACAATTATCGAATCGACGGGATCTCCGTTAATGATTACGCGATGGCCGCTCCTGGAGATGTTATTGGCATCGTCCTGGGTGTGGATGCCATCCAGGAGTTTCAAGTCTTGACCAGCGGCTTTCCGGCCGAGTACGGGCGTGCAACGGGAGGCGTCGTAAACGCAATCAGCCGGTCGGGCACGAACGATTTCCACGGGAGCGTTTATGAATTCCTGAGAAATAGTTCGCTTGACGCGAGGCCCTACTTCGACAGGGTTGGCGGCGACCCGAACCCTCCGTTCAAGCGCAACTTGTTCGGCGCGTCGGCCGGTGGACCTATCCTGAAGGACCGACTCTTCATCTTTGGCGACTATGAAGGCCTACGCCAGAGTAAGGGACTTACCAGCAATACCAATGTGTTCTCAAGCGACGCGCGACAGGGCATTATCGCCGGCCAAATCGTACCCGCGGCTAACCTCGGCGCTGGCACGCCATGTGTCGATGCCGGCGGCGGCCCCGGAACATTTATCTCCGCGCTGTCCACGATGTGTGTTGACAACTATTCCAAAGCACTCTTGGGAATTTGGCCCACCTCCAACGCTGTTTCTTCGAGTAATCCTCTTATAGCATCTTCCATTGTTTCCGTGGTTCAGACGGCCCCCGAAAACTTCGGCACCGTCCGCGTGGATTATAAGCTCGGGAATAACGATAACCTGTTCGGGACCTTCCTTCGGGACGATGCCAGCTATACACAGCCCGACGTGTTCAACGATGTCCTTTCCGTGTCCACATCCGCCAGGACGACTATATCGCTTGAGGAGAACCACACCTGGGGTTCTAATTTTGTGAACTCGGCGCGTGTCGGATTTAACCGCGATAACGTAGATAACGATTCCACCCCCACCGCGATCAATCCGGCAGCTGCAATTGGCCCTCTGGGCGCGATCGACGGGCAATCCTCGGCGCGCTTATCGGTCGGAACAGTCGCTGACTTTTTCGGCGGCGTCAATTCAACCGGGCACTATCTTCATGCCTGGAATTCGTACCAGTACGGTGACGACGCGTTCTGGACGCATGGCGCTCACACGATCAAATTTGGCGGCAGCATTGAGCGAATGGATTACAACGAGCACACGTTTCAGAATCCTGGTGGCCGCTATATCTTCGATAACCCCTCGACAGTCACACCCCTAAATCGCATCGAGCAGTTCCTGGGGGGAATGCCCAGTCACTTTGAAGCAGGCTTGCTCAATTTAGTGGATAACCCGCGAGAATTCCGACAGACCTCGTTTGGCTTCTATGTTCAGGACGACTGGAAGATCAAGCCCAATTTGACGCTCAACTTCGGCCTCCGGTATGAACCAACCACCGTGCTGAAGGATACCCAAGGCCGGATCACCAATCTAGCCTCGATTTACGACACTTCTCCCACCTGCGGAGCACAATTCGCCGCCCCGATTCCGACGCAGGCCGGCTCGTCCTGCGGCAGTGTTGGCCCCTACTATAAGAATCCCACGCTGCACAACTTTGAGCCAAGAGTTGGCTTCGCCTGGGATCCGTTCAAGGATGGGAAGAGTTCGGTTCGCGGCAGCTTTGGACTCTATGACGTTGACCCTTTTGCCGGCTACTTCCTACTGCAGCAAAATCAAGCCGCTCCGTTCCTCATCTTTAAGAGCGTCACGGGTTTCAACAATTTTCCCACCGAGCCTGGATTCACTGGCCCGTTCCAGGCCGGCGAGGGCGGTGTGCAACTGGCGAATTCCACATCGAGCCAGCTTGCGATGTCGACGACCGAGGGCGCGCCCAAGCGGAGTTACGTCCAGGAGTGGAATCTCTCAATCCAGCGCCAACTGACGTCCGATATGTCTCTGACCGTCGGTTACGTGGGTTCTCACGGCCTCCACCTGATTACACGAGGCGATGATGGCAACATGTCCGGGGCCCCGGGTAGCGCGGCGCCAACGGTCACAACCCCTTACGGGTACCTCTTCCCGTGCGGGGCGCCGATTACCTCGACGGGTTGCACTCTAGGGAACGCACCCTCTGGAGCCAGTGCCCAAGCGAATCCATCGGTGGGATCTGTCCGCTACGTCTACTGGAATGGCAGCTCGAACTACAACGGCTTGAACGTCAACATCGATAAGGTATTCGCCCACGGCTTCCAATTCCAGGTTGCCTATACGTATTCGAAGTCGCAGGATGACACCTCCCAAACCATCGCCGGCGATACGTTTTCGAACGGCATCAACTCTCCGGTTTGGTGGCTGCCGCAGGCATACTACGGCCCATCCGACTTCAACATCACAAATACCCTCACCATCAATGCCCTCTACGCAATCCCGACTCCGAAGTCCTGGGCTGGCGCGATGAAAGTAGCCTTTGCCAACTGGGAACTGGGAGGCATTTATTCTTACAATAGCGGGACTCCGACCACTGTAACCAATACCGGGGATTCCTTGGGCTTGAACAATGCCGGCGCGGACCCATTCGGTCCGTTGGTCAGGCTCCCTGGGTGCAATCCGACTAGTTATAGCGTTGGAGGTCCGACAGTCGGGTTTCTTAATCAAAACTGTTTCACCGAACCTTACCTGCCAACTTCCGTTGCGGCGTCCTTGCCCTACGGGTGCGCCGGCTTCCCGAAAGCGGGAGCTGCAGGGTACATACCGTTGGCGCCAGCAGGCCAAACCTATTGCAGTAACCTGATGCCCCTGAACATCGGCCGGAACACTATTGTCGGCCCCAGCTTTTCCAACCTGGACTTCTCGGTTCACAAGGTCTTTCCAATCAGGCGAATTTCGGAAACTTTCAATGTCCAGTTCCGCGCGGAGATATTCAATATCTTCAATACTTCCCAGTTCGTGCCCCCACAGCCGAACAGCGGTGACAGCAACTCCGCTTTGATTAACCCGGACGGATCGTACAGCGGAGTCGGAAACATCATCTCTCAGGCGAA
Organism: Candidatus Acidiferrales bacterium; assembly: GCA_035696345.1. Classification (GTDB taxonomy): domain Bacteria; phylum Acidobacteriota; class Terriglobia; order Acidiferrales; family UBA7541; genus Palsa-360. The sequence goes on from DASRQU010000017.1 coordinate 49,377, forward strand.
CTTACAAACCCCCGCCAGAGAGATTCAGTTTGCGCTCAAGTTGAACTGGTAGTTTAAATTCCTCGCCTGGCGCGGCCCGTCGGCCTCGGCGGTTCGCGCCTAACAGGCGCGGGTTTAGTTACACAGGCATTAAGTAGTCGCGACTTGGCGGCAGGGAAATCGCGAATTTGTTGTTGTCGAACAAAATCACCAAGGCGATTTCTCAGGCCGGTTTGGGATCGCATACTGCAGTTAGATTGGTGAATTCATAGCTTAAGGAGAACTAATAAAATGCAATGGAAGATTGCTCTGAATACCGCTATCGGAGTTCTAGCAGTATTTGCCGCGACGGCAACGCTGTCCGCGCAGGCGACGAAGGTGACCGCAATACGAGCGGGCCGACTCTTCGATCCAAAGTCCGGTACCAACCTAACTGATCAAGTTGTGGTGATCGAAGGCGACCGCATAACCGAAGTCGGTCCCGCCAGTCACATCAGAATTCCAACGGGTGCCCAGGTGATCGACTTGAGCCAATCGACCGTGCTTCCGGGACTCATTGACGGCCACGTCCATTTGACCGACGAAGTGGGAGGACTTCAGCATCAGATGATCGTGGCGATGAATACTGCTACGCGCAGTTTGAACGCGGGGTATACGACGTTGGTAGCCATGGGCTCCCACGGGGGCGGATATGCCGACGTCGAGCTGAAAAAAGGCATCGAAAGTGGACTTATCAAGGGGCCTCGGCTGCTAACCGCGGGACCTATCATTAATATGACCATGCCCGGCAGCTCATTTTATCCGTTGGACTTCAAACCATTCGAACAGGAGACCCAAGCGAACGGGGTTGAGGAAGTTCGCGCGGCGGTACGCGAACACGCCCACTACGGTGTGGATCACATCAAGATTTTCACGACCGGGCCGTTCTATTTCAAGTCGAACGGGCAAATGGTAAACCAAGCCACCTATAGCTTGGAGGAAATCAAAGCGGCAGTCGATGAAGCTCATCGGCGCGGCCTGTTCGTTGCGAGCCATACCTACGGCGGGGATGGCCTAAAATGGGCCGTACAAGCGGGAGTGGACGATATTCAGCACGCGGTTGCCGCAGATGAGGATGACATTAAGGGGTTCGTACAGCACCAAATCCCGATAACTGCTACTACGTTGGATCATCGCCAGGACGAACCCGACGACTTGGCCAAGTGGGCGCCTTACAGCCGTTGGCGTTTGCAGGAACAGACCTGGAAACGGATGCTCGCCGCCGGTGTCATCCTCGGTTTTGGGAGTGGCGCTGCACCGCCACCGGGGCGGGTTTATAACTTGGAATGCAACTGTTCGCACGGCGTCCAAGGCGAGATGTTTCCTATCTTTGTGAAATGGGGAGCGAGTCCGGTTTACGTACTGCGAATGGCAACCACGGTGAACGCCGAGATTCTGCATCTGAGCGACACGGTGGGCACAATCGAAAAAGGCAAATTTGCTGACATCATCGCGGTATCGGGAGATCCACTCCAGGACATCTCAGAAATGCAACGAGTGAAGTTTGTTATGAAGGGCGGAGATGTTGTGAAAAACGATTTCTTGCCGGGACTTCGGACATCGTCAAAATAACATCGGCGTGCCATTCGCTGCACCACGTCGCTGGAGGGTTAGCCGAGGGAGTGGTTCGGTTCCGGAAGACTGGCGTTTCCTTGAAGGATCGGAGCGGGCGGGTAACGCGAGCCCGTTGCTTCGTGATTGAAGTCGGCCAGTCCTCCGAAGTTCAATCGCAGCTTACAAAGAAAACTCGTCGCACGCTATTGTCAATCGGGCCTGAGAGCAGTCCCGCCCTGTCGAGCTAAGAGAGCCGCAGCTTTCTGACAGGGAAGAACAGATTCTTCGATTGCGAAAATCGTCTCTGCGTCTGTGAATTTCGGCCGCTAGTAGTCTCCTGTAGGTAGTATTGCGTACGCATTGTATTTGCGTGCTCTTGTTTTTTGCCTGTGTATAATCCGATTGCTTCATGAAATATTCAGCGCTGACGACTGAGGGAGTCGCATGGAGCGAAATTCCAGATGAAGCCACGGGTGCCTTTCGAGCATCGAACTATGAATGTCGGTGCCAGCGGTGAAACAATTGACCACAGCCGCACGATTGATGACAATTTTGGGCTCGGTCGAACGAATGGTCACAGATTTCCGCGATTCTCCTTTCCCCGTTGAAATGAGAAATCCTCGCACACAGTATGTGCTTCTGACCCTGGGCTCAGTCTTGCCCGCAATTAAATCGAGACGGCGCGTGGATATTGCCTGGTCTATAAGGCGTTCGCACCGCTCCTCTAATTAGATCGGCCGCGGTCCCAAGTGCGAGTTCAATCGCAACCGGGCAATGGTTGCCTTGCGCCCAAAGCAGGAGAATTCGGTCTTGAAGAGGAGTACATCGTTGAGTCGCGCGCCTGCGAGTCATTCGTGTCAGTAAAATTATTGGCTTTTATAGACAGGTCCAAATTTAACTCATATTTCATAATATTTGATAGTAATAAATATAGCAACTAAGTTCACCTTAATAAGAGGAGATCATTCAATATGACAGGGAGTAGATTTTTAAAAAGCGTGCTCACGTTTAATCTAACTCTTTTTCTGGCGATGCTGGTTTGCGGGTTCAGTTCGCCGCCAGCGAATGCCCAGGCCGTTGGGGCAACGCTTTCCGGCACGGTCACAGATGCTACCGGCGGTGTCGTCGTCGGTGCCGAAATTTCCATCAAAAATGTCGGAACTGGAATATCACGAACGGTGACTTCAGATGCCGCCG